>CACJSU010000004.1 GCA_902596165.1 uncultured SAR86 cluster bacterium | reverse complement strand
ACCTGCTTACAAAAGCGGCTCAAGGGTAAACAGGGCGCCGAGCTCTGAAGACAATGCCATTATTGAACGTCATGATGCAAGTGATCTAGATTAGTCATTAAGAATATTAAAATGATAAAAGCTTTTAGAAATTTTATGTCCAGAAGGACGATAAGCTATAAGACTAGAAATCATATAATGAATTCTTTTTCTAGTTATGAAAAATTTCAACAAATTAGAGAGCTAACAGAATCTGAAAGACAAGCTGCGAATAGACCTCATGAAGTTTTATATTTTCATAAAGTAGATGATCCTTATTCTCATCTAACCATGCAATGTGTTGAGAAATTAATATCTTCCTATGAAATTACTCTTAAGCTCATTCTAGTCGGTGAAGAGAATCTTGAAACAGTTCATGAGCCTTCTTTATACAACATTTATTGTTTACAAGATGTAAATCGCATTGCACCTTTTTATAACATTGATTTTCAGGCTCATGAGTATCCTGCAAAAGAGTTAGTAGAAAAAGCAAACTCAATTTTAACTGCAGTCAAATCAGATGATCTTATTGAAATAGCGAATAAAGTTAGTTCTGCTTTGTGGGAAGGAGATATCGGCACTTTAGATAAATTATCCTCAACTTATTTTGCAACTAGAGCTGAGGTTAAGGAAAACTTAATCCAAGGCAATAAAATTAGAGATGCCAAGGGTTACTATTTTGGATCAGCATTTTATTATGAGAAAGAGCTTTATTGGGGAGTAGATCGTTTACCATATTTAGAGGAAAGACTTGCTGAATTAGGAGCAAAGAAAGCCCATCAAATACAAAACATTTGCTCCTTAAAATTAGAAGCTCCTTCAAAATTTACATCAGACAAAAAAGTGAATTTATATTACTACCCATCTCTAAACAGCCCATACACTTTTGTAAGCACCAAAAGAGTTAGACAAATGCGAGAAGATTACCCAATTAATCTTATTACCAAGCCTGTATTGCCCATGCTCATGCGTATGATGACTATTCCAGGCTTCAAGGCAAAATATATTATCTCTGATGCTGCCCGAGAGGGCAGAAGACATGGCCATGAAATAAAATCCATTTATTCGCCTATCGGGAAACCAGCACGCAAATCTTACTCATTGTTTCCAGCTATTGATGAGGCAGGTAAAGGTTTTGAGTACATAGAGACATTATTAAATGCATCATTTCAGGATGGAATAAATATAGGTGATGAGAGTTTTTTAGAAAAAGTAGTAACTGATCTTGGGCTTGATTGGCAGATAATAACAAAAGATTTAAATACCAAACGATGGAAAAAAATTCTTAATGATAATGTTGAAGACATGTATGCTGGAAATTGTTGGGGAGTTCCAAGCTTTAAGATTTCTGACCAAGATGGAGGCAATCCATTTTATGTTTGGGGGCAAGATAGGATGTGGCTTTTAAAGGAAGAGATATTTAAACGTTTAGGTGGATCGTTATGAAAATTAAAAATGAATTTTTAGTAGTGCTTGTGTTGATTATCGCATCTTGCTCAGATGATAATAAATCAACAAATTTAGAGGTATCTTTGCATGATAAACCATTACTGCAAGTTGAAATTCAACCTCGGCCATTGCCTAACCCAAATAAAAATGCATATTTTGGCGACCTACATGTTCATACAGCAAATTCATTTGATGCATATACTTTCGGTACCATTACAACTCCTGCTGATGCATATAAGTATGCACAGGGACATGCAATACTCCACCCAAGCGGATTCCTAATCCAACTTAGCAGACCATTGGATTTTTACGCAGTTACTGACCACGGTGTCTTTATGGGATTGATGAAGGAGGCTGCTGATACAACCTCTGAATTTTCAAAGTATGAGCTTACTAAGCCCCTTCATAATTTAAATGAATCAGTAAATGATGGACTCTTTTCTCTCATTAAAAGGAGTGGCCTCTTTAGACCTTTTGGCGATGCAGTCAGAAAAGGTCTTGATGATGGAATTATAGATGGCTCTATCATAGAGGAGGTCGGTAAATCAGTATGGCGTGAAACTATTAAAGCTGCTGATGAAGCCTATGCTCCAGGCACTTTCACTACTTTTGCTGCTTACGAATATACTTCCAGCTTTGATCTTTATGAAAGATATCTTCATCGAAATGTCATATTTAAAGATACAAATGACCTCCCAGATAAAATTTTTACCAGGGCTGATAGTCAAGATCCTGAAGAGCTATGGGATTGGATGAATTTAATGAGATCCAAAGGAGTTGAGAGTCTTGCTATTCCTCATAATACAAACATTTCTGGAGGAGCTGCCTTTGCTCTCGCTGACTATAATGGTGGGCCCATTGATGAAGAGTACACAAAGAAACGAGCTCTCAATGAGCCTTTGGTTGAAATAACTCAAGTCAAAGGTACTTCAGAAACCCATCCATTGCTGTCTAAAAATGATGAGTGGGCAGCTTTTGAGTCAAAAACTGGAATGGAGGAAGAAAAACTTATCAGTAATTTAAAAGGTAGCTATGTTCGAGATGCTTATCTAAGAGGCTTAAGTCTTGCAGAGAAAGGTTTAAGCAATCCATATAAATTTGGATTAATAGGTTCTAGTGACACGCATGTTGCAGGACCATCAGATAGTGAGGAAGTATTTTTCTCAAAAGTAGGCATTCTTGATGCTACGGCTGAGTTGAGAGGCTCTATTCCATTTAAAAGATTCTATGGAACATTTTTAAAAGCGTTGCGACCCAATATTCTTAAGGAAGTTGATGGTAAAAATTATTTTTCTGCAAGTGAGCGTTTAATTCATTTTGCAGCATCTGGTCTTGCAGGCGTTTGGGCTGAAGAAAATACACGAGAAGCTATTTATGATGCTTTTCGCCGCAAAGAAACATTTGCTACAAGTGGACCCAGAATGAAAGTAAGGTTTTTTGCAGGCTATGATTTAGAGAATTCTCAACTAGATGACTTAACTCTTATTCAAGATGCATATGCCAACAGCATTCCGATGGGAGGAACGCTCAATACTGAGTCAAACAAAAATCCAACGTTTTTAGTTTGGGCGATCTCTGATCCCGAGGGAGCTCCATTACAGAGAACTCAAATTATCAAAGGATGGTTAGAAGGTGGAGAGCATAAAGAAAAAGTTTATGATGTAGCATGTTCTAATGGATTAAGCGTTGATCCTTCGACCAATCGTTGTCCTGACAATGATGCTTGGGTTGATTTAAGTGATTGTTCAATTAGCGCAGACTCTGGATCAAGAGAAATGAAAGTTTTATGGCAAGATCCTGAATTTCAAAATGGCCAGAATGCCTTTTATTATTCTAGAGTACTTGAAAATCCAGTCTGCAGATGGTCAACATGGGATGCTGTTAGAGTTGGTGAAAAGCCCAGATCAGATATACCTGCAACAATTCAAGAGAGAGCTTGGTCTTCACCCATTTGGTTAAAGTCAAGTTAAAATAAATACTCAATGAGTACTTCTACAGATAAGGTTGCTTTGGTTACCGGTGCTTCCGATGGAATAGGGGCTGAATTTGTTCAGATTCTTGCAGGTCGAGGCTATGATTTGATTCTTGTTGCGCGTCGCAAAGAAAAGCTTGATGAGTTGGCAGTTAAATTGAGTGATGATTTTGGAGTTAATTGCACTGTTATGGCAGCTGATTTATCAGAACCTAAAGCAGCTCAAAATTTATTTCAACGCGTTGAAGATAGTGGATTGCAAGTAAATTTTTTAATCAATAATGCTGGGCTTCTTCACAATGGATTTTTTACTAAACTTAGCCTTGAAGCCCAAGAAAAAATGATTCAAGTCAATATCATGGCCCTTACCGCTTTGACTCACCTATATGCAGACAATATGTCAGCTAATGGCGGTGGACATATATTGAATGTGGCTTCACTAGCAGGCTGGATGGCTATTCCAAATCAGAATGTTTACGCTGCATCAAAAGCTTATGTTGTATCTTTTTCTCAAGCGTTGTCCAATGAAATGATCGCTGCAAATAGTGGGGTTCAGGTAACTGCATTATGTCCTGGTTATACAGCAACAAAAATGATGGATAACCCTGATCAAGGTTCTACTCTTCGCATTCCATCAAGCATGATGATGTCGGCTAAGGATGTAGCTGAAATCGGTATAAAAGCATGTTTTGCTGGTAAGGATATTGTAGTTCCAGGTCTTGCTAATAAGTTCACTACAATTATTACACGACTTTTTTCAAAATCATTAATAGCAAAGATTTTCGGTTCCTTTTATAGAAATAATATGGACTGAAAAGTTAGAGTTATTTTGCTAAGGTTTTCATATGAGCAAACAAGCCATGAAAAAAATACTGATAACCGGTGCTAATGGATTCATTGGTGGGTCATTGATGCGTTATTACCAAAATCAGGGTCAAGATGTTGTAGGTGTTGATCTTGTTGGTAATGCTGATGACATTGTTGAAGGTGATATATCACAACCAGATACGATCAGTCAGCAGTTACAAGAATGCGATGTAATTATTCACACAGCTGCATTGGTTTCTAATGCGATGCAAGATTCTGATATGTGGCGTGTTAATGTCTTAGCAACTCGTAATTTAATTCAAGCAGCAAAAGAGCATAAAGTAAGACGTTTCGTGCATATTTCATCAATCGTGGCTTATGGAAATACTGCAGAGGGTGAGTTAGATGAAACTCATCCTGTGCATGCAGATGGGGGAAGCTATGTGCTGACAAAATTAGCCTCAGAGCATGTTGTCCTAAGCGAACAGGCTAATAACAATATAGAAGTGGTGATAATTCGTCCAGGAGATGCATATGGTCCGGGTAGCCGCCCTTGGATTATTGCTCCATTAGAAGCAATTGCAAAAAACCAGTTTATGCTTCCAGAAAAAGGAGAGGGATTTTTTAGACCCATTTTTATTGATGATTTAGTTCGAGGTATAGCAATGGCTTCAAGGCATCCAGATGCAGCTGGTGAAATTTTTAATTTATCTTGCGAAGGTTATATGTCTACCAAAGACTATTTCACCCCTCATTACCAATGGCTTGGTAAAAAAGGACCCATGCTAGTTTCCACAAAACTGGCTTTGAAGATATCTGCAATTGCATCAAAAATGGCTGATCTAATGGGCAACCTAAATGAAGCCTCGCCGCCAACTGTAAAACAACTTTCAACAAAGAGTTGGTTTTCAATCAAAAAAGCTGAGCGGATTCTTGGGTGGAAGCCTGAAGTTTCATTTGAAGAAGGGATGAAAGTAACCCATGAATGGGCCAAGAGGCATGGGCTACTTGAAAAGTAATTAACTCAATCTAATTAGGAGAAATCAATGCGTTTATGGAATGGTTGGGGGAATGAAGATAGTGATTTTACTATGGAGCTCAGTGATGGTCTTCGCGCTTTATTGGAGGCCCTTGTTGGACCAGGTACCGCACTTATTCAAGCAACCCTTAATGAGGTGATTGCTAAAGTTCCCAATACTCGTCTTGATGACCATCCGTTAATAAAAACTGATCCTGAAACAAGGGTTCGTCATGCGCGTGGCCAAAGTTTGCCTGATTGGTTAGAAATGCATAGTGGTAATGTTGATACTTTTCCAGATGGCGTTGCATTCCCAGAATCATCAGAGCAGGTTCGTGAACTTCTAGTTCATGCTAAAGAAAATAATTTGATAGTTATCCCTTATGGTGGTGGAACATCGGTGGTGGGTCATATTAATCCCGAGAAAAGCGATACGCCGGTATTGACGATAGATATGGCTAAAATGAATTCTATGTTGAGTATTGATACTGTAAGTCAGTTAGCCACCTTTGGGGCTGGTACTCCAGGTCCTGTTGTTGAGGAACAACTAAAAAAACATGGCTACACACTAGGTCACTTTCCCCAATCTTGGGAGCTATCTACCTTGGGTGGATGGGTGGCAAGTCGATCAAGCGGCCAACAATCTCTACATTACGGGCGCATAGAAAATATGTTTGCTGGGGGCACTATTGAAACTCTCAATGGCACCATGACAATTCCAACCATTCCAGCCTCTTCAGCTGGCCCCGATGTCCGTGAGATGATTCTTGGTTCAGAGGGCCGCATGGGAATTATTACTGAAGTTACTGTTCGAATCACGCCCCTGCCAGAGAAAGAAAAATTTCAAGTGGTCTTTTTTCCTTCTTGGGAAATTGGGATCAGTGCTGCGAGGCAATTGATTCAGCAGAGAGTTGCTTTGTCTATGGTGCGATTAAGCAATCCACTTGAGACAACTAGTCTTTTATACATGGGCGCGGGCAGCGACAGCAACGGCGTGGTTGCCTTAGAGGAATCATTGTCTAAAAAAGGCATTGGAGAAGGTAAAGTCATGATGACATTTGGAGTCACTGGCTCTGTGCGTCATTGTGATGCTGCATATCAATTAGCACTTGATCACTGTTATGACCTTGGCGGTGTTACAGATGAATCTGGTCTTGGAGAGAATTGGGCTCATGGTCGATTCCGCGCTCCATATCTTCGAGATCCGCTAGGCGCAGAAGGCTATGTTGTTGATACAATGGAGACAGCCGTTGATTGGTCAAAAGTTTCTAAAGCTGCAGAAAATATAGAGCAAGCAATACGGACAGCTTTGGATGATGAGGGTGAGCAAGTGCACGCTTATACTCATTTATCTCACGTCTATGGTCAGGGATCGAGTATATACACCACCTACTTGTTTCGCATAGGTGAAAGTTATGAGCAGGGAATGAAACGATGGATGAAGTTAAAAAAAGCTGGAGCTGATCAGATTGTTGCTCATGGAGGCACAATTAGTCACCAGCATGGTGTAGGCAGTGATCACAAGAATTATTTAACAGCTGAAAAGGGCGAGCTTGGCATTGCTGCAATAAATAGTTTATGTGGACAATTTGATCCAAAAGGTCAAATGAATCCAGGAAAGTTACTACCTGATAACAAGAATTAATTTGTCATGACAGGATTTACTAATCGCCAACAACTTTTATCTAAAATGCGTAATGGCGAGCATTTAGATTGGGATATTATTGTTATTGGTGGTGGTATCACGGGCGCCGGCATTCTTCGCGAAGCGCGACGTCAAGGGTACAAGGCGTTATTGCTTGAACAACAAGATTTCTCATGGGGTACCTCAAGTCGATCATCAAAAATGGTTCATGGAGGTTTGCGCTACCTCGCTGCAGGCGATATTAAACTTACCAAAGAATCAGTTCAAGAAAGACAGCGGCTCTTAAAAGAAGCTCCAGGATTGGTTGATCCTATTTCTTTTTACTTCACTTTTAGAAAAGGGAAATTTCCTGGCCGCATTGCTATGAAGATCATTTTAACCATCTATGACTTTTTTGCGGGCGCCCAAGATAATAGATACTGCAACAACAAGGAATTATTGGAGCGTTTTAAGGGTTTAGATGAGAACAAACTTCAGGGGGCAAGCTGCTATACAGATGCCATGGTGGATGATTCGAGATTAGTTCTTCGCGTATTACAAGACAGTATTGATGATGGTGGCTACGCCCTAAATTATACAAAAGTTGAAGATCTCTTATTAACAAATGGTCAAGTTTCTGGAGTGAGCATTCAAGATTGCGATCATTCTCAATTGATTCACTTAAATGCCCCAGTAGTTATTAACGCTACAGGTGCATGGGCGGATAGACTTCGAAATGTTGTTAATAGTGAGACTCGTATCAGGCCGTTACGTGGCAGTCATATTGTTATTGCTAAATCCATATTTCCAATTTCTGATGTCATGACTTTTTTACATGTGGATGATAAGCGAGGTGTCTTTATTTACCCATGGGAGGGAACAACAGTTATTGGTACTACTGACATAGACCATAATGAAGATATAGATATTGAGGCTGGTATTTCTGACCAAGAGGTTGATTACTTATTAAAAGCTTTCAATAGTCAATTTCCAAGCAATACACTAAATCGCAGTGATGTTTTATCTACTTGGGCTGGAGTTCGTCCTGTGATTGGAGCAGAAAAAAGTAAAGATCCTTCTAAAGAACGCCGAGATCATGCTGTTTGGTCTGACAATGGATTGATTACTGTTAGCGGTGGCAAGCTTACTACCTTTCGATTGATTGCTTTGGATACTCTGGCAGCAGCTAAAGACAATCTTCCTGCAGCTAAAGATATTTCTGATGATAGGGTGTTTTTGACTCCAGCAATTACTGCCAAGGTTCTGTCACCAGAAAATACTAGTTGGGCTCAACGTTTACTTGGTCGATACGGTGATAAGGCGATTGATCTTGTAAATGAAAGCTCACCAGATGAATGCCATAATTTAAATGAAACAGAGTTCTCTCTAGCTGAATGCCGCTGGGCAATAAAATATGAAGCCGTGGAGCATCTTGATGATCTTTTACTAAGAAGAACTCGTTTAGGTATGTGTCTACCCTATGGCGGCAGAAATCTTTATCCAGCTCTAAAAGAACTATTTTTATCTAATCAAAATTGGGATGATGAAAGATGGCAACAAGAAGTTACTCGCTATGAAACAATTTGGACTAAGTATTACAGTCTTCCTAGCAATGTTTAAGAAGAGGCTTGCATGACAAACGGAAAGTATTTTTTGAGTATTGATAACGGGACTCAGAGCGTGCGAGCCATGGTTTTTGATGGAGAAGGCCAGCTTATTGCAAAAAGCAAAGTTGAAATTGAGCCTTATTTTTCTACTCAGAAAGGATGGGCAGAGCAGCATGCAAATTATTTTTGGGATTCCTTATGCCAGGCTTGCCAAGAGCTATGGCCGCAGTTATCTATACCCAAGGAAGCTATTGCAGCTGTTTCGGTTACCACCCAACGTGCAACAGTGGTACCCATGGGAAAGGATAACCAGCCCTTGCGACCTGCAATTAGTTGGCTAGATCAGCGACAAGTAAACACTAAACCTAAATTAGGGAAACTAGAATCAGCCCTAATGAGCCTTATTAGAGCTAAGCCATTGGTAGATTTAATGCATGCTGAGGCAGAAGCTAATTGGATTGAACAAAATGAGCCTGAGATTTGGAAGCAGATTCATAAATTCTTACTTCTATCTGGCTATCATAATTACAAACTTACTGGTCAATATAATGATGCCATTGCTAGCACTGTTGGGTTCGTGCCATTTGAATATAAGACTCAAAAATGGGCAGAGCAAAAAGACTGGAAGTGGCGCGCTATGCCCATTCGTCCAGAAATGTTGCCAGATGTTATGCCAGCAGGATCAGTGCTGGGAGAAATTACTGAAGCTGCGGCTGAAGAAACCGGTATTCCTCAGGGACTTCCATTGATTGCTAGCGGCTCAGATAAAGCCTGTGAGGTTTTGGGAACTGGCTGCATCGATAATGAAATGGGAAGTTTAAGCTATGGAAGCTTAGCTACCCTTAATGTTACTTCTGATAAATACCTTGAAGCTATTCCTTTTTATCCAGCATATCCTGGCGTCATACCCAATACATTTAATATTGAAATGATGGTTCAACGCGGATACTGGATGGTCAGCTGGTTTAAAAAAGAGTTTGGGCTGCACGAAGAACAATTAGCAGCCAATCAAAACCTTCAGCCAGAGATGTTATTTGATGAATTACTAGCTAAAGTTCCTGCTGGCTCTGATGGATTAATTCTTCAGCCTTATTGGTCACCCTCGAATGGCGATGGACCAGAAACTCGCGGCGCGATTATTGGCTTTAACGAAGATCATACAAGGGCACATCTTTATCGTGCAATGATTGAAGGGCTGACCTATGCCTTAAGGGAAAGCAAAGAACTCTTAGAAAAGCGAAGTAAGAAAACCATTTCTCGGTTGGTTGTTTCTGGTGGCGGATCTCAAAGTGATGAGGTAATGCAAATCACTGCAGATATTTTTGGCATGACCGTCTTTCGTCCACATACCTTTGAAACCTCTTCGCTGGGAGCTGCTATTGCAAGTGCTGTTGGGACTGGGCTGTATCCAGATTTCTCTTCTGCGGTTAATAAGATGACACATCAAGGTGATAGATTTGATCCCATAGATGCCAATAAAGAAATTTATAATGATCTTTATCATAAAGTCTATAAAAAGATGTATGGCAATCTCAAACCGAGCTATGAGGCAATAAGGCTAATTACAAGCAGGCCTTAAACTTAATCTAAAATTATATTTTCTTGACTTAGAGTTAACTTTAACTGTTAGACTTAGCTCTTAATTTTTTGTGGGAGAAAAAATGCCAGAGATGTCACTTTATGGTTGGTTTCATACTTTTATGGGAATTTTTGCGTTGTTAAGCGGATTCTATTCTTTAGTTAAATATAAAATAATAGATTCTGAAAATACATCTGCAAAAATCTTTTTAGTTTGCACTTTAGTTGCTGCTGTTACTGCGCTCACATTGTACAAGCAGGGTGGGTTTGGGGTAGGCCACATGTTAGCTGTTTTAACATTGCTTGCATTAATTGTTGGTAGGGTTAATGAAAAGGGATTATTTTTTGGATGGCTAGCGCCATATTTTCAAACTCTATGCTATACCTCACTCTTTTTGTTTCACTCTATTCCAGCTATCACGGATGGATTGAGACGTCTTCCAGTTGGCGATCCTGTCATAACAACTTTAACCGATCCTCTTTTACTAGGCTTTTATGCAGCCTTCTTCTTAATTTACATAGTTGTGCTGGTGATGCAGATGTTATGGATCAAGAGGAGCACTTAAGATGAGTATATATACTATTGCCCAGGCTTCAGAGGAAGTTGAATTAACTCCTTACACTCTTCGTTATTATGAAAAAGAAGGTTTGCTGCCAAATGTGATAAAGGATTCTGCTGGTCGAAGAAAATATCGTGATGATGACTTGCAAAGAATTGGTTTCATTAAGTGCCTAAAGGGAACCGGTATGTCTTTAAAGCAAATCAAAGAATATGGAGATCTTTATGAGCAGGGCAAAGCTAAATTTAAAGAGAGAAATGCCATGCTCGAAGAGCATCGTGAAAAGATTCTACAAGAAATAAAAACTCAAAAGAAATATCTAAAAATGGTTGAAGCTAAGATTCAAATGAAAATCTAGCTATGAACTTTAGGGATTTCAAACCTTATGAAAAGGTTAGCTCTTTTACACTTGGCGGTGGCGGTATTGGTCAAGTATGGGGCGAAACAACATCTGAAGAAGCAATTAAAACAGTCCATGCTGCCCTAGATTATGGCATTAATCATTTTGATGTCGCGCCAATGTATGGAAAGGGTGAGGCTGAGAGAATTTTTTATTTATGAGCAATAATGCTTTTATTTGATAGAATCCATTAACTGCTTTTGATCTAATAAGTAGGTTTAATATTTAGGGGAAGAGAATTGTTTAAGAAAGTAATAGAGTTTTTTAGGGTACTAGGTGAGCTGAGATATTTAATCCCAGTCATGCGTTATAAATTTCCAGACCCTGAAGATCCAGGTTCATTAGCCCATATATTTCAGGCTGCAACTGAGAAATTCCCTGAAAGACCTTTTTTGTATTTTGAAGATGAAATGTGGACCTATGATCATACAAACAAAGCAGCTAATAGCTTGGCAAGGTACCTAGTTTCAACTGGTGTAAAACATGGAGATAGAGTGGTTTTATTCATGGAGAATCGCCCAAGTTTTCTCATTTCATTGTTGGCTTTAAATAAAATTGGCGCAATAGCTGTTCTAATTAATACTAGCTTAACGGGCGACCCATTGATTCATTGCATTAATTCTTCTGATGCAGTGAAATGCATAGTGGGCGCTGAAAGAGCCGAACCTCTAGAGAATGTTTTAAATCAAATTAACATCAAAAAACAAGAAGATTTTTTATGGGCTGAAGATACTGATCAATACTCTTTGCCAGATTGGGCAATCAATCTAAAAGCTCAAATAGATCTCTCTGATGATGAAAATTTAGAAGAAACAAATGCAGTAAGGATAAAAGATGTGGCCTGCTATATCTTTACCTCAGGAACAACGGGCGTTCCAAAGGCTGCGATTTGCCCCAATCAAAAACTGATGGCTGCTTCAGTGAACATTAAAATAGCTGGTTACAGAATCAACGAAACAGACTGTATGCATAATAGTTTACCGTTATATCATTCAACTGGCTTGATGTTAGGTATATGCGCAGTTGTTCAAGCCGGAGCATCAACATTCATCAAAAGAAAATTTTCTGCTTCTTCTTTTTGGGATGAAGTACAAAAATATAATACAACTGCACTTGTATACATTGGCGAGCTTTGCAGATATTTAGCTAATACAGACCCCACCCCAGCTGAGCAAAATAACCCTCTCAAAGTTATGGTTGGAAATGGGCTTAGACCAGATGTTTGGGATATCTTTAAGAATCGATTCGGTGTTAATAGAATTGTTGAAATTTATGGAGCAAGTGAAGGTAACGCTTTGTTTATGAACCTGCTAAATAAGGATAAAACTATCGGGATGACAAACGCCGATGTTTCTCTTATTGAGTATGATGTGGCTGAAGACGAAATTTTAAAAGGCGATGATGGTTTCTGTAAAAAAATCTTGACTCATGATCCAGGCCTATTGATTGTTAGGATCGGTCCGAATTCTGTTTTTAATGGGTACACCGATGCGCAGGCAACTGAAAAGAAAATTCTAAGAGATGTTTTTGAAGAGGGAGATGCTTGGTTTAATACTGGAGATTTGATCAAGACAGTTGATGTGGGATATGCGCTGGGTAAAACCCATTATCAATTTGTTGACAGAGTGGGTGATACCTTTAGATGGAAATCAGAGAATGTTTCAACTAATGAGGTGGGTGAAATATTAAATGGTTACAAGGACGTCAACATGTCCAATGTTTATGGAGTGCAAATTCCTGGTTGTGAGGGAAGAGCTGGTATGGCAGCTTTCAGCCTTGAAGATCCAAGCAGTTTTGATTGGCAAGCTTTTTCAGCATACGTTGATAGCAGCCTTCCTAAGTACGCACGCCCATTGTTTATAAGAATTATTCAAGAAATGGATACCACCGGAACCTTTAAGTTAAAGAAAAATGATTTAAGAAACGAAGCATTTGATATTAGCAAAGTTACAGATCCCATTTACTGTCTTAAACCCAACTCGAGCAATTACGAGGTTTTGGATAATGAATGGTTGCAAACCATTAATTCTGAGCAAGCTGGTTATTAATTAAATAATTAAAAAGGAGAATCCCATGAGTGATAAGAGTTTTGATGTTGTGATATATGGAGCAACGGGTTTTACCGGTAAGCTGGTTGTTGAATACATGCAGGAGAAGTACGGCAATGATGAGGGTGTCTCTTGGGCTATAGCAGGCAGAAGTAAAGAGAAATTAATTGCGGTTAGCGAAGATCTAAAAGTAGGATCAAATGTCCCTCATTTATTAGTTGATAGCAATGATACAGACAGTATTGCAAGTATGGTGCAACAAGCAAAATGCGTTTTAACAACCGTTGGGCCTTATCAATTGTACGGAGCAAACATTCTTCAACAATGTGTAATTCATGGCGTTGATTATGTTGATTTGTGTGGTGAGCCAGGTTGGATGCATGAAATGATCAACGAGTATGCAGAGCAGGCAAAGGAAACTGGGGCAAGAATTGTCTTTTCTTGTGGTTTTGACAGCATACCTTTTGATTTAGGCGTCTACTTTTTACAAAAAGAAGTGATAGCTCGGCATGGTCAGCCTGCATCTAATGTTAGGGGCAGGGTTAGGGCTATGAACGGTGAATTTTCTGGAGGAACTGCTGCCTCATTGGGAGCAACCATGGCCTCGCTGAAAGAAAAACCAGAACTATTTGAGATTTTAGTCAATCCTTTTGCATTATCTAACGGATTTACTGGGCCTGAGCAAGCTCAAGATTCAAAACCTATTTATGATGATAAATTAGAAACTTGGGTGGCGCCTTTTTTCATGGCTCCAATCAATACTAAAAATGTGCATCGATCAAATGCCTTGATGGATCATTTGTATGGAGAAGATTTTTGTTATAACGAAATGTGGATTCAGGGACCGGGTGAAGAGGGCAAAGCTGCAGCAGAATTTGTTGGCAGTATGAATCCTCTGGCTGATGCACCAGCACCTGGTGAAGGCCCATCCAAAGAATCAAGAGATAATGGAAATTATGATATTCTCTTTTGTGCAGACTTTGCTGATGGATCGACCCTTCATGCAGCTGTTTCAGGGGATATGGATCCTGGGTACGGTTCAACTTCTAAAATGATTTCAGAAAGTGCAATCTGCTTGGTTAAAGAGTGTCCTGATCTTACTGGAGGTATTTATACTCCAGCGCCAGCAATGGGCGAAAAAATCATTGCAAGACTGCAAGCTAATGCTGGATTAGATTTTAGATTAGAGAAATAGCTTTAAGATAGAAGTAATTTAATATTACTTGTTATCGTTTGCAATCAAGAGGCATTGCCTAAGCATTGCCTTTTTAATTTGATCATTATTTAATTTTTGACCTCGAAGTCTTGTCCACATTGCAAAAGATAGACTGGCATGGAATAAATGCCTAGACTCATTATCAAAGCCTAAAACTTCGGGAAGAACTTCCTCGGTTTTATCTTTTATACGATCTTGATACATTAAGAAATTTTTACGCAAAAATTCATACTTCCACATATTAGAAACAGTCATAAACATAATTAATTGATGTTTTTTATAGCCTGCATTCATGTGATTTGCGACGGATTGAAGTCGTGTCTCAAATGATGATGAGGAATCGTACTTAACATTAAAATCATAATCCTTGCTTAAGACTGCATCTACAGACTTAAATAGATTTTCCATTTCATCAAATTGTCTGAAAACAGTTCTTATTCCAACCCCAGACTCATCAGCAACTTGTTGAGCGGTTGGCTCTAAATTTCCCGCTTTGAATAATTTAATGCAAGCATTTACGATAAGTTTTTGGCTATTGATGCTTCGTAGATTTCTTCCGTCTTGTTTTGCCATAATTAATTTAAAATATATCTATTGACATAATTTATGTCAATAGATATTGTTATTATATGAATAGAGTCACTGAAATCTTAGGAGTTAAGTACCCAATAATTCAAGCACCAATGGGGTGGATTGCTAGAAGTCAGCTAGCTTCTGCTGTTTCAAATGCAGGAGGATTTGGCATCATCGAAACCTCTTCTGGAGAGACTGAAAATTGCAAAGCTGAGATTTTAGCCATGTCAAAACTCACAGATAAACCATTCGGTGTGAACCTGCCTTTAATGTTTTTGAGAGATGAGAGTATGATCGAATTGGTATTAGAGCAAGGTATAAAATTCGTTACTACTTCTGCAGGTGATCCAGGCAAATACATTCATATTCTTAAAGAGGCTGGTATCAAGGTTTTTCATGCAGTTCCAAGCGTAGCAGGTGCAATTAAGGCAGCTGATGCTGGTGTGGATGGCCTTGTGATAGAAGGCACAGAGGGTGGGGGCTTTAAAAGTCCAGAAGAAGTAGGTCTAATTGTGCTTATTCAAGCAATAAGAAAACACACAGACTTGCCTATTGTTGCAGCGGGTGGAATTGTTGATGGAATCGGTATGGCTGCAGCTTTTGCAGCTGGAGCAGAAGGTATCCAGATGGGAACTAGGTTTGTATCCTCCAAAGAAAGTCCAGTGCATGACAACTTTAAAAACTCAATCATTGACTCAGATGAGCAAGGAACATGGATCCTCAATAAAAAATCAAAACCTTGCATTAGAGCCCTAAAAACAGAATTTACCGAAAAAATACATGAAGCTGGTGTCATGGAGATGACTGACATGATGAAAATTCAAGATCTCTATTTTGGAGGAGATATGAATGCAGCGCCAGCTCTGACTGGCCAGTCAGCAGGGTTGATTGATACAGTTAAACCAGTTGCTCAAATTATCGATGAAACCATCGACGAATTTAATGAGGCATGCAAAAGGATGTCTGCACAGAAATTTTAAGAATGAAAAGCTTGAACCCTATCCCAGTTATCGGTGTACCCGCTTCACCCTATACAAGAAAGATGGTTGCCTTGCTTCGTTACAGAAGAATTCCATACATTGTAGAGTGGGGCGATGCGAGAGAATTAATTAAAAAACATAATCTTGAGGCGCCAAAACCTGTTTTACTTCCTGTGATGATTTTTGAAGTTGATGGCGCACATAAAGCAATCACTGATTCCACTCCAATCATTCACCATTTAGAGAATGAGTTTCCTGATCGAGGAGTGATTCCTCACGACCCAAAACTTGCTTTTTTGAACTATGTTCTTGAAGATTTTGGGGATGAGTGGGTCACAAAATATATGTTTCATTACAGATGGCATTTCAAAGAAGATATAGATAAAGCAGGCACCGTCTTGCCATTGTTGCATGATGTTAGTCTTGATGATGAATCGCATAAAGCTTTTAAACAGGGTATTGCTGAATTACAGATAAGCCGACTTTGGGTTGTAGGTTCAAATGAAATAACTGCTCCAATAATTGAGTCAAGTTACAAGAGATTTCTGCAACAGCTTGAAGATTGCTTGTCAAAGAATGCATTTTTATTTGGCAGTCGTCCATCATCAGCTGATTATGCAATATTTGGTCAATTGTCAGCATTAATAGGCTTTGATCCAACATCTCGAACTATCGCTCATGAGATATCACCACGAGTCATTGCATGGCAGGATCGTATGGAGGACATGAGTGGCATAGATCCAGCGGAAGACGATTGGTTGAGTTATGAGGTTGCCCAAGAGTATTTAGCGGACATCTTTCAAGAGGTCGGCAAAGTTTATCTACCTGCACTCTTGGCAAATGCAAAAGCTATCGTTGCTGAAGAGAAGACCTGGACTACTCAAATAGACGGTGCTCAATGGGAACAGCGCAGCTTCCCCTATCAAGCAAAATGTTTGCAATGGATTAATGATGAATTTAATGCTTTAAATGATGATGATCAAAATCAAATTATGGCTTTTTTAAAGAAAACTGGTTGTGAGGATTTGATTCTTGGGGGATAGGGATGGAAGTATTAAGAACGCCTGATGAAAGGTTTAATGGTTTAAAGGAATATCCTTTTGAACCTCATTACACAAACATTAAAACTCATGATGGAACAATATTAAGAATTCATCATATCGATGAAGGGCCAAAGGATGGCCCAATTCTTCTAGCTATGCATGGTCAACCAGTTTGGAGTTATTTATATGCAAGAATGATTCCTTTTTTAGTTAATGCCGGTATTAGGGTAGTAGCTCCAGACTTACCAGGGTATGGGAAATCAGATAAACCAGCATCTCGAGAGGATTATAGCTTTCAAAACCAAGTAGATTGGATGGGTGAATGGTTGAAAGAAAATAATTTTTCAAATTTAACTTTTTTTGGTCAAGACTGGGGAGGTCTAATTGGTCTTCGAATGGTTGCACAAGATCCTGATAGGTTCATTAAAGTATCGATGGGAAATACTGGACTACCCTATAACCCAGATGTTCCTCAAGAAGTTATAGATAAGGTCAAAGAGTTTAGAGCAAGCGATTTAAAACTTACGCCAATGAAGATGCAAAAACAGATTATACAAATGGATGGAAAAAACCTTTCAAAAGATTCATCAATTGCTTTTCACCCAGCATTAAAATTTATGTATTGGCAGAAATTTTGTTGGGATACAACAAATCTTCCCGTTGGATTTGTATGCTCTACTATGATGGAAAAAAGGTCTAAGCTATCAATGTTGATACATCATACTTTTATCAGTTTAGACATTGAAAGATTTTATCCATTCACATCTGATCTGATAAAAGCCTATGAAGCACCATTTCCTGAACCCTCATACAAAATGGGTCCTCGAGCAATGCCCAGCCAGGTTCCAACTATTCCAGATCAATCTTTGGAGGCTCAGAAAAAGGCAAGGGAATTCTTTAAAACCTCAACCAAACCGTTCTTAGCAGTTTTTGCTGGCGATGATCCGGTAACAAATGGTATTGAAAAGGATGTTCTTAAAATGGCCCCAAATGCTAAAAGCGCACCTCATATTGGAGGAGGACATTTTTATCAATGGACAAGACCAAAAAAATTATCTGATATTCTAATATCTTTTATGAAGGAGCAAACATGATTGATTTTTATACTGCACCAACACCCAATGGGCATAAAGTGTCATGTACCTTAGAGGCTATGGAACTCGAGTACGAGACTCATGTAGTGAATTTAATGGAAAATGAACAAAAAAAACCTGAGTTTCTTGCAATAAGTCCAAATGGCAGAATCCCTGCAATTGTTGATAGAGACGCAGATAATCTGCCGATTTTTGAATCAGGCGCCATTATGATTTACCTCGCTGAAAAAACAGGAAAACTTATGCCAACTGATCTCAATGAAAGAGCCAAGGTGCTTGAGTGGCTCATGTTTCAAATGGGCGGTATTGGCCCAATGATGGGACAGGCCAATGTCTTTTTTAGGTATTTTCCAGAAAAAATTCAACCGGCCATCGATCGATATCAAAATGAAGGAAGAAGACTTTTTGAGGTTTTAAATACTCATTTAGCTAAGCAAGATTGGCTGGCAAAAGATTACTCAATTGCAGATATTGCTAATTGGTGTTGGGTGAGGACCTATAAATGGTCAGGAATCTCAATTGAGGGCCTTAATCACTTAGAGCGATGGATGAAGTCTATGTATGACCAACCAGGAATGAGTGCAGGTCTTGAAGTCCCTATAAAAATGGAAAGTTTGTTAGATGATGATAAAAAAGCTAAAGAATTTGCAAAAAATGCAGAGAAAATGGTTAAAAAATAAAGAGGATAAATTATGTTAAAAGTTCATTTTGTTGCTGGCACCAGAGCAGGTCGAGTGGTTTGGTTGTTAGAAGAGTTGGGATTAGAGTATGAAGTAAATATTATGCCCTTTACTAAGGAGGGGCTGAAATCTCCAGAGCACAGGTCAAGGCATGCATTAGGCAGAGTCCCAGTATTAGAAGATGGAGATATTTCAATTTTTGAATCAGGCGCCATTATTGATTATGTTCTTGAGAGACATAAGAATGGAGGATTAAAGCCTAGTTCAGATTCTTCTGAATTTCCGTTTTATCTCCAGTGGTACCATTACTGTGAGGGTATGGTCATGCCTCCAATGAATCAGATTGTTGTTCAAACTATCTTATTACCTCCTGATAGAAGAGATGAGACTGTTTTAAATCAAGCAAAAAACCTACTCACAAAATCTTTAGCTCCAGTGAATGAGAACCTGGATAACAAAGATTACCTAATAGGAGATTTTTCAGCCGCAGACCTCATGCTTGGGCATTCATGTTTTATGGCCAATAGGTTGGGATGTGTAAATGATGAGATGAAAAGCATTAAAGATTATGTTGCAAGAATCAATGCTAGACCTGCCTTTCAAAAAGCAATTACTATGGGAGAGTAAAAGTGGAGGTTAAAAACATGGTCACACCCAATCAAACTCAAATGAATGAGTTTCTTGAGGGCGATATTGATTCACCAATTTCAATGGTTAATCTTCTTAAATTTAAAAAAAAAGCTGAATACGAAGATGGCAGAGATACTCAAATGTCAGGGAAGGAGGCTTATCAGATTTATGCTATTGAAGTTCAAGAACATTTAAAAAAAGTTGGAGCTGAAATGGTTTTTGGAGGAGCCGTTAGTCGCTTGATGCTTGGAGAGGTCGAGGATCTTTGGGATAGCGTAGCAATTGCCAGATATCCAAGTAGAAAAGCCATGCTTGAAATGATGATGAGCTCAGAGTATCAAGAAAGTGAGAAACATCGATCAGCAGGACTCGAAGGGCAATTAAATATTGAGACCAAAGAAGGCAATCTGTGAAAAAATTTTTATTGATATGCGCCATTCTTTTGACAGTAGTTTTTGTCATCCTAAGTTTTGGAAGTTTTAATAAAAATAAACCCACAGTTTTTAAAAATGCAGTTAATCCATCTCCAGTTCAAGTTGCAGGATTTGCATTAGGAGAAGATGTTCCATTTTTAGCAGTCAATCTCATTAAGTTTAAAGAAAAGGCAGAATATGCAGATGGAAGAGAAACTGATCTTACTGGAAGGGAGGCATATGCTATTTATTCTGATGAGGTTTTAGGGCATTTAGCCAAAGTAGGCGCTAAACCAATATTTGGTGGAGAGGTTAATCGACTCATACTTGGTGAGGTCGAAGAACTCTGGGATATTGTCGCAGTTGTAAGATACCCCAGCAGAAAAGCTATGTTTAAAATGGCTACAAGTGATGAGTACATAGAAAGTGAAAAGCACAGGACAGCAGGTTTAGCCGGACAACTAAATATCGAAGTCACCGCAGATGGATGGAATTTTGAATAAACTCTTCCCTCAAAGTGCTAACAATGATTTTCGAGGTCATAAGATTGCGCTATGGGGGTTTATAGCTTTCACGCTTTTGATGACATGGCGATCAATCATTCATATGTTCTTTGAGCAGTATGGGTTTCATGAAATAGCTAACTTTTCAATGATTGCGGGCGATCCAGATCCCATGATTTTAATTTATAGATTTTTTTCATTATGGGGTTTAGCGCAACTAATTTTTTGCTTTGTTTGCTGGGTTGTTATTTTTCGATACAGAGCACTCATTCCATTGATGTATTTGCTGTGGTTATTTGAGTGGAGCTTCAGAACCTTCGGTTATCCATTGATAAGAGAAGACATAGCTGTGCAAGGCATTTATACCATTGGAGCAACTCCAGGGGCAGTTGGGGCTCCTTATATTACTTTTATTTTAATAATACTTTTCAGTCTTTCACTAATACAAAAAAAATAATCTAAAGGAAAAAAACTATGAGCCAATTTCAAACTTTAAAATCTGATTTAACTCATTCAAGAATTGCAGATACTGATTCAGCTTCCATTCATGATGGTGAGATTGCAGTCAAGATTGAAAGCTTTGCTTTTACAGCTAATAACGTAACTTATGGTGTTGCGGGAGATACGATTGGTTATTGGAAATTTTTTCCAGCAGCGCAAGATGAAAAGAATGAATGGGGTTGCATACCTATGTGGGGGTTTGCTGAAATTACCCACTCAAATATTGAAGGTTTGAATATTGGAGAACGACTCTTTGGCTATTTTCCAGCTGCAGACTCATTAACTTTAAGTCCAATCAAAGTCTCTGATCAAAGTTTTAGTGATGGCAAAGAGCACCGTAAAGAACTCCCCCCTGTTTACAATAATTATGTGAGGCTTAATGGAGATCAAAATTACGATCCATCCATGGATGCAGTTAGAGCTCTTTTATTTCCACTTCATATTACGGCATTTTGTTTATGTGACTCTTTGGCTGAAGATTCATACTTTGGAGCTTCTCAAGTAATTGTGGTTAGTGCTTCGAGTAAAACTGCCATTGGTCTGGCTCAAGGTCTAGCTGATATTGAAAATGCACCAAAAATAGTTGGACTTACGTCTCGATCAAACTCACAGTTTGTGGAAAATCTTGGTTGTTATGATGAAGTGATTTCTTACGATGAGCTTAGTCATGTAGATTATTCAGTGGGCTCTGTGATGGTTGATATGGCTGGCAATCGAGAAATTCTTGGAACTCTCCATGGGGAGCTGGGTGATAACATGCTCAAGTGCCTTACGGTGGGTATGACTCATTGGGATAATGAGACCACTGCAGAAGATGCTTTAGGCCAAGCAATGCTTAGAGATAGAACTGAATTCTTTTTTGCCCCAGCTCATATCCAAAAACGCATTGGAGATTGGGGGCACGATGGTTATGCTGAAAAAACAAATTCGTTCATGACTGCCAGAGCAATACAAAGTAAAAATTGGATGCAGGTCAAAGAGATTCATGGTTTAGAAAATTTTACTAGCACCTATGAAGAAATGGTTTCTGGAAAAATCAATCCAAAAGAGGGAATTATTGTAAGTCTTAGCAATGCTTAAAAAAGTATCTTATTTTTTTTTAACAATTTTAATTTCTGGTTTTTTGCTCTGGGAATTTAAGGTCAATATAATTATTTGGGGTTTACCAACAGTTATTAATTTTATAAATCCTGTTCAAGATAATATTCCAACAAAATGGCCAGAGGGGCCTTTAGAGAGATTAGACCAAAATGATTCCAGGCCAAATATTATTTTGATCTTGGCAGATGACATGGGTTATAACGATATCTCTTTGCATAATGGTGGCGCAGCAGACGGAACTCTAGAAACTCCCCATATAGATTCGTTAGCCAAAAATGGCGTCTGGTTCAATAAGGGTTATGCAGCAAATGCTACTTGCGCTCCATCTCGAGCTTCTATTATGACAGGTAGATACGCAACAAGATTCGGATTTGAGTTCACACCGGTGCCAGATTTAGGTCAATTGGTTGTTCGTTGGCTTGCTGAAGAAGATGATGACATGCTTAGAGCAAGAATTGATAATGAGATAGCAAGAAATCTGCCCTCATTTATGGATCAAGGCATGCCCTCAGATCAGATAACTATTGCAGAAATATTAAAAACACAAGGCTACTACACAGCTCATATTGGAAAATGGCATCTTGGACATTCATCTGGAATGTCGCCTCTTGATCAGGGGTTTGATGATTCATTGTCTTTAGCGGGCGCTTATTATCTCCCAGAAGACCATCCAGATGTTGTGAATGCAAAATTTGAAACAAGCATAGATAAGATGGTTTGGTCTGGAGGTCAGTATGCAGCTCGGTTTAATGGCGGTAATTATTTTACTCCAGATAAATATGTTACAGATTACTACACCGATGAGGCAATAAAAGTTATTGAAAAAAATAAAAATAGACCTTTTTTTCTATATTTGAGTCATTGGGCAATACATAATCCTCTTCAGGCTATAAGAAGTGATGTAGAGCAAATGAGTCATATGTCAGGTCACAATTTAAAAGTTTATTCTGGAATGATAAGAGCGCTTGATAGAAGTGTTGGAGAGATAATTCGGACATTAAAAGAATTAAATATTTATGGCAGAACTTTAATTTTTTTTACCAGTGATAATGGAGGAGCTAATTACATTGAGTTAGAAGATATCAATAAACCGTTTCGTGGTTGGAAAATCAGTTTCTTTGAGGGTGGAATTAGGGTTCCATTTATTTTAAGTTGGCCTGATCAAATTGATCCAGGATTAAAATTTGATAAACCCGTCCATCATTTTGATATCTTCTCAACTATTGCTTCTGCTGCTAATGTTCAGATACCAATGGACAGAAAAATAGATGGAGTTGATTTAATGCCTTATATAAAGGGGGAGAAAATTGCTAATCCTCATCAAACTCTTTTTTGGCGCTCAGGAAATCATCAAGCAGTTTTGCATGAGAATTGGAAATATTTAATAAGTAAAAAAGAAGGCGCTAAATGGTTATTTGATACTGATCAAGATCCATTAGAAAGAAATAATTTAATTAACATTAATCCAGAAAAAACCTCGCAAATTGAAAACCTTTTAGTAATGTTTAACTCCGAACAAGCAAACCCTTTATATCCCTCTAGTACCGAGTTACCAGTTTTAATAGATAAGTATGATGGCCAAGTAATAGAAGATGCAGATGAATATATTTATTGGTCAAATTAAATGGAGGAGAAATGAAAAATGTATTAAGAGTGATAGCAGGTATTGCTGGAACTTTATTTTTTTTAAACGGACTACAATGGATTATAAGTCCTGCAAATGTTGCTGATTCATTGGGTATGCCTTTGTTAGAGGGGGTGGGGCTTAGTACTCAGATAGGAGATCTTGGAAGCTTCTTTATAACTGTAGGTGCTATGACATTAATTGGAGCGATTACAACAACACGTCATTGGTTTTATGCACCATCTATGCTTTTGTTAGTTGCAGCTTTTTACAGAACCCTTTCAACTATTTTATATGGTGCTCCATTTGTAATGTCTGCGATTGTTGTTGAAATTAGCGTAGGCCTCTTTCTAATAGTTGCTGGATCAAGGATCGCGACCAAGGATTAACATGATGAAACTGCTTAAATATATCTTCATTGTTGCTGTAATTGGCATTATCTTAATGTCGGTTTTGACAAGGGTTCCAGCTGTTCAAGATCGGCTTATGTTGAGATTTGTTCAAACTCTTGGCAGCTCCACTGCTGATCTAAATGACAATTCATTATCAGCTGTTGTATGTGGATCTAGATCTCCACTTCCATCTCCAGGAAGGGCGCAAACGTGTGTCTTAGTAAATGCAGGTGGTAATTACTACGTTGTGGATATTGGAGACGGTAGCGCAGTAAATCTTAATAATTGGAGAATAGATACAAATAAAATTAAGGCAACTTTGTTGACTCACCTTCATTCAGATCACATTTCAGATCTTGCAGATCTTCACTTAATGACATGGGTTAATTCTTCTCATACAAAGCCCATGGATGTTTATGGTCCTGAAGGAGTTGAGCTTGTAACCCAGGGTTTTGAGGACGCATATCAGTTGGACTATCAATTTAGACATGAGCATCATGGCGATGAAGTGGCGCCAAGGGATATCGCTGGGTTTAACGCCTTTCCAGTAGATTTATCAAACCCAGTTATCATTGATCAAGATGGTTTGAAGGTCACAGCTTTTAGGGTGCCTCATGATCCTGTTAAACCTGCTCTAGGCTATAGATTTGACTATAAGGGTAGGTCAATTGTTATCAGTGGCGATACCTCTTACAGCGAAAATCTTATCAAGCATTCTCAAGATGCTGATGTGTTATTTCATGAAGCCCAAGCAAATCATCAGCTGGCTATCATGAAAAAAGCTCTAGCTGATAACAAAGGGTTAGTAAAAATCTTAAACGATATTGAGACTTATCATGCAACACCTATTGAAGCAGCTCAGGCAGCAAACCTAGCCAATGTTGATCATTTAATTTTTTATCATCTGACTCCGGCTCCAAGAAATAATTTGACTGAGAGAATGTTTTTTAGAGGCGTTGATGAAATAAGAAAAGATTGGAGCTCATCAAATGATGGCACTATGGTTGTTTTACCATTAGACTCAGATGAAATAATAATTACCGAGATAAATTAATGGATGTAAAAGATAAAAGGGTTGTTGTAACTGGTGCTGCCAGCGGAATTGGAAAAGCTCTTTGTGAAGCTTTTCATGAGGCTGATGTTCAATCCATAATAGCTGTGGATATGAATCTAGATGGAGCACAAGAAACAGCTGATTCAGTTAATGGTATTGCCGTTCAAGCAAATGTTGGTAATGAAAAAGACATTATTAATGTCATCCAGAAGGCAGATGAACATGCTGGCGGTACAGATATTTTTTGCTCCAATGCAGGAATTGTGGGTGTGCCAGGATTTTTTGAAGTTGAAGCATCGGATTGGCAGAATATTTGGGATGTAAATGTTCAATCTCATATCTTTGCAGCAAAACATGTTCTACCTCAGATGATTGAAAGAGGAGAGGGTTATCTGGTTAACACTTCATCAGCAGCCGGGCTTTTAACTCAATTGGGAGCAGCAGGTTACTCAGTGACTAAAGCTGCTGCGGTAAGTTTTGCTGAATGGGTAAAGATTACTTATGGAGAAAAAGGTATTGGTGTTTCTTGTCTTTGTCCTCAAGCAGTTAGAACAGCTATGACCGCTCAAGGTCCTGGTGTTGCAGGTGTAGATGGAATGATGGAACCCGATGTGGTTGCACAAGAAGTTCTAAAATGCATTGCTAAAGAAAAATTTCTAGTATTACCACATACAGAAGTAGCTGAGTATGTTTCGAGAAAGGGAAATGATAGAGACAGATGGATATCAGGAATGCAGAGACTTCAAAAGCAATACGAAGATTTTTTAACCCCAGTTGATATGAAGTGAAAAAAAGGAGAAACCATGAAAACTAAAATTACAGAACTATTTGGAATTGAGCATCCTATTATTCAAGGCGGTATGCATCATGTTGGTTTTGCTGAATTAGCTGCTGCAGTATCAAATGCAGGTGGTCTTGGAACAATTACTGGTTTAACGCAAGGAACCCCTGAAAAGCTTGCTAATGAGATAGCTCGATGCAAGGAAATGACCGATAAGCCTTTTGCTGTTAATCTAACTTTTTTGCCTTCCTTAACCCCTCCAGATTACCCAGGATTAGTGGATGTAATTATTGGTGGCGGCGTTCCAATTGTTGAGACAGCGGGCAGAAATCCTGCTGAGTATTTACCAGCTCTCAAAGAAGCTGGCATTAAGGTGATTCATAAATGTACCTCTGTCAGACATTCTTTAAAAGCTCAATCCATAGGATGTGATGCGGTTTCAGTGGATGGTTTTGAGTGTGGCGGGCATCCTGGTGAAGATGACATACCTAATTTTATTCTTTTACCCAGAGCTGCTGATGAGCTTGAAATTCCATTTGTTGCCTCAGGCGGCATGGCCGACGCAAGAAGTTTAGTTGCAGCCATGGCTCTTGGAGCCGAAGGTATGAATATGGGAACTAGATTTATAGCTACTCAAGAGGCTCCTGTCCATCAAAATGTTAAGGATTCAATTGTGAATGCATCGGAATTAGACACTAGATTAATTATGCGTTCCTTAAGAAATACTGAAAGAGTATTAAATAATGAAGCTGTAGAGCGCTTGATGGAAAAAGAGGCAGCATTAGGCGATGAGCTAACTTTTCAAGACATTGCTGATGAAGTTGCAGGCGTCTATCCAAAAATTATGCATGAGGGGACAATGGAAGCTGGTGCTTGGTCATGCGGAATGGTTGCTGGATTAGTCAATGATATTCCAACAGTAAAAGAACTAATCGAAGGTATTATGAATGAAGCTAATCAAATTATTGGAGAAAGAATGAACCGTTTTTAGCTTTAAAACACTAAATTAATTGTAAGCTTAAGCTTAGATTTTTTTCAGTTTTTCTTCTAATTCAGCAATCCTCTTTTCAAGCTTTCTTAATTCAGACTCCTTTACAAAGCCAGATTCCTGCATAAATTTTTCTAAGGCAGGTTTTAACATTTTTTCCATGCCCTTCATATCACTTGCCATTTTTAATGGGTTAAACATATTTTTCTCCTTTGACTATAAATATAAGGATAGATTGAAATATTGCAATTATGAATAAGACATCAGCTACAATAAATAAAAACGGAGGTTATATGAGTATTTCAAATTATTTAGATAGCGTTGCTAGACCCTTTGAGGGATTGGCGCCTTGGATTTTAAGATTAGTTTTGGGGGTTTCTTTTATTCTTCATGGTTTAGGAAAATTTCCTTTACCTCCAGAAAAGATGGTCACGTGGTTTGAAAGCATGGGAATAGCAGCACCTGAGATTGTTGCAAGTCTTGTTGCTGTTGGAGAGGTTGGTGCAGGGGCTGCAGTAATCTTAGGCGGCTTTCTTGGTGGAGCAGGCCATCTAGTAACTCGACTAGCTGGCGGTGCGGTGTTAGTTATCATGACAGGAGCATTTTATTTGGCACATTCTGACTGGTTTATTACACAAAAACTGTTTATGAGTGAACAGATTTTTTTATTTGCGCTAGGGCTTTATTTTGCTATTAAAGGAAATAACTAAAAAAAATTAAAAAAGTCTTGTAAATATAAATGAGAATGATTATCATTATCATTCTCAAGCAGACCCATTGTCTTCTTGAGTGTATTTCAAGGAGATTTAAATGGAAAATTGGCCAAATACGCATACAAAAATAAATTTTTTAATCATGGGATTGTTATCAATCCTTTTCTTTGCTCCAGCATTTGCAGATGAAGATACTGAGGAAATTATTGAGTCAGTAACAATTATTGGTTCAGCTGAAGACCTTAGAAAGTTGCCTGGATCTGGACAAATAATTACGAACGATGACCTATTAAAGGCAATGGATACTGATATTCAGAAGATCCTCACAGCAGTCCCAGGCGTTTATATGAGAACTGAAGAGGGCTATGGACTTAGACCAAATATATCTATACGAGGTACTGCTATAGAGAGATCTGCAAAAGTCGCTATTATGGAAGATGGCGTGCTTGTTGCTCCTTCTCCTTACACTTCATCATCAGCATATTATTTTCCAACAACCGGAAGAATCCACTCAGTTGAAGTCCTAAAAGGGCCTGCTGCTGTTTCTCAAGGACCTCAAACTATTGGAGGGGCTATAAATTTAATCAGCACTCCTATTCCTAACTCTCCTTCAGGTAAATTTGTTCAAGAATTAGGTGAAAATGGAATGATGAGAACCCACGCCTATTTTGGTGGATCAAGCGGTAATTTTGGAGCTTTAGTTGAAGTTCATGAGCATGAAAGCGATGGTTTTGATTCTATTGCGAATGTTGGTGGTGATACTGGGTTTGATAAATCAGACTTTGTTTTTAAAGCTCGGTATGAAAGTGGAGTCCATTCATTAACTCTAAAAATGGTAGATCTTGATGAGACATCAAATCAGTCCTATGTTGGTCTTTCACAAGCAAGCTTTAATGCAAATCCAAGACTAAGATATGGAGCAACTGCTTACGATAAAATGATGAATGATGGCGACCAAACTTCATTAACTTATGTTGGTGATTTTGAAAACTTTAATGTTCAATTTACTTCATGGCAAAACGATTATTACAGAGATTGGTTTAAAGTCAGCGACTTCAACAATAAAAAAGCCCATGGAGAGCAAGATGACATCAATGAACTAATCAGTGATGCCAATAATGGCAGTGCAAATGCTCAGGCAATTCTTGACGGCAAGCTTCCAGTTCAAATCGAATATAAGCATAACAACAGATACTACACGAATGAAGGCTATCAATTTACTATAAATACTTCATTAGGCATTCATAACTTAACTCTTGGTTACAGAGATATGGAAGATTCAGAGAGTAGAGTTCAGGCTCACGAATACGCAGATCAAGCTGCAGATGGTTCTTTGTCTGCTTTGTATGGTTATATTGGCTTAAATAATAGTAATAACAGATTAAGAGAATCTAGCGCAACTTCATATTACCTTCAAGATACTATGGATTTTGGCAAGCTAGATGTAACCCTAGGTTACAGATCTGAGGATTACGATCAACGTCACAGAAGATGGTCAGATCGCGCAGGACCAAACTTAACATTGGTTAGAACAGGTGAAGCTGACAATAGAGATACCTTTGCTACAAATGATCATACAACTTCAAGCATTGGTGCCACATATGACCTGAGTGATAACGTTACTTTGGTTGCAGGCTTTCATGAGGGCATGACTCCTATGTTTGGAGCAGATCCAGAGGAAGCAGATAATACTGAACTTGGTATTAGATATTCTGAAGGTACAACTGATATAGAAGTCTTCTATTTTTCTAGTGAATATTCAAACCTTGCAGCTGAGTGTACTCTTGTAAGTGGTGCAGCTTGTAACGCTGACGAATCTGCTGTGTTCAGCGGCGGTGCTGCAGATGTTGAAGGAATTGAATTTAGTGGCTCATGGATATTACAAGGCGATGGAGTCAGTTACCCTATTGCTTTAGCATACACATCAACAGATGCTACTTTTAAGAATAGTTCCGAGAGCGACTACTTTGGTGTAGTTGCTGCAGGCGATGACTTGCCATATGTTCCTAGTTCGTCAATGTCATTAGTTGCAGGATTTGTAACTGATAATGGCCTCAGTGGAAACATGAGATTAATTGATGTAGGTAGTTCATGTTCAATAGCAGCATGCGGCACTTACAATAAAATCAATGCTCATACAATTATTGATCTAAATATAAGAAAAGCTCTTAATGAATCAATGGATGTATATGCGATTATTGAAAATGTTTCTGATGATGCAGATATTATTTCAAGAGCGCCATCTGATGGAGCAAGATCACAAAAACCAAGGACTATAAAAGTAGGCTTCAGTTATAAGTTTTAATCAAATTCTCAATGGGGGCTACCGTTACAAAGTTGTGGTAGCTTTACTCCCTGAACCCTTCACACATGTTCCCTAAGACGAACACAGGGTTTAAGGTAGCCTCCTTTGAGGAGCCGGTCTCAAGGGGGATTGATGATGAGAAAACATGGTAATTTTCTTTCCCCAAACTCCCAAGTTTGAAGATATTACTACTCCTAAGTTTTAATATATTTCAAGTTTTGGGCATCATCAATCCCTTGCGAGAGCATAGCTTTTTATAGAGATAGTTTGTTGCACTGAAAAAGATATCTTGTACAATTGTTCCCTCGTGTGGGGCTATAGCTCAGCTGGGAGAGCACCTGCTTTGCAAGCAGGGGGTCCGCGGTTCGATCCCGCGTAGCTCCACCATCATTCGATAATCATTAAATCTTCCGCAATCTTTATTTTACCTTTGTATTTTGATTGAGTTTCTTTCAGAATCTCATCAGTTGTGGAGCCCCAGAATAGTATATGAGATAAAAGCAATAGTTTTGGTTTTGCTCTAGAGGCTATCTCTCCGACTTCAAACGTGGAGGTATGATGCCCTTGATGATATATCTGCCAGTCTTTTGTTTTTTTTAGAAATCCTGCATTTGAGTAAACCTCATGAACCAATATATCTGCACCAGCAGCAAATTTTTCTAATGTTTTAGATGGGCCTGTATCACCTGAGAATACTATAACCTTATCCTTAGTGGTAAATCGAAATCCATACGCATCATCAAAGCTCCCATGCGGCACTGTAAATGCCTCGACAGAAACATTTTCATCTTCATAGATCAGTCCTTCAGTAAGTAAATGAAAATTAAATTTATAGCCTATCTTATTAGATGGTTGAGTACCGTAGATCCTATAATTAATATCATCTTCAAAGGCTTCAAGGGTAGAGGACGCCATCTGCTCAAGTCCTTTGGGTCCGAATAGATTTAATTTTTTATCCCTTCCCATGATCCATGGAGTAAGCAATAAATCAGCTAAGCCAGCAGAATGATCGGAATGGATATGAGTTAAAAATGCATGTTCAAAATTTTTAACTGTCATGGCTTCAATTTTTCCACCCCAAGGCGGAGACATAGATGCGGCTCTGCGAATAATACCAGGTCCAAAATCAATTAAATAGGGAGTTTCATTTACAACTACCGCATAACCTGAACCAGCTCTATTAGGATCAGGATTGGGCGTCCCTGAACCAAGAACAATAAGTTTTGTCGCCCCATACAACGAGGGCGTCATTAGTAAGAGGAGCAAGAATTTATTTTTCATTGAAATGTAACTATGTATTATATTTTTATAAAATTTAACTCAGAAAGGTTTATAGTACAGCACGAAAAATGAAAAATTCAATATCACTAATAGGAATGGCTGGGGCCGGCAAGTCCACTGTAGGGAGAGAGCTAGCAAATATCCTAAATTTTAGATTAATTGATAGCGATCTTCTAATAGAAGAGCAGCAAGGGAAAAGTTTGCAAAAGATTCTCGATGATGAGGGCTATATTAAACTTAGAGAAATAGAGAATTCAGTGCTTAAAAATCTTCACTTCAAAGAAATTATTCTCTCAACTGGCGGAAGTGCTGTTTATAGTGATGAAGCAATGAAACATATCCAGCAGAATTCAAAAGTAATATTTTTAGATGTCTCCTTTGGCGAAATTCTAGAGAGGGTTCCAAGTTTCCACGATAGAGGCTTTGCAAAAGCTCCTAGCCAATCTATTGAAGATGCATTTGAAGAAAGGCAGGAATTGTATAATAAATACTCTCATCACATAGTCAGCAATACTGAAGATTTGCATTCTTGTGTCTCTAAAATTATAGAGTTACTTTAGGCCATATACCTCTAGGAGTTTGACTCGATACTTTCTAGGACTCCGATGACGTTGCCATATTCTCGATTATCATTATATTGCCCCTTGATTCCAGCTAGTTGTAACCTTTCATTGATCCCATCAATAATTTGTGAAAGATAAGATGTTCTTCCTAGGAAACAAGCTTTATCCGATCCAACTAGCAATGAGTTTAAATAGGCCACAGTTCCAATAACCTCACCTACCATATTACATAATGCTGCCGCAGTATTTTCCATGGTATCTGCTGATGAGCTCTTTGCCTGGCCAAAATTAACAGCAGTTATCTCTGGCGAGAGATTGCCTATCTTATTCACCACATCTCCAATTAACAAATCTAGTTTAGCTCTAGATCCACTGTTAGCAAATTCATTAATTTCAAGACCATTTGAATTTTTAAATAGAAGGGAACCAAGACCTTCAAGCATGCCTCCTCCAACCGCAATACCACCTAAATGATTAAAATTATTGCCTTGAACATGAACACAAGCAGTTCCTGTACCAGCACTAACAACAAGGACAGATTCCTCCCCAATGCCATAGAGTTTTTTTGCTCCTAAGCCAATTGCATCAATTTCATTAATTTTCGCAATTTTTACTCCATCCAATGCATCATCCAGGTCTGATGATTTGCCCCCAGTAACCCCAATTTTCTTTAAGTTTGAGATATCAATTTCATGCTTTTTTAATATATTTTTCAAAGTATCAGCATTAATTTCTGAAGATTGCGAGGGAGTGGTATGAAATACAATTTTGCCTTGGTCAGAAATTGCTAAATCAGTATTAGATATGCCGAAGTCTATTGCAACATACATTTTATCTAGTTATGAGATGTAATTTTTTTATTTCTATTGAGTAGATCTTGCATCAAATTTTTTGGGTTGCTTCTTGATGCGCGCGGTTTCAATCTTGCAGGAATGAGTCGGGTAGGATAATAGTTATTCTCAATTTCCGTATCACCAATTTCCCAGTAGGGATCAATTACTGCCTGAATAATTTTTAACTTAGAACGTTTTAACCATCTTGTTCTATTAGGATTTTTTCTCCAAATTTCAACTGGTATTCTTATGAGTTCCTTCATTCCATTCTCATAGGTAAGTTCAAGAGGGATTGGCATAATCAATCCACCCTTATTTGTGAATTCAAAAATATAGTAGTCTTCTTCTTTTGCAAGTGCCTCAACTAATGCTTTCTTTTTCCACTCAGGATCGCTGTCATTTTTGTCATATAGATCATCAAGAATTTCTTCATAATCTCTCATCTCTCTGTCCGAAGGAGTAAATTCATCATATTCATCATAAATATCAAGAAGTTCGGGCCTTGCTTCAACTCTCGTTTTAATTCCTGATTGGTTGTTTCTATTGTCATGAAGAATTTCTGGCTCTTTCTCAAAATCTACTCGATCTTTCGCTAAATCAATTTGAGGATTTAGTGTATCTAATGAGGCAATATGAATATTTTCTAAAGCAATATCAACATGATCTGTGCTGTAAAACCAGCCTCTCCAGAACCAGTCTAAATCTACTCCGGAAGCTTCTTCCATGGTTCTAAAGAAGTCATAAGGAGTGGGCCTTTTAAATTTCCAGCGCTGGGAATATTCCCTGAAAGCTTGATCAAATAATTCTCTTCCAAGGATTGTTTCACGCAGAACAACAAGAGCCGTTGCAGGCTTTGCATAAGCATTGTTTCCAAATTGCAATAATGATTCTGAATTTGTCATTATGGGAACCTGATAATTGCTAGACATGTAATCAGTAATCCATCTAGGCTCACCTCGATCAGATCGATAGTTAATATCCCATTCCTGCTCAGCCAGGTACTGTAAAAATGTATTGAGGCCCTCATCCATCCAAGTCCACTGTCTTTCGTCTGAATTAACGATCATGGGAAAATAGATATGACCAATCTCATGAATAACTACCCCGATTAGAAATTCTTTTTCACTTCTTGAATATGTTCTTGACCCATCATCCTCTAATTCAGTTCTAGGGCCATTAAAGGTGATCATTGGGTATTCCATTCCGCCAACTGGACCATTAACGCTTTGAGCGGTTGGATAGGGGTAATCAAATGAATACTTTGAATAGACTTCCATGGTATGCATTACAGCTTCAGTTGAGTATTTTGACCATAAAGGCTCTCCTTCATTCGGGTAAAAAGACATGGCCATAACCAAGGGATTATCTGCCGAGTCTTGCTTATAGCCAGCAGCATCCCAAATAAATTTTCTTGAACTTGCCCAAGCAAAGTCTCGCACATTCTCAGCCTTAAAAGACCAAGTCTTGTACTCTGTACTTTTTTCTAGCTCATTATCATAGGCTTCATCAGGAGTAACAATGAAAATAGGCTTCGAAGATTTTTCAGCTTTTTTAAGTCTTCTTTTCTGAATGTTACTTAGTACATCGTCTTGATTTTGAAGGGTACCGGTTGCAGCGACTATATGATCAGCGGGAACAGTAATATCAACTTCAAAATCTCCAAACTCCAAGGTAAACTCACCATTACCTATAAACTCTTTGTTGTGCCAGCCTTCATAGTCGCTAAATACAGTTATTCTTGGGTACCATTGAGCCAATAAGAAGATATCATTTCCATCTTCAAATGACTCATATCCATTTCTAGCTCTGACGGCATTCTCTTCTACCAAAGCATATGCCCAATCAATTTCTAGCCTGATTGATTCGCCTGTATTTAATGGCTCATCAAGATTAATACGAACATGTGTTCCAACCATATTAATTGCGGCATCTTCTCCGTTTACTTTAATAGAGAGCTCTTGCATCCCTCCATTAAAATTATCCATAAAGTTTTGTCTCCTTAAAGTAGAGAAGTCTACGCTTTTATTTCCTCCCCACCATGGACGAGTAAGATTATTAATAGAGTCCTTATCAAAGATATTTTGATCTAGCTGTAACCAAACATAATTCAACTTTAATGGAGAATTATTTGTGTAGGTGATGACTTCTGAGCCTTGAACGCTTCTAGATACTTCATCAAGTTTAATTTTTATTTTATAGTCGGCTCTCTGCTGCCAATAACTTGGACCAGGCTCACCTGTTGCAGGCCTGCTTAAATTTGGAGAAGGGAAAGCTTCATCTAATTGCCTGAATTTATCTTCGAAAGAGCCTTTAGACTGATCAATTTGTGAAAAAGTAAAATTACTCAGAGATACAAAAGCAATTATGAAAAAGAATTTACTTTTTTGTTTCATCGTCAACTTCCTCAGCTTTGCCTTCAATAATAGTTGAGCTGCCTCTATTCTTTTTCAAATTTGATCTGCGTCTACCACCCCAATTAATGCGATCCTCACGATCCATTTGCTTTTTTGAGGCTTTAATTTTACCCAGGTTCATAAAAATAAACAGCGAAACGATAGTAAGGATTCCAAAAAGAATTGTATTCACTTTATCTGCTTCTAAGCTTCATCAGTAAGCGCAATATTTCTATATATAACCAAACTAATGTAACCATAAGTGAGAAGGCTCCATACCACTCCATGTACTTTGGCAGACCTTGTTCAGCGCCTTCTTCTATAAAATCAAAATCTAGAACAAGATTTAGCGCTGCTATACCAACAACAAATAAAGAGAAACCAATTCCAAATAATCCATTAGAGTGGATAAAGCCAATTCCAGCACCAAAAAAGGACATGATGAAGCTAACCAGATACAAAAGCATAATGCCCATCGTTGCTGAAAAAAGCATTAATCTAAAATTTTCAGTTGGCTTAATAATTCCGCTTTTATAGCAAAATAACAAAGAGGCAAGAATTCCAAATGTCAGCCCAATAGCCTGAATTCCAATTCCAGGATATTGCATTTCTGCAAAGACCGTTATGCCTCCAAGAGCCATGCCTTCAAAAGCTGCATAAAATGGAGCAGTACTCCCAGCCTTAGCCGGACTTCTAAATATTGTTACAAAAGCAAGAATAGTTCCTATTATTAAACCAGGCATAGCTAAGGCTGGAACATTCCAACCCGCGAAGGCCCCTGCAAAACATAATGCCAGCAAAATAGCTGTTTTGTTTACAGCTCCATCAAGTGTCATTCGCTCAGACTGAGAAAAGACTTCATTATTTTCAAAATTTCTTGTAAAGGCTGGATTTCCAGACCTTCCAAAAGTATTCAATGCAGAGTGTTTAGACATGTAAAATCTCCAATTTTAAGGGCTATTATCAATTATTTATGGTCTTATAGACAAATTTAAAGACTAGAGCTTATCTATCCAGTCACTTATTAGTTTAATTCCAGCATCGTCTGCTAATGCTCTTCCTGATTCTGGCATCATGATTCCTGGATCTAATGACTTCATTCTAAAAAGCATAATTGATTTATCAGAATGACCAGGAACTATTGAGTATTTTAAATTTCCACTTGCTCGGCCTGCTGCGACTGGTTTTTTATATATTCCAAGCTTCTCTTGGTTTATTTCAGTGAAATTTAAATATAAACCTGTAGTGTCTGCAGAGCCTCCGGGAATATGACAATGCCCACAATTAATATCAAGGTAGGCTCGAGCTCTTTCATTCAAAGATGCATTGATATCCTCATAACTTGAGATAGTTGTTGAGTCAAGTTTTTGATCAATCCATCCTAGCGCCGCCCAATAAAGTAATTGATTCATTTCACCTGATTGATAGTCCAACACCTTATTCATATTTCTTGCTTTGGGGCCGATTGGAGTCATAACTTTATTGGCTTGATGACATTCCTTGCACTGATTCTGGTTAGGAGCTCGATATCGAACAGCTGTCAGTTCTCCTTGAGAGTTTATAAAAGAAGTCGGGATGGTAGCCCCTGCTATGGCTCTCTTAGCATCAGTTTGCTCCTCATTCCAAACATAGCTAATTGCCTTCCAGCCCTCATTGGTATTGATTAATAAGCGAGTTTCAAGCAATTGTTGCTCTAAGTGACTATTCTTATTTAAGTAGGCGAAGGTCTTTATTAAAGTTGATCCAACAGGAAAGATAAAAACTTTATTTTTTACATAGCCTAATTTTTCTCCTTCAGGTACATATACAAAACGAAGCTTGTCTGTTTCGTCTGAAAATAAGGGACTAACCAAAGAGTAGGGGTGAACACTTGCGGCTGGAATTTGATTTTTCATATCTTCAAAGAATCCAAATTCTGATAAGAATTTTGGTGCTTTAGAGAAATTTTTTAAATCTTTTTCAATAGCACCTTCTGCTTGAGATGAAAAACAGACTATAAAAAAAAATAGTAAAGAAGATTGTCTAAAAATTTTCATCAAACTCAACTTTTGCCAGCGGTGAGATTTCTCCATGAAATTCATTAATATCTAGTATTGCAGGCTCTAAGAAAGGAACCATATAACCAATAGGTTTAATAGCAAGCAATGAAGCATCTCCATTGTTGCTTATTATCATTTTTTCATTTTCAGGCTGTCCAAAAATAAGTTGGGATATTGGCAATAAGCCATCCCAAAAGATATCTGGCATGTTGCCGCCTGAAAGATCAAAAAGGATTTGAGCTAATTCTCCCTTGCTTGTATCGGGATTGTAACCAGTAGGACCAAACTTATTACCATGAATTTGAATAGATTTAGGATGAGGATAATAAGCCTTATCATCCGTTTCGTTGCCATAAGTTACCACCGCAATGTTAACCGTATCATTATTGCCAATTTCATTATTAAAAATTTCTACATCTGAATTTGCCTGAACAATGATTCCAGTGCCTCTGGGAACTTCTCCTACTATATTTCCTTCTGGAGCAAAGTTATCAGTGTTATTTCCAACAGAGCGATTATTAAAGACTCTTACATGATGCCCACCTTGCTGAGGTAAGCCAGGTAAATCAAAAACCAATATTCCACCAGTGTTATTGGTAGCAATATTATTAAAAACATCTGCATAGTAAGAATTTTCAATTTCAATCCCAGCCACATTAAATTCAGCCCTACTATTACGAACAATGATATTTTTTGATTGCCCTACATAGATTCCTGCATCAGATGCACCTATTGCCACACATCCATCAATCAATACATTAGTCGATTCCACCGGATATAGACCATAGGCACCATTTTCTGGGCTGGGCCCATTTGTCCATTCAGTTTTTACCCTCAAGAACTTGATATTGGTAACGCCTTTAACTTTAATTGCATCGCCTTTAGCATTTTGTATGGAGAAATCTTGAAGAGTTACGTTATCTGAAGTAACGCTAAGTCCTTGGGCGCCACTTTGTTGGTCGGCAAAGTTAAGAACTGTTTGATCCATTCCTTCTCCCTCGACCTGGACTCCCTCAACATCGAGCGATAGAGAGTCTTGAAGATTGTATGTGCCTGATGTGAGTCTAATGACATCGCCTGGTTCGGCTAAAATAAATGCCTCTTGAATTTCTTCATAAGCATTTTCAGATGGTTGAATAATCTGAACGGCAGAGAATAGGGAGCTACTATAAAATAATAACCCAACAATAATTTGATTAGATGGCTTGAGGAATTTCACCAAATTTTTCTAAAGGTTTTTCGAGTTCATCCCAGTCACATTCAAAATCATCTGGAGCATTTTCATACTCTAGTAATCCCAGTGCCTCAAATTTTGGTCTAACATTATCTGTTAATAAGCCTATTCTTGAAAGATTGGGCATAATTCTTGAGAACAAGAAATTTCTGAAAGTCGTATTAGCTGAAGTTGATAAGGCAAATTCTCTAGCTTCATCTTCAGACATTTTTAAGTATTTTTGCATTGCTTTTGTGTTGATGAGCCTTTCTCTTGAGATGACACATGCTTCGTATGCAAATTCTGCTCTATCTTCAATTTCTTCTGGAGTTAAGGTTTTAATAAAGTCTTCTAGGTAATTAATTCCAAAAGTAACATGTCTTGCTTCGTCTCGAATCACATAATGTAAAAGTTGAGTTAATAGTGGGTCTTTTGAGAGGCCTTTAAGCATCTGGAAGGCTGCAAGAGCTAGACCTTCTATGATAATCTGCATACCAATAAATTTAAGGTCCCATCTTTCATCAGTAAGAATTTTATCCAACAACAACTTTAGATTTTTGTTAATAGGATAGTGCATGCCTATTTTTTCTTGAAGATATCTATTGAATACCTCAACATGTCTGGCTTCATCAAACGTTTGAGATGCAGCATATAATTTAGCATTGTAAGTAGGAGCGCATGAGGTTAGTTGAGACGCAACAAGCAGAGCTCCTTGCTCACCATGGAGAAATTGACTTAATAATTCAGCTGTGTCGTGACGATCAAATTCAATTTTTTCTTCTTCGCTTAAATTTTCATATGCTTCAAGAGTTTCATGGGGAAGCTGCTCATCAGCTTCAACCAGTTTTTCATCAGCAGGATGGGTGTAATCCCAGTTTAGATCAATCGAGCCGTTCCAGTTTAATTCTTTTCCAAGTTCATAGAGTTTCTTAATTCTGTTATCAGCAACTGTATAATCCCAATTATATGCCCCTGTTAATGGAGTATTAAATATCTCCGCGACATCCTCTACTTGATCAGGCGTAAGGTTTAATTCATTTTCTACAGCCAAAGTATCAAAAGTTAGAATTTCTTTTGGTGGGCCGTCTGTTTTGGTAATTTTCATATTCCCCTCGACAATTTTTTTATGTTTACACTGTAAACATTATCAATTATAAGCCTTTTTTTAATCATTGAAAAGTTCTGTCAATTTATCAAGCAAAGCTTCTGCTAACTCTTCGGCTCTATTAATGGTGATTGATTTATCATAGTATTTAGTCACATCATGGCCAATACCAATTGCGAGCAGCTCTACATTGCTCTGAGTTTCAATAGAAGAAATAATTTGGCGTAAGTGATTGTCTAAAAAATTACTATGGTTCGTTGATAGGGTGCTATCGTCTACAGGGGCTCCATCAGAGATAACTATCAAAATTTTTCTTTCCTCGTTACGCTTAATTAATCTTTTATGTGCCCAAGCCAAAGCTTCGCCATCTACATTTTCCTTTAATAAACCTTCTCGAAGCATTATCCCGAAGCTCTTTCTTGCCTTTCTAAAATTTTCATCAGCTGATTTAAAAATAATATGTCGCAAATCATTTAAGCGACCTGGATTTGAAGGACTGCCTTGATTGACCCAAGATTTTCTAGAATCACCTCCTTTCCAGTGTTTTGTGGTAAATCCCAATAACTCTGTTTTTACATAACACCTCTCTAAAGTACTTCCAATAATATCTCCACAAATTGCTGCCAAAGTCATTGATCGACCCCTCATAGAGCCCGAGCTATCTATTAACAAAGAGACAATTGTATCTTTGAATTTACTTTCACTTTCTTGCTTGAAACTTAATGGGTCACCAGGCCTAGTAATAACTCTGTGTAATTGTGCAGTATCTAGCAAACCCTCCTCAAGGTTATAGTTCCAACTTCTATTTTGTTGAGCTTGAAGAAGTCTCTGTAATCTATTCGCTAATTTTCCAATCGTTGTTTGATGGGGGGCAATTAGCTGGTCTAATTGCATTCTTAATCTTTGAGACTCTTCAGGAGTTGCTAACTCAATAGCATTTATAACTTCGTCAAATTGAGTAGTAAAAATTTTATAGTCCTCATAAGAGGTATGGTCTATGTCTTGATTAAAATTCCTTGTTAAGTCTATTTCTTCATCAATAGACATTGAATCAATTGGTGCCTGAGCCTCTTCAAGCATTTCAGCCTCCTCTCCAGCTTCTCCCTCTGGCTTAGATTCCATGCTGTGTTCTTGAAGATCCTCTTCAGATTCTTGTTGATGCTCTCTAGAATCTTGAGGCTCTTCTGGAATTGGCTCTTCCTCAATTGATTCTTGATCGCCTTTTGTTTCTGGTTCATGCATCAAATCTAAATCTCTCATTAGATCTATTGCTATAGATTGAAAATCTTCTTGAGAGTTCTGAGCTTCAATTAACTTTTTGCCAATATGATCAATGCTTATAGGGATAGATGAAAGAAAGGCATTTACAGTATTTTTGCTGTCTTCTTGCAAGCTTTCCCCATTCAGCTGTTTTAACCAAAGATTTGCAGCCAATGGATTTAATGGCGGAACTTTATTATCTATTGCTTTTTTGGCTTGAGTGTTTAGATAAGCATTTAAGTTAATCTTAGCACCTGGAAATTTATCACCCCCAACCATTTCAACCCTAGAGAGCTCAAGCTCAGCATAGAAATCTCTAGCAATTTTTGGCATCTTCAAAGATGGATATTCTTTATGAAATGCGTGCCAAAATGCTTGGAAATCTCCTTCACCTCTCCAGGCATCGATTTGGGAAGATGATCTAGGTGGATAATGCAAAGAAATTTGAGATGAAGATGGCGGACGAGTAGAGGCCTGTGAGGTGCTTTCTAAGTTTTGATTTTTTGATACAGCTCTAGCTGTTGAAAGAGCTGCTTGCTTAAATTCTTCTCGATTCTTAACCCAACTCATTAATTATGATTCAGGATTATGGCTTTCCAAAAGATCTTCTCCAAAACATCTTTGAAAATACTCAGCCACAATTGGCCTCTCAGCTTCATCACATTTATTCAGAAATGTTAATCTAAATGAGTGCTTTATATCATTAAAAATAATGTAATTTTGTGCCCAAGTTATGACTGTTCTTGGCGACATAAGCGTTGAAATATCTTCATTTATAAAACCTTGCCTGGTTAAATCTGCTAACTGAATCATACTCTTTATTAAAGCCTTATCTTTTGCAGACTTTAGTTGAGGAACTTTTCCCGTAACAACACTTAGCTCATGAGAGCGCTCTAAATAATTAAGTGTTGAAAGTATGTGCCATCGGTCCATCTGACCTTGGTTAATTTGTTGCGTCCCATGATAAAGACCAGTTACATCTCCCATACCAACAGTATTAGTTGTTGCAAAAAGCCTAAAGCTATTATGCGGCGTTATAACTTGGTTTTGATCAAGGAGTGTTAATTTACCATCTACCTCAAGTATTCTTTGAATAACGAACATCACATCAGGTCTGCCTGCATCATACTCATCAAAGACTAATGCAACAGGATTTTGAATTGACCAAGGAAGAATTCCCTCTTTAAATTCAGTGACTTGCTTTTCATCTTTTAAAACAATTGCATCTTTACCAAGTAGATCAATTCTGCTGATATGACTATCAAGGTTTATTCTGACACACGGCCAATTAAGTCTTGCAGCAACTTGCTCAATATGTGTGGATTTACCAGTACCATGGTACCCCTGAATCATTACTCTACGATCATGCTCAAAGCCTGCCAGGATTGCCAGAGTAGTATCTTTATCGAAGATATAAGTTTCATCAATTTCAGGCACCCATTGTGTCTTTTCTTTAAAACCATGAACCTCAAGATTAGAGTCAATACCAAAGGTTTTTCTTACGTTGAATTTTTTGTTGGGCCTCTTTGGAAGGCTTATTCTTTCAGAATCTATCATTTAAAGTAATTTTATGTTTCTTGGAAGGCCTATGCTAACTTTTGAGAGGATAAAGTTCTAGTTTTAATTGAATCAATGTAAGATGAATTTTAATTTAATACACCTATAAATTGATGAGTAAAGCATTAAAAAATACCCTAGAATTATTCAACTTAACTAGGATAGATAGAGATTTATATTCTTGGACTGGCCAAAGTGTAGGTTTCCAAAGAATCTTTGGCGGTCAAATTATGGCTCAATGCTTAATTGCAGGTTATCAAACAGTAGAGAAAGGAAGAATGGTGCATTCTTTCCATTCTTATTTTCTTAGACCTGGCGACTTCAAGCAAAACATCATTTTTGAGGTTGATCGAATTAGAGATGGTAAAAGTTTTACTACTAGAAGGGTAAACGCAATCCAAAATGGAGAAGCAATTTTTAGCTGCTCTATATCATTTCAAAAAAGAGAAAAAGGTTTAAAGCATCAAATTAAAATGCCAAAAATACAGGGGCCAGAAAAATTAAAGAGTGATCTAGAGCTAAGAAAAGATCTTAAATCAAAAATACCTAAAGATTATCTGCCAATGTGGTTAAGAGAAAGAGAGATTGAAACAAGGCAAGTTGAACCTGTTGATTTGCTAAAAGCTGAAAAACTCCCTCCTTACAGGAGCACATGGATGAAACCAACTGGAAAACTACCATCTGATGAAAGAATTCATCAAGCCTTATTATTATATGTTTCTGATATGGGCTTGCTTGGCGCTGCAGTTAATCCTCATGAGGTAAATTTTATGTCCAAAAAATTTCAAAGTGCCAGTTTAGATCATGTTATGTGGTTTCATGGAAAAGTTAATTTTAACAACTGGGTTTTACATCACATGCATAGCCCCATATCACAAAATGCTAGAGGATTTTCTCGCGGCTCAATTTATACAAAAGCAGGCAAATTAATTGCATCAACTGCACAAGAAGGTTTAATGCGTATTTGGGATTAATTAACATTTCTATGTCGTTTTCTAGAAAAGCTATTTTTAATTTTTTTCTCATCATAGCTTTAATTATTTTTCCAAAAATTATTAGTGCTGATGAGGTTAAAATATTTATAGCTAAAGAAATCCTGACTCTTAATTCACGAAATGATTCCGTTGAGGCTGTTGCTACCCAGGGATCAAAAATTATAAATCTTGGCTCAAAAGAAGAACTAACTTCAATTTATCCAAATGCAGATTTAATAAATAACTATGAAAATTCGATCCTAGTTCCAGGCTTTATTGAGCATCATATCCATCCGTTTTTAGCTGCGGTAACAATGAATTCTGAGATCTTAGCTATTGAGGATTGGCACTTACCTGCAAAAACTTCTAACGGGGTTAGAGATAGAACAAGCTACTTATCTAATTTAAATGAAATTGAAAAAAATCATCCAGCAAATCAACCATTGATTTCTTGGGGATTTCATCACTATTTTCATGGGAAATTAACCAAACATGATCTAGATAAAATTTCTTCAACCAGACCAATTATTATTATCCATAGATCTTTTCACGAATTTATTTTAAATACTCCAGCAATGAAGGTATTGGGAATAAATAAAGAAGCATTTAATCTTCATGAAGAGAATAATAATTTAGCAAATTTTGATGATGGTCATTTTTCCGAGAGAGGGGCTATTATTGTTTTGCCTAAATTAATGGAAGTATTAGCTTCGCCAAAAGCATTAATTGAAGGCTTCCAAAAGACAAGGGATTATTTGCATAGTAATGGGATTACCGTTATTGGTAATCCAGGCTCAATGTATAACAAGGGTCTGCAAACAGCAAAGAATTTAATATTTGGAAATGTAGATTCACCTTTTGAGTCATATTTTTTCCCAAGCGCATTAAACATATCTGAGCAGTTTAAATTAAATGAAGTTTTGGATGCCGCAAAAGAGCAAACAACTTGGGGTACAGGTAAATTAAATTATTTGCCTAAGCATATTAAGCTATTTGCTGATGGCGCTATGTATTCTCAAAATATGGTAATGCGAGATGGTTATATAGATGGTCATGAGGGTTCGTGGTTGATGAGCCTAGATACTTTCGAAAACCTCTTTAAGATTTTTTGGGATGATGGATATCAAATTCATATCCATCAGAATGGAGATGCAGGCTTAGATAGATTGCTTGCAACCTTAAAGAAAAACTTAGATAACAATCCTAGAACAGATCATCGAACAACAGTGGTTCATTTTGGATATTCAGCAAAAGATCAATTAGATCAAATGAGGAAATTAGGTGTAGTGGTAAGTGCAAATCCCTATTATGTAACAGCTCTTTCTGATTTATATAGCAGAAAAGGAGTTGGGTACGAGCGCTCTCAAGAAATGGTTAGATTGGGCGATGCAATAAAATCAGGTATTAAGGTAGCGCTTCATTCTGACATGCCTATGGCTCCAGCGTCTCCATTGATGTTGATGCATGCAGCAGTAAATAGAGATAATTTTGCTGGAAAAGTTGCCGGACCCAATCAAAGAATTACTAAAGTTGAAGCATTGAGGGCTGTGACAATAAATTCAGCATATGTTTTGAGATTGGAAAAAATGTATGGATCGATAGAGGCAGGCAAATACGCAAACTTTACTGCTCTTAATAAAAACCCCTTAAAGGTTAAAAATAATGAAATAAAGAATATTAGAGTTCTTGGCACAGTTATTAAAGGCGATTTAATTTCGTCGAAATAACTATTTTTTGATATTTATTTCAGAATGCATAGATACCAAAACCTATAGCTAAATTTATTAAAAGCTTGGTATAGTTATTTTTTTAAAATACTAATTTCTAAATATGTTATCTATTTTCAAAAAAAAACTATTCGCTGATATTTCAGGAACTGCTGAAGACATGCCACCTCATGTGTCCGCAGTTCTATGTTTAATGATTGAAATTGCAAGAATGGATGGAAAAATAGATGACCACGAAATAGATGAAATTAAAAATTTCTATTTAGATTTATACCCTAATGGTAATTTTACTGAAGCATTTGAAGAGCTAAAAGATTGGACAAGTCACAAGGAGTCTTTCAATCCTTTTATCAATATCATTAACAGCAATTGCACCAAACGGATGAAAATAGAAATTTTGTCGAATATCTGGGATGTTATTTTATCTGACGATAATGTTGATCAATATGAGAACTCTCTCTTTATGCAGATCGGTGGAATGCTATTAATTAGCAAGGAAGAGCTTGCAAAAATTCAATCTTAATTAAGAAGCTAATCTCAAGTGATCCAATAGTTCGCTCTCGAATTGACGAAGGATCTCTGGTTCAATCAAATGTCTCATGTCTTCAATAATTTTTAGTTTGCTGTGTGGTATCAATTTGTGCATCTTATATGCATTCTTCAATCGAATCATTGGATCATGTTTACCATGAATAATTAAAGTTGGCGCTTTAATTTTCTGAATTTTTTTTAGTCTATCTTTTGAAGCCAATATTGATAGCAGTTGCCTTGCATACCCAGAGCCATCCTGAGCACGATTTAAGTTTTGAATTGTTTCTTCTCTAAATTCTGGGGTATCGACAACTCGACCCTTCATTCCAATCAATGAAACGATTTTGATTTCTCTTTTGATCACATCTTCAACTGAGGCATCAGGATTTTTCGATCTTTCTAGCATGAGCTCTCTCACTGGCTTTGCTGGGGCATTCATTGGACTTGGCGTTGAAGCTGTTGAAGCAATCAAGGTAAAAGATTTAACTTTTTGTGGATATTGAGCACTTATAATTTGGGCAATCATTCCTCCCATTGATGTGCCTAATACATGTGCTTGGTTGATGTTTAATTGCTCAAGCAACTTAATCCCATCATCAGCCATATCGTCAATTGTATATTCTGATTTAATTGGAATTCTTAAAAAGTACTTAATATAATCCAGCACAAAAGATGGTGTGCCTAAAAATCTTGAGGATAAACCAACATCTCTATTGTCGTAAGTTATAGGTCTAAAATTATGTGCTTTTAAAAAGTTGATTAAATGCGGCGGCCAGTGCACAAGTTGTGCTCCAAGACCATGGACCATGAGAACAGGATCTCCACCCACAGGGCCATAATCGCGATAAAAAATTTTTACCCCATTATTGTCAGCGAAACCCTCAGAATACTCTGCATTCCCAGTCATATTTTTTTAAATTTTTTTTGTAAATATGTTTTTATACTAATGCACACTACAAATATTACCAACAATAGATAAGACTGCTATAGTCAACAAATATTTATGATCTCAAACGCAGTTTCAAATAAAGTCAGAGCAGCATATGGCATAGGAGATTATGCAATTTGCTTATATTGGAGTGGAGTTGGTTTATACCTTCTTTATTTTTATACCGATGTGGTTGGTATAACCCCTTTATTGGCAGGCTGGATATACGCTCTTGGTATAGCCTGGGATGCAATTACAGACCCCTTCATGGGGTATCTTGCAGAAAGAACTCGAAGCAAAATGGGCAGCTATCGACCCTACATTTTTTATGGCGCAATTCCACTTGCCTTGTCATTTGTTTTGCTGTTCTGGGTTCCTCCATTTGAGGGGCTAATACTATTTGTTTTTTTATTAACAGTTAATTTATTGCATAGAACATGCTTTACCATCGTTAGCGTTCCATATTCTTCTCTTACAGCTAGGATTACTGATGATAGTGATGAACGCACAAAGCTAACGACAGCACGTATGATTGGGGCTTCCTTTGGCACTCTTTCTGTTTCAGCTTTGGGCTTCCCAATTGTTTTATGGTTTGGGGGTGGTGATGAGGCAATTGGTTTCATCTTTTTTGGAATGGTTTGTGGGCTTACAGCCATTCTAGTCTTAAGTATTACCGTGCGATTTGTAAAAGAAAGAGAATTCAATTTTAGCCCAACTCAATTACCAAGTTTTTCCAAGGTTTCAAAATCAGTTGCAAAAAATTATCCATTTTGGATTGTGTTTGGGTCAATTTTAATTCTTGGATCTACTTCCATTATGTTTAATAACAATTTAATTTATTTTGTTAAGTACTCTTTAGACCTTCATGAATATCAAGGTTTAATTTTAGGAGTTAGCAGCGGAGCGGCGCTCCTAGCTATTCCTTTTTGGGCATATGCAGCACTAAAAATTGGTAAGAGAAATTCATGGATGGCTGCAATGGCACTATTATTAATTGGTTTTTTAGTTTTTTATTTTTACCCAATTCATTCACTTAATGAATTGCTACTTGTATTGGGATTTATTGGAATCGGTAACGGTGCAACTGGTGTTTTATTTTGGTCAATGCTTCCAGATACCATTGAGTATGGAGAGTGGAAAACAGGAGTTCGCACAGAGTCCTCTTTATATGGCTTCATGACTTTTGCTCAAAAAGGAGCAATAGCATTCGCAGCTATTCTTTTGGGGATGGCATTAACTCAAATCGGTTTTGAGCCAAATCAAATTCAATCTGAAGAAACACTGTATGGACTTAAATTCATTATGACCTGGATACCTTTAACAGGCATTTTCATTAGTTTTGTATTAGTTTCTTTCTATCCCATAGACAAGAGCTTTCATCAAAAACTAATTAATGAAATTGAGTCAAGAAAAATAGGCAATGCGTAAAATTAATTGGGGAATCATTGGGCCTGGCTCCATTGCTAATGCATTTTCCCATTCAATTAAAGCTACAACAAATTCCCAGTTAGTAAGTGTTTATGGAAGAAATGCAGATAAAACAGATGCTTTTGCTAGTAAGTTTAATATTGATGGATACCATCAATTGAAGGATTTCATTTCCTGTAAGGAGATAGATGCTGTTTACATTGCCACGCCTCACAGCGAGCATTTTATTTATGCGCTAGAGGCCATAAAGAATGGCAAACATGTTCTTTGTGAAAAACCATTAACAATGAATGCATATGAGAGCATGATTTTGTTAGATCTTGCCAATTCCAAAAATATTTTTTTAATGGAAGCTTTTATGTATAGAACGCATCCGCAAACCAAGAATATTTTAGATAATCTAGGTTATCTTTCTGATTTAAAAGAAAAAGTATCGATCGAAGCTTCTTTTGGATTTAATGCCGACGTCTCAGAGACACATAGACTCCGCAACCCTATTTTAGGCGGAGGAGCAATACTAGATGTTGGATGCTATCCATTAACAATGGCCAAGCTAATAGCAGGTCATTTACAGGGCTTGTATTTTGCTGAGCCTAAAAATTTTTCTGCTACTGGCCAAATTGACAAAACTGGTGTTGATTTGCAGTCACACGCACAATTAATTTTTTCTGAATCAATTGAAGCAAAAATAAGTTGCGCTATAAATGAAGATTTTTTAAACAATCTTGTTATTACTCGTGGCAAACACTCTATTATAGTTTCGGATCCTTGGCATTGTGGGCAATTTAAAGAAGGACATTCATCTATCCTGCTTTCACATGAAGGCACTATTAACAATGAGATTAGTTGCATTGACGATATTGGATTATTTACAAGAGAAATAGAGCATGCTGCAAGCTGCATTTTGGAACAAAAAATTGAATCATTGCTTATTTCCCATGCTGAAACTCAAAGTAATATGTTTTGGTTAGATAGATGGCGAAATGAAATAGGTATCGAATGCCCGAGAAGTTTTGTTCAACATTCTCCAATACTTAAATCACAGGCATACTTGTCTCAAGACCCTAAGCTTCAAAGTATTAATCTGCCTGGTCTTGATAAAATTGGTTCAAGACTAGCAATAGGTTGCGACAATCAAACTTCCGATTTGCATGCATTTACGATGTTTGACCATTTTTATGGATCCGGAGGCAGAATTTTTGATACCGCCTATATATACAATCATGGAATGGGTGATAAATATCTTGGTGATTGGATAAATTCTAGGCAAGTTGAAGAAGATGTAGTGGTGTTGGGTAAAGCCGCCCATACGCCAGAATGTGATCCAAAGTATATCCGTCCGCAAGTTCTTGAGTCTCTGGAGCGATTGCAGATTCCTCAGCTTGATATCTTTTGTTTGCATAGAGATAACCTAGATATTCCAGTGGGAGAATTTGTTGATGCTTTAGCTGAAATTAAAAATGAAGGCTTAATTAATTTAATAGGTGCATCAAATTGGGAAATGGAAAGATTCTCCAAAGCACGTAATTATGCAGCAGAAAATGGCAGAGAGCCTTTTACTGTTCTGAGTAATAATTTTAGCTTGGCTGAGATGATTGAACCGGTTTGGCCTGGTTGTGTGGGTGTAAATGATGATTTTTTAGATTATCTAATCGATGAGGAGATTATGTTATTCCCTTGGTCTTCCCAAGCCAGAGGATTCTTTATAAAAAAGAAAGAAGTTATATCCAGTGAACACTTTTCAAATCCTACCCTCGATGAGGAAATGAGAGTTTGGCACTATGAAAAAAATTTAAAAAGAAGACTGGCTTGCTATGATTTGGCAGATCAAAGGAATGTGCAGCCAATTCAAATTGCCTTAGCCTATGTATTGCACAAATCAAATTTGATCTTTCCACTGATTGGGCCAAGATCGATTTCTGAATCTAATAGTTCTATTCAAGCCACTCAAATTGAATTAACTACTACAGAACTTCAAGCGCTTGCTCAAGATTGATAGTAGTTTCTAAATAAATATCCTTTGATGAAGATCCAATTAGAATTTTGTATGCTCCGCCTTTTATTTGCCAAGCATTAGCATCTACAGACCAATAGGAGAAATTTCTAGGCCCAAGTTGAATTTCAAAATTTTTAACTTCATTTGGCCTTATTTCTGCTTTCATAAAACCTTGTAAGGTTTTGCAAGGCTCGTCAGTAAGGGGATTAGAGTAGCCAACATAACATTGAGCTATTTCTTGCCCCAAAATATTTCCTATATTTTGCACTTCGAATCTACACGAGACGGCAAAATCTTTGTCTACTGATACCTCTAGGTTTTGATACATAAAATTTGTATAAGACAATCCATGACCAAAATAAAATAACGGCATGACTGACTTTTTTTCATACCATCTATGCCCAACCAAAAGTTTTTCATGATAGTTCATTTGTAAGTCAGTTCCAGGATAAAATTGATAAGCAGGTGTATCCTCTATTTTTGCAGGGAAGGTTGTTGGTAATTTGCCTGATGGATTAATTTCTCCAGATAAAATATCAACCAAAGCATTTCCAAATTCTTGACCAGCAAACCATGTCTGCACTATAGCGCTTGCTTTATGTGCCCAGGGCATATGAATTGGAGAGCCGGTATTAAGAATGACAATTGTATTTTGGTTCGCATCTAATACAGCCTCAATTAATTTATTTTGATTTGCAGGTAAATTGAAATCAGCTCTATCATTCCCTTCTGTTTCCCAATCTGAATTAGTACCAACAATTAAGAGAACTTCATCAGCATTTGAGGCAGCATCAATAGACTCTTTAAATATGTCGACTTCATCGGGAGCTTGACAACCAATATAAACTGCAGGAAAACTCCCCTCAAAATGATATTGGACTTCAATTCTATATGTTTCCCCTCTTTTAAAATCTATAACTCCTTTTTTGGATGCAGAACCGAAAGTAAAAAATGCTTCACCAGGATCTGTGCTAGTCCAATTATCAATTAGCTCACTATCATTAATAAGTAAGCGGCATTTTCCAATACCAAAAATCTCAAATTCATGATAACCGGAAATATCTGGTGTATATTCGCAAGAAAACTTCACGGAAATATTTGGCCTACCTTCTTTTGAAATTACATCTTTAGCAAAGCCTTCAAAAACCCAAAACTTACTTCCTGTAAGGCATTCAGATAGAATTAAGTTTTCGCCAAATTGATTTCCATCAAAATACTCCACCAAGAATCCGCTGCTATCTTTCATTAGTTTTTCATTTATTTTTGGGAGATATTTATGTGTATGGCAGCCCTTTGAGTATAGAATTTCTGTGTTGGATCCCAACCTTTCTTGTATTGCTGCAAGTGGATGAATTTGATAGTGCGGTCTTAAACTTGCGCTTCCTCCACCAATGATTTGTGCTTCTTTGGCATTGGGCCCAATAACAGCTAATTTCTTAATATTTTTTTTAAGAGGCAACAAACCTTCATTTTTAAGTAGAACCATCCCATCAGCTGCTGCTTTTCTCAACAGCGATCTATGCTCTGGCCGATCAATAGCTTCTTCATCTTTGATTTCTGGTTCTTGAAAGCGATTTGAGAATTCAGCCACAGTTAAAATTCTCTTAACCTTATCGTCAATCAGTTCCTCAGAAACTTTTCTAGCTTTAATGGCATCAATTAAGGTTTTGCCCCAAACATTACTAGGTCCAGGCATTTCAAGATCTAAGCCACCATTTGCATTTTCTATTGTTTCCAGTGCAGCACCCCAATCGCTGACAACATACCCATTAAAACTCCATTCTTCTTTTAAAATACTAATCAGTAATTCTTGATGAGAACTACAAAAGACATTATTTAATTTGTTGTATGCACTCATTACAACTTTTGCATCCCCCTCTTTGATGCCCATTTCAAAGGGAAGTAAATAAATTTCTCTTAAAGTTTGCGCATCTATGTTTGAGCTTATTGCGTGACGCTCATATTCAGTATCATTCCCAACAAAATGCTTTAAACAGGCTGCAACATTTTTAGATTGAACGCCTTGAACATAATTGGTTGCAATTTTTCCAGTTAAAAATGGATCTTCAGAAAAACTTTCAAAATGCCTCCCACCTAAAGGATGTCTATGAATATTTATGGTTGGACCCAAAAGAACATCTACATCTTTTACTTGCGCTTCTTCGCCCAAAGCCACGCCAATGTTTTTAATTAACTCAAGATCCCATGTGGAACCTAATGATATTGCACACGGAAAACAGGCTGAAGTCTTTCCAGAATTTGAGTCACCTCTAACCCCATTGGGACCATCTGACATTTTGATGCTAGGAATATTTTTATTATCAATCTTGTTGGTATACCAAGAATTAAAACCGCTTAGCAGTGAAACTTTTTCATCTAAAGTTAATGTATTTATCAGCTGATCTATATTTGTCATGTGTTAATCTTAATTCCTTTATAGTTAAAACACACTCTTATATGACCATAGAGTTTATAACTTTTTTTGCTGCCTTATCTTTCGTAACATCTTTGCTAACATCCATTTTTAGTGTGGGGGGAGGGTTAATTATGTTAGTTGCATTAGCCCAGTCTTTTTCTCCTGCAACTCTTATTCCTTTGCATGGAGCTATTCAACTTTCTAATAATCTATCGAGGACGTTTGTTTATAAAGAATTTTTTAGATGGAGCTTGATACAAAATATTTTAATTGCTACAACTTTCGGTGCATTTATAGGAATATTTTTATTTGGATCCATTCCAGAAGAAGTGCTCATATGGTTAATAGCTGGAACAATTTTATTTTTTACCTGGGCGCCTCTGGATAGTTTTATTCTTTCAATAATGCGTAATGATTGGTTTTGTGGGTTTATTTCTGGATTTGCCGGAATCTTTATTGGTGCAAATGGACCATTAGTAACGGCCTACATGCGTACAAAAAACTTGTCTCCTCAATTACTGGTTGCAAATCATGGCGCAGTTATGATTTATCAACATACTATTAAAATCTTTTTATTTATATATTTCTTTAGTTTTTCATTAAAAGAGTATCTTTTTTTTATTTTTATTTTAGCTATTGCTGGATATGCAGGCGCAGTCTTGGGAAGAGCATTGATTTCTTCAATTGCGTTCGATGCTTTTAATATTATTTTGAAATTACTTTTATCATTTCTTGCTTTGATTCTAATCATTTAGAATTAAAGATGGTCTATGAAGTGCATTAGATGAGAAATATTCGTACAATCAAATATATTAAAAAATTATTTGTTCTATGAAGTTAGTTTTAGGTTTATTTGGTTTAGAAAATTTTTACGGTGGAGATATCTCATCATATATTGAAATTTCTCAAATGGCAGAAGAACTAGGCTTTGATTCTGTGAGTGTTACTGATCATGTGGTCATGGGAAAGAACCTGCATAAATATCCTTTTGGCAAATTTCCTTTACCATCTGAAGCCCCATGGTATGAGCCATTATCTATACTGACTATGATTGCGTCTAATACAGCCAAAATTAAGCTTGCAACTGCTATATTAATTGCACCATTAAGAAATCCAGCACTCCTCGCCAAGACAACAGCTACTTTAGACGCTATATCTAATGGAAGATTAGAGCTGGGAGTTGGCTTGGGTTGGCAAAAAGAAGAATTTGATACCGCAGGAGTGAATTTTGAAAACCGAACAGAGATATTTTGGGAGACCTTAGATATATGCAAATTACTTTGGGACAATAGTCCTGTTTCATTTAATGGTGAACACTTCAGTTTTGATGATATTTGGTGTCACCCTCGACCAATTCAGGGAAAAGATTTGCCCCTTTTATTTGGATTAAAGATGACACCTAATAATGCTAAGAAAATTGCTAAAATAGGTCATGGCTGGATTCCAATCAAAACAAACAGAGAGTTTATTTCTACTGGAAAAGAGATTTTAGCTGAAGCTTTTAACAACGAAGGTAGGCATGAACAGCCAAGAATTAGAGGTCAGCTTCCTACACAAATTAATGAAAATGGAATTCCCGACATAGACTTAACACTTTTGGAATTAGAGAAATCGATTAATGCTGGTTTAGATGAAATAGAGGTATTTCCTATTAATTTTGTTCGAACACCTGAAGACATTCCTAAAATACTTCAACTTATTTCTGAGGTTAAAAAATAATGAAAAAATATTTAGTTCCTTCAAAATTATCTAATTTATATGCAACTATTATTGATCAAAGACACTTTTCATCATTGAGTAATATTATGTGGGATGAATTTTCTATGTATGGTCAATTTGAGATTATTGGTTTAGAAAATTTCATTCAAGCTATGCAGCAACTTGAAAGTTATAAAAGTACTATGCATCAAGTAATGAATATTCAAGGAGAGTGGAAAAATAATTTATACAGCGGGCAGACATATTGTATTGCTAGTCATATTTCTGAAAATGAAAATAAAAAATCTAAGCTCGATATGGGAATTATTTACAATGATGTGATAGAAATAAGAGATGAAACAGCAAAATTTTTAAGTAGAAAACTTGATTTACAATGGCAGAAAACTGATCTGTTGGATTCATAATTTGACCTAATATTTATTGAAATATTATGTCTATTAAAACAAATTTTGATGTTGCAATTATAGGCGGTGGATTTTCTGGTTTGAATTTAGCTTATCGGCTTTCCAAAGATTATAAAAAGAAAGTAATTCTTTTAGAAAAAGAGAATTTTCTTGGAGGACTAGCTTCAACTTTTAGCTATAAAGGTATTGAGATTGAAAAGTTTTATCATCATTGGTTTACCGGAGATAATGCTATATTGAATTTAGTTCATGAGCTGGATCTTGATCATCGCCTTATATCAAAGCCTTCAAATACGGGAACATACTACGCTAATTCATTATTTAGATTAAGCTCTCCTTTAGATCTCTTAAGATATAAGCCATTGTCTTTTTTAGGCAGGATTAGGTTAGGCATTGGATACATACTAGCTAGTTTTATTAAAGAGGACTCCAGATTGGCCTCTATTTCAGCAAAGGAATGGTTAATTAAAGTATTTGGCATGGAGGTTTATAAAAAGATTTGGCAACCACTGCTGAGGGGAAAATTTGGAAATCTATATGAAGATCTTTCAGCAATTTGGATATGGAAAAAGTTAGTTTTAAGGGGCGGAAGCAGAGCCAAAGATGGAAGAGAACATCTAATATACTTCGATGGTTCATTTTCTGAGCTTGCAAATAAAATAGAGCAACAAATTGAGATTAACGGGGGCAAAATATTAAAAAATTTTAATACAGCGAAAATTTTACAAACTTCTGATGAGGCAATAAATATTTTTGACAAAACCGACATAAAGATTGAGGCTAAGCAATTAATCTTTACAACAGCACCAAAAATCTCTGCTCAATTATGCAAAGAAATTATTTCTGAATCTAAGATTAAATCTCTAAATAGAATCAAATATCTGGGGAATGTTTGTACAGTTTTATTTTTAAAAAAATCTTTATCAGATTTTTACTGGCTTAATATCACTGATCCTGAATTCCCTTATGTTGGAATCATTGAGCATACTAATTTTGACAGCAAATTTTTAGAAAAAAATTTAAGGGTTGTATATTTATCTAGGTATTGCCAAACCAATGATGAATACTATTTAATGCAGGATAGCCAATTAATTGATATATCTTTAAAGGCACTTAAAAAAATGTTTCCACAATTTAATGAAGAACATTTGCATGATTTCACAATTTGGAGATCTGAATACTCCCAGCCATTCATGGAGAAGTCATTCGAAAAAATAATCCCCCCAACGACCCTGCTTGAAAATAAAATATTTCAAATTAGTATGGCTAATATTTATCCTGAAGATAGAGGCACTAACTTTGCAATTCAATACACTAATAACTTCTTAACTAAGCATTATGAAAAACCTTGATATTATTATTCCCACACATAACGAGTTAGATTCATTAGATGAGCTTATTTCGCGTATTGAAAAACTCGCTCTGTCTGTAAAAAAAGAAAGAGGCATTAAGATTGGTTTGATCATTGTAGATGACAGCTCAGACAACACAATTACTCATCTTGAGAATTATGCCAAAGAAAAACAATGGATTACGGTCATTCGTCTAACTAGAAAATTTGGTCAAGTTAATGCAATTGTTGCAGGTTTAGATTATTCAAATGCTGATGCTATGGTCGTTATGGATGCTGATCTTCAAGATCCGCCAGAAGTTATACCTAAGATGATAGATGCCAGATTACAAGGCAGCGATATTGTTTTAATTAAAAGATCCAGCGAATACAAGAGTTTTTTTTATAAATTCGCTTCAAAAATCTTTTATAAAATCCAAGGTGCGCTACTTGATATTAATATTCCTGAAAATGTTGGAGAGTTTAGGTTGCTCTCTCGTAGAGCAAGAGATTTTGTTGTTACAAGGTCTGAAGTTACTTCCTTTTTTCGAGGTATAAGTCTATGGCCCGGCTACCAATTTTCATTTATTGAAATTGAAAGACCTAAAAGATTTGCTGGAGAGACCAAATATAATTTTTTCAGAAGTTTAACAGTTGCTCTAGATGGGATAATTTCTTTCTCCTCCCGGCCATTAAGGTTGTCTTCAGCGCTTTCATTTTTAATGATCATGATGGCTTTCATCGGGAGTGTATATGCAGTTATTTTAAGACTCTACACTAGCACATGGGTTCCTGGTTGGACGCTTTTATTTATAGCGATATTATTTTTTACAGGTGTTCAATTATTGATACTTGGAATAATCTCTGAATATCTATTAAGAATTTCAGAAAATATTAAACAGCGCCCAAAGTACATAATTGACTATATAAAAAATTCAAAAGATATTGAGTAAACTTTCTATACCCATTTCTAACTTTCTTACAGGGATTTTTGGGATTGGCCTATCTATAATTTCTCTTTATATCCTTGAGACAAATTATAAGATTTTAGATCAGCTATTTAATGTTCAGCAAATTAATTATATTGCTATTGGCCTATTTATATTTTTCTATTCTATAGCCTTAATCCTTAAGCCAGTGAGATTTTATTATCATTTAGATAAACCAACATATCGGGATTATAGATCAGGTTTTTATATTGGAAATTTTTTTAACAATATCTTACCATTTCGTTTAGGCGACTTATTAAGAATATTCTTTTTCACAGATTTCAAAAAAAGCAAAGCTATTTTTTTAATAGTTTTAGAAAAGATTCTTGATTTGTTTTCCTTAGTTATACTTTTATCTTTAATAATTTTTCTTTCTATGGGGCTTAGACATTCGTATTTACTAACTTATTTTATTTCAATTTTGATATTTTTTTCGTTCTTTATAACATTCGTGTTTGAATTAAAACTAACACCCAATGTGCTGGAAAATAGTTCATTCACATCAAATGCAAAAGTCCTAATAATTACATTGTCTGCATGGACTTTTGAAGGATTGTCGTATGCTTCTTTTTTTTATATTTTTGAGGGTCTAGATTTTTGGAAAGGATTCTCATTTATGCCAATTGCAGCTTTAAGTTCCATAATTCCGAGTGCACCCGGATATATTGGAGTTATTAATTATGCTATGACTTCTTGGAGCAGCTTTCTTGATTTATTTGAATCCTCTTATGCATATTATTCTTTCTTGATTGTATTCCTCATGTGGTTTACTACATGTATTATGGGAGTGCTTTTCTTAATTAAATCACCAAAGCTGGTGACTAATTTTTTTAAAAGTTTGTATAAATAATTATGAAAGATGACCCAAGATCAAAAAACGTTATTTTTAGAATTGATTCAATAGATTCTTACCTTCAGGAATACTCAATTGAATTACAGAACGCAATTCAATCTGTAGACGCTGATCAATTGAATATGGCTGTCAAAAAACTTAGAGAGTTTTATTCTTCTGATAAGAATATCTATTGCATAGGTAATGGTGGTTCTCACGCAATTGCTGACCATCTTGCTTGTGATTTTGTAAAAGGCGCATATAAAGATGATAATAAAAGAATGAGAGTCATACCTTTAGGCTCTATGGCTTCTCTGCATAGTGCAGCTGCAAATGATTTTGGTCATGAAAATGCTTTCGCGCAACAGTTAAAGTTTTTAGCTGATCATGATTCCTTGCTTATAGCAATCTCATCATCAGGAAATAGCAAAAATATAATTAATGCAGTTAAGCAACATCAGTCAACTGGCTCAGTTTGCATTGGTATGACAGGATTTGATGGCGGAGTGCTTAAAGAAATTAGCAATATTTGCCTGCATGTAAATTCTTATAATTATGGAATTATTGAGGACTCGCATCAATCTTTAATGCATGTTCTCGCTCAATACCTGTATCTTTCATGAAAGTTCTTATAGCAGGTGGAGCTGGTTTTATTGGCTCAGAGCTTGCAAGATTTCTTTCTCTTGATTGCAATGTTGATGTTAGCGTTATTGATATAAACGAAGATTACATAAACAAAAATTTATTAAAAGCTGGTCTTCTAGATCACCAAATAGGCAACTTCAGTTTGCTTGATCAAAATGAATTAAAAAAATTTATTGGTAAAAAAAAATTTGATTGCATTATTCATCTTGCTGCAAATTCAGATATCTCTAAATCATTTCAAGATCCAAAAATTGATTTAAACAATACATTAAATACAACAATTAATATTCTTGAAGTTATGAGAGAGAAAGAAATCCAAAATCTATTCTTTTCATCCTCTTCTGCAATTTTTGGAGAAGTAAATGATAGTGTTTTAGTTGATGAAGATTTTGGACCATTGCTACCAATTTCTCATTATGGTGCTGCTAAACTTGCCTCTGAAGGATTTATTCATTCCTTTAGTAAATCATATAACTTAAAGTCTATTATTTTTAGGTTCCCAAATATCATAGGTCCAGGATTAACTCATGGAGTTATATATGATCTTTATGAAAAGCTTAGGAATTCTAATGAAACTTTATCTGTTCTTGGAGATGGAAGGCAAGAAAAGAGTTATTTGCATACCTCTGATTTAAACCAAGCAATTTTGCAATCCTTTCAAATTTTCAAAACAGATTTTCAATCACCTGATATTTATAATATTTCAAATTATGACACTATTACAGTTCAAGAAATTGTAGAGAGTTTGCTAGAGTTAATGAACTTAAATATTAATATTGAATATGAGGACTCTGATAGAGGATGGGTAGGAGATGTCCCTAAATTTAAATTTAAAATGGATAAAATTCAAAATTTGGATTGGAGTCCTAAGTTAAGTTCTTCAATGGCGGTGAATGAAGCTATTGTCTCTTTGATTGATGCAGGCAGTAATTCTTAATGGAGGTTTTGGAAAAAGACTTGGCCTTAGCTCCAAGCCAAAGCCCATGGTTAAGCTTTCTGGCAAAACATTGCTGGAATATTCTATCGATAATTTAAAGTTATCCGGCATTAAAGATTTAATATTTCTTAATGGCTTTATGTCAGAAAAAATTGAATCTTATTATGGAGACGGAAAAAAATTTGGCGTTAATATTTCTCACCACGCCGAGTCAAAACCAATGGGCACTGCCGGTGCATTTTTAGAAATTGCAGATAAGTTGCAAGATAATTTTGTAGTAATTTATGGAGATTTGCTGTTTAATTTTGATTTTAATAGACTCATTAATTTTTCAAAGTTAAATAGTGGGATTGGAAGTATTGTTACTCATCCAAACAATCATCCTTTTGATAGCGATTTAATTTCCTTTGATGAAAATTTTAAGATTCAAAAAATTTTTAACAAACCACATAAAAAAAATTTTCTAGCAAGAAATGATGTTAATTCAGCAATTTATTTTTTAAAAAAAGAAATTATCAATTTTATTCCTAAAAATTCTCAATCTGACTGGATAAAGGATATTTTTCCGAATCTTTTAGGTAGTCTTTATGCGTATCCTTCATCGGAGTTTATTTTTGATGTTGGAACTAGAAAACGCATTAACATTGCAAGGAAATATATCAGTTCAAAGAAATACACTCTGGGCTCATATCATAATAAAAGACGGGCAATATTTATTGATAGAGATGGTGTGATCAATGAAGAGGTTAATGGAGTTTATAATTATAACCAATTGAAGATTCCTTTATTTTCCCATAAAGCAATTAAGAAAATTAATAATTCAGAATACTTAGCTATATGCGTTACAAATCAACCAGGAATTGCTAAGGGATTTTTTTCGATTGATGATTTGAACATGATTCATGCAAAGTTAGATACAGAATTAGGAGCAAATGGTGCATATCTAGATGATTTATTTTTTTGCCCCCATCATCCTGAATCCGGTTGGGATGGAGAGAAAATTGAATTGAAAAAAAAATGTAATTGCAGGAAGCCTATGCCAGGAATGTTCATAGAAGCATCTAATAAACATAATTTAGATTTAAAAAATTCATATTTTATTAGCGATACTGCTAAAGATTTAAGTGTGTCTAAAAAAATAGATATTAATATAGCCCTTGTCGAAACTGGCTATGGATCATTGCAAGATATGAACACTAATACAAAATATTTGAAAGCTAAGAATCTTTATGAGGCTGTAAAAAAAATATTAAAAAATTCAAATGATTAGTTTAATTGCCAAAATTCCATATCGCCAATAACCTCATCTTTTGTATAGGACTTTTTTAGAATATTGTTTAGCTCTCGATAACAATTTTCTTGATTATTTTTATGGCAAAACCTTGAAACAATAATCTGAGGTTTTTCAGCATTAATCATTGAAATATGTTCGGCTTTTGCATTTAAAAAGTTGCTCTTTAGAGCAATATTTGTGAAGTACTTTGATGCAGATTCTTTATTTGCTTGAAGATAGAGCCATGCATTAGAGCTATCTATAATAATTTTTTCTAAAGGCTTATTATTAGAGAGCAGGTATCTTATTTGCTCTTTTCTATTTTCATTTATTGTTGAGTATGTAGAAAAATTGAATAAATCCTCAGTAATTCGATATGAAGAAAAAATAAGTATGATTATAAAAAATGATTTAAAAGTTTTTATCCTTTCAGGAAATTTTAAAATATTATTTTTAATAAGCATTGCAATTAAAACAATTGATGATGGAATAGTTATCAGAAGATAATGTTGAATTCCTTTTCCAGAAATTATTTGACTTAAGAAGTCTATAGCTAGAACAAAAAAGAAAGCCAAAATCCACTTATCTGATTTAATTTTAATTTCTTTCAATCCAACTATGCCGATCAAGATAATTGATAAAAAATTAACAGGAAGCAAGAAAAAATTCGCTATTAAGATCAGCAAATTTGTAATTCTTATTAGTAATACTTCGTCTTCTATGTAAAAAAAGTTATATATAAAGTATTGATTTATGAATTCATCCAGAGCTCCATTAGAATATAACCAAGCAATTGTTGGAATAATAGGCATCATTGCGCCTGCTAGTGAAAAAAGTAGCAATGAATTATCCACGCCTTTCTTCTGATAACCAAAAAAGATTGTTAAAAAGATAATTCCTGCGATATTTGAAATCTTAATTAATGCTATTAATCCTATTGCGAAACCCAGCCAAAAAAAAATTTTCCTTAAACTGGTATTTTTAATTGCGTCAATCTGATCATTTTCAACAAAATAAAATACCACTAAGTAACAAATAGATAAAATTAAAAAAATATAGGTTTCTGGTAGGTTGCCACCATTAAAAATTAGTAAGAAAGAGATCAAAAATATTGAGGTTAAAAAATATTTATACTGCTGATAGTTAAGTTTTGAGAAAATGTTGAAAAGAAGAATAGTTACTATTGTTAATAAGCAACCCTCAATTAAATATATTGATTTCCACGAGCCTCCGATGAAAAAGGGGAATGCATTTACAAAATATAGCAGCGGACCCTTATGATCAAACATATCCAAATAAGGCACCTTTCCTAAATTTATTTGTGATCCAATATATAGATATGCACTTGAGTCGGTTAATAGTGTGTTTGATATGTACAAGAAGATATATACAACGAATAATGTTGCAACGCTTAAAAAATATATATTTTTAAAAGTATTCACCGTAAATTATCTTCACTAGATGCGCCAAACTCATCTATTGAAATTTTGAAAGATTGCAGCTTGTAAAATTTTTGACACAATTTTTCTTGATATTTCTTTTCGCAATAAAAAAGCATAAAACCTCCTTTTCCAGCGCCCAGCAGTTTACCTCCTAGAGCGCCATTTTGGATACCGGTTTCATAAATTTCATCAATCTGATTTGTTGAAATCTCTTCAGTTAAAGTGCGTTTTAGACCCCAGTTAATATTTAAAAAATGTCCAACACTATCTACATCTATTTTTATTTCTCTAGAAAGGTCTTCTGCTAAATCTCTCATTTTTAGAAGATTTGTAAAAGTATCTTTATTGTATTTCGTTTCCTCGCTTTGAGTTTTTAAAATTTTACTCGCTGATCTCGAATCACCAACCCTAAATAAAATGAGGTTATTTTTTAAGATTTCTATTTGATTAGATTTTAATTCAATTTGATTTACGATAACTTTATTATCTGGGTGAAATGTAATTTTCTTGATGCCGCCAATCGCACACCCAAATTGATCCTGCATTCCTATCGGTTCTTTCATTTGGTTTATTTCTATATCTGAGGCTTCATAAGCCAAATCATAATTATCGATTTCTAATCCTTGGTATTCTTTAATAAGCCTGAGCAGTCCAACTGTAAATGCGCTAGAGGATCCTAAACCTAGGCCAGATGGAAAGTCAGCAATCGAGTGATATTCAATGTTGTTTATATCATATTTATCAAATACATATTTGATAATCTTGTGTTTAATTTCAGATGAGCTCGCTACTCGTTCCTCTTTGCTATATTTAATAATACTTCCATCAAAAAAATTTTTTTTCATTAGTTGATATATATATTTATCTATAGAGCAACTCACAACGCATCCATGAGTATCATGCTCTTTAAAGAACGAATGAAGATCAGTTCCACCGCCAGCAAATGAAACCCTAAATGGAGTTTTAGTGATAATCATTAGGTTAATTTATTTGAAATATAATTCTAATTATATTCTCAATTGGATGTATTAGTAACAAAATGTTTACTCATCTCGCCCTGAAAGACCTCACAAAGAAGCTTAATATTTTTTATTCCAGAATAATTTCTTCTTGAAACTAAACATATTTCTCTATGAGGCCCAGGTTCATTTAAGTGAGAAATTGACAAATCATTGTTAATTCCAATAAGTTGTTCTATTGCCATTTCAGGAACTAGAGTAGAGCCTAAATTTGCTCTAACAAGTTGAATAAGAGTATTTAAACTAGATGCAGATAGGGAATGCTGTGGATGAGAGGTTATTTTACATGCATCTAAGATATGATCTTTTAAACAATGTCCGTCATCTAATAGCATTAGTTCTGATTGCTCTAGTTCATTGGCTTTTATTTCAGTTTTTTTTGAAAGTTTGTTTTGACTATGAGATATTAAATAAAAATCTTCCTCCCAAAACTTAAAATAACTTAGATCGCCTAATTCATAGGGTAAGGCAAGTATTGCCATATCTAAATCTCCATCTTTGATCTTATTTACCAATATTCCAGATTGAGCCTCTTCGATTTTCAGGGTCAAATTTGGAAAATTTTTCTGAATTTCTGGAAGAACTATTGGAAGAAAATATGGGCTAATTGTTGGGATAATACCAATTGATAAGGAATGATTCAGCCCTATTGAGTTATGTTGAGCAAGTTCATGAATGCTAAGCACTTCTAATTGTATTTTCTTTGCTCGATTTAATATTTCTTTTCCAAGATTAGTAACAATAACTTTTTTATTGCTTCTCTCGAAAATCTTTACACCCAAATGAGCCTCCAATTCAGTGATTGCATTGCTCATTGTTGACGCAGAAATAAAACACTCATCAGCTGCTTTTTTAAAGTGCAGGTTTTTAGCAACCGCCAGCGCATAATCAATTTGTTTGAGAGTCAGCATAATTTTGGAGTTTATAACATTTATAAAATCGAATATAACATTCTTTTTTAATATATTTACCAATACATATAAAATCTGTAAGCTAATAAATACCACAGCTTTTGCAGTGAAAGTTTAATATTAATTTGGAATATAAATATGAGTAAAGAAACTGAAAATAAATGTCCTGTTATGCATGGAAGTTTGTCCTCTAATAGCTCAACCGGAACATCTAATAAAGATTGGTGGCCGAACCAATTAAATCTGAGCATTCTGCATCAACACGATCAAAAGGGTGATCCTATGGATGAGAATTTTGATTATGCTGAAGAGTTTAAAAAACTTGATTACGCAGCTCTAAAAAAGGATTTAAATGATCTGATGACTGACTCCCAAGATTGGTGGCCAGCAGATTATGGTCATTATGGGCCATTTTTTATAAGAATGACTTGGCATGCTGCCGGCACTTATCGTATAGGTGATGGTAGGGGAGGTGGAGGCACTGGAGCCCAACGATTTGCTCCTCTTAATAGCTGGCCTGATAATGGAAATCTAGATAAGGCAAGAAGACTGCTTTGGCCAATCAAGCAAAAATATGGAAAGCAGATTAGCTGGGCTGATCTCCTGATTCTAGCTGGAAATGTTGCGATAGAGTCAATGGGTGGAAAAACCTTTGGATTTGGGGGAGGTCGACCAGATATTTGGGCACCTGAAGAAGATATTAATTGGGGAGCTGAAACTGAATGGCTCACAAATGAGAGATATAGTGGCGTTAGGGACCTAGCCGATCCTCTTGGAGCAGTTCAAATGGGCCTCATTTATGTCAATCCTCAAGGTCCTGATGGAGAGCCAGATCCTGTTGCAAGTGGAAGAGATATCAGAGAAACGTTTGGTCGGATGGCAATGAATGATGAGGAAACGGTTGCTTTAGTTGCTGGTGGCCATACTTTTGGTAAAGGCCATGGTGCTGGACCTGAAGATCATGTTCAGGCTGAGCCAGAGGGCGCACCTCTTGAAAACATGGGTTTTGGTTGGCAAAGTAGCCATGCATCTGGAAAGGGTAGCGATACTATTACAAGTGGATTTGAAGGAGCTTGGACAGCTAATCCCACCCAATGGGACAATGGCTATTTTGACCTGTTATTTGGTTATGAATGGGAAAAAGTAGAGACTCCTGCAGGAAAGATCGTTTGGCATGCAATTGATCAAAAAGAAGAAGACATGGCGCCAGATGCTGAAGACTCTTCAGTTAGGGTTCCTACAATGATGACAACAGCAGACATGGCTATGCGTGAAGATCCCGCATATAGAAAAATTTCTAAGCGTTTTCACGAAAACCCTGAAGAATTTGCTGATGCCTTTGCTAGAGCTTGGTTCAAATTGTTGCATAGAGATATGGGTCCCAAAGCGAGATATCTTGGTCCAGAGGTTCCTGATGAGGAGCTAATTTGGCAAGATCCAGTTCCAGCTGGTAGCACTGATTATGATGTTGAAAAAGTTAAACAAGCTATATCTGAATCTGGGCTTTCAATTCAGGAAATGGTTGAGACAGCATGGGCTAGTGCATCTACATTTAGAAATTCTGATCTAAGAGGTGGCGCAAATGGTGCTAGGATTCGTTTGGCCCCCCAAAAAGATTGGGAAGCTAATAAACCTGAGCAACTTTCTAAAGTTCTTTCAATCTATGAAACTATTTCCAATGATACAGGTGCTTCAATCGCTGATGTTATTGTCCTGGCTGGAAACGTAGGAATTGAAAAGGCTTCTGGGGTCGATGTACCATTTACTCCAGGCCGTGGTGATGCATCAGATGATCAAACTGATGTTGAATCATTTGCGGTTCTTGAGCCTGTTGCTGATGGTTTTAGAAACTATTTAAGTTCTAAATCTAATATATCAGCTGAAGAAATGATGCTGGATAAATCTCAGTTACTTGGTTTAACAGCTCCTGAAATGACAGTTTTACTTGGCGGAATGAGGTCATTAGGAATTAGTAATAATGAGTACGGTATATTTACAGATAATCCAGATAAGCTAAGCAATGATTATTTTGATACATTGCTTGATATGTCGGTAGGATGGAAACCCAATGGAACCGGAAACTCCTATGAGGGCTTAGATAGAGTATCTGGAGAAAAAGTTAGAACTGCTACAAGAGTAGATTTAGCCTTTGGATCAAATTCACAACTTCGTGCGATTGCAGAAGTTTATGCTAGTGACGATGCTGAAGAAAAATTTAAATATGACTTTGTTTCAGCTTGGAATAAAGTTATGAATAATGATCTAGTGTCTTAAAGGAGCTAAACTCAACAAAAAAAGGGAGTTTTTTTAAGGTCCCTTTTTTTTGCTAAAAATTTAGTAGTGAGGTGGTTTTTCATATTCTATTGGCGGGAAAGAATGTTTTTTTTGATTTGAGACTCTTTTCTTGTATGGATATTTAGACATTACGTCAGCAGCATCATCTACAGCAGACGGCAAGTTAGCATCTTTTTTTGGTATAGCTCTTGATTCCTTATGTTTATGAATATTCATTAACCGTTATTTTACACACTCAACCAAAGATTTTGATGAATTAGAAATGTTTAGTATGATTCGATTATGAAAACAGCCATATATCCTGGATCTTTTGATCCAATTACTTTTGGGCATATTGATATTGTTGATAGAGCGGCAGCTTTATTTGATAAGGTTATTTTAGGTGTGGCTGAAAGCCAATCCAAAAACCCTCTATTTAGTGTTGATGAAAGAATAGACTTGATTGCTGAGATTTTTAAAGATAACCCTAAAATAGAAGTTTTAGGTTATGCAAAAAAATTAACAGTTGATTTAGCAAGGGAAAATGATGCAATTGCAATAATTAGAGGGTTAAGAGCGGTTGCCGATTTTGAATATGAATTTCAATTAGCGACTATGAATAGAAGTCTTGCGCCGGATATTGAGAGTATTTTCTTTACCCCCAAGGATACATTAATTTATGTTTCTTCCAGCCTTGTAAAAGAAATTGCTACTTTTGGTGGAGATGTTTCTCGTTTTGTTTCACCAAACGTTAGAGCTGCTTTACAAAAAAAGATTGCTGGCTAAATCTGACATTGGCGACAGTAAAATGTTGCTCTTTGTGACTGAACGATCCTCTTAATTAACTCTTCTTTGCATTTTTTGCATTTTTGATTTTCACGATCATAAACATTGAGATCTATTTTGAAATAGCCTTTATTTCCATCCGGCTGATAAAAGTCTTGAAGGGTTGTTCCTCCTGCTTTAATTGCTCGTTTTAAGATTTTTTTTGTAGATGAAGCAATCTCCTCATATTCTTTTTTCTTTAATGTTTTGCTTTTTCTTGTAGGCCGAATGCTAGCATCAAATAATATTTCATTTGCATAAATATTCCCTATGCCAACAACATTTTGTTGATTCATGAGAGCATTTTTTATTGGCGATATGGATTTCTTAATTTTATGGAATAGGTACTCACCATTAAATTCCTGTGAAAGAGGCTCTGGACCAAGGTTTTCTAATAAAAAGTGAGTACCGGGTTCTTTGATGTGATGCATTGATCCAAACCTTCTTGGATCATTAAAAATTAATTTTCTATTTTGAAAAATAAACTCAACATGGTCATGTTTTTTATAAAAATTAGAATTTTTCTCAGCAATTCTGAGTGTTCCCGTCATCCCTAGATGAACAAGTATTTGTGATTGCTCGATGTGGAGGAGAATATATTTTGCTCTCCTGTTAATTTTACTAACTTTTAATCCGTGTAGCTTTTTAAAAGTAGCAATATCTACTTTCCATCGTAAATTTGGATTATGTATTTTTATGGACTCTAGGTTTTGATTTGTAAACTCTTGAATTGCTTGGACGGAAGTTTCAACCTCTGGCAATTCTGGCATGCTCTAACCGAGTAAATTATTTATTTCGATAAGATTTTCAGGACTTAGAGTTCCGGCTGCTAAATGCAAACGGAGGGTTGTAATTAGGTAGTCATATTTTGCATTAGAGAGATTTCTTTCTGCGCTATAGAGATTTTTTTCAGCTTGTAGTAAATCTACTATATTTCTAGTTCCAACTTCATATCCTACTTTTGTAGCTTCAAGCGCACTAGAGGCTGAAACAACAGCTTGTTTTTGCGCCCGAAGATTTGCAACAAGCGTAACCACATTTGAATATTGACTTCGTACATCTTGAATAACACTTCTTTCTGTAAATAAAGCATCTTCTGAGGATTTATTAGACTCTGCGTATGCTTGCTTTGTTCTTGAAATCACTGCTCCACCTTGAAAAATTGGCATTGAGAGTTGCAAGCTGTATGTATCTCGTTGAGTTTCATCTGGAACTGTAATATTAAAAGCCCCGCCAGTATTTAGCCCATCAAAAGAATATTGATTTGTTTCTGATTCACTTTGAACTCCAACAATATCAACTTTTGGTAAATGATTAGATGCTACGCTTCGAGCATTATTTTTAGATGCAAACTTTCTAAGAGTTGCAGCCTTAAGTCTAAAATTATTTTCTACAGCTTTTCTTGCCCATTCTTCTTTAGAAGCTGGTACAGGATTTGTGACATTGAGGTCATTAACCAATCCATCAAGAGAAATAATTTCTCTGCCGACTAATGCATTCAATGATTCTTTGGCTGTATAAACCTCTCCCTCAACCCTAGTTCTTGAAGCAAGACTTAGATCAAAAGCTAACTGTGCTTCTTGCACTTCCGTTACAGCCGAAAGTCCAACTTCATATCTTTGCCTAATCTGATCTAATTGTTTTTTTATGGCTTTTTCTTCTGATCGAGCTGCGCTTAAGTTATCTATAGCTCGCAAGACATTAAAATAAAGTTCAGCAGTTCTAACGATTAATGCTTGTTGGGAATATGCGAAATCAGCTTCTGCAGCATCAGTCAAAAATTTTGATTGTCTGTATTTGAACCATGAATCAAGTCGAATTAGTGGCTGGGTTAATCTTGCGGATGAACTGAAATTATTGTACTCGTTCTGCAGATTGCCGTTTTGGTAATATTCATTCCAATTAGTTTGTGCATTGATAGAAATATTGGGAAGAAGGCTGGCGCGACCCTGCACCTTAATTTCCTTGCCTGATAAATATGAAAATTCTGCCGCTTTATATTGAGGATCATTTTCCAAAGCATCATTATAGATATCTATTAAGCTGTCTGCAGTTGAGTGAATGCTAAAAGCAAGTATAGGTATGACTAGAATTTTTTTGTTCATATTAAATTTTAATGTTTACAGTGCACACATTAAAACCCTTTTGGGGTCGCAATGTCAAGTTCACTTTACACTTAAATGCTGTTTATTTTATTTTAGTCTATTGTAAAAAAATCTCCTAAAATCTATTAAATTAATAGCTTGCTTTCAAATTAGTTAGAGTAGAATACTAGTTAAAAGTTCATTAGTATTAGGAAATAATAATTGGCTAAAAATTATGATTCAGAGTCGATAGAGGTTCTATCAGGCTTAGATCCGGTCCGAAAAAGACCGGGTATGTATACTGACACCTCTTGCCCAAATCATCTTATCCAAGAAGTTCTTGATAATTCAATTGATGAGGCTCTAGCAGGCCACTGTTCAAAGATCAAAGTTACACTTCACAAAGAAGGGACTGTTTCTGTCATAGATGATGGGCGCGGTATGCCGGTAGATATTCATCCTGAGCATAAGGTTTCTGGGGTAGAGTTGATAATGTGCAAGCTGCATGCTGGAGCAAAATTTTCAGGCGAAGATTACAATTTTTCTGGAGGCTTGCATGGTGTAGGGGTCTCTGTAGTAAACGCTCTTTCGCAAAATCTATCTGTAGAAATTAAAAGAGATAGTCATAAGTTTGAAATGAAATTTGAGGGAGGTGAAAAAACTTCTGACCTAAAAAAGGTTGGAGATATAGGCCCTAGAAATACAGGAACCTCAATAAGTTTTGTTCCGGATCCACAATATTTTGAGACAGTTAATATTGATAAAAGTAATTTGAAGCATCTTCTGAAAGCAAAAGCCGTTTTATGCCCTGGACTAACTATTGAATATTATGATGAGAAGAAGAATGAGAAGATTCCCTGGAATTATGAAAATGGGCTAATCTCATATTTATCTGAATCTTCTGATGATATTGAGTTACTTCTCGAAGAATCAATTTCTTGTAGCAAACTAGCTGATGATAATGCTCTTGATTTTGTTTTGAATTGGTCTACAAAGCCAGCAAAAAATCTTATGAATGAATCTTATGTCAATCTTATCCCAACCACTCAGGGCGGATCTCATATGAATGGTTTCAAAGCGGGTTTATTAGAGTCAGTTAAAGAGTTTTGTGAGTTCAGAAATTTAATTCCCAAAGGCTTAAAAATCACTGCTGATGATGTTGTGCAACACAGCACTTTTATTATTTCTTCAAAGTTAACTAACCCTCAATTTGCAGGACAAACAAAGGAGAGATTAGATTCAAAAGATCATCAGGCTTTTGTGAACTCAACGACTAAAGACATTCTGAGCATATGGTTTAACCAACATACAGAAGAAGGAGAAAAATTAGCTGAATTGGCTATTGCATCTGCCCAAGCAAGAACAAAAGAAACGAAAGTAGTTGATAGAAAGAAAACATTTCAAGGTCCTGCACTTCCTGGAAAGCTCTCAGATTGTAATAGCACTGATCTAAATGAGACGGAGTTATTTTTTGTTGAAGGAGACTCTGCTGGAGGTTCTGCCAAGCAATCTAGGGAAAGAAAATTTCAAGCAATTATGCCCCTTAGGGGAAAAATTTTGAATACTTGGGATTTAGAGAGCGCTGAAATTATGAAATCTGCAGAAATAAAGGATATTTCTACAGCGATCGGAGTTAATCCAGGAAGCCCAGATATTGAATCTTTGAGATATGGCAAAATTTGTATTTTAGCTGATGCTGATTCAGATGGCCTTCATATTGCAACATTGTTATGTGCTCTATTTCTTCGACACTATAAGCCATTAATTCAGGCTGGCCATATTTTTGTAGCCATGCCTCCACTATTTAGAATAGATTGTGCAAAAGAGGTATTTTATGCACTTGATGAAGATGAAAAGGATTCATTGGTTAAAAAACTTAAGTCAAAGCCAGGAAAACCCAAAATAGATATTCAAAGATTTAAAGGCCTGGGTGAAATGAATCCTTCTCAACTACGTGAAACAGTAATGGATCCTAAAACAAGAAGATTGGTTCAGCTCACCATCACCTCCACTGACAATGTTAATAGTATGATGGATCTTTTGCTTTCTAAGAAAAATGCTGGGGCAAGAAAAGAGTGGCTTGAGAAACGAGGGAAAATAGTAACAGTTTAATCATGAATAAGAATCTTAGCTCTATAAGCCTGAAGGAATATGCCGAGGAGTCTTACCTCAACTACTCAATGTATGTCATCTTAGATCGCGCACTCCCTCATATTGGAGATGGCATGAAACCAGTTCAAAGGAGAATTCTCTATGCAATGAGTGAGCTAGGTTTAAATGCCAGCTCAAAGTATAAAAAATCTGCTAGAACTGTTGGAGATGTAATTGGCAAATTCCATCCTCATGGCGATAGCGCAGCATATGAAGCTATGGTTCTCATGGCGCAAAACTTTTCATTTCGATACCCACTTGTAGATGGTCAAGGGAATTGGGGCACTCAAGATGATCCTAAGTCATTTGCTGCAATGCGCTATACAGAATCAAAATTAACTGGATTCGCTGATTTACTTCTTTCTGAATTAAAGCTAGGGACAGTTGATTGGCAACCTAATTTTGATGGCTCCCTGCTTGAGCCAACAATTTTGCCTGCAAAGATACCTAGCATTCTTCTAAATGGAACAACAGGTATTGCTGTTGGCATGGCAACTGACATTCCATCGCATAACATAAATGAAGTTTTGGATGCATGTATACATGTTTTAGATAATCCAAAGGCAGCTACAAAAGACTTATTAAAGTTTATTAAAGGTCCAGATTTTTCAAATCCAGCACCAATAATTGTTTCTCCTGAAGAACTTGTAGAGATTTATGAAACTGGAAGAGGTGGATTTAAAATTAGGGCTCATTGGGATTCAGAGGGGAATGACATTGTTGTAAGGGCATTACCTCATCAAGCTTCTGGATCAAAAATTCTTGAACAAATTGCCGATCAAATGCAAAAGAAAAAACTTCCAATGATTGTTGATTTGCGGGATGAGGGAGACCATAAAGAACCTGTCAGGCTGGTTATATCTTTAAAGTCTAACCGCATAGATCCAACTGAAGTCATGAATCATCTTTTTGCGACCACTGATTTGCAGAAAAACTATCGAGCTAACATGAATTTAATTAGCTTGAAAGGATCTCCAAGAGTATTTTCCCTCAAAGATTTAATTTCTGAGTGGCTTAAATTTAGACAGCAAACTGTGATGCGCAAACTTGAGCATAGATTGGATCAAGTTCATGACAGAATTCATATTTTGGAAGGCTTATTAATTGTTTATCTAGACTTAGATAAAGTCATTCATATTATAAGAAATAGCGATGATCCCAAGAAAGAACTAATGAAAGCCTTTAAGATTTCTGAGATACAAACAAATGCGATTTTAGAAATTCGTTTAAGGCAGTTAGCTAAGTTGGAACAAATAAAACTTGAAGAAGAAAAAGATGGGCTGGAAGCCGAAAGATCTGAACTAGAAAAAATTATCAAATCGAAAGCCAGGTTAAAAACTTATATTAAAAATGAACTCAAAGAAATCAAAGAAAACTTTGGAGATGAGAGAAGCTCTCCAATTGAATCAACTTCAGAAGCTAAGGCATTCTCTGAAGAAGAAGTTGTTACGTCAGAAGCAGTCACCATAATTCTTTCCAAGGCTGGCTGGATAAGGTCAGCTAAAGGCCATGATATTGATCCAAGAACTCTTGCTTATAGAGGGGATGACATGCTTCAACATTTTGCGCAAGGGAGAAATAATCAGACTGCTGTTTTTTTTGATTCAGGCGGCAAAGCTTTCTCATTACCGGCACATTCTTTGCCATCCGCAAGAGGAATGGGAGAGCCCTTAACTGGAAGAGTTGTGGCTGAATCAGGTGTTACATTTGAAGGTGTCGCAATTGGATCTGAAGAATCTCAAATATTAATTTCAAATTCAGCAGGATTTGGTTTTATAAGCAATCTCGCTAATGCATTCTCAAATCAAAAAAAAGGCAAACAATTCATGAAAACACCCGATGGAGCTAGTGTTATCTCTCCAGTCGCTATTAATGAAAATCATAAATTTGTTGCTGCAACCTTCTCTTCGCAGGATAACAAAGGAAAGGTGAGTAACAAGATGTTAATTTTTCCTATAGATGAATTACCAGTGCTACCTAAGGGCAAGGGCAATAAATTAATTAGTATTTCAACCAAATCCTTTAAAGAAAAATCTGAATTCATGATGGATGTCTGCTGTTTAGCAGAAGATAGTAAACTTCATATTCACCATGAGGGGAAGACTGGTGGTAAAACCTGGGCTTTAAAAGATCTAGAGGAATATATTTCTTCGCGAGCAAAAAGAGGGCGGGTATTGCCCACTGGATATAATGGAAGAATTATGCTCGAAGAGATTTTAAGATCTAGCGAATCTGTTCCTGAATAGCCTGCCTCAATATTTCCAGACCTTTTAAAATTAAATCATCTTCAATAATTAGGCTTGGGGCTATGCGGATAGTATTATTATTCGCTTTTAAAATCATTAGCCCTTTTGCATAGCATGCTTTCATCATGGTATCCAAGTTAAAGTTCTCAGATACATTCAACTTACAACCTATCCATAAACCTGAACTTCTTATCGCACTAAAGCATTTAAATTCTTTATTGATATCCTTGAGTTCTTTTAAAAATAGTTTTTCCTTTTTCTTAACTCCATTAAGCAGCGATTTTTTGGATAACATCATCATGACTTGTTCAGCTACAGCGCAGGCAAGTGGGTTGCCCCCAAAGGTTGATCCATGAGAGCCAAGTTGCATGCACTCAGCAATTTGTGAAGAGGTAAGTATTGCACCAATAGGAATTCCACCACCTATGCCTTTTGCACAGCACAAAATGTCAGGCTTAACGTCAAACTGCTCGTAGGCAAATAATGTTCCTGTTCTTCCAGCCCCTGATTGCACCTCATCAATTATTAGCAATGCTTTATTTTGTTTGCATAATCTTTTAATTTTTTGAACAAAGCCTCTTTTTGCTTTAATGATTCCTGCTTCCCCTTGAACAAGCTCAAGTATTACAGCTGCAGTTTTCTTGGTAATAGCTTTTTCAAGCTTATTTTCATCATTAAATGGATGATGCTTGATACCTTCAGGCATGGGCCCAAAACCTTCGATAAATCTATCTGATCCATTAAGAGCAATAGCCATCATTGTGCGGCCGTGAAAGGCATCAGAGAAAGAAACTATCTCATTTTTTCTTTTGCTATGATTGAGGTAAGCATATTTTCGAGCAGTCTTTATTGCCCCTTCAACAGCCTCAGCGCCAGAATTTGCAAAGAAAACTTTTTCAGCAAAAGTATGCTTGCAGAAGATTTTAGCCAGTCTAAGCGCTGGTTCATTGGTTAATAGGTTTGATAAGTGCCAAATTTTTTTTGATTGATCAGCCAGCGCTTTATTTAAAGTAGGATGACAGTGCCCAAGACTCGATACAGCAATCCCTGAGGCAAAGTCTATATATTTTTTATTTTCTTTATCCCAAAGCAAAGATCCTTTTGCTTTTGAGGGAATGAATTCTGCCGGCTTGTATGTCGGCATCATGTATTGGTTGAAATCTGTTCTTGTGACCATATACCATTGTAATATGATTAGGATTCAAGAAACTACAGAAAATAATTTTTTAATTGAGATGTCTCCTAATTATTCATTAAGAGGCTGGGGTCGAGTCCTTTTTTTAGGAAGCATTGCTTTTATCTGTTTAGCTATTGGAGTTTTTTTCTTTTTCATGGGGGCTGCATTGATACTTCCCTTTGCTGGTTTGGAAGTCATTATTGTTTTAACTTGTTTTTTTATTAGTTTTCGTTGGAGCCAACAAAAAGAGCTGATCTACATCTCAAATGAAAAAATTAAATTAGAGAAGGGTAGGCTAATTAAAGAAAAAAGCTGGGAAGAGTTCAGAAGTTTTGCTGTTCTCGAAGTTAAAACTGATCAGGACAATTCTCAAAAATTTTGCTTTCAATCCAAAGGGAAGCGGTTTTACTTTGGTTCGTTTTTGAATGAAGAGGATAAACTAATTCTTAAAAATGAATTGACAAGAATTATAAGCCAACTTAATGCATTATCTCCAAGCCTTTAATTTTTTTGCCACCATCTCCATTTTACCAGCTTGATAATTGATATTTCTAAACTCATCAGTTTTACCTTCAATAAGAGGTTGAAAATAGCTTCGAGCTCTTTTTGTCATCCCAAATCCATCCTTTGAAATAAAACCAGCTGGTAGCTTCTTTTCAACGTTAGCAATTTTTGTTAAAGGTGCAGAAACTATCTCCCACCTATATGGCTTAGAGCTTTTACGCTTGATTACCGGCATAACACCATTTTGTCCATTTACAGCAAATTGCACTGCTTTTTTGCCAACTTCATAAGCCTGAGCTCTATCAACACCTGACGATAGATGGCTAGCACTTCTTTGAAGATAGTCTGCAACAGCCCAATGATTTTTTAATTTTAATTTGCTGTTAACTAGCTCCGCTAATCGAGGCGCAACACCACCAAGTTGACTATGACCAAAGGCATCTTTTGAGCCTGATTCAGCGATAAACTTTCCTTTAGAATCTTTAATTCCTTCTGAGGCAACAATCACACAAAAGCCATTTTTTTTCACCGTATCTCTTACTTTTGATAAGAATCTTCTTTGGTTGAAACTTACTTCAGGTAGTAAAATTATATGAGGTGCACCTGGATGGCTATTTTGTGCCAAGCAGCTTGATCCAGCGATCCAGCCGGCATGTCTCCCCATAACCTCAAGGATGAAAACTTTTGTAGAACTTTCATGCATTGATTCCACATCAAGCGCAGCTTCAATTGTAGATGTAACAACATATTTGGCAACTGATCCAAATCCGGGACAGCAGTCTGTAACAGCAAGGTCATTATCTACAGTTTTGGGGATTGCTATGCATTGAAGAGGATAGTTAAGCTTATTGCTGATCTGAGAAATTTTTAAAGCAGTGTCAGCAGAATCATTTCCACCATTATAAAAAAAATAACCTATGTCATGGGTTTGAAAAACTTCAATTAATCTTTTGTATTCTTTTAAATTCTCTTCAATACTTTTTAATTTATATCTACAAGAACCAAAAACTCCACCTGGACGATACTTTAAGCTCTCAATAAATTTTTTTGATTCTTTAGAGGTATCTATTAAATCTTCTCTTAAAGCCCCTAAGATCCCATTTTTGCCGGCATAAACTTTTCCAATCTTTGTAGATTTTTTCGATTCTAATATTACCGCGCATGCAGATGCATTTATTACAGACGTCACACCACCGGATTGTGCGTAAAAAGCATTTTTTTTCATTGGTTTATAAATTAATTAATTTGGTCTATGGTAACAAATGTTACCGATAAATATTTAAAAATGAAAATTCATATATTAGGCATTTGTGGCACCTTTATGGGCGGTCTTGCACAAATTCTTGTTGAAAAAGGTCACATAGTTTCTGGAAGCGACAAACAATTTTATTCACCAATGTCCGACCAGTTAGATTCTCTTGGCGTGGAAATGATTGAAGGCTATGAAGAATCCTCTTTGCCCTCTGCTGATCTCTATGTAATAGGCAATGCATTAAGTAGGGGTAATCCATGCGTTGAACATATTTTAAACAATAAACTTAATTATACCTCAGGCCCTCAAATGTTAGGTGAAATGATTCGCGACAGAACAGTAATTGCTGTGTCTGGAACACATGGAAAAACCTCAACATCATTTTTAATTTGTGAAATTTTTCAAGTTGCAGGCATAGATGTGGGGTATTTAGTTGGAGGCGTAAGCGATTCATTCAAAAATTCTGCCCGTCTAGGCACATCTAATTTTTTCGTAATTGAGGCCGATGAATATGATTCAGCATTTTTTGATAAACGCTCAAAATTTATTCATTATCATCCAGACACTTTCATTATAAATAATATTGAATTTGATCATGCTGATATATTTGATGATTTATCTGATATTTTAAAGCAATTCCACCACGCAATAAGAACGATTCCTGCAAATGGAAATATACTTTTTCATGATGGTGACGAAAATATTATGAACTTAATTGAGATGGGTTGTTGGTCAAATACACACAAACTTGGCAGCGAAGAAAATATAAAACTCTCAATTGAGGAGGGGATTATTCATTTTGAAGGTCAGCAGTTTGATTTAAGGGAACTCCCAATGCATGGCCAGCATAATTTAAACAATGCAGTCATGGCTATGTATACATCTTTTCTTCATGGAGTTGACCCACAGCAATCATTCTTAGCACTTAAAAATTCAAATGGTGTTAAGAGAAGATTTGAAACTGTATTTCAAAACAATGACAAAATTGTTATTGATGATTTTGCACATCACCCTACTGCAATATCTTTCACGGTAGAGGCAGCTATTAGCCATTTTTCATCTAAAAAAATAGCGGGCATTGTAGAACTTGCCTCAAATACGATGTCTCAGGGGCATCATGGGTCAGAGTTGTATAATAGTGCTTCCGGTTTAGAACAAGTCTATTGGTTAAATTTATCAAGCAAAAAAAATCAGGACTTTGAGTATGATTCTATAAATTTGTTGTTGGAAGATTTAAAACGGGATATAGATAATATTGATGTTATATTGATAATGAGTAATAAAGACAGTAGAAAAATATCGGAGCCAATCATTGACCTCATCAAAAGCAAATAAACTTCCAGTTTTCCCTTTAGGGTTGGTTGTTTTGCCGGGAACCATACAAACTCTCCAAATTTTCGAGCCCAGATACCTTTCTATGGTAAAAAATTGCATGAGAACCGATGCGGGCTTTGTCATAACATTGAGCAAAAACAACCAATCCGGTGAGAATTTTATGTCCCAAGGAACCTTCGTTGAAATTATTGATTTCAACCAGTTGCCCAATGGACTACTAGGGATCACTGTCAAAGGATCGCAAAAAGTATCGATAAAATCTGTTGAACAACTCGAATCAGGACTGCATTATGCATCCATCTCTCCAATTTCTGAACCAGTGGTTGATGACCAGGCTGTATTGGCTCAATTTCCAGAGCTCATAAATGTCCTTAGTCAGCTTAAAGAGCATCCACAAGTTAAATCTCTGCCTTTAGAGATTGATCTGTTATCAGCGGAATCTGTCAGTTATCAATTAGCAGGGCTTATTCCAATAACGCCTATTCAAAAACAAGCTTTGCTAGAAGCATTTGATGCAACTCAACGCATGAATATTTTAGCAAAATTAGTTAATAAAATTTCAGAAAACTCAACTTAAATTTTTAATAACTGCTTACCTTTATTTTCTCCAGTAAAGAGTCTATTTAAAGTTTGGGGGCAGTTTTCAATTCCCTCTTGGATATCTTCTCTATGTTTGAGCTTGCCCTCCATAACCCAAGTAGCAATTTCTTCTAAAGCCTGTTGCGATCGTGGAAGATAATCTAGGACCAGAAACCCTTGCATTGTCGCTCTCTTGAAGATTAAAGAAAATAAATTATTTGGTCCATCAGGTGGCCTGGTTGCATCATAGCCAGATGAAATCCCCCCACACAACAGGACCCGAGCATTTATATTGATCAAGTTAAGAACTGTTTCCAATATCTTGCCGCCAACATTATCAAAATAGATATCAATTCCATTTTTTGCAACATTTAGCAATTCTTCATGCACATTTGAATTTTTATAATCAACCACATCATCCACGCCAACTTCTTTCAGCCAATCACATTTTTCTCTGCCACCAGCTATACCTATGACATGACACCCTTTAAGTTTAGCAATCTGAGCAACAACCGATCCTGTGGCGCCAGCAGCTCCTGAAACTAGAACCGTCTCCCCTGGTTTTGGATCTCCAAGCTCTAATAATCCATAGTAGGCGGTAATGCCTGTTGTGCCCATAACATTCAGCATTGTTGGTATAGGGAGAAGATCGGGCACTACTCTAAACCTATCATCAGCTTCAGGCTTAGTCACGCAATGAGTTTGCCAACCAATCAAACCAAACGTTAAATCACCAACTTTATAATCTGGATTTTTCGATTCCAATACTCTTCCCATGCCACCCGATCTAACAACTTCACCTATCTGAACAGGCGGAAGATATCCAGGTACATCATTCAGCCAGCCTCTTTGAGTTGGATCAAATGAAAGATACATATTTTCTAGAAGAATCTCTCCTTCTTTAATTTCAGGAAGAGTCTCTATAACAAGCTCAAAATCTGAGTCTTTGACCAATCCACTCGGTCTTTCCTTTAAAACCCATTTTTTATTTTTAATTACCATATTGTCTCCCGCATTAATTTTTTAAGATATAGGCTAATAAAACCTATATTATATTTATCAAGCAATATACAAACTAGAGGATACTTTAAGTCAAGTAATAAAGCTTAATTAATTTTATTTAATTGATGAGTAGTATTTCTTTTAAGCGGTGGCTTATTTGCTTTTATCCTTATCCAATTTAAAGTTCTAAAGATTGAAGGTTTACTTACAAGCTTTCGCTCTAATCTATATTTACCTGGATAATTTATTAATAGCAACCCTGTTACCATCGTAAGAAGGCCTTGACCTGGCAACACTAGCATTAATAACCCTCCTATAATAAGTAACAGTCCGATTATATTTTTACCCAATATTACTGCCAATCTCAGGATTGGTTTTTGTTCGCTCCATTTTGTAGGTTTTCTTACAGATTCTAGAAAATAATCCTCTGGTATGTTTGCCACAAACCAACTAATACCTAAAATACTTAGCAAAAAAATAAAAATAGAAGATATGCCTAATCCCATCAGTATTTCAGGATGGTCTGAAAACCACTGAATAAAAGAGTTTACAAAATCCATATACCCATCTTAATCAAAAGATCGATAGATAGAGTATATAAATTAGAAATATTTAATAGATTTATTCTTTTAAGTTAGATATTCTGATTCTTAAGCTTGGACGTAAAATTAAAATTAATTCAAACAATTTCAAAATGCACCATAAGGTGAATTATTTCTATGAAGAATCTTGATTTAAAAACCATTTGTTGTGAAGCCTTAGATGATCTAAAAGCTCAGAATATTCTTGCTTTAGATATTCGTGAAATTTCAGGTTTTGCTGATTGGTTTATTATTGCTACAGCATCTTCCTCAAGAAACGCAAAAGCAATTTCGAATAAATTAATTGAATCAATAAAACTTCATAACCAGCATTTAGTGGGGATTGAGGGGCAAGATGACTCAGAATGGATTTTAGTTGATTGTGGAGATGTTGTGGTTAATATCATGCAACAAGAGACTCGTGAATTTTATGATTTAGAAAGTTTGTGGGGTGAAAAGACTCTTATTTCTGCATGATGAAATGCAAAATTATAAGTATTACTCATAAGCCGTCCCATTGGGAGAAACAGGCACTACAATTTTATTCCAAACAGTTACCTAAAAATTTTCAAGTAGCTTATGCCGAGGTAAAACCCTTTTCTTCAAAATCAATGAACATAACATCTATATTAGAAGCCGAAGGGATAGAGATATTAAAGCATGTTGATCTGAACGCTCATGTCATTCTTTGGGACAGAAAAGGACAAAAGATAGATAGTCTTGGTTTTGCTGGTCTTTTGCAAGATCAAATAGATTGTGGAAAAGATATTAATTTTATTATCGGTGGCGCCCATGGATCATCAAAGAAGCTCCAAGAATCCTCAAAATTAATTTTATCTGCATCTGAATTAACTTTTCCTCATAGACTTTTTAAAATATTTTTAATGGAGCAAATATATAGAGCTAGCACAATTAATAGAAACCATCCGTATCATAAATAATGATTTTTGAAGAAAGACAGATTGAAAAGAATAATTTCTCCTCAAGAGCAATCTTGCTCTTCGGCTTAATTATTTTGTCGCTATTAGTCGTTTTAATAAAAGTTTTTTCTTTGCAAGTCTCTGGTTACTCAGACTACCAGCTTGCTGCACTAAAAAATAAAAATTATGCAGTGCCTGTTCAGGCGCTTAGGGGCGAGATTTTTGATAGAAACGGCAAAGCTCTTGTCAAAAATGAACCAACCTTTGATTTGATTACACGTCCAAATTTTATTTCAAATATAGATTCTTTTTTAGAAGAAATTGAGCCTGTAATTTTTCTTTCTCAGGCTGAAAAAAATAGATATAAAAAACTCCAAAAAGAGAAAGCATTTGTAAACAAGGAACTAGTGTTAAAAAAAGATCTTTCTGATGAAGAAATTGCCCGATTTTATGTAAGAAGTTTTAATTTTCAGAATGCATTTATTGCAAAACGATACAGAAGAATTAGTGACTACCCCAAAATCTTTTCACATGTTTTAGGTTACACATCAAGAACAGACGATGCATATAAATCAATGCCAGAAATTCCAAGGAGTCATTGGAAAGATGCAGAATTATCTTATGCTCATGGTCTCATTAGGGGTCGGACAGGATTAGAAGAGGTCTATGATCATTACTTGAGTGGCAAGCATGGGCAAAGGGTTTTCGAAATGAATGCAATGGGTCAATTTGTTAAATCACTATCTTTTTTTGAGCCTGTAAAAGGATCTGACTTGTACACTCATTTAGATATTGAGGCTCAGCAAAGTGCTGCGAAATATCTAGGTAATAGAAGAGGTGCGGTTGTCGCAATAGATCTTGAGTCTGGAGGTATTAATGTCTTGTACAGCTCACCTGCTTATTCTATTAATCAGCTGTCCAATGGTATGAGTGAGATTGATTTTCAAGATTTAATCAATGATCCAGATAAACCTTTTTTTAATAGAGCTTTACAAGGAAGGTATCCGCCAGCCTCAACAATTAAACCTGCAATTGGTATGTATGGACTATCAAACGATATTGTAAGCTGGGATTTTGTAATGGACGATCCTGGATTTTTTACTTTGCCTGAGACAGGAAGAATCTTTAGAGGGTGGCGTAAGGGAGGTCACGGAAAGGTGGACATGCACAAAGCCTTCTTAGTAAGCTCAAATACGTATTTTCTTTCGCTTGCTTATCAAGCAGATATTCTGAAGTTATCAAATCACTTTTCAAGCATCGGGTTTGGACAAAAAGTTTGTTTAGATTGCTTTGATGAAGATAAAGCTTTTGTTCCAACTCCTGAATGGAAATATAGCATGATGAACGTAGGTTGGGTTAAAGGCGATACAGTGAACCTTGGTATTGGACAAGGGTATTTAGTAACAACTCCTATGCAGTTAGCTAACTATGCCTCTTTGCTTGCCACTAAGGGAGAGTTTGCTGAGCCCTCTCTTGCTATCATGGATAATCAGAAAAAATCTTTTAAAACTTGGCAAGATGATGGATTTGATGATTCAGATTGGACAAAAATGCATGCGGCTTTACTTGACGTCATTGAAAGTGATTATGGGACAGCAAGAAGTATTCGCGATCTGAAGGAATTTCAAGTGGCCGGTAAATCAGGTACAGCAGAGCTTGTTAGTCTAGATAGCAAGGAAGCTTATCAAGAAGTAAGAACATCAGAACTGTTAAGAGACCATTCTATAATTATTGCCTTTGGCCCAATGCCCAATCCTAGGTATGCTGTTTCTGTAGTAATTGAAAATGGAGAGAGTGGGGGAGCTGTTGCTGGACCAGTAGCAATAGAAGTATTAAAGAGCCTTATTAATGAATAGACCCTTTCAAAAAATTTACTTTGATCCATATATTTTTTTTAGTCTCTTTTTTTTATCTATACTTGGTTTATTTTTTTTATTTTCTGCTTCAAATGCAGACATAAACATTGTGTCAAAGCAATTTGTTTATGTTATAGCTGGATTCATTATTATGATTTTGGTTAGTCAGCCTGACCCAGATATTTTTAGGAGAATATCAGGATTATTTCTAGTCTTTTCACTTCTGCTTTTAGGCATTACTTATTTATTTGGCCCTGAAATTAATGGAGCACAAAGATGGATAAGGATTGGCCCCATATCTTTTCAATCATCTGAATTATTAAAACTTGCAGTACCAATCTTTCTGGCGAATTTTCTATTCAATAAAAAGCTCCCAATCGAAAGAAAAGAAATAATCATTAGCTTAGCAACAATTTTTTGTTGTTTTTATATTGTTTTTAGGCAACCTGATCTTGGGACTGCATTAATCATTGCCTGCTCAGGCCTTTTTGTGCTTTTTCTATCCGGCTTGAGTTGGAGCTTTATGGGCGGATCTTTAGTCTTACTGGTCGTAAGCTCACCTTTTATTTGGAATATCTTGTTGCAACCTTTTCAGCGGCAGAGAATAGCAACATTTTTTAATCCAGAATCTGATCCATTTGGAGCAAGTTGGAATATCATCCAATCAAAAGTTGCAATTGGCTCGGGTGGCTTGATGGGCAAAGGTTTTGGAGAAGGTTCCCAGACACAATTAAATTTTCTCCCAGAAACAGAGACTGACTTTATTTTTTCTGTAATTGGAGAAGAATTTGGATTTTTTGGTGTTTTATTATTGTTAAGCGTCTATTTATTTTTATTATTGAGATGTTTTTATCTAGCGTTAAGTGCACGAGATCGGTTTTGCAGATTAGTTATCGGAGGTTTAAGCCTTACTTTTGCTGCAAATTTAATCATAAATTTGTGCATGGTAGTAGGACTGCTTCCAGTTGTTGGCATGCCACTGCCATTCATTAGTAAAGGAGGCTCGTCATTGATGTCATTATTTCTTACTTTTGGCATAATTATTTCTATGGGCACGCATAAAAAATTCTTACCCCAATGAAATACTTTTTTATATTTTTTCTTGTTCTTTCAAATGCAATTCTTGCAAATTACTCTGACCATCCTGAGGCAAAGGAAGTTATTGAAATATTGATAAATGAGCATGGTTTTGATGAGAATTATGTTACTCAAATACTCAAAACTGCAAAAAAGCAGGAGAAGATTTTACGATCAATGTCATCTCCAGCTGAATTCACTTGGACCTGGGATAGATATAGAAAACTTTTTTTAGAAGAGAAGCGTATCTCCAATGGTATAAAATTTATACAAGAACATTCTGCTCTATTTGATAGAGTTGAAGATCAGTTTGGTGTGCCTAGAGAAATTATTACTTCTATTTTAGGAGTAGAGACTAGGTATGGAAAAGTGAAAGGTAGTTATAGAGTGCTTGATAGCCTTGCAACCCTTGGCTTTGATTTTCCAAGGAGATCAAAATTCTTCAAAAGCGAACTTATACAATTCTTCATTCTAACCAGAGAAAATAATTTGGATATTAATTCTGTTCAAGGTTCATACGCGGGTGCTATGGGATATGGGCAATTTATTTCTTCGAGCTATCGTGCTTATGCAATAGATTATGATGGCGATGGCTATGCAGATCTGTTTAATTCAGTTCCGGATGCTGTAGCAAGCATTGCTAATTATCTTAAAAAACATGGTTGGAAAAGAGAGGGCACTATAGTTAAAAGAGTCGAGCTTAATAAAGTTAGCAAGACCTATAAGCACCAAAATAATTCAGATAAATACATTCCTCTTCGGTTTACTGAGGGCATAGAAGAAAAATATATTGTTGAAGAGGGAGATAGCCTATCATCAATTTCGATTAGTCATGATCTTGAATTAATGGATTTGATGAGTCTCAACAATATTAAAGATAAGAATCTGATTAAGAGCGGCCAAATTATTTTATTAAATAAACCAAAGGACTTATATTTTATTGGCGATGATAATTTTATTGCGATTACCAAATATAATCGTAGTCATTTTTATGCCAAAGCCGTGTATGATTTATCCTTAGAATTCAAGTAACTCTATTATGAAAAAAATAATTTGCCTTATCCTTTTAGCTCCATTTTGTATTGAGGGGCTTGCACAGTCCATGGTACCTAAAGCTCCCAAATTAAACCTAGATGGTTATATATTGCTTGAAGCCAATACCAATACTGTCATAGCTGAATTTAACTCTGATGATCAAATTTCTCCAGCGAGTATGACAAAGGTAATGAGTGGGTATGTTATTGCAGATCAGATAGCCAGTGGAGCAATAAGCCTTGATGATAAAGTTTTAATTAGTGAGAAAGCCTGGAAAACTGGTGGCTCTAAGATGTTTATTGAGGCTGGAAAAAAAGTTTCAGTCCGTGACCTGCTATCAGGGATAGTGATTCAATCTGGAAATGATGCCACAGTTGCAATGGCTGAGTATGTTGCAGGCTCAGAAGAGGGGTTTGTAGATTTTATGAATGCTTATGCATCTGAATTAGGACTAAGTAATACTTTATTTCAAAATGCGGTTGGTTGGACAGATCCCAATCATTTCTCATCAGCCAGAGATCTGGCTCATTTAACAAAAGCAATGATAAGTAATTTCCCTGATCATTATGCAACCTATAAAGAAAGAGAATTTACCTTTAGCGGTATTCGCCAACTTAATCGCAATAAACTTTTATGGAGAGATGATTCTGTTGATGGGGTTAAAACAGGCCATACTGAAACAGCAGGCTATTGTTTAATTTCTTCTGCTAAGCGAAATGATATGCGGTTAATAGCAGTAGTAGCAGGTAGTCCCTCAGAAAATGAAAGATTAACTTCATCTCAAAGATTGCTGGAATATGGCTTTAGATTCTTTGCAACTCAAAAATTAATCTCAAAAGATTCTGAAATTACAGTTGCCAAGGTTTGGGGTGGCAAAATTGATGAAGTTGCTCTCGGAACCAATGAAGATATCTTGTTGACTTTGCCTAGATCAGATTTTAAAAATATAAAAGCAAATTATAATTTTAAGAATAATATTCAGGCTCCTATCTCGCAGGGCGATGTAATAGGAGATATTGAATTTCTATCTAACGATAGAGTAGTTCTTTCTGCTCCACTAATAGCTATTGAGTCAGTTCAGGAGAAAGGATTTTTTGGAAGAATTTGGGCTCGAATAGTCTTCTGGATCATGAGCTTATTTTCCATGGATCAAAATGACTGATATCCCTGCTATATATCAGGGCAAATTACAGACTCTAGATAAAATCAGGATCTCGCCCCTATCTCGTGCTTACACTTTTTCGGATAGTATTTATGAGGTCATCCCATATTTTTCAGGAAAACCTTTGTGTTTTATGGAGCATATTGATCGCATGAAACAAAGCGCAAGCGAAATGGGGCTTGATATTAATTATGAGAAAGCAATAGGTGAAATTAAAGAGCTTGCAAACACTTTAACGAACCATGACGGATATGTATATTATCAAATTTCAAGAGGAGTTGATTTGGTTAGATCCCATCTTTATCAAGATGATCTTGAGATAGAAAGGTTTGGTTATGCCATGCCTGCAAGTTTTCCTACCTCAGCTGTAAGCGCTATGTTATGTAATGATGAGCGATGGGGCAGGTGCAACATTAAGTCTACTTCTCTGCTTGGCAACATTCTTGCAATGAATAAGGCTAAGTCTTTGGGCTGTCAGGAGGTTGTGATGCACAAAGATGGCTTTATGAGTGAGGCTGGAGCAAGTAATGTATTTTACTTCGATGCTTCTGGTGCTGTTAGAACTTCTTCTTTATCAGAAAATATTCTTCCCGGTATTACAAGAGAAATCTTAATCAAAGCATTAAAGGATGGTCCATATTGCGTAAAGGAAGGTAGTTGTGCAATTTCAGACTTTAATGATTCTCCTTGTATATGGTTAACTAGCTCAACAAAAGGAATGTTGCCTTTAACTAATTTAATTGGAACAGATTACAAGCTTGAAGAGAATTATAGTGGGTACTTAGAAGTTAGTAAATTATTTAATGCTGCAATGCAGTCGCATCTTGAAGCCTCAGAATAACTCTTTCAATTTGCTCCCACGTCTCAGCTTTCATTAAACCTTTATTGACGAGGTCAATTTTTAGGATCTCTTCGTTTAAACTAAGAAATTCCTTGACCTTTGCATGTTTAATCAAGTTTAAGTAAAGACTAATTTTAGATGACCAAACTCCACTATTTACCAAAGCAGTCTTTTTATTTGATGCTTTAAGTGATTCTAAACAGGCATTGATAACCTTGGCAATTATCCAGATGATTGGAGCAGAGTTTTGACGATCATGCTCTCGCATGAAATTTATTGTCATGAGGGCTTTGTTAAAATCTCTATTTATTAATAAATCTTCAAGCTCAAACGCAGTAATACCAGACCCAAAGATTATATGATCTGTTTTAGGCTCATAGGTTTCATCTTTATTTAAGAATAAGAGCTTCAATAAATCCACCTCATTTTTTTGACCTAAAAGATTGGACTCATTATTTTGAAAAATCGCTCCTCCAAAGATTGGCAGCAAATCTTTCGGTAAAAAGCTAAGCTGTCTTTTAAGCCAAATTTTCTCTTCCATTAACTTTAATTTACTGCAATTAATAATTAGACCATGTGCATCAAAATTTTTAATCCATGATCCACTTGTTGGGGTTTTTTCAACACTAGTTTCAATAACTAAAGCAATGTTCGGGGATTTAAAAATATTGTTGTCTTCAAGAAGAGACTTTATTTTTTCTGGAAATTTTCCTGAAGTATGTCTGATATGAAGAATTAAATTTTCTTGAAATAGAGATCCGCCTATGTTTCTTGAAATTATTTCTTGGATTGCATCTAATTCATCTTGATATATTGATATTTTTTCAATAAACCCACTGTTATTTAAATGATTTAAGATGCCCTCAACAGCATCTTGCTTTAAGATCAATTCCCCCCCTGTCAGCAAGAAATGTTTTTGGTCTTTGGGATCAGAAAAGTTTAGAAAATTAACTTTCAATTAACCAATACTCCTGTAAAAGATCTTCCAATAACAAGTATTCCAATTCCTCAATGATCTTTTGCTGCGCTGTCATTTCTGCTTGAGGATTATTCTCATTCACTTGAATCCAGTCTGAGATTTCCAGTTTGCCGTCATAGTTAGATGTCATGTTGCTGAAGCTATATTCAAGCTGGCCAATAATTTCTATCTGTTGTGCTCTTGCACCAGAGCCGCCATAAAAATTTTTCTTTTTAAATTTAAGGTTTGATATATTCAGGATGAAGTCGTTGTTAGATGAATCTTCAGAAAAATATTTTATTGATTTTTGTTTAAATGCATCCCTGACGCTCAATCCAAACTCAATTTTATTTAGATATATTCGTCGCTCTTCAACCCATTCAAACTGACAACTATAAATTGTAAAAAATGATATGAGTATTAAGAAATACTTATTAAATTTATTTTGCCCCATCAAAAAAATCTTCAAAGCCAGATGGGTCATGTCTTCCAACAACTAAGTTTTCTAGCATCCCAATACCTTTTTCTGAGCCTAATGTTGCTTTTGCAATTTGGTGTGTATGAAAAAACGTATAATCTCCTGGATCAATGGCAGACAAATCCCAAACTTCATAGCCTGTATCGCTTTCGCCCCTCCATATACCATGCTTCCATTCATCATGTTGGTATCCAATGCCCTTACAAAAGAATATTGGGCCAATTGTTTCAAGCTCTAGATCAAATTTTTCTTTATTTTTTAGCACGCCTGATATATTAGCTCCAGTTGCCCAGCGTGAGCCTTTTTGCCATTTGACAGAGTGACGAAGAGAATGAATGGTTTCTACTTCAATTTCAGATGGAGCAGAAGTCATGTCCTCATACAGGGGTAATTTATGTCCAGAAATTTGTGTTGTATTCCCATCCCTATCTTCAAATGTTCCAAATTGTGTACAAAATCCATTAAAGTGGACAGGAGCCCAGCACCAATACACTCCAGGTTCTTGGTTTAACATTCCTGGAGCCCCGCCTTCTGGCTCGCCAACGGGCCTGACGCCCCATGACCTATCTCTAATTCCATATATTGCTTGAGGATTTAGTTTTCCAGCTTCGGTTGATATTTCGCCTGTCCATTTACCTAGTTGAGTAAACCTAATGGTATTCATGATAGTTCTAGTGCCCTCCATCATTAGTGATCGAGGTTCCTGATGGGCAACAGAATTAGCTGAGAATTTAAGATTGCAATTTAACTTGTTATCAGGATCCTTCAAAGAGAATGTAAGTTCATTCATAGGTTCATCAATAGTTAAGCGCATAGGACCAATATTGATTGGAACTCTATTTTGATCAAGGCGTTGACTTGCATGAAATGAATATTGCTTACCTTTGTAAGAAATACTGAAATGAGCATCCATCACATGCCTATTTGGATAGAGCGCTATGCCAATTTCAAAAATATACTCATTTTCAGGATCCATACCATTAAAAAAATATCTGTCATAAAAATTTCTATCAGTCGGTCCTGGAATAGTAATTGGCTCTATTGCTTGGTGAATTGGATAGTCGTCGAAAGGAGTGATGTAGTTCATTTAAATTACGAAATTAATTAATTTTTCTTTTACATAGATTACCTTTTTTATGGGATGGTTAGCTATAATTTTTTTAACATTTTCATTTTCTTTTGCTAACAATTCTATTTCAGCTTGCTCTGTATCAACAGAAACATTTTCCTTTCCTCTTACTTTTCCATTAACCTGAATAATGAGTTGAAAATCTTCTAATTGCAAAAATTCTTCATTATAGATTGGCCAAGAATTTTCAAAGTCATTACCATCAGATTCTGAATACTCTTGCCACAAATACAGACTAATGTGAGGAGTAATTGGCGATAACATCTTTAATGTAAATTGAATCACTTCATCCAAACAGAATCTTTGAGCTAAAGTCGCATCATTGGCCTTGAAAGATTCTGGAACAGCATTCAATAACTCCATTATTGATGCTATTGCTGTATTAAATGAATTGCGTTCCGCATAGTCATGAGTAACTTTTTTGAGAGTTATATGACTTTTTTGACGAAGCTCAAGCTCTTGTTTTGTAAATTGATCTGGGTGCTTTTCAGAAAATTGTTTTCTTTCTGATAAGAGATTCCATATACGTTTAAGGAACCTGTATGAGCCCTCGATTGCTGTATCCGACCACTCCAATGATTGTTCTGGTGGAGAGGTAAACATCATATAAAGTCTAATGGTATCGGCTCCATATTTATCAATAAACTTTTGGGGATCCACAGTATTTCCTTTAGACTTTGACATTTTGTAGCCATCCTTTAGAACCATACCTTGTGTAAGAAGTTTTTTGAAAGGCTCATCGCCATCAACCAAACCCATATCTCTCATTGCTTTGTGAAAGAACCTTGAATAAAGAAGATGTAATATTGCATGTTCAATCCCTCCAATGTAAAGGTCGACAGGAAGCCAATACTTTGAACTTTCGTCTAATGCTTTGTCCTTATTGTCTGCTGCTGTAAATCTCGCGTAATACCATGACGAATCTACAAACGTATCAAAAGTGTCTACCTCGCGAATTTTTTTAGCACCTAAATCAAAGAAAGCTTTATTTTGGCTTAATGGTTTGGGAGCATCTCCCTCTTCGATTTTGGGAAGTTTGACCGGCAGATCATTGTTCTCTAAAAAAACAGGTTCACCATCTTCATAGATAACAGGTATTGGGCAACCCCAAAATCTCTGCCTGCTTACACCCCAGTCTCTTAGTCTAAAATTTTCAATACTTTTACCAATGCTATTTTTTTCTAGGTAGTTATTAATATTTTTAATGGCTTCATCCGATTCCTGTCCAGAAAAATTATCAGAATTGACAAGAGCTCCTTTCTTAGGCGATGGCAATTCATCACATTCAATAACTTTTTTAATTTCAATATTGTATTTTTGAGCAAATTCATAATCTCTTTCATCATGAGCAGGTACGCCCATCACCACTCCAGTTCCGTAGTCCATCAGAACATAGTTTGCAATCCACACATCTAGGTTGGTGCCTAACAAAGGATGCCTAACCTTAAGATTTGTTTTAAGTCCTAATTTTTCAGCTTTAGCCATATCAGCTTCTGCCATTTTAGTTGCATTACATTTTTTGATGAACTCATTAACTTCGTGACTTTCACTTGCAAGAGCTTGAGCTATATGATGATTGGGGGAAATAGCTATATAAGTTACCCCATAAATCGTATCAATTCTTGTAGTAAAGGCAGTTAACTCTTTTTCACCAAGTAAAGAAAATTTAATTTCTGAACCAAATGACTTGCCAATCCAGTTTTTCTGCATAGATTTTACATTTTCTGGCCAATCTAAATTTTCAATAGATGAAAGCAATTCATCAGCGTAATCAGTAATCTTTAAAAACCATTGATCAATTTCTTTGAGTTCAACAGTTGCTCCAGATCTCCATCCCTTGCCATCAATGACTTGTTCATTTGCTAATACCGTCTCATCAACAGGATCCCAATTAACCAAGGATTTTTTTCTATACACAAGACCTTGTTTATGAAGCAAGGTAAAAATTTCTTGTTCCCATCGAAAATAATCAGGATCGCAAGTTTTAAGCTCCTTCGACCAATCATAGCTGAAGCCCAACCTTTCTAATTGTGACTTCATATTTTCAATATTTTGTTCAGTCCAACTTTGTGGGTCAACTTTATTTTTGATAGCTGCATTTTCTGCTGGAAGGCCGAATGCATCCCACCCCATTGGCTGAAAAACGTTAAAGCCTTGCATTCTCTTAAATCTAGAAATCACATCTCCGATCGTATAGTTTCTAACATGACCCATATGTAATTTTCCTGAAGGGTAAGGAAACATAGATAAGCAATAGAATTTTTCTTTTGTCTTTGAAGGAGTTGCTTTGTATGAATTATTTTCTTTCCAAGATTTTTGGATGATTTTTTCTACTTCTGCAGGATTGTATTCAGTTACACTCATTTTTTTAAAAAAGATCCCTCAAGATAGTTAATGTTGTGTTCATTTTTACAGAAAGTTTTATCTTCTAATAGTTTTTGATGCAAGGAGTGATTGGTACTTATGCCATCAACAAAAAATTCATCTAAAGCACTCAGCATCCTTTTGATACAAGATTCTCTTGTGTTGGCAGTTGTAATAATTTTTGCAAGCAGAGAGTCATAATAAGGAGGCACTTCATATCCTGAATAAATATGCGCATCAAATCTAACTCCAAATCCACCAGGTGGATGCATTTTATTAATTATTCCTGGTGATGGAATAAAAGTATCTGGATCTTCGGCATTGATCCTGCATTCCATAGCATGACCTCTAAATATTATTTCTTCTTGATCGAGAGTTATCTCCATATTCAAGGCAAGTTTTAATTGTGCTTTTACAAGATCAAAGCCAGTAATCATCTCAGACACAGGATGTTCAACTTGTATCCTTGTATTCATTTCGATGAAATAAAATTCTCCATCTTCATACAGAAACTCCAGGGTGCCGACACCAGAATACTGAATGTTTTTACAGAGCGTTAAGCATGCCTTAAGTGTTTCTTCCAGGGATGCTTGATTAATACCTAAAGCGGGAGCCTCTTCAATAATTTTTTGATGCCTCCTTTGCATGCTGCAATCTCTGGTACCAAGATGAATAGCATTACCTTTCCCATCTGCAACAATTTGTACTTCTATATGACGAGGATTTTGAATAAACTTTTCAAAATATACAGTGTCATTTCCAAAAGCGTTTTTTGCTTCTTGCTTGGTTAGCTGAAGTGATGAGATTAATTCTGATTCTGTATGCACAACTCGCATGCCTCTTCCGCCGCCTCCTGCTGAAGCCTTAATTATCATAGGATAGCCAACATTCGCTGCTATTTTTTTAATCTCTATATCTGATTCAGGGATTTCTCCTTTATAGCCTGGTACGATCGGAATATTTGACTCTTCTGCAAGTCCTTTTGCAGTAATTTTATCTCCCATTTGGCGGATAACATTGGAAGAGGGGCCAATAAATATAAATCCACTAGCTTCACATCTTTCAGCAAAATCAGCATCTTCAGCAAGAAAACCATATCCAGGATATATTGCATCTGCTCCTGTTAATTCAGCAGCCGAGAGAATTGAGGGGATGTTTAAGTAACTTTCAAGGGGGCTGGCTGGTCCAACACAAACTGTTTCATCGGCTAATCTTAAGTGCTTAAGCTCCTTATCTCCGGTTGAGTAAATTGCAACTGTTTTTAGGTTAAGCTCTTTACAAGCTCTAAGAGCTCGCAGAGCAATCTCCCCTCGATTGGCAATTAGAATTTTTTTAGACATCAGTCTATGACAATTAATGATTGATCAAATTCAACCGGCTCCCCATCCTCAATATTAATTGCGGAGACCTTTCCAGTAAATTCTGACTTAATTTCATTCATCATCTTCATTGCTTCAACTATACATACAACATCTCCTACATTGACGTGGCTACCCACTTCAATAAAAGGAGGTTTATCTGGAGCAGGTTTTCTATAGAAAGTTCCGACAATAGGTGATTTTATGACAGAGTCCGATTCGCTCATTGGGATCTCGGTTTTTTCAGAGGGCGGATTAGGAGAGGTGCTAACTATTGGTGAGGGATTTGCTTCCACGGATTGAATATTCCCTCGAGCAATTCGGACTGACTCTTCGCCTTCATGAACCTCAATTTCAGTTAAATCTGAGTCTTGCAGCATTTCTATTAATTTTTTGATCTTTCTTATATCCATTACTTCTTATCCTTGTAGTTATCGATAATATGTCTTAAAGCCAGGTCATATCCTTGTGTTCCAAGCCCACAAATTACACCATTCGCAATATCAGAAAAATAGGATTTATGTCTAAATTCTTCTCGCGCAAAGATATTCGATATATGAATTTCATAAAATGGCACTCCAATCCCAAGCAGGGAATCTCGAATTGCTATGCTGGTATGAGTTAATGCACCAGGATTTATGATGATGAAATCTATATGATCCATTGAGTCTTGAAGTTTAGTAACAATTTCATGCTCGGCATTACTTTGAAAAGCTTCAACTTCAATATTATTAGATTCTGCTCTTTGTTTTAGCCCTTGATTAATTTCTTCCATTGTTACTGAGCCATAAACTTCAGGCTCTCTTACACCAAGTAGATTCAAATTTGGGCCATGTATAACAAGTATTTTCATTTTTTGATGATTTTATATAGTTTTTTTAAGAAATTAAACGATTTTAGATACTTTTAATTACTTTTGGATAACAATATTTTTCCTCCGCGCAACCTTGGTATGTTACTTTAATATCATTCAGAGTGCCTAGGTTAACATCTAATAGTTCAGCATCAACCTCTAGATTATCTTTAAAAATAACTGACTCTCCAAAAAACTCATCAGTTATCTTTAATTCACTATTTGAGGTGTAATTATGCTTTAAGACGACATCACCTGCTTGAATTAAAATTGATTCTTTATAAAGGTAATACCCAGGTTTAATATTCCAAGATACAAGTATTTTGTTATTTCCTATTGATGAATTAAAAATAAATGCCTCATCAACATCTAAGATCTTTGCATCTATAAATGGAGCTCTAGAAAATATTAAGCCAGGCAGAAAAACAAATGCGTATAATAAGATCTTGGAATTCATTTGCACATTATAAAAGAAAGCATGGCAATAAAATTACTCTTAAAATTTTTTTTCACAATACCGGTCTGGCTTCTTCGTTTGCTTACTTTCCAAAAAAGTATTGTTATTAATAATCAAATTCTTGATCATCAAACACAAGCTTTCTTAGGGCTTCAATCACTGCAAATTGATACCTTCGATGATCCGAGTGTATTTAATTCTCCTGAAGAATTAAGAGAAAAGCTATTAGAAGGATTGCCATTAAGTTCACGACCATGCATGTCAGTTAAATTAATTGATCATTCGTTATCCACGGAATTTGGAAGCCTTAAAATCCGAGAGTATCACCCAGAGAAATGCTCAACCACAACACCTATTTTATATTTCCATGGAGGTGGTTATGTATTAGGTGGCATAGAAAGCCACGATGCTGCTTTGCAATTCTTTTCAGCAGAAATTGGCGCAAAAATTTTTTCTCTTGATTACAGACTAGCACCTGAAAATAAATTCCCCTCTTCGTTGCAAGATGCGAATCTAGCTCTAGAGTGGCTTGCAAAAAAATCAGATTTTACTGTTGGAGAAATAAGCCTCTGTGGCGATAGTGCTGGCGGCCATCTTGCTTCATCACTTTCAACATTTAGAGCTACAAATAATTTAGAGCTACCTCTTTCGCAGTGCCTGATCTACCCTATGACAGATCCTTCTTGTAACTCCAAATCTCAAAATGATTTTTCAGATGGATTCTTTTTAACTCAAAAAGCTATGATTTGGTTTTGGGAACAGTTAATGGAATCAAAAAATAATCTAAGCGATCCAGCGTTCAACTTAACCCTTGACCCTAATGTAAAACTTCCCAAAACGCTTATAATCACTGCAGGTTTTGATCCCTTAAGCGATGAGGGAGAAGCATATGCAAGATTACTTGATAGCTTTGATAATGAAGTTCAGCAAATTCATTATCCCCATCTTATTCATGGTTTTGTTAATATGACTGCCTTAAAAGCAGCGAAAGACGCAACCCGAGACTTACTAAAGACATATAAAAACTTTTTAAAAAATGAAACCATTGCTTAAAATTTCAAATCTATCTATTAATTTTCAAGTCAGAAATAGTGAGTTTTCAGCCGTTAAAAACTTAAACTTAGAAATTGCAGAAAATCAGATTGTGGGTCTGGTTGGGGAATCTGGATCAGGTAAATCAGTCACTGCAATGTCTATTATGCGATTACTTCCAGAACCTAAGGCATCTTATGGAAATGAGTCATCAATTATATTTGACGGAACAGAAATCCTGAGCGCTAATCAAAATTCTTTGAGGAACATTAGAGGAAATAAAATTTCAATGATTTTCCAAGAACCTATGACTTCATTAAACCCATATCATAGAGTCGGTGACCAGATTGTTGAATCTATTTTATTACATAAAGCACAACCTAAATCTGACGCTGTATCAGAGGCAAAAAATCTGATGAATTTAGTAGAAATTTCTGAGGTCCACAGACGCTTTAAATCATATCCTCATGAGCTTTCGGGAGGGCAACGTCAAAGAATTATGATAGCAATGGCATTAGCCAATAAACCTAAATTGCTTATTGCTGATGAGCCAACAACGGCACTAGATGTAACAATTCAAGCTCAGATACTTGATTTAATGACAAAGCTTAAGGATGAGGTAGGAATGTCAATTTTATTTATCACGCATGACTTAGGCCTAATTGAAAAATTTTCAGACACTATTACAGTTATGCAGCAAGGTGCTATTGTAGAGCAGGGCGAGACAAAATCAGTTTTTCTAAATCCACAGCATGAATATACAAAAAAGCTTATTAATTCGGAGCCATCAATCAAGCAAGAGCCCTCAAAGGAAGAGCCTCCTTTGATTTCAGTCAAGGATATGAATATTTATTATCCTCTACCAAACAAAACTTTTTTTCAAAAAGATTTTTTCCATGCAGTCAAAGATGTGAATTTTTCTATTCCAAAAAAATCAACAATAGGATTGGTGGGCGAATCTGGCTCTGGCAAATCTACCCTTGGCAAAGCTTTAGCTGGATTAATTAACTATCAAGGTTCAGTTATTTATAACGGTGTAGATCTTGATCAATTAAATTCAAAGGAATTAAAGTTAATCAAAAAAGACATCCAGATTGTTTTTCAAGATCCCTACGGCTCTCTTTCACCTAGAATGACTGTGGGGGAGATAGTTGGAGAAGGCCTGGATGTGCATTTTGATCTTACAAAAAAACAAAAGGATGAACGGATTGCAGCCAGTCTAAAGGCTGTAGAGATTAATCCAAATGATAAATTTAAATATCCCCATGAGTTTTCTGGTGGACAGAGGCAACGGATCGCAATTGCAAGATCACTCATCTTAAATCCCTCATTTATGATTTTAGATGAGCCTACTTCTGCATTAGATAGATCAATTCAAATCCAAGTCATTGAATTATTGAAAAATATTCAGATAGAGTATGAATTAACATACTTATTTATAAGCCATGATCTTAAAGTGGTTAGATCAATGTCAGACTATATATTTGTTATGCAAAATGGATTAATTGTTGAGTCAGGGCCCGCTAAACAAGTTTTCTCAAATCCAGAAGAGGACTATACTGATAAACTCCTCAATGCTGCATTACGTTATTCAACTGTTTAATTATGTCTAATAGAAAATTTTCAAAAAATTTAGTTGATGGTCCTCATCAGGCTGCTTCTCGTTCTATGCTTCGAGGTGTTGGCTTTGAAACAGCTGATTTTTCCAAACCATTGGTAGGTATCGCATCTACTTGGTCAAAAGTAACGCCCTGCAATATGCATATTAATGAATTGGCAGAACTCGTAGAGCAATCTATTGATGAATCTGACTGCAAAGGAGTACTTTTCAATACGATTACGGTATCAGATGGGATATCTATGGGAACTCAAGGAATGAAATATTCATTAGTCTCAAGAGAGGTCATAGCAGATTCTATTGAAACTGTTGTCGGGTGCCTAGGTTACGATGGTGTGGTTGCAATTGGTGGGTGTGACAAGAATATGCCAGGAGCTTTAATAGGATTAGCAAGATTAAATAGACCTTCGATATTTATTTATGGTGGATCTATCCAGCCAAGTTCTATAAATACCGATTATGTTACTGTTTGTGAAAAAGTTGGTGAGTATGCAAAAGGCAGCATCAGCGAGGAAGACCTAATAGCAGTTGAAAAAGTTTCAGTCAAAGGTCCTGGCTCCTGTGGTGGCATGTACACCGCTAATACTATGGCATCTAGCATTGAAGCCCTTGGTATGAGTTTACCTGGAAGCAGCAGTCAAGATGCAGTTTCTGATGATAAGAAACATGATTGCCAGAATGCTGGAGCTGCTATTAAAAAATTGTTAGATCTTGATATAAAGCCTAGCGATATAATGACAAAACAGGCCTTTGAGAATTCAATTGCAGTTGTGATTGCATTGGGGGGGTCAACAAATGCTGTTCTGCATCTCCTTGCTATGGCTCACTCTATTGGTGTTAATCTCAATCTTGATGATTTCACGCGCATAGGAAAAGTTACACCTGTTTTAGCTGATATTAAGCCTTTTGGCGAGCATTTTATGTCTGAACTAAATGCAATTGGCGGCATTGCCCCTATGATGAAGTTAATGTTTGAAAAAGGGCTTTTGCACGGAGATTGCTTAACTGTTACCGGAAAAACCTTAGAGGAAAATCTTCAAGAAGTTCCGTCATATCCTGAAGGTCAAAAAATTATTCTTCCATTATCTAACCCAGTTAAAGGCTCTAGCCATCTAAGGGTGCTTTATGGGAACTTAGCTCCAGAAGGAGCGGTAGCAAAAATTACAGGAAAAGAAGGCACTCTCTTCACAGGAAATGCAAAGGTTTTTAATTCTGAGGAAGAAGGGATGGCAGCGATTCTTGAGAAAAAAATTATAGAGGGTGATGTGGTTGTTATTAGATTTGAGGGTCCGAAAGGCGGACCTGGAATGAGAGAAATGCTTAAACCCACTTCTGCAATTATGGGACAAGGGTTAGGAGACAAAGTTGCCTTTATAACTGATGGAAGATTCTCTGGAGGGACTCATGGCTTCGTGGTTGGGCATATTAGTCCTGAAGCTGAGATGGGCGGGCCTATTGCTTTAATTGAAGATGGAGATGAAATCACAATTGATGCCAATGCAGATATTTTATCCCTTAATATTTCTGATGACGAAATGAAAAGAAGATTAGAAGACTGGAAAAATCCAAATTCGTCCCCAAAAAGCGGAGTACTGGCAAAATACAAAAAAACAGTTCAATCAGCATCAAACGGCGCCATTACTGACTAATTTTTATGATTAAAAGAACTTACCCCCACTCAAGACTGCGAAGAACGCGTGCTAAAGGCTATTTAAGAGATCTTGTTGCCGAAAATCATTTGAGTGCTGATGACTTGATCCAGCCAATTTTCATTGCAGATCAATCAGAGGCCAAAGTTGAAATACCTTCTATGCCTGGAATATTTAGGCACAACTTAGAATCACTTTATGCTGAAACCGAAGAATTAATAAAAAAAGGCATAAAATCTGTTGCCATTTTTCCTGCAATTGATTCAAACAAAAAAGATCAAAAAGGTTCACATGCTTTTGATGATAAAAATATAGTGTGCATGGCATTAAGAGGCTTAGCAGATAAATTTCCAGAGGTTATTAAGATTGCTGATGTTGCGTTAGATCCATTCACCGATCATGGGCATGATGGGGTCTTGCTTGATGGCAAAGTAGATAACGATAAAACTTTAGAGTTGCTTAGAGACCAGGCTTTGCTCTTGGCCCAATCTGGAGCAGATGTGCTTGCTCCCTCAGATATGATGGATGGAAGAGTTGGAGTGATTCGAGACACTTTAGAGTCAAATGGATTCTTGGATACTGTAATCTTATCTTATGCTGCTAAATATGCCTCTAGCTTTTATGGACCATTTAGAGAAGCAGTAGGATCCTCAGCAAACCTTGGCAGCGCTTCAAAGAAAACATATCAGATGAATTTTGCAAATCTTAACGAGGCTCTCCATGAAACAGCCATGGACATAGAAGAAGGAGCAGATATTGTTATGGTTAAGCCTGGCACAGCCTATCTTGATGTGGTTCATGCAATTAAAACCAAATTTCAAATTCCAACTTTTGTTTATCAAGTGAGTGGAGAATATTCAATGCTGCAGTTAAGTATAGAGAAGGGGTGGCTAGATAAAAATGTTATGTTAGAATCATTAGTGTGCTGCAAACGAGCTGGTGCAGACGCCATCTTAACCTACGCAGCAAAGCAAGTAGCATCGGAGTTAAATTCATGAGTGACAATGTCAAAGAGATTACATCTGAAAATTTTGATAAAGAAGTTTTGGAATCAAACTTGCCTGTATTAATAGATTTTTGGGCTGAATGGTGTGGTCCTTGCAAACAGCTTGCCCCAACTGTAGAAGAGGTTGCTGATGCAATGGTAGGCTCGGTGAAATTTTGCAAGATGGACGTTGATTCTAATCAGGATTTAGCGGTCCAATATGGTGTTAGATCAATACCAACCTTATTAATTTTTAAAAATGGTGAAGTGACCTCAACTCAAATAGGCGCTATCAGTAAGCAACAGTTGGAGGATTTTATAGCAGCAGAAGTATAAAAAACTTTGCATCTTGCGAGAAAAGGAATTATCATTTTCTCCATCTTGGCTTTATAGCTACCTATCAAATCAAAACCTTTTACTCCAAAACAACCAGAGAACAAATTTATGAATTTAACTGAAATGAAAGCCAAGCCAATCAACGAATTGGTAGATATTGCTGAAAATCTTGGAATTGAAGATGTAGGGCGATTAAAAAAACAAGAAATTATTTTTCGCATATTTAAACAACAAGCGAAAGAAGGCGTAGATATTTATGGAGGAGGAGTTTTAGAAATTTTAAATGATGGATTTGGTTTTTTGAGGTCCCCCGAAGGATCTTATTGTTCTGGTCCAGATGATATTTATGTTTCACCAAGTCAGGTTAGAAAATTCAGCCTTAGAAAAGGCGATGAAATTCATGGAAAAATCAGACCTCCAAAAGATAGCGAAAGATATTTCGCTTTAGTCTATGTTGATACCATCAATAAAGAAGCCCCGGAAAAAACTAAAAAGAAAATTCTTTTTGAAAATTTAACTCCGCTTTTTCCAACATCGCGCCTTACCTTGGAGCAAGGCAGTGGTTCAGCTGAAGACCTTTCTTCAAGGATTATTGATTTAGCTTCTCCAATTGGAAAGGGGCAGAGAGGGCTGATTGTTTCTCCTCCAAAGGCAGGTAAAACATTGATGCTTCAAAGTATCGCTCATTCAATTACCAAGAATAATCCTGAAGTTGAATTAATCGTACTGCTAATTGATGAAAGGCCAGAAGAAGTCACAGATATGTCAAGAACAGTTAGAGGAGAGGTAGTTGCAAGTACCTTTGATGAGCCGCCTTCAAGACATGTTCAGGTAGCGGACATGGTTATTGAAAAAGCTAAAAGACTTGTTGAGCACAAAAAAGATGTCGTTATTTTGTTAGATTCCATTACTAGATTGGGAAGAGCATATAATTCAGTTCAGCCTGCCTCAGGAAAAATCCTTTCAGGTGGTGTTGACTCAAATGCACTTGAAAGGCCCAAAAGATTCTTTGGTGCTGCAAGAAATTTAGAGGAAGGTGGAAGTCTTACTATTATCGCCACTGCTTTAGTTGAAACTGGTTCAAAAATGGATGAAGTAATTTATGAGGAGTTTAAGGGAACCGGCAACATGGAGATTCACTTAGAAAGAAAAATAGCTGAAAAAAGAATATACCCAGCTATTAATATAAGACGCTCAGGAACAAGAAGGGAGGATCTTTTAACAAACCCCGAAGAACTTCAAAGAATGTTTATCCTTAGAAAGATTCTTGATGATATGGAAGATTCACAAGCCATTGAATTCCTAATCGAAAGATTAAAATCATCTAAAACAAATGATGAATTCTTCAGCGCCATGAAAAGCGGCAATGGGAATGGTAAGAAAAAGTAGTTCAGTTTAAGTCTCTGCTAGAGCAGCATTAACCATCTCCTTATCATGAGGAGATTCTGACAATACAATATTTTTAAAACCATGCCCAATAGCAAATTCTTCAATCCTGCTTGATGCAACAACCAAAATTACATTTTGATTTTGATCAAGTGGCAATTCTTTCATTAATACTTTCAAACTCTGATAAGTGAAGACCAAGATGACCAATTTATCTCTATCCCTAATTTTTGAAAAATCAATGCTCATCTCATCATGCGATGCGTAACAGGGAAATGTGTCTATGTCTGCGTCAGTTAAGGTTAGTATGTTAGGATCTTTCTCTCCGCAAAAGACCAGACATTTTTTGTAATCCATTTCTTTAATTACATTTGCTATACCAATAGAATCAAACGTTGGCGGAATTGATGATGCAAGATTAAATTTCTGGAGTGCTTTTTGAGTCGCCAGCCCAATTGCAATAATGGGAATATTGTTATCATTTATTGAAGTCTCTTGTAAAAATTTATAGCCATAGGTCACTGATGATTGGCTGGTAAATATCAAAGCATCATAATCTTGAAGACTATTAATGTGTTGCAAGGCTTCCAGAGGAGGATCAGTTTTGACAATCTTGGTGAGCGGTATGTGAATAAAATTTTTCTTGGATTTTTCAAGCAAAGAATTAGTATGTTGACTGAGATCTGTAGGTCTTGTGTTTACAATCATTTATTGTTGAATTATGTCTTTTGCACCATTGCGAATTAATGTCTCAATAAAACCTTGTAAAACATCAGCTTTATTATCTAGATTGAATATGACAGCTTCATTGTAAACTTTAGTTCCATCTTGATTAGAGACTCTTACTTTCAGCTCTACTTCTTTGTTATTGATTCTACATAGAGCAGAGATGGGCGATAAACAATTACCTTCCAGAGAAGCAACAACTTTTCTTTCAATTTCCGTAGCTTCATATGTTGATTGATCATTGATCAATTTTAGTAGATTACCGATATCAGATTCGAGCTCCACTGAATTTATCTCTATGCCAATTGCCCCTTGAGCTGCTGCCGGCAACATCTGATCTTCTGAAAATAGATGCATGTTTGGATACAGGATTTCTAATCTATTTAATGCAGCTTTAGCTACAATCAATCCATCAAAGTTTTCAGCATCCATTTTGTTAATCCTGGTTTGAATGTTCCCCCGGATCGGCACTATGTTTAATTTAGGGTTGATAGCAAGAAGTTGAGATTTTCTTCTTGGTCCAGATGTTGCAATTTTAAGATTTTTTGACAAGTCATCAATATTTAAACCATCTTTCAACAGCAGAGCATCTCTCTCATCCTCTCTCGGTAAAGTTGCTGCAATGCTAAATTGAGAGTCTAATGCTGCTGGCACATCCTTTAGGCTATGAACTGCGATGTCAGCAACTCCATTAGCTAAAGCTGACTCTAACTTAGATACAAATAATCCCTTTCCTCCAATAGTATGCAAGGGTGCCTCTGTAAGATCACCCTCTGATTCCATTTCAACAATCTCAAAATTGCATTCAGGATTGCATAATTTAATGCGCTCTAAAACTTCATGAGTTTGGAGCATTGCAAGCGGAGAACGTCTAGTTGCTATTCTAATTTTCATTGCAAAATTATGAGCCTCACATCCCCTACGGTTTTATCTTTTAGAATATTTTGCGTTTTACTTAATTCAAGCGAAGTATGCTTACTGCTTTCAAGAAAAATTTTACCGTCTTGATTTAGAACATTGTTTTGGAAGATTGCTCTAATTAGCATTTTATAGTCAATTAGGTCGAATGGAGGATCTAAAAAAATTAAATCAAATTTTTGCTTATTTGTTTTAAGCCACTTAAAGGAATCACTGCACACAGCCTGAATTTGATTTTCATAACCAAGATTACTGATATTCTTGATGATATTTTTATACAAATTTTTTTCTTTTTCTACAAATGTGACATGTTGAGCGCCTCTTGATAATGCCTCGAGACCTAAGCTACCAGTACCAGCAAATAAATCGAGACAAGATTTATTTTCTAATTCAAATTGAAGCCAACTAAATAAAGTTTCTTTTGCTCGATCGGTGGTGGGCCTTAAGGCGGGCGAAGCTCTAAAAACTATTCGATAGCTCTTGTTTCTACCTCCAATTATTCTTATGCTTGACGTGTTCAATTTTTAAAATTTTTACAGAGTATAAATTATAACGTCTATGTCTAAAGAACAATTTATAATTGCAATGAGATTTTTAGCATCTTCTGTTAGTGTTATCTCAACAAAAGATCAATCCGGTAATTTATATGCTATGACAGCATCATCTGTTACCTCTTTAACAATTGATCCGCCATCTGTTTTAGTATGTGTGAACAACGAAGCTAGTATTCATGATGCTCTGATTCCTGGAGCGGACTTATGCATCAATATTCTTCAAAAAAATCAGCAAGAGATCTCTAATTTATGTAGCTCAAAGCAACTTGAGTCTCAAAGATTTGAGAATGATTTTTGGGATTCCAGTCACACTCCTTTCATCCCAAATGCTCAATCAAATATATTTTGTAAAGTTGATGAAACGATTGTTTATCATACTCATAAAATTGTTATCGCAAGCGTAGAAAGTTCACAAAGCGCAGACATATTTAATACCTTGATGTATGCTGACGGAGGATATTTAGATTAGATGAGATATTTATTTATTTTTTTACTTTCATGCTCATTGCATGCAATAGAATTATCACCTAGTAATGATAATGCTGCTGTGTATTTTATTTCTCCAAACGATGGAGAAACTATTTCAGGAAAAGTTACAGTCAGATTTGGTTTAGAGAACTTTGGTGTTGCTCCAGCTGGCACTCAAGTTATGCATACAGGGCATCACCATTTAATTATTGATACTGATCTACCTCCACTCAACCTTCCAATACCAGCTGATAAAAACCATGTTCATTTTGGGAAGGGGCAAACAGAAGTAGAGATTGAGTTAACGAAAGGGGAGCACACATTGCAATTGCTGTTAGGTGATTTTCGTCATATCCCTCACGACCCACCAATTTTTTCAAGAAAAATTACAGTTAAAGTTAATTAGATCTCTAGGGATTCCTCTAGGAATGATCGAAAGTCATCTTTCACAACTGACATTGCTGAGCCTGCATTGGTATCAATCTCTGGTTCTATCTTCATGTCCAGCAATCCAACTAGGCCATGCATCATTGCCCAAAATTTTATGCATTTTTTTCCAAGTGAATCCTCAGATATTCCTGGAAATAGCTCTTTTAGGATTTGAACTAACTCTTCAAATGCACCTGTGGCTGAATCTAGCAACTCTGGAAATTCAACTTTATCAATGACAGGACTATGCATTAGATCATAGGTTTTTCTTTTTTCGAGCCCAAATTCAAGATAAGCAAGACCCATTTCAAGAAATCTATCTTTTGCATTTGCATTATTTACTTTGCTGGTTGCTGCCCTTAATCTTTCAGTTAACTCATCAAAACCTCTTCTAGATACCTCTGCAAGAAGACATTCTTTTGTTTTAAAGTGTCTGTATGGAGCTGTTTGAGAGACACTTGCTTCTTTTGCAATTGATCTTAAGCTCATATGGTCATGGCCACTGATCTCGCATATTTTGCAAGCGCTTGTAATTAATTCTTCTTTTAAATTGCCGTGATGATATTTCATAATCGGATAATGTTGACAGTGAATACATTAAATATATACTATGTTTACGCTGTTAACATTACTAGCATAGCATATTAATTTTTATGAATAAATTTTTGAAATCATTTTTACTTTTCTTTTTAGCTTTTGATTTATCATCGAATGCATCTATAGAAATTACAACGATTGAAGTTCAAGATTCTTACAATACAACTCAGCGATTTCCTGGAAAGATACTTCCATTAAATTATTCCGAGTTAGCTTTTGAAATTCCTGGAAAAATTTCTGAAGTTAAAGTTGATATAGGTGATGCTGTTAGAAAAAATGAAATATTGGCTGCCTTGGATCCCTCAGAAATGCAGGCTAATTTTAATCAAGCAGAGGCACGATATGATCTCGCAAACCAAGCTCTCAAAAGATTTAAAGATTTAAAATCAAAAGGTTTTATTTCTAATCAAGAATTAGACCGTGCAAATTCAGAATATTTGATAGCCAAAGCTCAGGTGGATTTGTATTCAGTTAAATTAGAGCAGACTATGATTCGAGCTCCGTTTGATGGATACATTCAGAATAGATTTTTAGATGCTGGTACTGTTATCAATCCTGGTGCTTCCATTCTAGAAATTATTGATTCGAAATCTGTTGAAGCTCATGTTTCAGTTCCTAGTTATATCATTGAGGGATTAATTATCGGACAACCATATGACTTTTTAATAGATAACAAGATTTATCAAGCAACACTTAAACGTTTTGCGAAAATGAGTAGCCAAGGCACTGATAATAGGCTTTGTATTTTTGAATTTAATGTATTTATAAATCCTGGTTCTATTTCATACCTTCAATTACAACAAACCAAATCAGTAACAGGTGCCTGGGTGCCACTAAAATCTCTTTCTCAAGGCACTCAGGGTTTATGGAATCTCTACACTGTGTCTAAGGACCAAAATAATCAATTCTCAGTTTCAAAAGAGATTGTTGAATTAGTTCATGTTGAGGGAGATAACGCCTTCATCGCTGGAACAATTTCAACAGGAGATATGGTTGTTGCAGGGGGAGCAGAGCAAGTGATTGAAAGTGAGATACTCAAGGTTAATTAAACCATGTTATTGCTTAGGATTTTATTTAATAGACCAAGAGTTTTTGCTCTACTTTTAATATTTATTTTTCTATCAGGAATTTTTGCATTAAGCACAGTTCCAAGACAGGAAAATCCAGAGCTTGCTCAACGGTGGTCAACAATCCAAACGATTTATCCTGGAGCCTCTCCCACCAGAATTGAAACTCAAATATTGGAACCTATGGAGGCAAAGCTTAGAGAGGTTTATGAGCTTGATGAAATTGTTTCATTTGCTTCACAAGGGTTTGGTACTACGGTTTTAGAAATTAAAGATGAGGTAACTCCAAATTTAATTGAACAAGTTTGGTCAGAAGTTCAAGATAAAATCGATCAATCATCATTTTTACTTCCAACCGATGTTAAACCTCAATTAATTCGAAGCAGTGGCCCTCCTTCGACATTGATTTACGCATTAACTTGGAATGGCGAGGGTGAGACTCCATTAATTTTACTGTCACGTATTGCAGAAGACCTTCGTCAAAGCTTGGCATATGCGGGCGGTTCAGATAGAAGTTTTGTCTTTGGTGCTGCAGATGAGGAGGTCCTTGTAGAAATTGATAACGCGAAGCTTTCTGCATTAGGGCTAACTTTTCAAGAGGTGGTACAGGTATTATCAGCGCTTGATACAAAAAAACCTATTGGACAAATTTCTAAAAATGGCAAAGAGCTTCTAGTTAAATCAAAAGATAATTTAACCAATCTTTCTCAAGTTGCTAATCTACCAATCAAGGTATTTAACGATTATGAAATTATTCGTTTGGGCGATATTGCTAAATTGTCCAAAAATCCAAGAGATCCCCCAGAAGAATTAAGTCTCTTTAATGGAAAAAAAGCAGTTCTGGTTGAAGTAAGAGGAGCTTTTTCACAAAGAGTAGATATTTACGTAAAAAATGCTGAAGAATTAGTAGATCAATATAGGGAGCAATTGCCATCAGAGATATCTTTAGAAAAAATCTATGATGAGTCTTTTTATTTTAAAGAAAAGTTTAATAATTTATTTTCAAGTATTCTTTTTGCAACATTTATAGTTATTGGCATTAGTTATTTTTTGCTTGGCTTTAAATCAGCTCTAATCGTTGGATCTGTCATACCCTTAACCATCTTCTTAGTATTATTTGGTTGTAAATTGTTGGGCTTACCCCTTCATCAAACCTCGATGACCGGAATTATTATTGCACTCGGGTTATTGATTGATAACGCAATAATAGTGGTAGAAGATTTTAAATATAGACGCAGTCTAGGTCACTCCAGAGAAAAATCATCAACAGAAACCTTTCACCATTTGTGGATACCTTTATCTGCAGCAACTGCTACAACTGCATTATCTTTTTTTCCTATTGCAGCTGGTCAGGGCCCAAGCGCAGAATTTGTTGGCGGTATGGCTAAGACGGTCATATTATCAATCACATCTTCTCTTTTCCTTGCGCTGTATGTAGTTCCGGTTCTATTGAACTACATGGACAAAATTAAGTATTTTGAGAAAGAAATTTTTGCTGGCAATGGGTTTTCAAATGCTAAATTGGTAACAAGGTATAGGAATATTCTTACTTGGGCATTTGCTGTCCCTAAACGTGCAATTTTAATAGCTATGGTATTGCCAATACTGGGCTTTCTATCTTTTCCATTTTTAAAGGCTGACTTCTTTCCTGAGTTAGATAGAAATATGTTTAGGGTGATGATAGAGCTTCCGGCAAACTCAAATGTTCAAAAAACTGAAGAAGAAGTATTGGAATTAAGAAAGTCTATTGCTAAATCTGGCATTGTTGAAAGTGATTTCTGGTTTATCGGTAGGAGAATGCCCAGGGTTTTATATAACGTGATTGGTGGAGACTCCGGCTTGGGAGCAAATAATATTGCTGAGGGTGTTTACATAGCTTCTTCTTATCACACCATGGTTGCAGAGTTACCAAGTCTAGCTAAGAGATTGAATTTTGAGAATCCTGACTTAAAGATAATCGTAGATAAATTTAAATCAGGCCCACCAGTTGATGCCGCAGTAGAGTTCAGCATTGACGGTCCGGATTTATCTGTTTTGCGATCATTAGGAAAGAAATTAGAGCTAATTATTCGAAGTGCACCGGACGTCTTTTTGACTAGTAGTGAATTATCTGGAGGGGTAACTAACCTTGAATTTAAATTTAATGAATCTGATTTAGCCCTAAACTCTATTTCAGGTGAGTTTTTTATCAACGAGCTTGCGATTGCCAGTGAGGGAATCTCTATCGGCACAATGCTTGACGGCAACAAGGAGATTCCAATTAAATTAAGGGGCTCATCAGTTGATTTAATTGAGTCTACTCAATTTCTATCAGTGCCTTCTAAAGATGGATTTGATTACTCCTCAAATTATGGAGAATTTGAAATAACCAACCAGGCAAATTTTGTTTCTCGAGATGCTGGCATAAGACAGAATCAAATAGCTGGTTGGATTTGGCCTGGGTTATTGCCCTCTGATACTGAAAAATATTTGAAAAATAAAATAGAGACCTTTAAAGCTGAACTCCCGCCGGGATATATTCTTGAGGTTGGCGGGGAGGCAGAAGCAAGAGGTCAGTCTCAATCAAATATTTTTTCGTCTGCTATTTTGTTCTTTGTGCTTATTATTATTGCTTTAGTCTCTGCCTTAAATTCATTTCGGCAAGCAATTTTAATTTTAAGTGTGGCGATTTGGTGCACAGGCTTAGCATTTCTTGGTTTAACAATGGGGCAAGCCAACTTCGGTTTTATTGGACTTGTCGGAGCCATAGGATTGGCCGGTCTCTCTATCAATGATTCTATAGTTGTCCTGTCACACATTAAAGAATCTAATGCAAATTCACCAATCAATAAAGAAGATTTGGTGGAGGTAATTATTAGATCAACTCGACATGTTATTACCACTTCGGCAACAACAATTGGAGGGTTTATGCCTTTATTGGTCACCAGTATTTTCTTTGGACCATTGGCCTGGGCAATGGCTGGAGGGGTTATTGGATCAGCAGTCATTGCTTTATTTTACATTCCTGCTTGTTACGCAATTTCAAAAAAGCTATAAATCAATAGAACGGGAATGAATAAAAAAACCCTCAGCTAATGACTAATTAATTTAAGGAGTAATAAAAGAGAATCTAACAGTAACCTTCAACGTCGTTCCAGCACCCATTGAACCAATAGATTAAATATAGATGTTAAAATTATTGAAATTGGAGAAATGCTATGAGAAGAATAGTTACCGGCCATAATGAATCAGGTAAATCTGTGATTACAATTGATGGTCCGCCTGCACGCTCAATTGGTGAGGATGTTGGCGGTCTCTTTGAGATTTGGAACACTGATGGCATGGCAATTGATACAACAGATAATGTTGATAGAGCCGATTCAGAAATAATTTTATCGCCTCCTACTAATGGGACTAAGTTTAGATATTTTCAAATTAACCCTACGCCCGAAGGTGTGCCTTGGGATGTTTTGCAGGATCTCGCAGCTCAGGCCTTTGATCGAATTGGTGCAGCGCATCATAGAATTGATACCTCCAAGCATCCTGCAATGCACAAAACTGAGACTGTTGACTATATTATTTTATTAAAAGGAGATGTGAGCCTCTTGCTCGATGAGGAAGAGGTGAGGCTTCAACCATTTGATACTGTGGTTCAACGAGGCACAAATCATGCATGGGTTAATCATGGAGACGAACCTGCATTGCTAATTGCAGTCTTGATTGATAGTGAGTTGAAAGAGTAAACTGAAAAAGAGTAAGAATTTAGATGATCTATGTTTGAAGTTAAGCCAATTGCAGCAGCCTTGGGTGCAGAATTGCATGGGGTTGATTTATGCCAAGATCTTTCCTCAGATGTTTACGCTGAAATTAGAAGACTACTCATAGAGCACCAAGTTATTTTTTTTAGGGATCAAGATATTTCTCCGGCTCAGCATAAAGCACTTGCTGAGTCTTTTGGTCCAGTGCAAACCCATCCTGCGTATGAGACCGTAGAAGGATTTCCAGAAATTACAATCTTGGAGAGCACACCTGAAAAGCCTTCTAAAATAGAAGTTTGGCACTCAGATATGACCTTCCGCAAACATCCTCCTCTTGGCTCTGTCTTAAGATCAAAAATTTGTCCGCCAAAGGGCGGTGACACCATGTGGGCAAGCATGACTGCTGCATATGAGGGTCTATCAAAAAATATGCAGAAATTCCTATCAACTTTAGAGGCAGAGCATGATTTTAGTTATGGTTTTAAAGAAAGCTTAGCTGAGCCAGGCGGAAAAGAGCGCTTGGCCCAGGCTGTGGAAGATAATCCTCCTGTTAAGCATCCTGTTATAAGGGTTCATCCTGAAAGCAATCAAAAAGTTATTTTTGTTAATGCATTATTTACTACAAAAATAATTGGACTGCCTGAAAAAGAAAGCTCCGCAATATTACAATTTCTCTATGATCATGTAATTACGGCTGAATATACTTGTCGTTTTAAATGGGAACCAAATTCAATTGCTATTTGGGATAATCGAAGCACACAACATAAGCCAATAAATGATTACTTTCCGTCTCACAGATTATTGCAGCGAGTCGCGATTGATGGCGACAAACCTTATTAAGTTATTTTTTAAGAAATTCTAAAAGGCTTCTTGCGACCTCACGTTCGTCAGTTTGCATGGCCAGTGTCTCACACGCATGCTGATGTTTTGAGTCTCCAATTTGGTTTTTTCTAAAGTCGTATATTATTTTTGCAAATTTTTTATCTAATTCAATATGCCCTTGGGTACAAAAAATATGATTCTTAATTAAAAACATACCATTTGGGCATCTTGACGATCCTGCAATTAAAGTTGCATTTCTTGGAAGTTTCTGAACTTCATCTTGATGGCTAAATACTAGGTTATATTTTTTGCCATCCTCTCCATATTCATAAGCGTTACTATTCAAAGAAATTGAATCAACGCCAGCATGCCAGCCATTTGGTGATTTTCTTACTGCGCCCCCTAAAGCCTCAGCAATAATCTGATGACCAAAACATATACCCATTAATTTTTTTTTATCTTTATCTAATCTTTGTATGAATTTTTTGAGATCATGAATCCATTGCACATCATCATAGGAACTTGCTTTGCTGCCCGTAATTAAATAGGCATCACATTCATTTATATCCAAAGGATAATTGTTGAATTGAACTTCATATGTTTTGAACTGAAGATTAGGATCAACTGACCAGAATATTTTAGAGAACATTTCAGGATACTGACCAAATTCTTTAGCGCCATCTATTTGGACGGTATCTGCGTTCAGGATTCCAATTTTCATAAGTATTATTTTTTCTTAATGTAGTATATTCAATTCATGAAAAGCAATAGACTTATCTTTTGTATTACTGCAATAGTCTCCATACCTTTATCAGCAACTGGCATTGATGCTTCGATTAACGCTGCTGTCCAGCCTTTAACAAACATCTTATCTTCTTTTATTTTTTATGAGATCAAAATTTTTGGAGCTCCAATGCCGCTGATAGTTTTGTGGTTAATTGGAGCAGCCATTTTTTTTACTGGTTACTTTAATTTTTTAAATCTGCGTGGATTTAAACATGCTTTTCAATTACTAAGAGGTGATTATTCCAGACCTGATAATGAGGGTGAGTTAACTCATTTTCAGGCATTATCAACAGCTGTTTCTGGGACCGTAGGCATTGGAAATATTGCTGGTGTCGCAATTGTAATTTCTATCGGTGGTCCGGGAGCTACATTTTGGTTAATTGTTGCTGGTTTTTTAGGCATGTCTACAAAATTTGCTGAATGTGTTGCGGGTGTTATGCATAGAAAAGTTAACCCTGATGGAAGTATTTCTGGAGGGCCAATGTATTATTTAGAAGCTGGGCTTCATCAAAAAAATTTAGCTTGGCTTGCTAAACCAATGGGGGCATTTTATGCAATCGCTATTGTTGTTGGATGTTTAGGTATAGGCAATATGTTTCAATCCAACCAAGCATTCCAGCAATTTATCTTTATTACCGGCGGAGAGGCCAGCTATTTTTTAGACAAAGGATGGCTTTTTGGCTCTATTTTGGCTGGGATAGTTGGATTGGTAGTTATTGGTGGTATTAAGGGAATTGCAAGGGTCACATCAAAATTAGTTCCATTTATGACACTTACTTATGTTGTTGGAGCGCTGCTTGTGATTGTTATGAATGCTGAAAAAGTTCCTTGGGCTTTATCAGCGATCTTAACAGAAGCATTTAACCCAAGCGCTATGAGCGGCGGAATGTTAGGGATTATGATTTTAGGTTTCCAGCGGGCAGCATTTTCTAATGAAGCTGGAATTGGTTCGGCTGCAATAGCTCATGCAACTGTTAAAACCCAAGAGCCAGTCACTGAGGGGTATGTTGGGTTAATGGAACCCTTCATAGATACTGTTGTTATTTGCACCCTCACCGCATTAGTAATTTTAACAACCGTTTACGAGCCCGCAATGGCTAGTCAAGGCATTCAGGGTATTGCGTTAACCTCTCAAGCTTTTAGCAGCACTCTAAGTTGGTCGGTTCTTCCCTTGTCATTTATTGCAATTTTGTTTGCCTTTTCAACTATCCTATCTTGGTCCTACTATGGTTTAAAAGGTTGGACATATATTGTTGGCGAATCTGTGTGGGCGGAAAACATCTTTAAGGTATTTTTTTGTATTTTTATAGCCTTAGGTTGTACGATTAATCTGACCGCAGTTTTAGATTTTTCTGATGCTGTAATTTTTGTGGTAGCCCTTCCAAATATATTGGGTCTGTATATTTTAGCTCCAGCAATCAAAAAAGAGCTTGCAAATTATCAAAGAAGGTTGAAGAGTGGTGAAATAAAAAATTTTAGAGAAACATGATTAAAGGTTATTGTGATCCTAAATTTCAAAAAGTTTTTGATGCTTTTTCAGATGCTATAACCAGTGGATTTGAGACAGGAGCAGCACTTGCGATTGAGCATCAAGGAAAATTGATTGTTAATCTCTGGGGCGGCTATCAAGATGCAAGTAAAACAAAAGCCTGGGAAGAAAACACTTTGATTAATGTTTTTTCAGTTACCAAAGGAGTAACAGCAACATGCATCTCAAGGCTAATCGATCAAGGTAAGTTAGATCCAAGTAAAAGAGTTGGTGATTATTGGCCTGAATATAGTTGTAATGGTAAAGAAGATACCAAGGTCAGTGATTTGTTATGTCATAGAGCTGGAATGTTTGGATTCAAAGAAGGTATTCCTAGTGGATCATTTCAAGATTGGGATAAATTCACTCAGTCACTACAGTCACAAACTCCTTACAGAAAACCCGGGGTATCTCAGGGATATCATGCATTAACATTTGGCTGGTTAGTTGGCGAGTTAGTTAGAAGAGTAGATGGTCGTTCAGTTGGCAAATATTTTAAAGAAGAAATAGCAGACCCGTTGAATCTTGATTTCCATATTGGTCTTGAGGAGAGTGAATTTATCCGATGTGCAGACATGTTAATGGTCGCTAGGGATAGCATGAAAATCCCAGGAGAGTTTTTAAGATATGTTCCAAACTTTTTCTTGCCAGAAAAACTTCAAAACTTTAAGCAGGCTTTAATAAGTGGAGATTTCCAACAGGCTTTTCAAGAAAGGGAGGATGAGGATGATAATTATGTCAATTCTCCGGATTGGCGAATGGCAGAAATTCCTTCGGCAAACGGACATGGAACTGCTAAAAGTTTGGCAATTTTATATGGAATTTTGAGTAATGGCTGCTCTAGAAATGGAGTCTCTATTATGAGCGAAGCTTCACTTCAGCAGGCCATTACTCCTCATTCTAGTGGCCCTGATTCAGTGCTGTTTGGTGCTCCAATAAAATTTGGACTTGGTTATGAGCTGGCTCAAGGAATTTCTAATGTAGGGAATATTTCCCCAACTTTTAACAATAAAATGTTTGGTCATGCCGGAGTTGGGGGTGCAGTTGCATTTGGTGATCCCGACCAAGGCATAGGGTATAGCTTTATATGCAATCAGCAGCATGACCCCAAGCAATTATACCGAACCAGCAATTTACTCACGGCAGAGCTATATTCGATAATTTCTTAGCGCAAATTAGTTTTGGTTGGGTTGAGGCGCTTTTCTTGAAAAGAAATTCCAAGAGGATGGCTCTGTGGTCTCAATTACGGAACCTCCATTAACCTCGATAACACCCTCTATGTCTTCCATTAATTCAAAGTACCCAAGAGCTTGATAGCACTCTCGAATAATTTTTAATGCTCGCATGGTTTCAGAAGAGTTAGGGATATTTTCAATAACATACTTCGCTCTTCGCAGCGCAGCCACATAAGCTTTTCTCTTTAAATAATACTCAGCAGCAACTAACTCACTTTTTGCAATTAAACTTCTTAAATAGATTAGTCTTTGAGAGGCATATGGAGCATATTGGCTCTGTGGAAATCGAGTTAAAAATTCAGATAGCTCACCAAAGGCTTGCTTTGCTCCTGAAATATCTCTGTTAGAAAGATCTGATTTAAATATTCTAGCAAACATACCTTTGTCTCTGGTATAGCTAGCTATGCCCCTCATAAAATATGCATAATCAATATTTGGATGTCTTGGATTTAGTCGAATAAATTTTTCTGCAGCCTCGTGTGAAGCTTCATCTTCTCCGTTCATATAGTAAGCATAAATCAATTCTGATTGTGCTTGCTCGGCATATCTTCCAAAGGGATATCTTGCTTCAATAGCCTCAAGAGATTCAATTGCAGAGAAGAAATTGTTGGCTTTCATTCTTCTTTGAGCAGTATCGTAATAAACCTTTTCGGGTCTTTCCATGACAGGAGCATCAGAATTACAACTTGTTATCAACAAAGGAAGAACAATTGCAGTTGCTAAATTTAAGCTTAAATATTTTTTTATATGCTTCATCGGTAATGTATTTTACATTTATTCACGCATTTGGGTTAATTCAATTACTTTAGATTGTAAGATAGTAAAAAAGTTTTTAGTTTAGATAGATGATTCATAAAAATGTTAATGAAAAGCAGCATAATTCTAGGCTAGATCATGCCGCAACTTCTCTGTATGAAGATTTTTCAAGAAGCCAAATTCAAAGATGGATCTCGCAAGGTAATTTATTGGTAAATGGAGAAATTCTAAAAGCAAAAGATAAAGTCCATACAGGTGATGAGATATCCCTAGATCCAATCTTTGAAAATAGGGTCTCGTGGGACGGGGAAGACATACCCATCAATATTTTGCACGAAGAAGAAGATTTTATAATTGTTAATAAATCTCCAGGTTTGGTCATGCATCCAGGTGCAGGATGCCACAATGGAACTCTTGCAAATGCATTGGCATTTCATTCTCCAGAATTAAAGCAACTGCCACGGTGTGGGATAGTTCATAGGTTGGATAAAGATACTTCAGGATTGTTAGTGGTTGCAAAAAATGAAAAATTTAGAAATTTCTTTGTGAATCAACTTCAAGATAGAGCGGTTTATAAGAAATATGAGGCAATAGTAGTTGGACAAGTAATAGGAAGTTTTTCCATAGATCATCCTTTAGAAAGAGATCCAAGAAATAGAATAAAAATGAGGGTAACTGATTTTGGAAGAGATGCTTTATCCCACGTTTCTTTAATTAAATTTTATTCAGGCTATTCACATGTTTCTGTTGAGATTGAAACTGGAAGAACTCATCAAATAAGAGTTCATTTAAGCTATCAAAAATTACCAATCATTGGAGATAGTCTATACAACCCAAGAAATCTTATTGCAAAAAATACCCCTAAAAATTTAATAAGTTACCTACAAAATTTTCCCCGGCAAGCATTACATGCTGCAAAAATTAGATTTCCATCTATGAAAAACAAAGGTATTTTTCATGAATTTCAAGCAAATCTTCCTCAAGACATGCAATCTTTGATTAAAAAAATAGAATGATTGCTAAAGCCTTTCAAATCAACTAAAAAACTTGTTTTTCATCATAATTGATGTATAAAACCCTTTACTTTGAAGTAAATACCTTTAATTAATGAAACTATCCGGCGGAGATCTATTAATGCGCGCCCTCAAAGATGAGGGGGTTAAGTTTATATTTGGCTACCCTGGTGGAGCAGCTTTGCACATATACGACTCTATATTCAAGCAAAAAGCTTTTGAACATATTTTAGTCCGTCACGAACAAGGTGCCACCCATGCAGCGGATGGTTATTCTCGTGCTACCGGAAAACCTGGTGTTGCTTTGGTAACTTCGGGGCCAGGAGCGACTAATGCAATTACAGGGCTTGCTACTGCTTTTATGGATTCCATCCCACTTGTTGTTATTTCAGGTCAGGTTCAAAGCCATTTAATTGGGACTGATTCGTTCCAAGAAACAGATATGATTGGGATTTCTCGACCAATCGTCAAACATAGTTTTATTGTTCAAAATACTCAAGATATTCCTCGTATTGTTCAAGAGGCATTTCATATTGCGACAACTGGAAGACCTGGCCCAGTAGTTATAGACATTCCAAAAGATAAAACTGATCCCTCGCAACTATTTGAGTACAAAAGGGCAAAAGAGATTTCTCTTCGCTCCTACCAACCCAGGGTATTTCCTCATCCAGGGCAAATTAAAAAAGCTAGTAAGAAGATTTTATCTGCAGAGCGTCCTGTGATTTATGCTGGAGGAGGAGTGATTTTAGGTAACGCACATAAGGAGTTAATTGCTCTTAACAAATTATTGAAAGCGCCTGTGACAAATACTTTGATGGGCCTCGGAGCATATCCTGCAAAAGATAAATATTTCATGGGGATGCTTGGAATGCATGGTACTTACCAAGCAAATATGGCCATGCATAATGCTGACGTCATTATCGCAATTGGCGCAAGGTTTGATGATCGTATTACTAATACCCCTTCAATGTTTGCCCCAAATGCAAAGATTGTACATATTGATGTAGATCCTGCCTCAATTTCTAAAATTATTAATGCTGATATCCCAATTGTTGGACAGGTAAAAGAATCTTTAATTGCATTGATCAAAGAAATAAAACGTTCAAAGATTAAAATAGATTCAGAGGCATTGGATCAATGGAATATGCAAATTTCTCAGTGGCGTGAAAAACATGGCTTGGATCATGACTTATATTTAAGCAAAATAAAATCCTCGATGATTGCTCCTCAAGTTGTTGTTCAGGAGCTTTATCATGCTACCCAAGGCAATGCATTTGTTACATCAGATGTTGGTCAGCATCAAATGTTTGTTGCTCAATACTATCACTTTAATAAACCTCGAAGATGGATCAATTCAGGAGGACTTGGCACCATGGGCTTTGGTCTCCCAGCTGCAATGGGAGTGAAGCTTGCATTTCCCAAACAAGAGGTTGTATGTGTTACTGGGGAAGGTAGCATTCAAATGTGCATTCAAGAATTATCAACTTGCTTGCAATACAATCTACCTATAAAAATAATCAACATAAATAATGAAGCTCTCGGAATGGTAAGACAATGGCAAGACATGAATTATGGAGGAAGGCACTCAGCAAGCACATATTCAGATTCATTGCCAGATTTTGTCAAGCTTGCGCAATCCTATGGACATGTAGGCATGAAAGTCACCAAACAATCTCAGTTGAAAAAAACTTTAGAAAAAGCTTTTGCTATGAAAGATAGATTAGTTTTTATTGATGTCTATGTTGATCCAAATGAACATGTCTACCCTATGTTGGTAGCTCCAAACGGAAGCATGCAGGATATGTGGATCAAGAAAAATACTAAAGCATGAAAAGGATCATATCAATTTTAATCGAAAATAAACCTGGAGCTCTTGCCAGAGTGGTCGGTTTATTTCATCAGCGCGGCTATAACATTGAAACTCTTAATGTTGGACCAGTTTTTGATGGAAGCTTTTCAAGAATGACAGTGACCACTAGGGGATCAGAGAATGACGTTGAGCAAATTACAAAACAAATAAATAAAATCATTGATGTAATTAAAGTATCTGATTTAACTGAGGGCGATCATCATGAGTATGAATTTATTATGATCAAGTTTAAACATAGTGAAAAAATACAAAAAATTCTTAAGAGCTTAAATGGGAAGATTCATGAAAAAAATAATGATGCTATGGTGATGTCTGCATGGGGCTCGTCTAGCGATATTGAGGAAGCAATTAAATCAATGGGAAAAGTAAATCTTCTTGAAGTAGCCAGATCAGGAAGTATTGGATTGCATGAAGGTGAAAAGGTTTTAAAAATTTAGGAGAAAAATAGAATGAAAATTTTTTATGACGATGATGCTGATATCTCAATTATTCAAAATTTAAAAGTTACCATTGTTGGGTATGGTTCACAGGGTCATGCTCATGCAAATAACCTGCATGAGTCTGGAGTAGATGTTACTGTAGCATTACGAGAAGGTTCTTCATCATGGTCTAAAGCTGAAAATGCTGGATTAAGAGTAGCAAAAGTTTCAGATGCAGTAAGTGATGCTGATTTGGTCATGATACTTGCCCCAGATGAATTTCAACAAGGCTTGTATGAATCAGCAATTAAAGCAAATTTAAAATCAAATGCAGTTTTGGCATTTGCACATGGATTCAATATCCATTTTAAAAAAATTATCCCAGGCGATGGGACTTCGGTCATTATGATTGCTCCAAAAGGTCCGGGTCATACTGTTAGAAGTACTTACTTAAGTGGTGGAGGAGTTCCATCTTTAATTGCAATCTATCAAGATGGCAATAATCCAAATAACCATAGCGCAAAGGAGATTGCTCTTTCATACGCTAAAGCCAATGGAGGAACAAGAGCAGGTGTTCTTGAAACTACATTTAAAGAAGAGACTGAAACTGATTTATTTGGTGAGCAAGCTGTTTTATGTGGCGGTATGACTGCATTAATTAAGGCAGGTTATGAAACTTTAGTTGAGGCTGGGTATAGCCCAGAAATGGCATATTTTGAATGCTTGCATGAAACCAAATTAATTGTAGATTTAATTCATGAGGGCGGGATTGCAAACATGCACTATTCTATTTCTAACACTGCGGAATTTGGAGACTATGTTAGTGGTCCCGAAATCATAACAGACGACACAAAAGAAGCGATGAGAGGAATATTAAAAAGAATTCAAACTGGCGAATTTGCTGATAATTTTTTAAATGATTGTCGACAAAGCAACGATGGATCGGGCGGTCCAATGATGAAAGAAAAGCGAAAAAACACTGCTTCTCATTCAATTGAGCAGGTTGGCGCAGAGCTCAGATCTAAGATGAAATTTCTTCATTCAGAACGCCTGGTAAATAAAGATAAAAATTAGTGATAAAACTGGTTGATATTTCCAACTAAGGGTATACAATTCTCCGTTCCGGCCTTGAGCTGGCAAGTTCTTTTAACATTTTTGGTTACTCGTGTGGGTGTTCAAAATACGAGATATATATTTTTAGTTATTTTTAATATTTTATAAAAGTAACACAACATGATTTTAATTGAAGAGTTTGATCATGGCTCAGATTGAACGCTGGCGGTAGGCTTAACACATGCAAGTCGTGCGAGAAAGTATCTTCGGATATGAGTAGAGCGGCGGACGGGTGAGTAACGCGTAGGAATCTACCTAGTAGAAGGGGATAGCCCGAGGAAACTCGGATTAATACCGTATACCTCCTTCGGGAGAAAGAAGGCCTCTCTTTGAAGCTTTCGCTATTAGATGAGCCTGCGTAAGATTAGCTTGTTGGTGAGGTAAAGGCTCACCAAGGCGACGATCTTTAGCGGGTCTGAGAGGACGATCCGCCACATTGGGACTGAGACACGGCCCAGACTCCTACGGGAGGCAGCAGTGGGGAATATTGGACAATGGGCGCAAGCCTGATCCAGCCATACCGCGTGTGTGAAGAAGGCCCTAGGGTTGTAAAGCACTTTAAGTTGGGAAGAAAAGTTATTGGTTAATACCCAATGACCGTGACATTACCTTCAGAATAAGGACCGGCTAATTCCGTGCCAGCAGCCGCGGTAATACGGAAGGTCCAAGCGTTAATCGGAATTACTGGGCGTAAAGCGCGCGTAGGTGGTTTATTAAGTTGGATGTGAAATCCCCGGGCTCAACCTGGGAACTGCATCCAAAACTGATTCACTAGAGTACGATAGAGGGAGGTAGAATTCACAGTGTAGCGGTGGAATGCGTAGATATTGTGAAGAATACCAATGGCGAAGGCAGCCTCCTGGATCTGTACTGACACTGAGGTGCGAAAGCGTGGGTAGCGAACAGGATTAGATACCCTGGTAGTCCACGCCGTAAACGATGTCAACTAGCTGTTGGAAAACTATGTTTTTCAGTGGCGCAGCTAACGTAGTAAGTTGACCGCCTGGGGAGTACGGCCGCAAGGCTAAAACTCAAATGAATTGACGGGGACCCGCACAAGCGGTGGAGCATGTGGTTTAATTCGATGCAACGCGAAAAACCTTACCTATACTTGACATACTTGGAATGCTTTGTAATGAAGCAGTGCCTTCGGGAGCCAAGATACAGGTGCTGCATGGCTGTCGTCAGCTCGTGTCGTGAGATGTTCCGTTAAGTCGGATAACGAGCGCAACCCTTACCCTTATTTGCCAGCGATTCGGTCGGGAACTATAAGGGGACTGCCGGTGATAAACCGGAGGAAGGTGAGGACGACGTCAAGTCATCATGGCCCTTACGTATAGGGCTACACACGTGCTACAATGGGGAATACAGACGGACGCTAAGCCGCGAGGTGGTGCTAATCCTAGAAAATTCTTCGTAGTCCGGATTGGAGTCTGCAACTCGACTCCATGAAGTCGGAATCGCTAGTAATCGCGAATCAGCATGTCGCGGTGAATACGTTCTCGGGTCTTGTACACACCGCCCGTCATACCATGGAAGTGGATTGCACCAGAAGTAGATAGTCTAACCTTCGGGAGGGCGTTTACCACGGTGTGCTTCATGACTGGGGTAAAGTCGTAACAAGGTAGCCGTAGGGGAACCTGTGGCTGGATCACCTCCTTAACGATACTTTCGTACTAGAGTGCCCACACGAGTAATCAAAAATATTAAAAGAAGTTCTTTATAAGTTTTGGTATGTAATTTTCTAGTAAATATTTTTATATTTACGTGCGTCATGTTTTTATCTGTTATCAAAAATATGAACGCAATAGATCACTGCATTAATAGAAGAAAATTTTATTAAGTTATTCTCAAATAACAAAAAAACTTAGTTCGCATTAAAAGGAGAGCTAAGTATATAGCCCTTTTTTAGGGTTATATGATCAAGTAATTAAGAGCACAAGGCGGATGCCTTGGCAGCTGAAGGCGATGAAGGACGTAGTAACTTGCGATAAGCTTCGGGGAGGTGGTAAACAACCTTTGATCCGGAGATTTCCGAATGGGAGAACCCAGTGTGCATAAGCACATTATCTTATACTGAATAAATAGGTATATGAGGCAAACCTAGGGAACTGAAACATCTAAGTACCTAGAGGAAAAGAAATCAAAAGAGATTCCGGTAGTAGCGGCGAGCGAAACCGGACTAGCCCTTAAGCTTTTTTAAGATTAGCAAAACATACTGGAAAGTATGGCCATAGTAGGTGATAGCCCTGTATGCGAAAATCTTTTAAAAGTGAAATCGAGTAGGTCGGGACACGTGAAATCTTGACTGAATATGGGGGGACCATCCTCCAAGGCTAAATACTCTCAGCTGACCGATAGTGAACCAGTACCGTGAGGGAAAGGCGAAAAGAACCCCGGCGAGGGGAGTGAAATAGAACCTGAAACCTTGTGCTTACAAGCAGTCGGAGCAGACTTGTTCTGTGACGGCGTACCTTTTGTATAATGGGTCAACGACTTAATTTCAGTAGCAAGCTTAACCGTTTAGGGGAGGCGTAGGGAAACCGAGTCTTAATAGGGCGCTCAGTTGCTGGAATTAGACCCGAAACCGGGTGATCTATCCATGGCCAGGGTGAAGGTTAGGTAACACTGACTGGAGGCCCGAACCCACTTATGTTGAAAAATGAGGGGATGAGCTGTGGATAGGAGTGAAAGGCTAATCAAACCCGGAGATAGCTGGTTCTCTTCGAAAACTATTTAGGTAGTGCCTCATGTATTACCATTGGGGGTAGAGCACTGTTTCGGCTAGGGGGTCATCCCGACTTACCAAACCGATGCAAACTCCGAATACCAATGAGTATGAGCATGGGAGACAGACTGCGGGTGCTAACGTCCGTAGTCGAGAGGGAAACAACCCAGACCGTCAGCTAAGGTCCCAAATTATGATTAAGTGGGAAACAATGTGGGAAGGCACAAACAGCTAGGAGGTTGGCTTAGAAGCAGCCATCCTTTAAAGAAAGCGTAACAGCTCACTAGTCGAGTCGGCCTGCGTGGAAGATATAACGGGGCTAAATCATAAACCGAAGCTACGGATCTTAAATTTATTTAAGATGGTAGAAGAGCGTTCTGTAAGCGGTTGAAGGCGTGCTGTAAGGCATGCTGGACGTATCAGAAGTGCGAATGTTGACATGAGTAACGATCAAAGAGGTGAAAAACCTCTTCGCCGAAAATCCAAGGTTTCCTGTCCAACGCTAATCGAGGCAGGGTGAGTCGGCTCCTAAGGCGAGGGCGAAAGCCGTAGTCGATGGAAAACAGGTTAATATTCCTGTACTTCTTATAATTGCGATGGGGTGACGGAGAAGGTTAGGCTAGCACGGCGATGGTTGTCCGTGTTTAAGGTTGTAGACTTAGATCTTAGGTAAATCCGGGGTCTTTTAAGGTTAAGAACTGATGACGACCACTCTTTGAGTGGGAAGTAGTTGATACCATGCTTCCAGGAAAAACCTCTAAGCTTCAGATTATAAGGAACCGTACCCGAAACCGACACAGGTGGATAAGTCGAGAAGACTAAGGTGTTTGAGAGAACTATGGTGAAGGAACTAGGCAAAATGGTACCGTAACTTCGGGAGAAGGTACGCCGTCATTGGTGATAAGACTTGCTCTTTGAGCTGATGGTGGTCGAAGAAACTAGGTGGCTGCAACTGTTTATTAAAAACATAGCACTCTGCAAAATCGTAAGATGACGTATAGGGTGTGACGCCTGCCCGGTGCCGGAAGGTTAATTGATGGGGTTAGCTTCGGCGAAGCTCCTGATCGAAGCCCCGGTAAACGGCGGCCGTAACTATAACGGTCCTAAGGTAGCGAAATTCCTTGTCGGGTAAGTTCCGACCTGCACGAATGGCGTAATGATGGCCACACTGTCTCCACCATAGACTCAGTGAAATTGAAATCGCTGTTAAGATGCAGTGTACCCGCAGCTAGACGGAAAGACCCCGTGCACCTTTACTACAGGTTCACACTGGACTTTGACTTTATTTGTGTAGGATAGGTGGGAGACTTTGAAGCCGAGACGCTAGTCTTGGTGGAGTCGTCCTTGAAATACCACCCTTGTAAAGTTGAGGCTCTAACTTAGGTCCGTTATCCGGATCGAGGACAGTGTGTGCTGGGTAGTTTGACTGGGGCGGTCTCCTCCCAAAGAGTAACGGAGGAGTACGAAGGTATCCTAAGCATGGTCGGACATCATGCAGATTGTATAAAGGCATAAGGATGCTTGACTGCGAGACCGACGGGTCGAGCAGGTAGGAAACTAGGTCTTAGTGATCCGGTGGTTCTGAATGGAAGGGCCATCGCTCAACGGATAAAAGGTACGCCGGGGATAACAGGCTGATACCCCCCAAGAGTTCACATCGACGGGGGTGTTTGGCACCTCGATGTCGGCTCATCACATCCTGGGGCTGGAGCAGGTCCCAAGGGTATGGCTGTTCGCCATTTAAAGTGGTACGCGAGCTGGGTTTAGAACGTCGTGAGACAGTTCGGTCCCTATCTGCTGTGGGCGTTGGAGATTTGAGGGAAGCTGATCCTAGTACGAGAGGACCGGATTGGACGAACCTCTGGTGTTCCGGTTGTCACGCCAGTGGCATTGCCGGGTAGCTATGTTCGGAAGGGATAACCGCTGAAAGCATCTAAGCGGGAAGCCTCTCCCAAGATTAGATCTCCCATAGACTTCGGTCTACTAAAGAGTCGTCATAGACTATGACGTTGATAGGCAAGATGTGTAAGCGTTGTGAGGCGTTGAGCTAACTTGTACTAATAACTCGTGAGGCTTGATCATGTAACCCTAAAAAAGGTTCCATTGTTCGGGAATAACATATTTGTAGTGATAAAGAATTACATACCAGTTTGCCTGATGACAATAGCAGTTTGGCACCACCTGATCCCATCTCGAACTCAGAAGTGAAACGGACTCACGCCAATGGTAGTGCAAGGTCTCCTTGTGTGAGAGTAGGTAATCGTCAGGCTTTTTTCTTTGAAAGGTTCTCAGTTTTATCTGAGGACCTTTTTTTTGTATTAAAATAAATAAATGGACATTGCAGAAATTTCAGATCGCATGGAGCTTGAGAAACTTGTTACTGATTATGCGACTGCTGTGGATACCAAAAATTTTCAAGAGTTTAATAATTTATTTACGAAAGATGCTCACATTGACTATACAGCAGTGGGTGGTATAGCTGGCAACCTCCAAGAAATAATAAAGTACTTGGAAACCGCATTAGATCCTTTTCCAAATTATCAACATTTAATTTCAAACATCTCTCTAACCTTAAATGGTAATTCAGCCTCTGGAAAAGTTATGTGTTTTAATCCCATGCAAACAGAAGATGAGCAGGTCTTCTTTCTCGGGATGTGGTATCAAGATACTTATAAAAAGATCGATGATAAATGGTTTATTGCATCAAGAATTGAAGAAAGTTCTTGGGCTCATAATGTACCAAGCTTTATCAACACTAAACCTCAAAAATGATAGTTGGTCTAACTGGTGGCATAGGGTCTGGTAAATCAGCCGCAGCTAATTTTTTTCAAAATGAAGGTATTACCGTCATAGATGCAGACGGTTTATCCAGAGAGGTAATTGAAGAAGGCACTCCTGGGTTTGCAAGTATAGTTGAGTATTTTGGATCTAAAATTATTGATTCTGATGGATCAATCAATAGAGAGCATTTAAGAAAAGAAGTTTTTGATGATGATAAGAAGAAAAAGTTACTAGAATCCATTATTCATCCATTAGTTAGAGAGTTGATGGTAAAAAAAATAGCGGTTTCAAAATCTCCATATTCAATTGTCATGGTGCCACTAATTTTCGAAACAAATAGTATGAGTAACTATAATAGAATTTTAGTTATTGATTGCGATCCAAAAATACAGCTTGAGAGAGCTATGTTGCGAGATAATAATTCCAAAGCACAGATTGAAAAAATTATGGACACTCAATGCTCCAGAGAGGAAAGAATAAGTATTGCCAACGACATTATTCCCAATAATGATTCATTAGAAAATTTGAAAATTAGATCCATTGCAATGCATAAATTTTATTTAGGTCTTTCTTAAAAATGACAAAGATCTGCCCCCAATGCACTAAAGAAGCTGATCTTAGTCCTGCGAATATTTATAGGCCATTTTGCTCTGAAAAATGTAAATTGATTGATTTTGGAAATTGGACCAATGAAGAAAAGTTGATCAGCAGGCCAATTGAGTCAGAAGATTTTTATCAAGATTGAATTATTTTCCACTCCCCTGTTTCTATTAGGGGTTTAGCTTTTTTATACTTTAATTCTTTTGTCTCTTTGCCATTAGTAATTTTTACAATTTCATTTCTTTGTAACTTTGGCTCATCTGTTTTAACTGTTTCTACCTTGGCTAATTGTTCTTGTTTGGAGCTTGGATCATTCCCTATAACTGGTTGAATTTGTTCTTGTTGAAGTTTCATTTCTCTGTTTTGCTGAGCTTCACGAGATCTGGCTTCTAATTCTTGGATTTCCTCTTCGCTGGCAAGCTCGATTCTAAATAGAACTTTAATTGCTTCAGAATTAATTTCATTTAACATTACTTCAAACATTTCAAATGCTTCTCGTTTATATTCATTTTTTGGATTTTTTTGAGCATAAGCTCTTAAACCAACACTTTGTCTTAAGTGATCCATTTCAGATAAATGGTCTTTCCAATGAACATCTAGAATTTGAAGCATTACTTGCTTTTCAAGTTGAGCAAGATTGTCTCCAATTTTAAGGTATTTTTCTTTATATTTTTTTGCTGCATTGTTAGCAATAAGAGTTGCAATTGAATCAGGAGTTAATTTTTTGTCACTCCTAACCTTTGTCGCTACATTTGCTTCTATAAAGTAATGATCGATTAGATATCTATCTAATTCCTCCAGTCTCCACTGACTTTCTACAGAGTCCAAGGGCACAAAATCATTTGAAACTGCTCGCATCTCCTCATCAATCAAATCATTTACTGCTTCAGAAATATTATCCTCATTAAGCAGTTGATTTCTTAATGAATAGATCGCTTGCCGCTGATCATTTGCAACATCATCATATTCCAATAGGTTTTTTCTTATATCAAAATTTCTACTTTCTATTCTTTTTTGCGCATTTTCTATGCCACGAGACAGCATTTTGTGTTCAATATGGTCATCCCCCATGCCGATTCTTTCGAATAGACTTCTTCGACTATCAGATATAAACAATCTTAATAGGTCATCCTCCAGAGATAGAAAAAACTTTGAATAGCCTGGATCTCCCTGCCTTCCTGATCGACCTCTTAACTGATTGTCAATTCTTCTCGACTCATGTCTCTCAGTTCCAAGAATGTGCAAGCCACCTGCCTCTAAAACTACTTGGTGTCTTTTTTCCCACTCACCATCACCGATATTTTCCTTGCCTCCCAATACAATATCTGTTCCTCTTCCGGCCATATTTGTTGCTATAGTAACTACACCAGGACGCCCAGCATTTGCAATAACCTCTGCTTCTTTTTCATGTTGCTTGGCATTAAGCACCTGATGAGAGATATTTTTTTTATTCAGCAAGGCAGAAACTATTTCTGAGGACTCAACAGAGGCCGTTCCAACCAATATTGGTGCATTTTTTTTTCGCAATAGCTCTATTTCTTCAATCAACGCCTTAAATTTTGCATCTTGAGTTAGAAAAACTAAATCATCATTATCTTCTCTAGCCATCGGCTTATTTGTTGGGATAATTGAAACATTGAGTCCATATATTTCAGCAAATTCGGCTGCTTCAGTATCAGCAGTACCTGTCATACCGGATAGCTGATTGAAGAGTCGAAAGAAGTTTTGGTAAGTTGTGGATGCAAGTGTTTGAGATTCTCTCTGTATAGGAGTGTTTTCTTTACATTCAAGAGCCTGATGAATACCTTCACTCATTCTTCTGCCTGGCATTGTTCTGCCAGTATGCTCATCGATAAGTAAGACTTCATGGCCTCTGACCAAGTAATGGACATTTTTTTTGAATAAGAATGCAGCTTTTAGAGTTGCATTTACATATCGCATGATCTTTAAATTACTCACGGAATATAGACTATCTTCAGATTGAAGTAACCCCAATTCTTCAAGATGTCGCTCAACAACCATATACCCATCGTCAGTCAGCTCTATTGATCTATTTTTTTCATCAATAATATAGTGACCTATCTCATCTTCAGTAAGCGGCTCATCCTCAGTTCCTTCCCTTAATTGTTCTTTTAGTTTTGGGATAATTTTTTTAATTTGGACGTAATAATCCGCACTTTCATTTGAGGGGCCAGAAATAATCAAAGGCGTTCTAGCTTCATCAATTAGAATGGAATCTACTTCATCCACAATCGCAAAATCTAGCGAGCACTGGACTTTATCTTCAGCACGAAGGGCCATATTGTCCCTCAGATAATCAAAACCCAGTTCACCATTAGTGGCATAGATAACATCACATTGGTAAGCAGATTTCTTTTCTTCAAATGATTGGTTTGAATAAATAACTCCAACCGTAAGCCCAAGTCGTTCGTATATTGGCCTCATCCAGTCGGCGTCTCTTTGTGCCAAATAATCGTTCACAGTAACTAAAATCACTTTATTGTTCTTGACTGCATTCAAGTAGGCTGGAAGGGTAGCAACCAAAGTTTTTCCCTCTCCGGTTTTCATTTCAGCAATGTTTCCTTCTGATAGAGCAATACCACCAAGCATCTGGGCATCAAAATGTCTCAGACCAATCGTCCTAACGCTTGCTTCTCGTGTTGCAGCAAAAGCGTGAACTAATAACTCAAAGCTCGTATCCTTTGATGACTCTCTTAATTTAACTCTCAGATCCGATAACTCATCATCACTTAGTTGTTGATACTCTGATTCAAGAGCATTAATTTTGTCCACAGATACTTGCATGCGCTTTAATGCGCGCTGATTACTGCTTCCAAATATTTTGGTTAAAAATGACATGAATTTATTCGCTAATAATTTTTTGTTTTACTCAGAACTATATAGCATCCCCAAAAGGTGCTCTTGCATATGATATGGGGGCAATTGAAGAATCTTCAAATGTGACTACCTCCCACGCATCCTCAGACGCTAAAATTTTTCTTAACAATTCGTTGTTAAGAGAGTGTCCTGACTTATAGCCTGAAAATTGACCAATAAGGTTGTGTCCAAGAAGATATAAATCTCCTATGGCATCAAGCATTTTATGCTTTACAAATTCGTCATCAAATCTAAGGCCTTCCTCATTAAGGATGCCATCTTCTCCAATAGCAATAGCATTAGCAACGCTGGCTCCCAATGCTAAACCTTGAGATTGAAGGCTATCCATATCCTTTACAGATCCAAAGGTTCGTGCTCTGCAAACCTCTTTCACAAATGTAGTAGAGGAGAAATCAATGGATGATTTTTGAGCATGTTTTTTAATAGTTGTATCATTAAAGTCAATCTCAAATGAAACCT
>CACJSU010000003.1 GCA_902596165.1 uncultured SAR86 cluster bacterium | reverse complement strand
TCGTCTGGAACTGCATTTTTATTAACAGTTATATTTGCTTGACCTAAAGCGAGCTCACAATCTTTGCCAGTCAATCCTTTGCTTCTTAAATCCATTAAAACAATATGATTATCAGTTTTACCGGTTACAACATCAATGCCACGATCTTGAATAACCTTGCACATGAGTTTTGCATTATCAATAACTTGTTGCATGTATATTTTGAAATTTGGTTCAAGAGCCTCCTTAAAACAAACAGCTTTTGCTGCTATTACGTGCATTAGTGGCCCGCCTTGAGATCCAGGAAATACAGCTGAGTTCAATTTTTTTTCTAAAGCTTCATTTGATTTTGCAATAATTATTCCTGATCTTGGCCCTCTTAAAGTTTTATGAGTTGTGGAGGTCACGACATCGGCATAGGGCACTGGAGAAGGATACACTCCAGCTGCAACCAGCCCTGAAACATGAGCCATATCGACCAGAAAATAAGAACCAACCTCATCTGCAATATCTCTAAATATTTTCCAATCTATAGTGCCTGAAAAAGCTGAAAAGCCAGCAATGATCATTTTGGGATTATGCTTTTTAGCTAAATCTCTCACATGATCGTAATCAATGTCATGTGTTTCTGGATGAAGGCCATATTGGAATGCCGTGTAATTTTTACCTGAAAAATTGACTTTTGCTCCATGGGTTAGATGGCCTCCTTGATCTAGGCTCATTCCAAGAATCGTATCATTTGGTTCGAGCATAGCTAAAAATGCAGATGCATTTGCTGAAGATCCTGAATGAGGCTGTACATTTGCATAATCCGCCTTGAAGAGTTCTTTTGCTCTATCAATCGCTAATTCCTCTGCAATATCAACATGCTCACATCCGCCATAGTATCTTTTGCGGGGATAGCCTTCTGCATATTTGTTTGTAAGCAGTCCTCCCTGAGCTTCCATTACTCTTTTGCTGGCATAATTTTCCGATGCTATCAGCTCTATGTGTTCTTCTTGACGAGTAGACTCTCGAGCTAGGGCCTCCCATAGTTCAGCATCATATGTTTCGATAGTTTGTGAATTAGCAAAGATTGAATCAGCCTGAGATTCCATTGATTACTCCAAAAGTATTAATAATTTTTGTTAAAAAGCTTGAAAGTCTTATTCTAAATTATCTATGGCTTCTTGTGGGAAAAAGGACGAGATCTTTTAGGAAAAGTTGCTTTACAAATTTTACAGGTGATCCCATGACATTGTTGAGCTTGGCAGAACTCTCTTCCCCAAAATATGATTTGTAGGTGAAGCTTGTTCCAGGAATCTTGTGGAAAGATTTTTTTTAGATCCTTTTCGGTTTGTTGGACATTTTTTCCTTTGGTCAGGCCCCATCTTTGAGCCAGTCTATGAATATGAGTATCGACAGGAAATGCTGGCTGTCCAAATCCCTGGCTAATAACTACTGATGCTGTTTTATGACCAACTCCAGGGAGTTTCTCTAGGGCTTTTATATCCGCAGGAACTTCTCCGTTATAAGAATTGCATAAAATATTGGATAGCTTGTGTATGGCCTTAGATTTTTGAGGTCCTAAACCGCATGGCTTTATGATGTTATATATCTCCTCTGGGCTTTTAGCGCTCATATCCTTCGGATTATCTGCCAGCGCGAAAAGCTTAGGAGTTACCTTGTTCACTCTTTCATCGGTGCATTGAGCAGACAACAAAACTGCTATAAGAAGAGTGAAATTATCTTGATGATCAAGTGGAACAGGAGTTTCAGGATAATGTTCATCTAAGATTTTTAATACAATCAACGCACGTTCTGCCTTTTTCATTTTTCAAACTCTAGTTAGCTATATAAACCTTTTCTTATAATTCAAATTTTTGAATATTCGTCACATCAATAGTCATTGATTTGACTAATTAATACCTTTAACATCTTTACACAATGCTTTACTTTTACAAGTAATCGAAAGTTAAATTCATACTAAAAATCTATGCAAGAGTACAACACAGAGCATCCTTTTGATCTCACTCTTTCTGAAGAGCAGCAGATGACTTGGGACATGCTGAGAAAATTTGCTGAAACTGAACTTCGTCCTTCTGCCAGACAAACTGAGATTGATGGTAAGCCTAGCGATGAATTGCTAGAAAAAATTAAATCTTTAGATCTGATTCCCCTTATCATTCCGGAGGCTTATGGTGGGATGGGATTAGAGCAGGATTCTGTCTCAAATGCTTTGGCCCTAGAGGCACTTGCATACGGAGATCTATCACTAGCAATGTCGGTGTCTGTTCCTTTGTTAGTTACTCAAATTATCTCAGAGCATGGTAGCGAAGAGCAAAAAGGAGAGCTGTTACCTAAACTTGTTAATGGATCAATCTTTCATGTGGGTCTAGGGATTAATAATGCTTTGCTTTCTACTGATCCATATCAGTCAAGCGTTACTGCAGAAGAGAATGGCGAAGAAATTATTCTTAATGGATCGAAAACTGGTGTTGCTTTTGCAAATCACGCTAATACCTTTTTGATTTCTGCATCTAATGAATCGGGTGAATGCAATTTGTATTTTGTGAACAAAGATCAAGAAGGTGTGGCGCTTGAAGATAAAGAGTTTATGGGTTTAAAGGGCGCGCCTCTTTCACAAATTAATTTATCTAACTGCAAAATTAATGCTTCACAAAAACTCGGCGGACATAATTACTCTATTAACTATGAATCGCTTATAGATTCTTCTCGAATCGGTATGTCAGCTTTAGCGCTGGGAGTCTGCCAAGCCGTTTTAGATTACGTTGTTCCATACACCAATGAGCGAGTAGCTTTTGATGAGCCTATTTCAAACCGACAGTCCGTGGCCTTTATGGTTGCTGATATGGCAATTGAAACTGAAGCCTTAAGATTAATGATATATAAATCTGCTGCCTTAAAAGATCTCAGTGAAGACTTTCATAAGCAGGCATCACTTACATATCGATTTGCTGCCCATCATGGAATGAAAATAGGAACCGATGGAGTGCAATTGCTTGGAGGCCATGGATTTACACATGAGCATCCAGTTGAGCTTTGGTATAGAAATTTAAGAGCCATCGGCATATTTGAAGGAGGCGCAGGAGTTTAAGATGATTCATCCACTTTTACCTAATCAATTACAAAAAACTCAAGAGACCATGAGGATGGCTGCAGAGTTTATATTGCGTCCTATCTCCAGAAAATATGACAAAGCTGAGCATGAGCCACCCCTAGAAATGGAGCAACTTAATCAAGCTGCTGCAGCACAAAAAAAAGAAAGTGGCGTGAGCAATGATTCGGCTAAGTCAATGGATTTGGGAGGAAGAAATTTATGGGCTGTAATTTCTTTAGAGCAAATGTGCTGGGGTGATGTTGGGCTATTTCTCGCAAGGCCAGGCACTGGATTAGGAAATGCTGCCATCATGGCGGTTGGTAACCCAGACCAAAAAGCTTTGTGGGGAAAAAGATGGGCAGCCATGGCAATAACAGAACCTGCCGCCGGTTCAGATTCAAAAAATATATCAACAACTGCTGTCTTAGAAGGAGATGAGTGGGTCTTAAATGGAGAAAAGATCTATGTCACCGATGGAGATAGATGCGATTGTGTTGTTGTTTGGGCTACCTTAAATAAAGATATGGGCAAAACAGCAATCAGATCATTCATTGTTGAAAAAGGCACTCCAGGATTTACCGTTGCAAGGCTTGAAAAAAAATTAGGTATCAGAGCTTCTGATACCGCCACTTTAATTTTTGATAATTGCAGGATTCCTCGCGAAAATTTACTTGGTGGGAAGGAAGAGATTGAAACAGATATCAATGCAGCCAAGAAATCATTTGGTGGAGCTATGCAGACTTTTGATAACACTCGACCGATGGTTGCCGGAATGGCAATCGGTCTTGGTCAAGCTGCATTAGATATGACTAGAGCGCTATTAGCTGAAGAGGGTTATGAAGATAATTTTGGTAGATCCATGCATCAACAAACAGCCATTCAGAATGAATTAGAGATGCTTGAGGCTGAGTTAGAGGCTGCAAGATTGTTGGTCTACAAATCTGCCTGGATGATGGACAATAAAATGCCAAATTCTAAAGAAGCATCTATGGGTAAGGCAAAAGCAGGCAGAATTGGCAATAGAATCTCTTTAAAATGTGTTGAAATATGCTCTATGCAAGGCTTTTCAGAGGATCATTTGCTTGAAAAGTTCTCACGAGATTCAAAAATTCTTGATATTTTTGAGGGTACTCAACAAATCCAACAACTTATTGTTGCCAGGCAGGTTTTAGGTAAAAGCTCCTCTCAGTTAAAATAAATAGTATTTATTTAACTTATAAGTAAAAAATATAATAAAAATAGCAAACGCATAAACATTGCAATGCCTTAAGCATTAGGTATATCATTCATTTACTAGTTCAATCAATCAACTTTAAGGGGGAAGATTATGAACAGATATTTCTATGCTTTTTTATTAGCATTTTCATTTAGTGCAATTCCAACAATAGCTCAAGAGGATTCAGCTCGAGAGATAGAAGAGGTTGTAATTACTGCATTAAGAAAGGAAACAAATCTACAAGATACTGCGATTACGATTACTGCGATAACCGGTGCTGATCTTGAGGTTAAACAAATTGAAAACTTTGAGGATCTTCAGTTTGCAGTTCCAACGTTAGGTTTTGCAAAGGGAGCGTATTCAGGTTCTGGCATTACTCTTAGGGGTATTGGTAACTTTGCTGTAGGTAACTCTACTAGTGCAAGTATTGGATATTTCTGGAATGGTCAAACTGCATCTGCAAGTGGACTCTATGAGCAAGAATTTTTTGATGTTGAGCGTGTAGAGGTTCTGCGCGGACCACAAGGTTCATTGTTCGGCGCAGGAACAACTGGTGGTTTGATTCAGATGATCACAAAAAGACCTGATGCTGAAGCAGGCGGTTATCTTAAAGCTGATGTCGCTGATTACGATTCATTACGAATGGAAGGAGCAGTTAATTTACCTCTAACAGATAAATTACGATCAAGGTTTGCATTTGCTTCTCTTCAAAGAGAGGGCTTTGTAATGAATAATCATACAGGTAATAAGCTTGATGATAGGAACACTCAGGGCGCGAGGATGTCTTTTGAGTATGATTATTCAGATGATACAACCATGACTTTGATCTATGAAACTACTCAAGCAGATGACCAAAGATTAAGAGCTGCAAGACAGTTCTGTAAACAAGACAAATTCTACGGTTGTAGCCCATTTGAAAGCGGCAATGATGCTGTATGGTCACCTGGAAGTTATGGTCATTGGGTCCCTTACCTGCAATACCAAAACACAGCTTTAAATTACACAATTTATGAGAACAATCCTTCTGCTGATTTGAGAAGCGTAAATCTTGATTTTGAACCAACTCACGAAGCTACGCTTCAGAATACTGTGTTTGAAATTAACAGCGCTCTTTCAGATACCATGAATATGGTTTTCACATATTCATACCATACAAGAGAGTATGAAGACTTTGCAGATTATGATCACTCTGTATCTGTTGTTCCATATTCAATGGGGCCAATAACTTCAAATATTTTCTATGATACGACCAAAGGTAATATGTCAGGCGCAGCTTTAGGTATGAAAACATACACAAGTGATCAAGCCATGGACAGATCTTTCAACGAATCTGAGTGGGAGCAGTATGAGTTAAGATTCTCATCTGACTATGATGGTGCTTTTAACTTCACTTTTGGTCTTTTCGCCTCTGCTGCGGACAGTGAAACAAATTACAACATTGGCACTCCATACATGAATTATTGGGGTGATGTATCAACTGGACCTTTAGGTGCTATTTTCCCAGACTCAGCCCCATATGGTGGAGCACCATTCTGGGTTAGTTGGTTCCAAACTTTACCAGTAGCATCAGCACAAGCAACTCAACTTGTCTTGGCAGGTTTACTACCTCCTGCTCAAGCCCAAGGCTATACACTAAATGCGGCTAAAAATGGGGCCATTGCAGGAGCCAATGCATCCATTGGACCAAGACATTTAGCTGAGTGGCAACAATACTTCCATGTTGACAGTAACATCAACAGAAGCAGTGAAGCTATTTATGGTGAAATGTACTTTGATATAAGTGATCTTACTACTTTGACAATTGGTGGACGATATACAGAATTTGAGATCAATGATAAAGCTTTTAATTCTTTGCTTGACCTTCAGAATCAAGGTGCTGGCTTCTATGGAACTGTAAAACCAGCTCCAATCCCTAGAAGCTATGCTGCTGAAGAGTCAACCTATAAACTTGGTCTTGATCATCAGCTCAATGACAATCAACTTCTTTATGCAACCTACTCAACTGGGTTCAAGCCTGGTGGTTTCAATACTACTGATATTGTAGGTCTGGAAAACTTTGATTCAGAAGTGGCAAATGTATTTGAAGTAGGTTTAAAAAGTACTCTTATGAATGGAGCTCTTCAGTTAAATGTATCTGCATACACCAATGATTATGAAGGTCTTCAGCTATCACAAATTGTTAATCGTGCTTCCATTAACCAAAATGCCGATGTAACAATTGAAGGTATAGAAGCAGAATTTACATTGTTGTTATCTGATACCTTAATGATTGATGGTTTTGTATCTCATACAAGCACAGAGATCGAGGACTTCAAGTCAGTTGATCCACTAAATCCAAATCAAGCTACTAAGAAGCTTCCGCTTCCAGCTGGAGCTACAGGATTCTTTTCTGACTTTGCACCTCTGATAGCAACTTGTAATCCTTTAGTTTTTGTAGGACAAGCAGCTCCTTCAAATGACTGTTATCTTGGAATAGCAGCGCAGAATCCTTTGCTTGGTGCTTTGGTTTTATACACTCCAACAGATGCTGGCTACATGTTCAAATCTTTTGGGCCGTTATGTACAGTTCCATTCTTTGGTTTGGATTCAACAACACTTCCTTGCCCATTAACAGATGGAGTTGAAGCAGATTTATCTGGTAATTCGCTTCCTTTTGCAGCTGAGTTGAACTACAGATTAGGTGTAACTAAGTTTGTTGATACAGCAGGTGGCTCATGGGCTTTTAGAATGGATTATTCATACAGAGATGATTATTACAGTACTGCATTTAATAGACCTCGTGGTCATATTGAAGATGTCAGCTTGATTGATCTATCTGTTAAATACACTCCTGTTTCTGAGGCGTGGTATGTTGGGGCTTACGTTAGAAATATGGGTGACGAAGATCACATTTATGCCTATTACTCAACAGATGTAACTGTGGGTGGTTTCCAAAATGGTGTTGCCATAGATCCTAAGATCTTTGGTATTAATTTTGGAATGAATTTTTAATCATTCATTTTAGATATAATAAAGCCCGGATTACTTCCGGGCTTTTTTTTGATGAAAATTTTTACTAAACGTTTTAATACAATCCTTGTAAAACTCCAAGAGAGTTTTCTGGAAGAAAATCGTGAAAATAAAAAAATGCTCGATACCTATCTTAAATTTGTTGAAGGGTCTGTCTCTCAGCATGAATTAGAATTAGCTAATTCTCAATTGCGTCAAATTCTTAAAAATTTAGGCTTGGGTATTTTGTTAATCTTACCTTTTAGCCCAATCACTCTCCCTTATATTTTCTCAAAAGCTAAAGAGCTGAATATCGATTTAATACCAAATTGGTATAAGTCTTTAAGTAATGACGACGATCGTTTAGAATAACTCGTTACTAATTTTGGAGTATAAAAAATGAAAACAGCGGTTATTGTAGATAGTGTAAGAACTGGTCTTGCTAAATCACATCGCGGAGGGTTTAATCTGACTCGTCCAGACGACATGTTAGCTCATATTATTAATGCTATGTTGGATAGGAATCCTAATTTGCCACCTGAAGTGGTTGAAGATGTCATTATGGGTTGTGGAAATCCTGAAGGGGCAATGGGGCACAACATAGGCAGAAATGCTGCAGTCTTATCTAATCTTCCACTAACAGTTGGAGGAACAACCGTAAATCGTTATTGTTCTTCTGGATTGCAATCAATCTCCATGGCCGCAAGTCAAATTATGGCAGGGTGTTATGACGCTGTGATAGCTGGTGGTGTTGAACAAATTACCATGCTTTCAGGTAAGCAAAACATGGATGGGTTTGTTAATGAAAAATTAGCGGAAAGTCATCCTGGTATTTACCATCCAATGGGAATTACTGCTGAATGCGTTGCTAACCGATACAACGTTTCAAGAGAAACTCAAGATGAGATTGCTTTTGAAAGCCAAAAAAGAACAGCGGCTGCACAGGAAGCTGGCAAGTTTGTTGATGAGATCATTCCAATGGATACAAAGATGATGCTTATGAATAAAGAGACAGGTGAATCCAAAGAAGTTGATTACACAGTAGACAAAGATGAGTGTAATAGACCTGGAACAACGCTAGAAGGCTTGGCAGCATTAAAGCCAGTCTTTGATCCTGAGAATGGGTCTGTTACTGCAGGTAACTCTTCTCAGCTTTCAGATGGTGCTTCAGTAACCTTGGTCATGAGTGAAGAAAAAGCTCTTGAACTTGGCTTAAAGCCAATGGCTTATTTTAGAGGATTTACAACCATGGGCTGCGAACCAGATGAGATGGGGATTGGACCAGTATTTTCTGTTCCAAAGCTCTTAAAATCTCATAATATGAGTGTTGATGATATTGATCTTTGGGAGCTGAATGAAGCTTTTGCAGTTCAAGTTGCATATTGTAGAGATCAATTAGGCATCTCAATGGATAAACTTAACGTAAATGGTGGTTCAATTTCAATTGGACATCCCTTTGGCATGACAGGATCTAGACAAGTTGGTCATATTGTTCGCGAACTTAATAACCAAGATAAGCAATTTGGTATTGTGACTATGTGCGTTGGTGGTGGAATGGGCGCGACTGGATTATTTGAAAGATACCCAAGTTAATATAAGCTCAGAATTTTCAATTATTAAGAAGTACCTATCAGGAATAGGTGCTTCTTATTTAACAACCAATGGTATTAATCTTGCCGGTGGTGATGATTGCGCTGTAATTGCAGCTAATTCTAAACTTCTTATTAGTACAGATACTTCTGTAGCTGGAGTGCATTTCTTAAAATCTATGCCTGCAGAATCAATTGCCTATAGATCTGTTGCAACAGCTTTAAGTGATATTGCAGCAATGGGCGGCAATCCTATTGCCTTCAATCTTTCTTTGGTAATGCCGAACTTTAATTCAGACTGGATGAAAGCTTTCAAAAAAGGGTTGCAAAAAATTTCTCGAGAATTTCAGTTTCCATTAATTGGTGGCGATATAGCAAAAGGCCCTTTGCAGATCAGCGTAACAGTATTAGGCAAACCGGAGAAAAAATATTTATTGAGATCCAATGCTCAATCTGGGGATGTATTATGTTTATCTGGTGCTCTTGGATCTGGATATATAGGGTTGAAAGAATACAAAAGAAGTGGCGAACTCAACAGCAAAACAAAACCTTATTTATTTCCTTCTGCGCAAATAGCCTATGGACGAATGATTGCGAGTATTGCCTCTTCAGCTATCGATATTTCTGATGGGATTGTGCAAGATCTTTCTCATTTAAGTTCAAGCTCAGGGGTTGGATGCAATGTCGATTTAGACGAAGTGCCCGTAGTTGATAAACAATATAAAAAGCAATGCTTGGAATTTGGAGATGACTATCAACTGTTATTTACTGTCCCGCCAAAAAAACTATTTACTCTTCAAGCTAAACTCAATTCCTGCAAAAAAAAATGCCATACTATTGGCGTTATGGGTGGTAAAAAACTAATACTAACTAATAATCAAGGCTCAATGAGAAACTGGGATCATTTTCAGTAGGATGAATTTTCCCAATTTAAAAAAACCTTCTCATCTTTTTGCTACATGGTTTGGGATAGGCTTGCTAAGACCAGCACCTGGAACATGGGGGAGTTTTGCTGCTTTGCTCATTTGGTACTTTGCAGAGTTTTTGCATCCAACAGCTAATGTAATTTTGCCAATTTTTATATTATTTTCTTGGTTGGTTTGTTCTCAAGCAACAAAAGATAGTGATTCCAAGGATCACTCAGCAATTGTAATCGATGAAGTGGCAGGAATGCTTGTAACCTTATCTTTCGTTTCCCATGGAATCATGACCTATTTATGTGCTTTTTTACTTTTTAGATTATTTGATATCTGGAAGCCTTGGCCAATTTCTTGGGTAGATCAAAATATACAAGGAGGTTTTGGTATTCTGCTTGATGATTTGATAGCAGGATTTTTTGCCGGTGGTATAATTTACGGAATTTTAATCCTAGTTTAAATCAATTGAATAGTTGTAAATTTGTCTCTGAATCATTATTGCCTACAAAATTTGGTGATTTTACTATTTCGGCATTTGAAGAACCCAATGGTAAAGATCATATAGCGTTAACTATTGGCGATATAAATAATCAAGATGCTGTGATGTGCAGAGTCCATTCTGAATGTTTAACTGGAGATGCTTTGCATAGCCTTAGGTGTGATTGTGGGCCTCAATTACAGTCAGCACTAAAAATGTTAGCTGAAAATAAATCTGGGATTCTCTTATATCTGAGACAAGAGGGCAGAGGCATTGGATTGGTTAATAAAATTAGAGCATATGCTTTACAAGATCAAGGTCATGATACTGTTGAGGCCAATGAATTGTTAGGTTTTCCAGCAGACTTAAGAGAATATAATATTTGCTTGGATATAATGGAGCATTTCAATATTACCTCAGTAAATCTTTTAACAAATAATCCAAAAAAAGTAGATGCTCTAGAGGAAGTTGGCATAAGGGTTGTGAAAAGAACCTCTCTTCATGAAGGCGCTAATGAAAAGAACCAAAATTATCTCGATACTAAAAGAGAGAAGATGGGCCACTTAAGATAAGCAGTCTTTCACTCTAGCAAGAATTCCTTTTTTATCCAGTCCAACCATCTCAAGCATTTCTGATCTACTGGCATGTTCTATAAATTCATCTGGGATGCCGCATATGATAATTTGCTGCTTTGCTTTATTTTCCTGAGCCCATTCAGCAACTGCCGAGCCTGCTCCGCCAGATATGGCTCCATCTTCAATAGTGATAATTGCTTTTTTATCATGAGAATGTTCCGCAATTAATTCTTTATCTAATGGCTTCACAAATCTCATATCTAATAAAGTAGCATTCAGCTCTTGAGCTACTTCCTCTGAAGTTTTTATTAGTGCTCCAAAGTTCAGTACCAGCATATCTGATTCTTGGATATCCATTATTCTTCCTTTACCAATTTCTACTGGTTTCAGATCAGACTCTATTGAAGCATTAATTCCACCACCCCTTGGATATCTAACCGCAGCAGGACCATTATGCATATAAGCGGTAGTTAGTAATTTCCTTGCTTCATTTTCATCTGCGGGCACTGCAACAATCATATTTGGAATGCATCTAAGGTATGTAAGGTCATAATTACCAGAGTGAGTTGGACCATCTTCTCCAACCAATCCAGCTCGGTCAATTGCAAACAATACATTCAGATTTTGTAAAGCTACATCATGGATTAATTGATCATAAGCCCGTTGAAGAAAGGTTGAGTAGATTGCAACAACAGGTTTTTTTTCTTCACATGCCATTCCTGCAGCGAGAGTCACCGCATGCTGTTCGGCAATAGCCACATCAAAGAATCTTTCAGGAAACTCTCTGCTGAAATTGACCAACCCTGAACCCTCACTCATGGCGGGAGTAATGGCCATCAAGTCTTGATCTTCATTGGCCATATCAACAATCCATTGTCCAAATACATCTTGATATTTCGGCCCATTCTTTTTTTTAGGTGCATCCAATGGTTTAATTTTTCCAATGGCATGAAAGCCTATTCTGTCTGCTTCTGCAGGATCCAACCCAGCACCTTTTTTGGTAATCACATGTAAAAACTGTGGACCCTCAAAGTCCTTTAAATTTCCTATAACTGTCATCAATTCATTAATATCATGACCATCAATTGGGCCGATATAATTTAACCCTAATTCCTCGAAGATACTTCCAGGAGCAACCATAGCTTTCATTTGAGTTTCAACTTTTCTTGCTATGTGATGAGCTTGAGGCAGATTTTCTAAAAAACTTTTTCCACTTTTTCTTATTCCTTTGTAGACTTTTGATGCCCAGATTCTTGAAAAATAATTGTTTAATCCTCCAACATTTTCTGAGATAGACATATCATTATCATTAAGAATGATTAACATATTTGGTTTAATATGGCCTGCATGAGCTAAACCCTCAAATGCCATTCCGGCTGTCATAGCTCCATCACCAATAACAGCAACAACCTTTTTATTTGTATCCTGATTGGCAATTGCCATGCCAAGCGCTGCACTGATTGAGGTGCTGGAATGACCAACCCCAAAAGCATCATATTGGCTCTCTGCTCGATTTGGAAACGGAGCTAGCCCGTTTTTATGTCGAATTGAAGTAAGAGCATCCTTCCTTCCGGTTAGAATTTTATGAGGATAGGCTTGGTGGCCTACATCCCAAATTATTTTGTCATCAGGAGTGTTGTATAGGTATTGCAAAACAACTGTTAGCTCTACTACTCCTAGACCCCCACCAAGATGCCCTCCGCTTTGACCAACACTGTATAACATATACGCTCGAACATCATCAGCTAATGTCTCGAGTTCTATAGGAGATAAATTTTTTACGTCTTCAGGTAAATTTACCTTGTCTAGAATAGGCGTTTTAGGAGGTTTCGATGGAATTTCAGAGAATATTTTCATTCTAACTTTTTCTTTCAACCATAAATTCAGCTAATTCAAGCAATGCAGCAACCTCATTATCATGAAATGAACTCTTTAATTTAGAAATACATGCACTCGATAAGGCATGAGCTTGATCAATAGACGCTTGTTTACCAAAAGTATTTACATAGGTTAGTTTTTTATTCATTAGGTCTGACTGATTGCTTTTACCAAGCGTACTTGAATCTGAAGATACCTCCAGCACATCATCTATAATCTGGAAAGCGAGGCCGAGATCTCTACCAACTTCATCTAAAAGTATTAGTTGATTTTTTTGATTTTCATTTCCTAGATGAGGCATAGTCATTGCAACTCTAATCAATCTTCCTGTTTTTAGCTCGTGAATTTTTTTAATATCATTGTATTCATTATTTTCAGCATCTAAGTCATATTGTTGACCTAGAATCATGCCTTCATGTCCGCATGCATTTGAAAGGGCTTTGATTGATGAAATTTTTTGCGATTGAGTTATGTTTGGAGATGAAACAATATTTTCATATGCCAAAGCTTGCAGTGCATCCCCAGTTAAGATAGCTGTAGCCTCATTAAATTTAATATGATTCGAGGCTTGCCCTCTTCTCATCTCATCATTATCCATTGAGGGTAGATCATCATGAATTAAAGAGTAGGTGTGCATGAGCTCAATACTAGTAGCCATGTCAATTAATGCTGAATTAGAAATTTCTTTATTTAGATTACCAGAAGCAAAAACTAATCCGGCTCGTATACATTTACTATCCGCCAAAGCAGAATATCGCATCGAGGAAGCTATCTTATTAGTATCCGGAAGCAAGCAATCTATTCGATTGAATACTTTCTCTTTGCATTCAGATAGAAAGCTTAAAGACATAAATCCAATCTTAGCTATCCAGGTCTACCGAATCGCCACTATCTAACAGTTTCTTTACTTTTAACTCAGCTGCAGAAAGCTGTTTCTGACATTCTTTAACTAATCCAATCCCTTCTTCAAAAGACTTAACACTATCCTCTAAGTTAATGTCTCCATCTTCAAGCTTGGCAACAATTTGCTCGAGTTTTTTTAGAGATGATTCAAAATTCACTGTATCTTTTTTTGTCATGCTTTATTGTAACCGATGCTATTTTTTTGAGCACTTAACTTGCTGTTTTAAATAGACCAAATCTATTTTGAAGTCGTACTTTTATTCTGGATGGAAGCATTAGTGCGGCTGGAGTAAAAATTAAAGTTAGAACAGTGCTAAATGAGAGGCCAAACACTATAGATGAGGCCAACAATGTCCACCATTCAACAACACGGCTTCCTATTAATATTTCTCTGGATAATACATCAATGCTTACACCCACAGCAAGCGGCAGAAGACCAAAGATGGTTGTCGTAGTAGTTAATAGAATCGGTCTAAGGCGTTGCTTGCAAGCTTTCATTATCACATCTTCTTTTGAGAGATTAGGAAATTCTCCAGTCAACCTATTAAAAGTGTCTATAAGAACAATATTGTTATTTACAACTATTCCTGACAACGCAACAATTGCTATTCCATTCATGGTAGTGCTAAATGGCTTGCCCATTATCATTAGGCCTATTAGAACACCTACCACTGACATAAATACCGCACTTAGCACAAGTATTGATTGATAAAAGCTATTGAATTGAGTTACTAATAAAACTAGCATGAGAGCCAGAGCCGTGACAGCAGCACCGCTTAGAAATGCTGTAACCTCTTCGGTTTCTTCTTGTTGCCCCCTAAACTTGGTTGTAATATCAGAACCAAAGTCTTGAGTTTCTAGCCATGCTCCAATTTCTTTTACTTTATCAGAAACAAGATAGCCAGAATCAGTTGCAATTCCTATTTCATGGAAATATTCACCATTTCTTCTTATAACAGATTGACGGTTTTGAGTTGGTATTAATTTTATAAAGGTGCTGATTGGAATAAGGCCATTTATTGAATTTACTTTTAGATCTTTGATTCCACTCAACGATCTAAGCTCGGTATCAAACCTAGCTCTAATTTCAATTTCATCTTTGGAATCATCTGGCCTGTACTCTCCAACCTTGAAACCATTAGTTAGCATTTGAACTAGTGCACCTATGTCTATCATGCTTACACCAAGTTGAGCTGCCTTTTGTTTATCAACCTCAACTTTCCATTCAATTAAAGGATGGGGCAATGTTGAATTTATATTCATGAGACCGACGACATCTTCCTGTAAATATTTTTCAATTCTTTGAGTTGCTTTGCTCACTTGATCATCATTACTTCCAAAAATACCAAGTTCTATTGGTGAGTCAAAACCTGGGCCTCCCTCTTCTGGAGTTATTTCTATTATTACCCCTGGCATGCTTGCAACTGCATTTTCTACATTTTTAATAATCTCATTCCCAGTTAATTCCCCATTTGTCATTCCAACCTCAAGAAAGCCTCTTGCCATGGTATCTCCTCCAGAGTTGAACCATTGCGAACCAGTAGTCAGATATAAATTTTCAACACCACGCACTTCATAAATAGTAGACTCAACCCTTTCCATGATCTCTTTTGATTCAAGCGCAGAAAAGTTTCCACGCGCTCTAATATTTATTTGCGCCGCAAAAGGATCTACATCAGCAAAATAAATGGTTCCTTTTCCAAAGTTTCCATACATGGCATATCCAAAAAACCAAAGAAGCATAAGAACAGCTATTAGAGTCTCCCCAGGATTTTTGACAAATGTCCTTAGCCATTTTCCATAAAAAGTAGAAATCTTATCAAATACAATTTCTCCGGTTTGCTCATTTTCCCCAGATACCAGGGTAGATCTTCTTTGTCCAAATATTGAGCCTATGACAGGAGTCACAATCATTGCGTATATAAGAGATGCAGTTAAAACAATAAAAACTGTTACAGGAAGATAGCGCATGAATTGACCAGTAAAGCCTGGCCAAAAAATCAAAGGTATAAAAGCCGCAATGGTAGTAGCGGTGGATGAGAGGATTGGATAAAACATTCTTTTAGAAGCCAATCGATAGGCCTCTAGTCTATTCAAGCCCTCAGAAATTTTTCTATCAGCATACTCGGTTACTACTATCGAACCATCGATCAACATTCCTAACCCCAGAAGCAGACCCATCATGACTAGAAAGTTAAATTCAATTCCTACCACCTTTAAAATAATAAAGGTTAATAAAAAACAAAATGGAATTGAGAGACCAACCAACATTCCAACTCTTACGCCCATGCTTGCAATGACCAGAACCATGACCAAGAAAATAGCGGTAATAATATTTCCTTCAAGCTCCGAGATCATCATTTCCGCCCAAACAGTTTCATCATTAGTTTTTACTATCGAAAGATTTGGGGGGAGGGTTTCTTGAAAGTCAGATACCACTTTTAAAATTTTTGTTTTAGCATCAATTGCATTTGCACCAACTCTAATTCTAATTTCAAGTGTTATTGCATCCTCACCATTAACTTTTGCAAAAGAAGAATAATCTTTAAAAGTTCTTTTAATTTCCCCAATATCACTTAAGGTTACAACCGCATCTTGAGTAACTTTAATTGGAATGTTGTAAACATCTTCTGCAGTTTCAAAAATTCCTGGAACCTCAATATTAAATTTACCTGAGCCCGTATCTTGAGCTCCACCTGGGATGATGAGGTTATTGCTTGAAATAGCATTGTATAGCTGGTTCAAGGTGATTCCATAGGTTTCCATTTTGGATTTATCTATAATCCCCACAAGAACCTCTTGAGGAACTCCCTCAAGGTCTGCTGCAAGCACTTCGCTGATAGATTCTAATTTATCTTGAATTTCTCTTGCTATATAAACCTTTTGTCTCAATGAAGCTGATCCAATGAGACTTAAATTCATTACTGGAAACATAGCAAAGGAATATTCTCTGATTTGAGGATCTTCTGCTTCCCTTGGAAGTTCAAATTTAACTTCCTCTACAGCTTGCTTAATATCTCTTAGAGCTGTATCTATGTTGTAACCAACTTCAAACTCTGCAACAATTCGCGCGTAACTTAGCCTTGCGGATGAAGATAGCTCCTTTACACCCGGAACACTTCTTAGTCTGGTTTCTAAGGGTCTTGCAATAAGTCTTGAAGCGTCTTCTGGAGAGGCCCCATCTAAAAATACTGAAACACTTACAAGAGGCAATTGGATGTTCGGGTCAGCAGCCACGCCAAGAGAAGATCGTGCAACTGATCCAGCAACAATCACAAGTAGAGCTAAGGCAAGGGTAGTTCTTGCTTTTGATAAAGCAAAATCTACAATTTTAGTCATACATCAGACAAGAAAGTTGTTTGCACCTTCTCGCCATTTTTTACAAATCCTTGACCAAGCACAATAAGCTTTGAGGAGTTTGGAATTCCTGTTACCCATATTCCATCATTGGTGTCTTCAATGATAGTGATTGGTAAAAATTTAACCTCATTATTTTCATTTACAGCTCTTACGCCAAGATCACCTTCATCAGATAGCAGCAAAATGGATGGCGATATTTTATTGGCAAGCACCTTATTGGTTTGGATGGTCATTGTTCCGGTGATTCCATCTCTTATCTTGCCGCTAGCATTAGAAACTTTGGCTTCGACTCTAAAGGTTCGAGTAGAAGCTGACGCACTTTTTGATACAAAACTTAACTTGCTTTTGATCACCTCTCCTGTGACAAGTTCAATTGAAACTTGTTGCCCATTAATCACCTTTTTAATTTCTGTTTCAGGAACCTCAGCAATAAAAGTGATAGGATCTAATTCAATAATTACAGCGCATGTTTGACCTTTGCTTAAATAATTGCCAGGCTTAACAATTCTTTCAATATAACCTTTGAATGGGGCCTTTACTTCTGTTCTATTAAGCTCAACAACTCCCAGCCTACAGAGTACTTGGTCTTTTTGTACCCAATCACCCTGCAAAATATCATTTGGCATCACTTCTCCAGACGTCTTGGCTAAAATATTTACTCTTTTCTCAGAAGTGGCTGAAGAATTCAATTTAATTGAAGGTGAAAAGAAAGCAGATTCACTTTCAGAAATCACAACTGAGGATAATTTATTATTTGCTTTTTCTGCTAATGCTACCTCTGCTACAAATTGACCAGAAATCATCCAAGCGATTACGGGGACTAAAATATATAGAGAAATCCTGACGTTTTTTGACATTTTTTATAATTTTTTACGCTACTTAATTTTGACAAGCGGGGATGGATTATAGTTCATCTTTTTTGTAAAGTACACTTTACATTTACAGGTTATATTTCTTTCTTAGTTTTTCCAGCAAATTGATATCTACAGGCTCGAAAGCATCTGCTTCTTTTATAGGAGCAACTTTAAATTCTCTACCTTCTTTCATTTCTTGAACCAAGCGCATGTAAGTTTTTGAGAAGGCTTGAAAAGTATTGTTATTATTTTGAGAATTAATTAATTCCCAACCAACCTCTCTTCCTGCCCAGTAAATGATTGGGTGAGTCCAAGGAAAGCTTTGCCTTGGCGATGAAGATTTCTGAGCCTCAATAAATGCTTCTTGCGGAGTTGGAATATTGATTGCGCCCATTGACCCTGAACATGCCTTGAGTATTTCTGTAAGCGTTGGGAGGTAATCGTTTGCTTGAATTACAGTTTCTGCCGCAGCATTAATACATTCAGCTGGATATTTTTTTAGGCTTTCTGCCCAAAGCTTTTTTGCTTCATTTAGTCTGTGATCCGTTCCAAATACTTTATAAAATTGATAATGATAGGAAAGCTCCAGCTTTAAAAATAGATTATCAATAGCTTCGATGAAGCGTTTTCGTTCAGAGCTCGAGATTTTCTGCCCAGGAGTCATCTTTTGTTCTATCTTTGAACTTTTGAGAAAACTCTCCTGGTTCATTATGTCTGTAATTTTTTTTGTCATCTTTTTCTTCGTAAGAACCAATTAACTCTTTTCGTTTCACAAAATCCACAAATTTTGAGTTCCAAGATCTCAGGGCTGTTCCATTCTCTTTCCAATAGAGTATAAACTCCTTTAGGTGCTTTAAGGCATCATTTTTAGAGACATTGGCTAATTCTAAAATATCAATGGCATCAGAAGAGGGTAACCAGTTTTCATCTATGCAGACTGGCAAACCTTTATTTTCAGAATTTTCCTTAACCCATTCTCTGCGAATAAAATCAACAAATAATACATTCCAGTTATCTCTAACTTGATTTTTTTCCATCCAATACATTTTGAATTCATTAACTTTTTTTTCAATAAATTCTTTATTAATATTACCCATCCCTAATACTTCAAATGCCTGAACGGAGGGCGTCCATGAGTAATGAAGTTTTCTCTTTCCAGCATTAGTATTTTTTGTAGGCAGTTTTAATTTATATAAATTCTTCTTAGCAGAAGATTCATTAAATCGAGGGCTAATCTCTGAAGATATTAACTTTAAATCAATCAATCTGTTTAAGTGTGAAAGAATTTCTTGTTCTTCTAAAAAAGGGATTTTTTCTTTAATGAGTAAAGCCAATTCATTTGGCATAGCTGAGGAGTTCTTCAGATCTTTTGAAGCAGCTAGAACTATTGCACATTCTACTCCTAGAGTTTCAGCTTCTTGAACAGAGAAAGTGAATAAGTCTGTTTTCAATTAGCCTCGCCTCTTTTGCACAGCTTCGCTGATTACCTGAAGGCAGTTAAGAGTGTCATCCCAATTCATGCATGCGTCAGTAATACTTTGACCATATGTTAGATTATCTGTGATGCTTTGATTGCCTTCAACTAAATGGCTTTCTAGCATCAGCCCTCTGAGACTCTGATTGCCCTCAGATATTTGCAATGCTATGTCATTCACAACATCAATTTGTTTCTTAAATTGTTTTTGACTATTTCCATGGCTTGCATCTACCATAATTGAGTCATTCACATCTGCTTCAACCAATGCAGCTAATGTCTGATTGATTGCTTCGGAGCTAAAATTAGGCTCTTTTCCACCTCGCAAAATGATATGTGAGTCTGAATTTCCAGATGTTTTATAGATAGATACTCTCCCATCCTTTGTATTTGAAAAGAATACATGGGGATGATTGGCTGCTTGAATACCATCAATTGCAGGTTTTAATGCACCAGTTGTCCCATTTTTAATGCCGATTGGGCAAGAAAGTCCTGAAGCTAACTCTCTATGAGATTGACTTTCTGCTGTTCTGGCTCCTATAGCTCCCCAAGAAATTAAATCTGCAACATATTGAGGTGAAATCGGATCTAAAAATTCTGTCCCAACAGGCAGCCCCAATGCAGTAACGTCTCTTAGAATTTTTCTTGCCAGCTTTAAGCCTTTGTTTGCATCATAGCTTTCATTGATGTCTGGATCATTAATCAAACCTTTCCAACCCACAGTTGTTCTCGGTTTTTCAAAGTAAACTCTCATTATTATTAGTAAATTAGCGTTTAATGAGTCTTTTGCTTTTTTTAGTAATTGAGCATATTCGAAAGCAGACTCTGGATCATGAATGGAGCATGGCCCACAAACAACAATAACTCTATCGTCTTTACCATGAAGGATTTGACTAGCTTCATTCCTTGTCCCATAAACTAGTTTTGAGATTTCATCGGTAAGTGGATACTCTGAAATTACCTCATTAGGCGTGATAAGATCAAATTTTTCAACAATTCTTGTATTGTCTGTGTGGTAAATAGATTCCATGCATCAAATATTAATGCAATTAAATGAAAAAAATAGGTTTTAATTGATCTAATTAATTCTTTTTCAATTATCTAGAAAACCCCTGAAATCAAGATTTTTATGCAAAATCACAAGATGTTGTGTTAAAAAGGGCTTATAATTACAGCATCTTGTATAAATTGAACTTATGAAGTCTCAAGCGCAACTAGAATTTCCACAATTTAAAGGTGAAGCTTTAACGCAACTTCCTGACGATTTATTTATCCCACCAGAAGCATTAGAGATCTACTTAGAAGACTTCTCTGGGCCAATGGACGTGTTGCTTTATCTCATTCAAAAAAAAGATATAGATATTTTAGATTTAGATATCTCTGAAATTACAGATCAGTACATTCAATATATTGAATTGATGGATGCCTTGAAGATAGAACTTGCAGCCGATTATTTGGTAATGGCTGCAACTTTAGCTCAAATAAAATCTAGAATGTTAATTCCGCAGTCTGAAGAAGAAGAGGAAGAGCAAGACCCCCGATCTGAGCTCATTAGAAGACTACAGGAATACCAAAGGTATAAAACTGCGTCAGAGTCTATTTCTAACTTGCCTAGATTGGATAGAGATTTCTTCCTTGCCACAACAGCTTTACCAAAATTTAAAGAACGTGAGGCATCTTTAGATATATCCCCTAAACAGCTTGCGGCAATATTTCATGAAGTTTCCACGCGACCTAAATTTTCTGCACATCACGAAATTCATTTTGAAGAATTATCTACACAAGAAAGAATTGCATTAATTTTGTCAATTCTCAGCAAAAGGAATGTAATCCAATTTTTTCAAACATATCAAAAAAAAGAAGGTAAACAGGGAGTTGTTGTTGCACTATTAGCTTCTTTAGATTTAGCCAAAGATGGACACGTTGAACTGATCCAAAATAACAATTCCAATCAACTTTATCTCAAATCAACTAACCGAGGAGTTCACTAGATGACTGATTTTCAAAATTTACCAAATCTTGTTGAGTCTATTCTTTTTGGAGCGGGAAGACCGGTTCGTTTATCTGAGATTAGAACACTAATTGGATCGCAAAACATAGAGGTAGATTTACCTAGCATTAAAGAGGCCTTAAATTTATTAGAAGAAAGATATACAGATAGCTCAATTGAAATTAAAGAAGTTGCTTCAGGGTTTAGAATGCAGGTAAGAGAGAGGTATGGTGATTGTCTTTACCCTCTATGGAATGATACCTCAAGCAGACTCTCCAAAGCATTAATGGAAACTGTTTCTATAATTGCTTATAAGCAACCTGTTACTAGGGGTGATATAGAGGATATTAGAGGAGTGACTGTCAGCACTCAAATCATTCGATCATTACTTGATAGGGAATGGATTAAAGTGGCAGGATATCGTGATGTTCCAGGTCGACCTGCTTTATATGAAACAACCAAAAATTTTTTGAATGATTTGAACCTTAAATCAATAAATGATTTACCTCCATTGCCTCAGGCATTACCGGCCGAAGAAACCCTAGATCAGCTAGAAGCCGTATAACTATATGCTGCGATTGCAGAAGTTCTTAGCCCAAGCTGGCTTGGGTTCAAGACGTTCATGCGAACAATTGATCAAGGAGAATAAAATTTCTGTAAATGGTCAAATTGCTACTTTGGGCACGAAAGTCTCTGATGCTGATGAAGTAATTTTTGATGGCCAAAAAGTAGTTTTAAAAACCGCTGATTTAAAAGTCATTATGCTTAATAAACCCCGTGGAGTAATGTCCTCAAAGAAAGATGATAAAAAGATTAAGCTTGTATTTGATTTTTTGCCAAAAGTTGAAAATGAGCCGGATTGGATCGCAGTTGGTAGGCTTGATATAAACACTTCTGGCTTAATGCTATTTACTAATGATGGAACCATGGCACATCAACTTATGCACCCTTCATTTGAAATTGACAGAGAGTATCTCGTAAGAGCAAGAGGAAATTTCAACGAGATAAAGAAAAAAAATATGTTGTCAGGTATTAAGATTGAAAATGAGGTTTATAAATTTTCAGATATTGTTCCAGGAGAAAAGCAAAGCTCTAATCAATGGTTTTCAGTTTGCATGCTCACTGGCAAAAACCGTGAAGTTAGAAAAATTTTTGAATCCCAAGATCTAGAAGTAAGTAGATTAAAAAGAGTGAGGATTGGACCAATTTTCTTGCCATCAACACTGAGGGAAGGCTCTTGTATGAATTTAACTGAATCTCAGATTTTAGAATTGCAAAATTATGGAAAGTGATAAAGCTCATGAAGCTTTATTAAGCATTTCTAGGAATAAAAACTTTAATTTACTTAGTGAGTATCTTCAAAATTCTGAGCCAATAAAAATCAATCTTTCCCCACTTCCTTTCGTTGAATACCTTGCATCAGTTGTGGTTAGTCAACAACTTTCTACTAAAGCAGCTAAAACTATTTGGTCAAGAGTGCAACCAATTATTCAAGGTAACAAATACTCTAAAAGTATAGAAGCAGCATTACAAGAAGCAGGTCTATCGAAATCAAAAGCAAATTATGTAAGTGGATTAATTCAGAATTCAGAATTGTCTTCTTTCAAACGAAGTGATTTATGCGGTCTAACAAAAGCTGAATTTGAAACCTTGCTAATTACTAATAAAGGAATTGGCCCGTGGTCAGTTCAAATGGCTAGAATGTTTTATCTGGGAGATGCAGATGTCATGCCGATTAACGATCTTGGCATAAAACATGCTCATGAGTATTTTTTTAGTAAGCATGAATTGAGTTGTGAGTTTTATGAATCATTTAGGCCCTGGAGAACTTATTTAAGCCTTCTTATGTGGAGGTCACTTTCCTAGAAAGTTCATCATATTCAAAATAGTGTTTTTTAGAATTAGAGCTTTCTTCGCTAAAAAACCATAGGTAACAATCTACTAGCTCACTTGGTGTTTTCAGGGAGCTTGGGTCCTCAGCAGGTCTTGCAGAAGCTCTCATTTTAGTTTGAGTGGCTCCAGGATCGAAATTAAATACTTTTATCGAAGAGGTTGATTCGAGTTCGTTTGCAAATATTTCTGCAAGCCCTTTTAAGCCAAATTTTGAGACTGAGTAAGCCCCCCAAAAAGCTCTACCAATTTTAGCCACGCCAGATGATGTAAAAATAATTCTTGGATCTGACGCATTCTCAAGAGCAGGTTTTAAAGTTTTAGAAAGTATAAATGGAGCCCTTAAATTAATATTTAAAACTTCATCCCACCGAGACAATTCATAATCCTCTAAAGTTGTCATTGTGCCTAATATAGCTGCGTTATTGATAATGCCGTCCAATGAATTATATTCACTGGTGATTGCCTTTAAAATTTCATGCGCTGACTCATGATTTAACAAGGCAAGATCAGCCTCTAAAATTAAATGTTTTTGAGATGCATTGGATTGATCAAGCTGATCATAAACTTTGTCCAGCTTGGACGCATCTCTGCCCAAAAGAATAATATTAGAACCCAACTTAGAAAACTCTATTGCCAAAACTTTACCAATTCCATCTGTTGCACCAGTAATCAATATTGTCTTGTTAGAGATCTTCATTTCTATAATTTTGAGATTAATTCATATAGTTCATTTGGATGATTGGCACCTAGAATATGCTCGCTACAATCACCAATTTTAAGCGAGTATCCAAAATAGCAAGCAATAACTTCTGTTCCTGCATTTATGCCGGCCTCGATATCCTTAGCATGATCACCAACATAAACGCACTCAGTTGGATGAATTCCTAAATCCTTACAGCCTCTTAAAATGCCTTCAGGATCTGGCTTGATAGCATCCAAATGATCAGGACATATGAGAGTTTTACAATTTTTGAATGTAGGTTCATTGATTAGAATTGGCTCAGCAAAACGCAACGGCTTGTTGGTCACTATTCCATAAGGAATACCATCATCCTCTAATGATGCCAGCATTTCCTTGATGCCCTCAAAGGCCCCGCCATGTTTTAGTAGATTTGATTCATACTCCTCTAATAGCTCTGCTCTTAAAGCAACACATTTACTATCTGAAATATCAATATTGAAGCCTAAGCTGGTAAGCTTCCAGCTGCCATCAGACACATGACTTCTGATGGTTTCTGGATGAAGTTTTGGTCGATTATGTTTTGTTAGCAAATTGTCCATGCTAACAATAAAATCAGGAGCTGAGTCTAAAAGAGTACCATCAAGATCAAACAGAACCCCTTTAGGCATTTTTAGATCCATGCATCATATAGTTAACCCCAAGGTCATTATTTAAGTTAGCTGTATGGAAAATAGGGTTGTAAAACATCCCTTTGCTCTCAATTAATTTAATGCCAGCATTTCGCATATATTTTTCTAATTCAGATGGCTTAATAAATTTATTCCACTCATGGGTTCCTTTTGGCAATATATTAAAAATATACTCTGCGCCAACAATTGCTGTAACAAAGGATCTAGGGTTCCTGTTTAGAGTTGAAAGAAACATCTGACCATTAGGTTTCAAAAGATCAGCACATGCTTTAATTAGCTGACCAGGATCAGGAACATGTTCAATTACTTCTAGGCAGGAAACTACATCAAAGGACTCGCTTTCCTGTTCCGCTAACTCTTCAGCGGTTATATGTCTGTAATCAATTTCAATCTGCATCTTTTTTGCATGAAGTTGAGCAACTCCAATATTCGCTTCAGTTACATCAATAGCAGTAACATTAGCACCTTTAGCATTAAGCGCTTCCGCTAAAAGTCCTCCGCCACAACCAACATCCAAAACCTTTAAACCCTCTACACATATTTTTTGATTGATATAGTTTGCTCTTAGCGGATTAATAACATGCAAAGGTTTAAAATCGCCAGTTGGATCCCACCAATTTTCAGCTATTTCAGCAAATTTATTTACTTCATGTTGGTCAATATTTTGAGTCATAAATACCTTTTCAAAAAGTGGATGATTACATTATCACGTGTAAGAATAGGGAAGTTTATTATTTTTTCTAAAAGGAAGCTAACACTATGTCAGAAAAACGAGTTGCTATTGTTACAGGTGGAAGTAGAGGAGTCGGTGCTGCTACAGCAAAAATGCTTTCAGATAATGGATGGAATGTGCTAATTACATGCTCTTCTTCTTTAGCAGATGCCGAGATAGTAGCAAAAAAATGCTCAAGCAAAACAGCAGAGGTTTTCGCGTTGCAAGCAGATGTTGCAAAAGATACTGACTGTGAAGCTACGATTAATATGGCTGTTGAAAAGTGGGGTAGAATTGATGCTCTGGTTAATAATGCTGGCACAACTAAGTTTGCTTGGGATCATTCAGACTTAAACAGTCTTGACGCTAATGATTTTCAATACATATTTGGCGTTAATGTAGTAGGACCATTTCAAATGGTAAAAGCTGCAAAAGAGCATCTTTTAAGGGCTACAAATTCTTGCGTTGTTAATGTATCGTCAATAGCCGGCTTAAAGGGCATTGGAAGCTCGCTCGCTTATGCCTCTTCAAAAGGAGCTTTAAACACAATGACTTTATCTATGGCAAGGAATTTGGGCCCAATAAGAGTAAATGCTGTTTGCCCTGGCTTTATCGAGGGGGAATGGTTGAAAAACGGCATGGGACCCGAGATGTATGAAGCAGCTAAATTACGAGTGCAAACAACAACACCCTTAAAGCAAACTTGTACTCCTGAATCTGTTGCCGAGGTAATAGTTAATTTAATTGAAAAAAGTGAACTTGTGACAGGACAATTAGTAACAGTTGATGGTGGTGCTAGTCTAAATTTATAGAAATTTTTAAAAATTTTGTAGCCCAACTACAATATTTTTTATTACTAAAGCCTATTTACAAAGCATTTTTATAAAACATTGACAATGTCTTTTAAATAAATTGCAATGTACTACAAATTTTAAACATTAAGTTAAATGCATATAGTTGCTTTAAAATCCCCTGACTCAAGAGATCTTCGCTCTGTAATCCACCCAGATACAGCTGGTAAGATCATCAATCTTCAGGGGATAACATTTTCATTTGAATCAGGCATTGGAAATGGAATTAATATCCCTGACCAAGTTTTTATTGATCTAGGGTTGAACGCAATATCCAGGGAAGAGTGTCTTGCAAAGGGCAATCTTATAATTACTCCTTCCTCTCTTACCACTGATGAATCAAGTATGGTGCAAGCTGGGTCCACTGTTTTGGGCATGTTGGATCCATTTAATTCGGGTGATGAACTTAAAGCATTAAATCAATCAAAGATTAATGTAGTGAGCATGGAATTCATACCAAGAATAACTAGGGCTCAAAAAATGGACGTATTAAGCTCACAAGCAAATCTTGCAGGTTATGCAGCTGTTTTGGAGGCTGCTCAACATTTATCCTCAGCTCTTCCAATGATGATGACTGCAGCAGGAACACTTAAACCAGCTAAAGTATTTGTTATTGGGGTTGGTGTTGCAGGTTTGCAAGCCATTGCAACAGCCAAAAGGTTGGGTGCCAGAGTTGAAGCATTTGATACTCGTGATGTTGTGGAGGAACAAGTTAAATCTCTTGGTGCAAAGTTTGTAAAAATTGATTTAGGTGATACCGGCCAAACTGACCAAGGGTACGCTAAAGAATTAACCCCCGAGCAAATATCTAAGCAAAAAGAACTACAAAGCCTTGTCTGCGAACGATCAGATATTGTGATTACAACAGCTCAAATCTTTGGAAGACCAGCTCCTAAAATTATTGATAAGGCCACAATTAAAAAAATGAAACCAGGAAGTGTGATCCTTGATATGGCTGTAGAAACAGGCGGAAATGTAGAAGGTTCTGTTACTGATGAAGTTGTAGATATTAACGGTGTTAAAGTTGTAGGTATCTCATACTTGGCTTCAAAAGTTTCTTCACATGCTTCTTTTGCTCTCTCAAATAATATTATTAATTGGATCACTGATTTTTATGACGAAGAATCTCATATCCTTAATTTTGATTTTGAAGATGAGGTTATCCAAAGCAGTGTCCTTGCATACGAAGGAAAAATAATGAATGAGAGGTTTGCATAATGGAAATGTATATTTTGCTAGGGTTTGTTCTACTATTGTCTATTTTTTTAGGTTTGGAGCTGATTTCAAAAGTTCCAAGTACTCTTCATACTCCCTTAATGTCAGGTGCCAATGCTATTTCTGGAATTGCGTTAGTCGGTGCGTTAATGCTGTCAAGTTCTGGCCAGATGCAGGATATTTTAGCTTTCGGTGCTATTTTATTTGCCTCTATTAATGTCTTTGGCGGCTACTTAGTTACAAACAGAATGTTAAGTATGTTCAAGAAGAAATAAAAAATGGAAAATATAGCCAACATCCAAGTCATCCAAAACATTGTTTACATTGTCTCCTCTGTAATGTTTATTCTGGGGATAAAGATGCTTGGAAAAGAAGCCACAGCAGTTAAGGGAAACTATCTATCCGCCCTTGCCATGTTCTCTGCGGTTGGAGTCACTTGTTTAAGTTTAGAAATTGACCTTAAGATTATCCTTGCTGGTATTTTGCTTGGCGGTCTAATAGGTTCTATTATCGCTCTGAAGGTCAAGATGACTGCCATCCCAGAAATGGTGGCTTTATTTAATGGCTTTGGTGGTTTGGCTACATTTTTAATTGCATGGTCATCGTTCAATGAACCAAGTAACTCTGCATTCCAGCATGTGCTAATTATGTTAACAATTTATATTGGAGGCATAACTTTTACAGGCTCTTTGATAGCATATGGAAAGCTATCTGAAAAGTTAAAGTTGGGTAAAGGCTCAATGATTACAAACATTTTTATATCTTTCTTTTACTTAAGTATGCCAGCATTAATCTATGTGATTGCTGAGCCAACCATTTCTCAGTTTATGCCGCAAGTTCCATCATACTTCCTAATCTTTTTAGGCATAACATTAATTGCTGGTATCGGATTTGTGATGCCTATTGGTGGTGGAGATATGCCTGTCGTTATTTCCCTTCTTAACTCATTATCAGGAATTGCTGCAGCTTTTGCAGGCTTATTATTGCTTAATAACGTGTTAATCGTTGCTGGGTCGCTTGTTGGAGCTAGTGGATTAATCTTAACTATTATAATGGCCAAGGCTATGAATAGAACCATCACGAATATTCTTTTTGTTGGATACGCATCATCCAGTCAAACAGGCTCCTCTGAAGAGCAGGGTGAAGTTAAACCCATTACCTCTGATGATGCATACCTAATTTTAGAAAATGCGTCCAGTGTTCTGGTGGTTCCCGGGTATGGCATGGCAGTTGCTCAAGCTCAGCATGTTGTTCGAGAAATGGGGGAGCTTTTAGAGGAGAATGGCACAGAAGTAAAATATGGAATCCATCCCGTCGCAGGGCGTATGCCTGGTCACATGAATGTTTTGTTAGCAGAAGCAAATGTCTCGTATGATTTGCTTGCCGAACCTGATGATGTTAACCCTTCCATGGACACAATAGATGTAGCAATAGTTATTGGCGCTAATGATGTTGTGAATCCTTCTGCAACTGAGGAGGAAGGAAGTCCAATTTATGGAATGCCAATCATAGAAGTTCATAATGCCAAGACAGTTTTTGTTCTCAAAAGATCAATGTCTTCTGGTTTTGCTGGGGTCCAAAACCCATTATTTTTTAGAGAAAATACTAGAATGTTATTTGGCGATGCAAAGGAATCAATCGGCCAAATTGTAGCCGAATTTAAAGACTAAATTCCCCCCGAAGTATGGTAAAATTTAACCTTAATTAAGGGAATTTTCTGCACGTAAAAAATATCAATTTTAAGGTTAAAAAATGTCTGATTTTGCAAAACAAATCTTACCAATAAACATTGAAGATGAGCTAAAAACTTCATATCTAAGTTATGCAATGAGTGTTATTCATGGAAGAGCACTTCCAGATGTAAGAGACGGTCTAAAGCCAGTGCATAGAAGAATTTTATATGCACAACATATTCTAAAAAATACTTATCGACAGCCTTATAAAAAATCAGCAAGAGTTGTAGGGGATGTAATAGGTAAATATCATCCTCATGGTGATTCTGCTGTGTATGAGGCAATGGTGAGGATGGCCCAAGATTTTTCAATGAGATATACCTTGGTTGAGGGGCAGGGTAACTTTGGCTCCATCGATGGAGACTCTCCAGCAGCCATGCGTTATACCGAAGTTAGAATGGCAAAAATTACAGATATGATTCTCAATGATATAGAGAAAGAAACAGTCAGTTATTCTCCTAATTATGATGGAACAGAGCAGATCCCTGATGTAATGCCTACAAGAATACCAGCTCTGCTTGTTAATGGCTCATCAGGTATCGCGGTTGGAATGGCAACAAATGTACCTCCACATAACTTAACAGAGGTATTAAATGGCTGCTTGCTTTTATTGGACAATCCTAAAGCTAGTATTGATGAAATCATTCAAATTATTACCGGCCCTGACTTCCCTACAGGTGGGACTATAGATGGAAGAATTGGAATATACGAAGGCTATAAAACTGGTAGAGGGATTATTCATATCCGCGCCAAAACTTCTGTAGAAGAGGATAAATCAGGAAAGAGCTCGTTGATAATTAATGAGATACCTTTCATGGTAAATAAAGCAAAAATGCTGGAAAGAATTGCTGAGATGGTAAAAGAAAAGAAGATAGATGGAATCAGCGAAATTAGGGATGAATCTGATAAAGATGGTCTGAGGGTGGTCATCGAGGTTAAGCGTGGAGAGTCGGTTGAGGTTCTAGAAAATAACTTGTTTGCTCAATCACAATTAGAACAATCCTTTGGTATAAATTTTACTGTTCTTGTAGATGGTCAACCCAGAGTATTGAACATTAAAGAGATCCTTCAAGAATTTATAAAACATAGAAAGGATGTTGTTATAAAGAGAACAAAGTTTGATCTTAGAAAGGCTAAAGAGAGAGGTCATGTTGTTGAGGGATTAATGGTTGCAATAGCCAACATTGATGAAGTTATTAAAATAATTAAAAAATCTAAAGATACCAAGATTGCAGCAACTGAGCTATGCAAGAAATCTTGGAAAGCGGGTCCAATTGAGACAATTCTTAAAAAAGCTGGCAAGGATGCTTGTCGCCCTAAAGGCCTCTCATCTGAGTATGGTATAAAAGGAAAAAGCTACAAGTTATCTCCAACCCAAGCTAAATCAATACTTGAATTAAGACTTGGAAGACTTACTGGTCTAGAGCAAGATAATCTTTCGGCAGAATTCAATGAAATTCTAGCCGTGATTTTAGAGCTTCAGAAAATCCTCGATGACAAAGGAACGCTCTTACAGTTAATCAAAGATGAGCTAATAGAAGTTAGAGAAAATTTTGGTGATGAAAGAAAAACAAATATCAATGACACTCGTCATGACATTTCCAATGAAGATTTAATTCCAGAGGAGACACGAGTTTTAACTTTATCAAGAAGTGGTTACGCGAAAACTCAACCTCTTGATGAATACAGAGAGCAGCGAAGAGGTGGTGTTGGCAAAGCTGGTGCATCAGTTAAGGAGGAAGACTTAATTCAAAATCTCTATGTTTTGAGTTCTCATAGCCAACTTCTTTGCTTTACAACCAAAGGAAAAGTTTTTTGGTTAAAAGTATATGAGATCCCTGTAGCAAGCAGAACATCTAAAGGCAGGCCTTTAGTCAATATGTTGAAGCTGGATGATGACGAAACAGTAACGCAGATCTTGCCTGTAGATGAATTTGCAGAAGATAAATTTATTTTTATGGCAACTCGAAATGGCGTTGTTAAAAAAACAAATCTAAATTTATTTAATAAAAAATATAAATCTGGCATCAAAGCAATTCGATTAGATGATGACGACAAATTAGTTGGAACAGTCATTACCAATGGAGATAATGATATTTTACTTTCATCCTACTCTGGGAAATTGATTAGATTTCATGAATCCAAAGTTCGTCCTATGGGTAGAACTGCAAGAGGCGTAAAAGGAATAACACTTAAAGACGGCATGAAAGTTATCTCTTTAATGATTGGCGATCCTTCCAAGACCATTTTATGCTTGTCTGAAAATGGTTTTGGCAAGAGAACAAAGCTTGAAGATTTTCCATCCTATAACCGAGGCGGGCAAGGAGTTATTGCTTTGAAAACAAGTGAGAGAAACGGAAATATGGTTTCAGCTGTCTCCGTGGACGAGAATGACGGAATTATGCTTATTAGTGATAAAGGAACATTAATTCGGACTGCTATCAGTCAAATACCTACCTTGGGTAGAAATACTCAAGGCGTCAAGGTGATTTCTCCTAAGGACGGAGAAAAGTTAATCGAGGGCGTTAGAATTCCTCCTGAAGAAGAAGAGGAATAATGAGAAAATGGAACTTTTCAGCAGGTCCTGCTGCTATTCCTGAACCTGTTTTGCAAGAAGCCCAATCTGAAATGCTGGAATGGCAAGATTCTGGAATGTCAGTTATGGAAATGAGCCATAGATCCTCTGATTACATAAACATAGCAAATACAGCACGACAAGACTTAATAGATCTTTTAGAAATCCCAAGTGATTATCAAGTTTTATTTCTTCAAGGAGGTGCAACTCTTCAATTCTCTATGATTCCAATGAATTTTGGATCAGAGAAGGTTGCTGACTATGCTCTAACTGGAAGTTGGTCTAAAAAAGCTATCAATGAAGCATCAAAAGTAATAGATGTAAATGTAGTTACAAGCTCTGAATCATCTAATTTTGATCATGTACCAAACGAAGAAAGTTGGACCTGCTCTGAAGATGCGGCATACCTGCATTATGTCGCAAATGAGACAATCCAAGGCAATGCGTTGCATTTTCCTCCAACAATAAATGCGCCTCTAATAGTAGATATGTCATCAGTTATTTTGAGTGAGCAGATTGACGTATCAAAATTTTCTATGATTTATGCAGGCGCGCAAAAAAATATTGGCCCTGCTGGATTAACTATTTGCATTATAAAAGATAGCTTTTTAAATACAGCTTCTAATAAATTGCCGGACATGCTTCATTATGCAAAACATGCAAGTGCAGAATCCATGTTTAATACTCCACCAACATTTGCATGGTATTTATCCGGTAAAGTTTTTAAATGGCTAAAAGATATGGGTGGTTTAAAATCCATTGGCAAGATTAACAAGCATAAGGCAAAGAAATTATATGATTTTATAGATCAATCAGATTTTTTTTCGAATCCTATTTCTAAAAAAAATAGATCGATAATGAATATTCCTTTTCTGCTGGCAAACTCAGAATTAGATGCTGAATTCTTGCATGATGCGGAAAATGCAGGTTTACTTAACTTAAAAGGGCATAGGTCAGTTGGCGGGATGAGAGCAAGTATTTATAATGCTACACCAATTGAAGCAGTAGAAGCATTGATAAATTTTATGGGAGATTTTCAATCTAAGCACGGATAAAGTTGTGAGTAAGAATAAAATTAAACCGATTAGGCAGAAAATTGATGCAATTGACCATCAAATTTTGAAGCTTATTCAAAAAAGAGGCTCTTTAGCTCAAAAAATAGGTGACCTAAAGGCCTTGGTTAATTCTAATAAATCATTTTATAAGCCTGACAGAGAGGCAGAAATATTGAGAAATATTTCTAAGCTCAATGAAGGCCCAATTTCAGAAAAAAAAATTCAATATATATTTAAAGAAATTATTTCTTCATGTCTGTCATTAGAAGAAGCAATGACTATCGCATATCTTGGTCCAGAAGGCACACATTCTGAAGGAGCAGTGATTCAGCAATTTGGTTCTTCACCAGTCAGAATACCCAGAGTAACCATTGAAGATGTTTTTCATCAAGTAAGAACTGGATCAGTAAACTTTGGTATTGTGCCAGTAGAGAATTCTTCTGAGGGAGTTGTTAATGCAACTTTGAATTCTTTGGCTGACGAAGATTTAAAAATTTGCGGTGAGACTTATCTTCCCATTCATCATCAACTTGCCTCAGCAAAAAAATTTAAGTTAACTGATGCTGAAGTTATTGCATCTCATCCTCAAGCTCTAGGTCAATGCAGTAAATGGCTAGATGCAAATTTACCAAATGCTAAGAGAGAGATAACCTCAAGCACTGCAGAAGCTGCAAAACTGTCTAAAACTCAGCAAAAAACATTATGCATAGTTAGCTCTTTAGCGATCAATAAATATAAACTTCATCATTATCAAAAAAATATTGAAGATTTTCCTGACAATAACACAAGATTTTTAGTTATCGGAAATATTGATATCGGGCAAACTAAAAAAGATAAAACCTCTTTCTTGATACAAACAGATAATCAGCCTGGAGCTTTAATTAAGATTCTTGAACCTTTTAAAAAGAGAAAAATTAATTTGGAAAGAATTGAAACACGTCCATCAAGAGAATCAAAGAATGCTCATAATTTTTTTATAGATAGCTGTGGCCACTATAAAGATGTAAAGCTTAAGCAAGTTATTATCAGTTTGAAAGAATTAGGTGCATCCGTTCGTATTCTTGGATCATATCCTTCTGACTCATGAGTCCCGACATTCTTAAAAATCTTAACTCTGGGATTGGGGATCTTCGTCCATATGAACCTGGTCGTTCAATCGATGAAGTTGTTGCAGAATTTGGCCATCATGAAGTAGTTAAACTAGCGAGCAATGAAAATCCACTTGGAGCATCTCCCAAAGCGCTATCAATCCTAACAGAGCTTGAAAATGATTTACATTTATATCCAGATGGAAATGGTACAAAGCTTAAAAAAGAGATCGCCGATCATGAGAATGTTGCTTTTGACAATATTATTATAGGTAATGGCTCTAATGAGATTTTGGAATTAGCAGCAAGAGCCTTCCTGAGCCCAAACACCTCAGCAATTGCTTCAAAGCATGCGTTTGCAGTATATAAAATTGTTACTAAATCCTCAGGCGCATCATTAACAGAAGTTCCTTCATGCAACTGGGGTCATGATTTAAAATCATTTGATGATTACTTGGATAGTGGCACAAGAGTAATTTTTATTGCAAACCCAAATAATCCAACTGGCACATACAATACTCACGAAGAAGTTCATTCGTTGCTTAAAAAAGTTCCTTCGTCCGTATTGGTAGTATTAGATTGTGCATATTTCGAGTATGTAACCAAAGACGATTACGTAAGACCTATAGATCTTCTAAATAAATTTGATAATTTATTAATTACAAAAACATTTTCTAAAATCCATGGTTTGGCCAGCATCCGTGTTGGGTATGGCGTTGCTAATCCATCTTTAGTTGAGGCTCTTAATCGAATCAGACAGCCTTTCAATGTAAATACTATAGCCCAAGCTATGGCTTGCAAAGCAATCAATGATCATGAGCATATTCGAAAAAGCATGGAGCTTAACTCACAGCAGTATGAATTTTTGTTTGATCAATTATCCACCCTTGGACTTGACTGCATTCCATCAGTTGGAAACTTTATTACCTTCAAAGGAAACTTTGTAGGTAAAGAAATTTTTGATAGCCTAATGAAAAAAGGAGTCATCGTACGATGTGTTGATTTGTATGATATGAAAGACTATATAAGAGTGACAATTGGCACAGAAGCTGAAAACTTAAAATTTCTTAGAGCACTAGAAGACCTCTTATGAAAATTATTATTATTGGCTTAGGATTAATAGGAGGCTCGATAGCTAAAACTTTATCAAGCTCAAATGATTACGAGATCTTAGCTTTTGATTCGAATCCAAAAAGCATCAAGAATGCATTAGATAATCAATCAATTCAGGGATCACTTAATTCTCTTAATGATTTAGAAAGCACTGAATACGCAAATTCATTGGTCATTATCTCCACTCCTCCGAATGTAACTAATAAAATTCTAAAATCCTTAGATTTTTTATTTAATTCTTCAGTTACTATCACAGATACGACAAGTTCTAAAAGCTTTTTAAATAAAACTTTGCAAAAATTTCATTTTCCTGAAAATTTTATTTTTTCCCATCCTGTAGCAGGCTCTCATCTTTCAGGTGAAGAAAATGCAGTTGCTAATCTTTTCGATAAAAAATCCACAATTCTGTCTTATCATAACTCCGTAACATCACAGCATTTAGATCGAGTTAGAAGTCTTTGGAGTAAACTTGGATCAAACATCTCAGTGCTCGATGTTGAGTTGCATGATCAGATATTTGCATACTCGAGTCATCTTCCTCACATAGCGGCATATGCATTATTAAATACTTTAAAGGAGTTTAAGAAAGATGATCTTTCAAATTTTTCAGGCGGTGGTCTTGGAGAATTTTTAAGATTGGCATCATCCTCTCCAGAAATGTGGACAGATATTTTTTCATTGAATGAAAAGAATATTTCCTTAGCAATAGATGATTTGATAAAAAGTCTCAACGTCTTGAAGGACAAGATCGGAAATGACCCGCAGAGTCTTCAGGTTTTTTTAAGCGAACTTAAAGATTTTAAGGAATCAAACTATTGAATTTAACCACGTCTATCAATAATCAGATTTTTGGGACGGTGCAATGTCCTGGAGATAAATCCATCTCGCAAAGAGTGCTAATGATTGGAGCTTTGATGAATCAAGAAATGATAGTTGATGGTTTCCTGCATGGAGAAGATCCGCTTTCAACAATGAATGCCCTCAATCAAATTGGAGCCGGCATTACAGTTGATGAAAATGGCTTGGTTCATTTGAGCAAAAGAAATCATGTTTTTCAAAATTGTGACGAGCCACTTAACCTTGGTAATTCTGGGACTGGCTTGCGTCTTATGCTGGGTCTGACTTCTGGAATTGGGTTAAACCTCTCTTTTTGTGGTGATGAGTCTTTGTCTTCTCGACCAATGAGCAGGATAATAAACCCATTGACCGAAATGGGTGCCAATATTAAATCATCAAGTGGCAAGCTGCCCATTTCAATATCAACAACGTCACTCCAAAAGCAATACAGATATGAGTTGCCAGTGGCAAGTGCTCAAGTAAAATCAAGCATACTATTAGCTGGTCTTGCTTCAGGATCAGGTGTTGAAATTATTGAACCTATTCAAACAAGAGATCATACAGAAAGAATGTTAAAAAACTTTGGTGCAAATATAGAAATTAGCTCTGTGGAGAGTAAAAATATTATTCAACTGCAACCCTCGAATAAATTAGTTGCCAAAAATTATACTGTAGTGGGTGATATTTCTTCAGCAGCTTTTTTAATAGTTGCTGCTTTAATTAGTAATTCATCAGGACTAGAGATTACCAAAGTCGGAATGAATCCCTCTAGAACCGGGGTGTTAGAAGCCTTAAAAAAAATGGGCGCAAATATTGAGGTTAAAAATCAAAGATTAGAGTCAGGGGAGTTTTGCGCTGATCTGACAGTTAAACAATCTAAATTAAAAGGAGTTGAGCTCACAGGAGAAATAATCCCTAATATTATTGATGAAATACCTATCCTATCTATTGCTGCTGCATTTGCAGAGGGTGAAACCCTGATTAGAGATGCTGCGGAATTAAGGGTTAAGGAATCTGACAGACTTCAAGCCGTCTCAGATGGTTTTAGAATGCTTGGAATTGCTCATAAAAATTTTGATGATGGCATGTCTATTTTGGGAAGTTCAGAGAGCCTTTGTATAGAGGAACCCATTTTTATTGAATCTCATGATGATCATAGGATTGCCATGAGTTTTTTGATTGCTGGTTTGAAATGCTCAAAACCAATCACTGTAAAGGATTGTAAAAATATATTCACATCATTTCCTAATTTTATAGAACTCATTTCATCCGTAGGATATAAGCTTGAAAAATAAAAATATTATTACCATTGATGGGCCATCAGCATCTGGAAAAGGTTCCCTCGCAAAAGCTTTGGCTAAAGAGCTTGATTTTATTTTACTAGACAGCGGTTTGCTTTACCGAGCATACTCGTATTGTTTTGAGCAGAGTCAAAACCATGTTAACGCGAAGAACCTATTTTCAAATTTGCAAATTAATAGCATAGACCACCAAATGCATGTTTTTGAGAGTAATAAAGATATTACTCCAATTCTTAGGGATGAAAATGTTGCGAAATCAGCATCTATATTAAGCAGCTTAAAAGAAACAAGAGATAATTTAATAAGTTTTCAAAGAGACCTAGCTAGTAATCGCGGATTGGTTGCAGATGGGAGGGATATGGGTACTGTTGTGTTTCCTGATGCTGGGACTAAAATTTTTTTAGTTGCTGATTCTGAAGTGAGGGCAAAGAGAAGGTTTTTAGAGTTGCAGAATGCGGGTCAAGACGTTAATATGCGCGATCTAATTGATGATATTAGATTGCGAGATGAAGCTGACAAGGCAAGAGAAATATCTCCCTTGATGCCAGCAGATGATTCGGTTGAAGTGAATTCCTCCAATCTTACTCCTCAAGAAGTTTTGGAAATTGTTTTAAAAATTTATAAAGAAAAGATTAGGGAAGATTAAAAAATATGTCAGAAAGCTTTGCCGCATTACTAGATGAAAGTCTAAGCACACTTGAAATGCAACCCGGCTCCATAGTCACAGGAGTTGTTTTAGATGTTGATAAAGAATGGGTGACAGTCCACGTTGGATTGAAATCAGAGGGAGTCATTTCCTTGGATGAGTTTAGAAACAACGATGGATCAGTAGAAATTGAACCTGGTGATGAGGTCCAAGTTGCTTTAGAGGCAGTTGAAGATGGATATGGAGAAACAAGAATTTCTCGAGAAAAGGCTAGAAAAATTGGTACTTGGAAAAAGCTTGAAGAGGCATTAGAAACAGGTGAGTTTGTTGAAGGGAGGGTTTTAACTAGAGTCAAAGGCGGCTTTTCTGTTGAAGTTGATGTTGTTAAAGCATTTTTACCTGGATCCCTCGTTGATATAAGACCTGTCAAGGAAGCTCCGGAGCTTGAGAATACTGTTCAAGAATTTAAAGTTATTAAATTAGATTACAAAAGAAACAACGTTGTTCTATCAAGAAAAGCAGTTCTAGAAAAGATTAATTCTGCTGAAAAGATTGAATTGTTAAAAAATCTTGATGAGGGTCAAGTCGTTAAAGGTATAGTTAAAAACTTAACTGACTATGGCGCATTTGTTGATCTCGGTGGTCTAGATGGCTTGTTGCATATTACAGATATTTCTTGGTCAAGAGTAACCAACCCATCTGAAGTTTTAAGTCTTGGACAAGAAATCGATGTAAAGATATTAAGTTTTGATAAAGAAAAGCTTCGAGTCTCTTTAGGATTAAAGCAGATTCAAAATGATCCATGGGAAACAATTGAAGGAAAATATTCAGTTGGCGGCGTATATGAAGCTATGGTTTCAAATATAACTGACTATGGGTGTTTCGCGGAGCTTGAGCAAGGCGTAGAGGGTTTAATACACTTATCAGAACTAGATTGGACCAATAAGAATATTCATCCGTCAAAGGTTGTAGATTTAGACGAGAAAATTAAAGTCATGGTTCTAGAAATAGACCACGATAAAAGAAGGATTTCTTTAGGTTTGAAACAAACTAAATCTAATCCTTGGACAGAATTCGCTAATAAATATGGATTAGGTGATGCTGTTGAAGGTAATATTAAATCTGTTACTGACTTTGGAATTTTTGTTGGTTTAGAAGGTGATATTGATGGTTTGATTCATCTTTCTGATATTACTGAAGATGAAAATCCTACTGAAGCAATGGAAAATTATAAAAAAGGTGACAAGCTCTCTTGTATTATATTTGGAATAGATGCTGAAAGAGAAAGGATTTCGCTCAAGCTTAGTGCTTAATTTTTCTAAAATACTGAAATTAAGAAAAGTATCAATCATACAAACTAATTGCCCAGGTGGTGGAATTGGTAGACACAAGGGACTTAAAATCCCTCGAAGGCAACTTCGTGCCGGTTCAAGTCCGGCTCTGGGCACCATCACATTTGACTTTTCATGATTAAATTTCTTAATCTAAGTACTGAAAAACCTTACATTAATTTTTATTCTTTATACCAAGAAGCCAAACAAAATGGTCAAAAAGGGATTGAAGCAATTTCTGTTTCATCCTATAACCAGCCTAAGGAAGAAGTCGAAGCAAGATATGTCAACCTTAAGTATATTGTTAATGATGAATGGATATTTTTTTCAAATTACCTTTCCCCAAAAGCAAGTCAGTTTGAGTTTCATGATCAAGTTTCTGTTCTTGTCTATTGGGCTAGCATTAATACTCAAATTAGAATGAAAGCCAGAATTTTTAAAACGTCTCCTGAATTTTCTGATAAGCACTTTATTGGAAGGACTAAAGAAAAAAATGCATTAGCTATAAGTTCTAGTCAATCTAAGCCCATTAATTCTTTAAATGAAGTTAAGAAAAATTTTCAAGATACTCTAAAAACTATGACTCCTGAGACCGTGAGACCAGATTTCTGGGGAGGGTATTCTTTCATCCCTTATTATTTTGAGTTTTGGCAAGGTCATGAAAATAGACTAAATAAACGGCATGTCTTTGAGCAAATTGACAATGAATGGGTGGAACGATTGCTTCAGCCATAAGAATGTTTTCTTTTTGTGAATAATGCTATAAAATCCATCTCAATGTTAAATCACTTAGCAATCCATATTTCACATCAAAGATATTTTGATTAATCCCTCTCTTTCTATTTCTATATAAGGTCTTTAGCTATCGCTTTGAAAAATAAATCAACGACTCCTATAAACAACAATATCTATGCAAAAGAGGTTATGCTTATTGGCTCTGATGGAGAAAAAATAGGATTATTGGGTATCGATGATGCTTTGGAAGAGGCGCAGAAAAAAAGTCTTGATTTAGTTCAGGTTTCTCCATCTGACACCCAGCCAGTAGTTTGCAAGCTCTTAGATTTTGGTAAATTTCAATTTGAAAAGAAAAAAAGCTCTGGCGGTACTAAAAAACCTAAAAAACAATCTTTAAAAGAGATTAAATTTCGTCCTACTACTGATATTGGTGACTACAATATTAAATTAAAAAAGATAAAAAGCTTTATTAATGATGGAGATAAGACTAAAATCAGCGTTCGATTTAGAGGTAGGGAAATATTAAATAGTAATTTAGGTCTTGATCTTCTTAATCGTTTGAGGGAAGACCTCCAAGAGATAGCTCAGGTTGACCAAGAGCCATCTCTTGAGGGTAGACAATTATTGATGGTTCTCTCAAAAATAAGAAAGAAATAATTATGGGTTATAAATTAAAAACACATTCAAGTGCAAAAAAGCGTTTTAAAGCTACTGGCAGTGGCTTGAAAAGAAGAAGTGCTTCTCGCGCTCATATCTTGACCAAGCAAACCACTAAAAGAAAGCGTCATAATCGCGGAATGATTAAGATGGCTGACGAGACAAAAAAAATTGCGCAAAAACTTTTATATAACATTTAAATATCATGCCTAGAGTAACTAAAGCATTAACAGCAAAAGCAAAGCATAAGAAAGTACTAAAAGCGACTAAAGGTCACTATGGCGCTAGAAGCAGATTATTTAGAACTGCAAAACAATCTAACGTAAAAGCTCTTCAGTATGCATTTAGAGACAGAAGGAATAAGAAAAGAACCTTTCGTTCATTATGGATCTCAAGAATCTCAGCAGCTTTATTGCCGTTAGAAGTTTCTTATAGCAGATTTATCAATCAACTTTCTAAAGCTAATGTAAAGCTTGATAGAAAGTCTCTAGCCGGCATTGCATTTTCTGATCCTGATACTTTTAAGAAAATCGTAGAAAAAGTCAGGGTATAATGTTCTCATGCAAATCCCTCAGGATTTAATTGAAACAGCCGCGCTCAAATTAAAATCCATTCAATCAGAGGCTGAATTCTTTCAACTAAGAGCTCAATTTCTTGGTAAGAAATCTTTTATTGCTTCTTCATTCTCTAAGCTTAGAGATCTTAAGTCAGAAGAAAAAGTAATTGCTGCTAAGGAATTGAATATACTTAAAGATGATTTAACTAAATTATTTGAAACTGCCCTGGCTGAAATGGAGAATAAAAGTAATCTTGTTAAGCTAGATGTCACTCTCCCGGCCGATCCTTATAATCTAGGTTCTGAGCATCCAATAACAAAAATTTCAAAAAAAATTATTAAATATTTTGCTCCATTAAACTATCAAATTTTTTCTGGCAATGAGATCGAAACAGACTTTTATAATTTTGAGGCTTTAAATTTTCCTGAAAATCATCCCGCAAGACAAATGCATGACACTTTTTATCTGAATTCTAAAAGTAGTTCAGATTATTTGTTGAGAACACATACCTCAAACACTCAAATCCATGCAATGCTATCAGAGGATTTGCCTTTATATATGCTTTCTCCTGGAAGAGTCTTTAGGTGTGATTCTGATACTACTCATCTTCCAATGTTCACCCAAATAGAAGGTTTGGTAGTGGATGAAGGAGTTACATTTGGAGACTTAAAAGGAATTCTTATTGACTTCCTGGAAGACTTTTTTAATGAAAAAATGGATGTAAGGTTTAGGCCGTCCTATTTTCCGTTTACAGAGCCTTCAGCTGAAGTTGACATAAAATTTGGAAACAAAGGTTGGTTAGAAATTTTAGGTTGTGGAATGGTTCACCCTAATGTTCTTAAGGGATGTAATATTGATACTAAAAAATTCCGTGGTTTTGCCTTTGGTATGGGGATTGAGAGATTAGCTATGCTTTATTATGGCGTCACAGATATCAGAGAATTTTATTCTTCAAATTTAGACTTTTTAAATCAATTTCCTTCATGAAAATTCAATATTCATATTTAAAGAATTTTCTTAATACAAAGCTTAGCCAAAATAGACTTGTAGATTTATTCACTCAAGTGGGCTTTGAATGTGAATCTGTGGGAGATGTAATAGAGTTTGACATAACCCCAAATCGAGGAGATATGCTATCGCTTACAGGTTTGGAAAGGGAATTCTATGCTTACCAAGGAAGAAAATCTAATAATAAATTAAAGACATCTAAACTAAATTTAATCAAAGACCAGAAAGTTATTAGTCAAATCGATGGTTCTGGTTGCGGGAACTATCACTTAATGCTTGTTGAGGGTTTGCAAAAAATTAAAAATCTAGATGCTAAAAAACGAAATTTTATTGAATCTGCTGGGGTTCCATTAATACATCCCCTAGTAGATTTAGGTAATTATGTGATGTTAGAAATTGGCGCTCCAATGCATGTATTTGATTTAGATAAGTTGGATCTACCTATTAATATTCAATTCCCTAAGTCAAATAATAATTCATTAGAAGTTATAGGGGGTGATGTAAAAGATATTCAATTATCCTCACTAACAATCCAAGATCAATCTGGTATTCAAGCTATAGCTGGAATCATTGGTAGTGAAAGATCTTCAGTTTCATCTAATACTTCTAATATTGCTGTAGAAGCTGCTTTTTTTAAACCCGAAACTATAGTTAATCAAGCTAGAAAATATGGTCTAGCAACCGATGCGTCGCATCGCTTTGAGAGAGGTGTAGATCCAGAAATTCAGCAATTAGCTATAGAAAGATACGTGTTTCTATTAAATCAAATCTCAACATACGATTCAATTGAGTTATATCATTCAAAGTCTATAAAAACTAGAGAGAAAAATGTGCATCTTAATATAGAAAGATTTAATAATTTTTCTGGCCTCAGCATGAAGGCAAGCCAAGCGAGCCTAATATTAAAAAATCTAGGTTTTGATGTTGTGAGCAAGAACTCAAAAAGTCTTGTATTTAATATTCCTAGTCATAGATTTGATATTTGTCTTGAAGAAGACTTATATGAGGAATTACTAAGGTGTTATGGGTATGACAATATTCCTATATCAATACCCAAGGCTGGCCCAATCATAAAAAATAAAGAGGATGATGTATTGGATAAACTTAGGCTTGGGTTTGTTTATGCTGGCTTTAAAGAGCTAATGCATATGCCATTTGTTTCCATAAAATCTTTTAAAAAATTAAATCCTAAGAATTGGACTGCTGCTGAACTGAGAAACCCTATCAATGAAAATGAGCCATTTCTTAGGGGAAGTCTATTTTGGTCTTTATTTACTGCAGTAAATAAGAATGTAAAGAAAGAATATACATCTATTAAATTTTTTGAAGCTGGCAATGTATTTAAAAAGGAAAAAAGAGGTTTTGTGCAATCGTTACATTTATCTGGAATTATTTACAATCACGAACTTAATCAAGGCTGGAACCAGAAAAAATTCATATACGATTTTTTTTCAATAAAGGCTGAAATTTTAAAATTACTACAAACACTTGGCATACAAAATGTAGAATTTAACAAAGCGAGTTCTTTAAGCCCATTTAATGAAAATGCATTAGATATATTTGCTGGCAAACAAAAAATTGGAATAATTGGCGAAATTGACCTATCTATTACAGAAAAGTTAATCAAAAAAGTCGCTTATGGATTTGAAATTTATCCAGAGAAAATTTCATTATCTATCAAGAATCCTAAAATTAAAAAGACAAGTAAGTTTCCATCATCAACCAGAGATATTAATATTGTTATAGATAAATCTATTGTTTATAAAGAGGTTGAAAACTTGATAGCTCAGGGAGCAATTAAGCACCTAACCTCATTTAACCTTATTGATACTTTCGAAGGAAAAGATATCCCCAAAGGCTTTATTAGCATGACGTTAAGATTTACTTTTCAAAGCAATGCTAAATCTTTATTAGAATCTGAAATTAATAGATCAATGCATATGACTTTGAGACTTTTAGAAAAAAGATTGAATGCTAAAATAAGGTCATGAATTTGACCAAGAAGGATCTCAGTGCATTATTAAAAAAAGAATTGAAGCTTTCTGTTGATATCTCTAATTCTCTGGTAGATGAATTTTTTAAAGCTTTAAAAACAACGCTTAGATCTAAAAAAAGCCTTAAGCTTTCTGGGTTTGGTTCTTTTGAAATATTTACAACAAAAGAAAGAATAGGCAGAAATCCAAAGAGCATGAAAAATTATAAGATTCCATCCCAAAATAAAGTTCGTTTTAGCCCAACTTCAAAAGCTAAGTACTTCTTAAACTAAAAATGAAGAAACAAATACAAAATTTTAATAAATCTGACTTAGCAATTCATCTATCAAGAAGATTTCCATCTTTAAATGATGAAATAATTCTTGAAGGAATTGATTTAATTCTGCAGGAAATCATTAATACTGTTGCATTAGATAATAGAGTTGAAATAAGAGGTTTTGGTTCATTCTCAAAAAAAACCATAAGACCAAGAAGATTTGTCAATCCTAAGACAAAAGAAGAATCTTATTTGGGGGAAACATCTATTATGCATTTTAAAGCTTCAAAGAAACTCCTTAAAGCTGATGGCTGATCCAAGAATCATTGTAGCTATTGATACATATGATCTTTCAAAAGCTAATTCCATTTTAGATCAGCTAGATCCAGAGCTTTGTAGGATTAAAATAGGGAGTATAGTGTTTAATGCTCTGGGCAAATCATTTCTTCAGTCAGTATCTAGGCGTGGATTCAAAATTTTTCTTGACTTAAAATTTCATGACATACCAAATACAGTTCATGACACAATTTTAGGCTTCAATGACTGCGAAATTGAAATGCTTACAGTTCATTTGTCTGGTGGTGAGAAAATGCTAAACAAAGCAATGGATGCGGGTAAAAATATAAATGCAAAGGTTATTGGAGTTTCTGTGCTTACAAGCTTGAAGGAATTAGATATATTGGCTTTATTTGGCAATTCTCTTAATGATCAAATAGTAAATTTATTTAATATGGCTAAAGATACTAATCTAGACGGCATTGTTTGTTCCCCTCATGAATTAGAAGTGGCTAATAATATTTTGAATCCTAATTCAATTAAAATCACGCCAGGAATAAGAAATGTTAAAGTAGAAGATGATCAGGCAAGAACAATGAGTGCTAAAAGTGCTATTGAGAATGGAGCTTCATTTTTAGTTATTGGCAGGCCCATTACTCAAGCTGAAGATATTTTAAAAGAATTAAAAAATTTTAATAATTTGATATATGGATACTAGGTCTGCTAAAAGTATCTTTTCAGACCTTAAGAAGCTGTCCAAGTCTGGGTTTAAGAATAGAAAACTATCATTTAAGTTTGAATCAGAGTTTCTTGATTATCATCCTCACTTAAAAGATTTTTCATCTAAGCATTATAAAATTTTTGATGAATTTTCACAGAAGCTAGATTTGCAAGGCTCTTTAGAAGACCTGTTTAGTGGCGAGATTGTTAACAAGACAGAGAATAAACCAGCTATGCATCATCAATATCGCATTAATCCAAAATCAGAAGATTTTAACTTTAAGAAAATTACAGCACCCCATATCAAAAGAATCAAAAGGGAAGGCTTTCAGAATATTATTACTTTTGGTATTGGCGGTTCATATGAGGGGCCAAAGCTCCTTCAAGAGTTTACAAATAAGCAATCATCAAATTTCAATTACTATTTTGTCTCTGGGCCTGATAAAGATGAATTTAACTCAATATTGAAACCATTGATTGGACAAAAGAATTTCTATATTTTTTCATCAAAATCATTATCAACAGATGAGACATTGTTATGCTTTAAATGGCTTGGCCACGAGAGAAATTCAAAAAATTCAATAGTTATTACAGCAAATACAAAAAAAGCTATTTCTATGGGTTTCAAAAAAAGCTGCATCGTTCCATTTCCTGAGTCTGTTGGGGGGAGGTATTCTATTTGGTCACCAATATCTCTAAGCGTTGAATTAGAAAATAATTTTTCTAAATTTTTAAAAGGTGGTTTTAATGCAGATAAAATGCTACTAGGCTCATCGAAAGAAGATAAACAATATCAAAAATTTGTAAAAATATTAGCATTCTCAGATTTGTGGTTTGCTAACTTTAAAAATAAAAAGAACAGAGTAGTACTCTCCTATAATTGGAAATTACGATCACTAACTAATTACATTCAACAACTTGAAATGGAGTCGCTTGGAAAACAAGCTAATCCTAAATCTTTTTTTCAAGAGACAGGCCAGTCAATTTTTGGAGGTTTTGGTTCCACTGCCCAACACTCTTACTTTCAATTATTGCATCAAGGCACAGCAGAGTTTTGTACTGATATTGTTTATTCAGCCTCAACTAATAGCACTTTATCATCTGCTCAAGCAAGGGGGCAGGCTTCTTTGTTATCTTCTGACTTTAAAGGGTCTAACAATTTGCTAGAAAAAACTAATAGCAACTCTCCTGTTAATCTTCTTAATTTAAAAAAGCTATCGCTTGAAGGTTTAGGTTTTTTACTTGCAACCTGGGAGCATAGAGTTTTTATAACTGCTTGCATGCTTCAAATTAATTCTTTTGATCAATATGGGGTTGCTGCAGGTAAAGTTATTTCAAAAAAATTTCTAACTTAATGCCTTTGGATTTAAAACAAGTTCCCAATACACCTGGAATATATAAGTTTTTTTCTAAAAATAAGATTATATATATTGGTAAGGCAAAAGATCTAAAAAAAAGGGTATCTTCATATTTTGGCAAATCTTTGAAGGATAGAAAAACACAACAAATTAAAAACCTTACCGATAAAATTGAAACTTTTTCAACAACCACAGAAGCCGAAGCTTTGCTTTTAGAACAATCTTTAATAAAAGAAAATTTACCTCGATTTAATATTCTTTTAAGGGATGATAAGACATATCCATATGTACATTTCTCAATGGATCATAAATATCCAAGCATCAGCATGAAAAGATCCAAGCATGCTGTTTCAAAAAATTTTTTTGGTCCGTATATAAGCGCTCAAGCTGTTAAAGCAACAATAAAAGATTTGCAGAAAATTTATCAAATTCGAAATTGTAGCGAAGCAACATTTAATAATAGATCTAGACCATGTATTGAGCATCAAATGCAACGATGCTCTGCTCCATGTGTAAATTTAATTTCTGAGATTAGCTATAAAGGAGATATTGCATCTTCACAACAATACCTATCATCTACTGGAAAGAAAACTAAATCACTAATGATGGCTCAGATGCATAAACTTGCTGAGCAGCAGGAATTTGAAAGAGCTCAGGAGGTAAAAAAAAGAATTAAAAGCTTGGATCTTATTCATCAAGAACAATCATTTAATAGTTCTCTAGTTAGCGTTGATTTTTTTGCATGTGTCTCTAAGCTTGGCAGAACAGGGATATGCATATTATCAGTCAGGGATGGAAAGATTCGAGGAACTAAAACCCATTATCTGAAAGGAGATCAGTTGCAAGATATTGATAATTTATTTCAAAGTTTAATATTCTCTTATTATCAAAATAGCTTCTCATTGCCTAAGAAAATTGTATTAAATATCAAGCCTAGAAATCTCTCTCTGATTAAGCAAGCTGTAAAACTTAAATTTGGTAAGCAAATTTTAATTTCTGCAAATATAAACTCTAACCTCAGGAGGATAGCCAATTTAGGCAAATTAAATGCGAACCAAGTCATTGAAAATCGTGTTAATCAGACTGACAAATTTTCTTTTGCCATAAATGATCTAATTTCTAATTTAGCTTTAAAGAAAAAAAATCTAACTATAGAGGGGTTTGATATAAGTCATCATGGCGGCAAGTATGCAGTGGCTTCAGCCGTGAGATTTTCTATTTTTGGCCCTGAAAAAGAAAAGTACAGACTTTTTAATATTCCAAAAGAATTATCTGGAAATGATGTAGGCTCAATTAGGCATGTTCTTGAAAGGAGAATTAAAAAATCAAATATTAATCCATTGCCGGATATAATTCTAATTGATGGGGGTAAGCTTCAGCTGGAAGCTGCATTGAGTACCTTTTCTTCCTTGGTTAAAAAGCCTCCAATGATACTCAGTATTGTAAAGGGCTCAAAGAGAGTTAGGTCTACAGAGACAATACTTGCCAAGGATGGCATTATTGAAATGCCAAAAGATAGTGCAGGTTTTTTGCTTCTTCAGCAAATTCGCGATGAATCGCATAGATTTGCTATCACAAGCAATAGAAAGAAAAAAAATAAGTCCATAAAGAAATCTTCTCTTGATAAAATAAAAGGCCTTGGTCCAAAAAAGAAAAAGCATCTGATGAATTACTTTAAATCAATTCAAGCCATCAAAGCTTCTTCGGTCGATGATTTATGTAAGGTTTCAGGAATAAGTATTAAACTAGCTAAAAATATAAATTTATTTTACAAACCATGAATTATTTTATTCAATCTCTCACTTATTTAAGAATCTTAATAGCACCTGTAATTTTTATATTAATAACTTTGTTTGATTATTACGGATGGGCATTAATTCTCTTTTTATTAGCTAGTGTTTCTGATTACTGGGATGGTTTTCTTGCGAGAAAATATAAGCTTGAATCAATTATAGGATCTATATTAGATCCGATTGCAGATAAAATTTTAGTAATTTTTCTTATTCTTGCACTTAGTATTGAGCTATCTAGCGTTTTGATAGCTTTTCTTGGAGGTGTAATGCTTGCAAGAGATTTTTGGATAAGTGCTTTGCGAGATCTAAATGCTAGAAATGGGATTTCAAATGCAACAAATGTAACATTGATGGCAAAAACTAAAACCTCAATTCAATTTATAGCAATTACAGGATTTCTTGCTGGATTATATTTTGATAAAGCTTTAATTATTTTTCTTTCAGACTTTTTTCTTGTTTTAGCGATGCTCCTCTCCTTACAAACAGGTTTTCAATACTCCATTCAATCTTTGAAATTAATCAAAATATCTGATTAAAGTTATAGGCATCTTTTTAGCATTTATTACAGTTATCTGCTTAATAAATGGCTGATAAATGAACGTATGATTCTGTTATAAAATACTCGCCTAATTATAATAGAGAAGATATCAAATACTTGTTTCAAAAATAAAAAAAAGCATTCTGATATTGCGTAAATAAAACTCTCATCCTTTTTGTAAATAGATGGAATAAGATCATGCTTAATGAGGTGCAATAGATTCAAAGCCCTATAACCTAAAATTTTTCTAGAAATAGGTATCCCATCAGGAAATATCATTTGGAGTTGCCTTTTATTAATATTTTTATCAAAAATTTCGTTTTCTTCTTTGTCTCGTCTATAAAATAATTTTTTTTCTTTAAGACAAATACATCCATATTTTTGAAGTTTAAGGATTAATATTACATCAGCTAAAACTTGATTTTCTGGCCACCCTCCAACTCGCTGAATCATAGACAGTCTAAATAAGCCATGAGCTATATTTCCAGCTCCAGCCCTTAAAAAGGCAAAGCTTTTAATTCTCATGATGGTACTCATATTAGAATTATCATAAGTAGTCGGCAATCTTTTATTTTGTTTGCCATCATTATCAATCCCAGTTAGTAGTGGATATGCAACAGCAGCATTTTTATTTAAAAGGAGGGTGTTGGTTAACTCTTTCAGCCAATCTTGGTGATAAATATCATGATCAGGGCACCAAGCAAAGAAGTCTGCTTCAGAATCAATTAGCTGAAGAATGTTTTGAAAAGCTTTTGCTGCTCCAAGTCTTTTGGCTCCTCTTACATATTTAACTCTTGAATCCTTATTGACTATATCTAAGATATATTTTGAAGGATCTTCTGGACTGCAGTCATCATAAATGGTCAGCTCAAAATTTTTATATGATTGATTTAATAATGAATTTAATGTTTCACTGAGATGCCCATAGCCTGACATCCAAGTTATCATTCCCAGCGCAATTTTTGGATGATTGATTATTTTCAATTCTTAAGTTTATATAACCCAATATACTTAGATACAAATTATATAGATACTTCCAACTAATTTTTAATTAATTGCATAGAATTGTATTGGGTCTAGTACAATCATTATAATTTTTTAAAAACTACATTATTTTATGAACTTTCCTCTGCATACGATTGATAACATTCTTAGGATTGACTCCGAAAAAATTGGAAGTGAAAGTTATCTAATTTCTTTAGACTTTAAGGTTTTACCTTTTTCTCCCATAAGAGCATTTTCAGTATCTTCAGGCAAAGGCTCCACAAGAGGAAATCATGCCCACAAATTATGTAATCAATTTATATTTTGCATTAGTGGAAGTATCAATGTTAAGTGCGACGATGGTAATAATTTAGCTAAATACACTTTGCTTCCAGGAAATGGATTACTGGTACCTTGTGGAATTTGGGCTTCTCAAGATTATTTAGAAGAAAACTCAATAATCAATGTATTTTGTGATCAGCCCTTTGATGAAAGAGACTATATTAGGGATTACAAAAATTTCTTAAAAGCAAGGTTAAAAAAATGAAAATAATAGTTACGGGTGCTCTTGGCCATATTGGATCTCATTTAATTAGAAGACTGCCTGAGGCATTTCCTAAATCAGAAATTATCTTAATCGACAATTTATTAACACAAAGATTTGCTTCATTATTCAAACTTCCATCTAATCATAGCTATAAATTTTTTAGTGCAGATGTAAGAGAATTTGATTTTAATAAAATTCTTGATAATGATACTTTCATAATAAACTTAGCCGCAATTACTGATGCAGCTGGAAGTTTTGAAAACTCTGAAGAGGTCGAAAAAAATAATTTTGATTGCACGCAAGTCTTGGCTGAGGCAGCATCTAGATCAGGAGCAAAGTTAATCCATATTTCCTCTACATCAGTTTATGGCACTCAGTCTAATCTGGTTGATGAAACCTGCCCAGATGAAGAGTTGAATCCACAAAGCCCATATGCCGAGTCTAAATTAAGAGAAGAGTCCTTATTAAAGAAATATTCAAAATCAAAAAATTTACAATTTTTATGTTTTCGATTTGGCACTATTTATGGCTTTTCAATTGGCATGAGATTTCATACCGCTGTAAATAAATTTTGCTGGCAAGCATGCCTTGGAGATGAATTGACTGTTTGGGAAACAGCTTATCATCAAAAAAGACCTTACCTTGATTTAAATGATGCAGCCAGAGCAATTATATTTGCTATTGAAAAAAATCTTTTTAAAAATACTACTTATAATGCTCTTACTAACAATCTAACTGTTAAAGAGGTTTCTGATACCATTAAAAAATATATCCCAGATATGAAGATTAAATTTGTAAAAAATAAAATCATGAATCAATTGAGTTATGAAGTTTCAACTAAAAAGTTTTTAGATGAAGGGTTTTCTTATCAGGGTAATCTAGAGAAAGCTATTAAGGAAACAATTTATAATTTACCTCACAAGCCCTGAGGAGAGTTTAATTTTTTAATAATATATATATTAGTATGACAAAGCTCAAAGATTTTTACATATGGGAAGGAGTTTATTCAGACTTTGCCGAAGCAGAAAATTCTGCTGTAGGAAAAGGCTTTAGTGGCAGCACATATTTAAAATCAGCAAAGAAAGCTGCTAAGGATTCTCTTGCTATGATAAATAAAGGAAAACAGATTCCTAAATTTTATAAGCAGCGTTTTACAAGTTATCCGGCCATGGTATCAATTGCTATGAAAAGTTTTAGAATCTCAAGAAAGTTTAAGGTTCTAGATTTTGGTGGCGGCCTTGGGGTGGGATACTTAAACTTGCAGGAATGTATCCCAAAGACTAGATCGAGCATTTTATATAAAATAGTTGAAGTTCCCGAGGTTGTAGCCCATGGAAAAAAATTTTATAAGAACCTAAATTTGCCAGTAAGTTTTTCCGAAAATATACCTCGTTCAAAATATGACTTTGTTTTTTGCGGATCTGTTATTCAGTATATAAAGAACTGGAAGCAGCAACTAATTGAATTATCTAAAACAAATCCTGACTATATACTTCTTGGAGATGTATTTTGTGGCAACATTCAGTCATTTGCTTCATTGCAGAATTACTACGAGTCAAAAATACCACATTGGTTTTTATCTCAGCAAGAAATAGAAGAAGTATTAGTCTCAATAGGATACGAACTTATTCATCAAGATGCAGCTACTGGTATTAGAGCAGGTCATGAGGACGATCTTCCAATGATGAATTTTAAAAAAAAATATAGATTACGAAATACTGTTCATTTGCTTTTTAAGAAAAAAGCAAAATGATTAAAATTCTGTATTTTCTAATAAATTATTAAAACCTTTTTCAATATTAAATTCATATCTGAAGTTAGATAGAAAGATTTCAGATGGCATTATTTTATATGATCTTGTATCAGATCTATATTTGACTTTTCGACCTGTTTTAATTTTGACATTAGCATCAAAAGTTTTGTTATATATTTTAGATAAAATCTTAATTGCATCAATAAAAAAAATATTTTCTTTAGAGCATCCTAAAAAAATAGCTTGCTTGGTATTTATATTTTTTGCAATTTTGACTAGCATTCTGCAAGCATCATTTACATGTATATAATTTCTATAAAATTTACCATTGCCTACAATTTCTACCGCTCCATTTGAGTGCATTTGAGATAATAGGGTATTCAAAATACGCCTATTTTTTTTCTTTTCTAAGTTTTGATCAGGCCCATAAATGTTTGAAAATCTTACTGATGAGCACTTCACATTATGAGTATTTTTATAGTACTCAATAATCTTATCTGAGGTTGATTTTACTAAATCATATGAAGTTAAAGGCATTGCTGAAGAATATTGATCAATCACCTTATCATTTGAGCCCGCATATACTGAGCATGAACTTGAAAAAACTAAAACCTTTTTTGTGCCAATCATGGATAGAAGCAGTTTATTTAATAGACCGACTTGATCTATAAAGTTTTTATTTTCAATCTTAAGATTATTTTGAACTTGAGTATTTGCTGCTAAATGAAAAATTACATCATATTTATGAATAAGTTTTTTTATGCCTTTCTCATTTAAATCAAATAAATCAGTTGAAATTAATTTAGCTTTTTTAATCAGAGAATCATTACCCCATTTCCCTTTTCTTACTAAAGAGAAATCATAATTATTTTCAGATAGCAAATTAGTTAAGGATGAGCCTACTTGACCAGATCCACCAAGAACTAAAATCTTAGATTTTTTGTTTATCATAAAAGCTATTTAACAACTCAATAATTCTTAATTGATCAATTTTTTTAAGCTCAGGAAATATTGGCAATGATACAACAGACTTTGATGCACTGTCCGTAATTGGAAGCGAAAACCTTTTTGTTTGTAACTTTCCATTATTATGATTTGATGGAAAGTAATGTACTCCAAGGTAAATATTATTTTTAGCTAAAAATGACATTAATTTACGTCTATTTTTTACTTTAACAACAAATAAGTGAAAGGATGAGGATTGATATTCGGGATATGAAATTTGCTTAAAACTATCAGATAGTTTCGCTTGATAGGTTTGTGCAATTTTCTGTCTTTTTTTTATATCTTGATTTAAATTTTTTAGCCTTATTCTCAAAATCATAGCCTGAATTTCATCCAATCTAGAATTAAATCCATTATCATAAGCAACAATTCTATTCTTATTCCAACCATATTGCCTAAGAGATATAGCTTTATCTCTTATCTTTTTTGATGGTACCCAAATGCCGCCACCATCACCTAAAGCAGCTAAATTTTTTGTGGGGAAAAAACTAAATGTTCCAGCAGAAGCAATAGTGCCAGCTTGTTTACCATGAATTTTAGTTCCATGACTTTGTGCGCAATCCTCTATCACGATACATTTATATTTTTTTGCTATTTTCTTTAAAAGATTAATATTTATTCCAGTACCATAAAGATGTACTGCTAAAATTGCCTTGATATCGTTGTGTTTTTTTAGGGCTCTCTCTACCTCATGAATGGACATAAGCAATGTATCAGAATCAATATCAACAAATACAGGTGAACAACCTGCTTTTTGGATGCCTGCTACAGAAGCAGTTGCAGTGTGTGAGGGCACAATAACCTTTCCAGAATTGATATTATAAGATAATAATGCAAGTGTGATGGCATCTGTTCCATTTGCACAGGATACAAAATATCCCTTTGAGCCAAGATAAGAGACCATTTCTTGTTCAAAAAGATTGACGTTGGGTCCAAGTATATATTCCCCAGAATCGATTAAGTTTCCAAGACTTTTTAAAATCTTTTTTTTATTTAATTTGAATCCAGCCTTTGGATTGGAAAAAAAGAGGCTCATAAAAGTATTAGAAAAAATCTTGATATAAGTGAGTAATCCATTTTCCTGAAAAGTCTTTTTCTTTTTTTAATATTTCCTCTTTATGATTCCACGCAAAGAGAACTGATGTGTCTGGATGGGGAACAAATTTCTCATACGGCAATACTGGAATATGTTTACCAGGAGTATATGTATTTTGCTTGATAGGCGTTGTATCAACAATGAAGTCAATTAGATCTGGGCCAATATCACAATAATTAAGAATTGTAGTGCTTTTGGATGTTGCCCCATAACCAACAACTTTTTCATTATTGGATTTACATTTTGTGAGATGTTCTTTAAAAGCTATCTTAGACATTTCGCATTCAGAACTAAATTTTTCATACGAACTAATATCCATGATCCCAATCTTATCCTCTTTTATTAGCTGATAATTCAGAGCATCTGATGAATTAACTTCAACAGATTTTTTGAGATAATATCGCATTGATCCACCATGAGTATTAAGTGGCTTGCAGTCGAATAAAGTTAATCCATATTTTTTAAATACATTTTGAACCGCATTGCAGTTGAACAGATATACATGCTCATCATATATTTGGTCATATGAGACCTTTTCAAGAACATCACCTAGGTATGGATCTTCAAAAATTAAATAGCCATTATCTTTCAATAATATAGAGCAGGCTCTAGCAAGATCATCAATATCTGGGATGTGACAAAAAACATTTGCTGCATATATAACATCAGCATTATTTTTTGATTGAATAATCTTTTCTGCCAAATCAGAGCTAATAAATTCACTAATAGTTTCAACGCCATATTTATTAGATTCTTTAGCAACATTTAGAGAAGGCTCGACACCAAGACAAGGAACATTATTCCTCACTAAATGCTCAAGCATCACCCCGTCATTTGAACCAACTTCTATTACAAAGGAAGTTTCATTAATTTTATTATCTTTAGAAATAATCTGTAAAATTTCATCAGCAACTGATTCAAAATGAATTTTCATAAAGTTTGAAGTTCTGCTGAAAAAAGCATAGTTTTCATGAAACATTTGAGTGGGATCAGGCTGATTTACTAATTGAAATAAACCATTTTCTAGGTTAATTGCAACAGACATCTCAAAGAAATATTCATCCTGATTTTCTTTATCTTTTAAGAAACCATTTGCTATTGGTTGGTTCCCAAATGAATGAATAATTGGTATATCATCGCCAGTAAATCTGCATTTCATAGTCTTGTTATTCATAATATTTATATATATTCACACTCATCAAAGCTTGGCCAAGATAGATCTCTATCATTAATAATTTTTGGGCGGAAAGGTAGCTCTAGGTCAAGAGAATTAAAGTTAACCCCTCGCTCTTTTCCTTTCACATATTTTCCAGCAACATGATATAACAATATAGTTTCATTGGATACGCTTAAAAAGGCATGCGCGAGTCCAGGAGGCAAATATAGAGTATGATGGTTGTCCTCAGAGAGTCTTACCTCAACAATTTTTCCAAAAGTTGATGAATCTTTTCTAATATCAAGGGCAAAATCTATAACTTCGCCTTTAATGCAAGTTACAAATTGAGTTAACTTCTCTTCAACTTGATAATGGAAACCTCTAAACACTCCATAATGAGATTTTGATATATTTGTTTGATCTATTTTTTCGACAGATAATTTTTTAAGAATTTTTTCATTCATGCATTCAAAGAAGAATCCTCGTTTATCTTTAAAGACCTCATTTTCTATTTTGTAGCATCCCTCAATGTTCTGTTCAATAAGTTTCATTAAATTAATTTTATTAACCTCACTTAGTATTTTTAAGTTTTTTCAATACAAAGAGCAATTGACCATTGTCCCATAATCTTCCTTAAATTAGTTACTGTGTTGCAAAATAAGATTATTGATTTAAATAAAAAAGTTATTTAAATAACTTTGACCAGAAAATTATCACTAAATTAATTTCATAAATGAAAAAGTGTTAAAGTATCTTTAATTTTTTAAATTGATTTATTTTTTATATGGAGCTTTGGATATTTGGCGCTGGAGGGCATGCAAAGATAGTTGCAGACACTGCTCTTAAACTAGAGCGCTATGAAAAAATTATATTTCATGGAAATGGTGAATCAAAAATTATTGAATCAATTTCTGATAAATTTTTCCTGCAATATAATGAACCTATTTCACAGCCTAACAATAAAATAGAATCATTTATAGGAATAGGTGAAGGAGTCACTAGAAAGAAAATTTACTCGAAATTTAAAGATCATTCTTTCTGCAACATCATTAGCAAAGAATCAACTTTATCTAATCGCTATAATTTCGAGGAAGGTATTTTTGTAGGGCCTGGCGCTGTAATAAATATAGATGCTCATATTTCAAAGCATGTTATTGTCAATACGAATTCAATTATAGAGCACGATTGTTTTATCGGAGATTTCTCTCAAATTGCTCCTGGTGCGGTTATATGTGGAGGAGTCTCCTTGGGATCAAATGTGTTTGTTGGTGCAAATAGCTGTATTAATCCAGGAGTTTCAGTTTGTGATGATGTCATAATTGGAAGTGGATCTATCGTCATCAATGACATTAGCAAGCCGGGGAGCTATGTAGGGATTCCTGCTAAAAGATTATGATCATAAATACAATTTTACTCCAGGGAGATGCGCTTAAAAAAATATCAGTTACTGAGGATCTTTCAATTCTGGAGATTCTAAATATTATTGAGCAAGAAGGCCACAGAATTGCATTGGTGCAGAATCAAAAAAAAGAATTTCAAGGGATAATAACTGATTTTGATATTCGAAGAGGCATTGTCAAACACAAAACTTTGGACTTTAATGCAACTGAGATAATTAACTATGCACCAATTACAGAAAATTATTCAAGTGCTTTATCTGATCAAATTTCAGCAATTGAGAAAAATAATATCCAGCATTTGCCACTTCTTGACTCAAAAGGTCAATTAGTTGGGCTAAGAGTTTCGTCTTCTGGATTTGTAGATCATTCTAATACTATTGTAATAATGGCTGGCGGCCTTGGAACGCGTCTACACCCGCTTACATTAGATACACCAAAACCAATGCTTAAAATTGGAGATACACCTATTTTAGAAAGTATTATTGAGCGCTTTAAATCACAAGGATTCAAAGACTTTGTTATTTCAGTGAATTATCTTTCTGAAATGATCACAGGTTATTTTGGAGATGGGTCCAGTAGAGATATTAATATTAAATACATTCATGAGACAAAAACAAGAGGAACAATTGGCGCCTTATCAGAACTTTTATCTATGGATGGAATCAAATATCCTATCTTGCTAACAAATGGAGATATTATTTGTACTACAAAATATAATAATATTTTAGATTTTCATAATACAAATAATTTTGATGCAACGATTTGTGCAAAAGATTATTCTATTACAGTCCCATATGGCGTCATAGATGAAAATAATTCTGAATTAATTAAGATAGAAGAAAAGCCAAAAATTTCTTTCAACATAAATAGCGGTATTTACTCATTCACTAGAAAAGCACTTGAGCTTATACCCAAAGATACTGTATTTGATGCAACATCTTTAATTGAAATATTGCTTGATTCAGATATGACTGTTGGTGTTCACAAAATACAAGATCTATGGATTGATATTGGATCAAAAGAAGATTTAAAAAAATTCCAAGATTTTATATAAGTCTAAATAATCTCAATTATTTTTTTAAGAAGAAAGTCGCTAGAACCTTTTTTGAAGTAGATATCATTCTTAAACGCCTTGTTTAAAAATGAATTACTCTGTATTTTTTTAATACCAGCTTTTATGGACTGTTGAGTCCCTTTGCACGAAAGAGTATTGAAGTTCATGTCTCTACCATTTTGTCGAGAACCAATATTGATTGCAGGCACCTTACATGCACATGATTCTATTATTCCGCTTGACGAATTGCCTATCATGAATAGTGATTTTTTTATTGCAGAATAATATAAATTTGTCCCTAAATTTTTTTTGATAGTTAAAAATTTATTTTTCGAAGCCTCTTTTCTTAAAATTTTTATAATATGAGCATTATTTATATCTGCATTAGGAAAAGTAAATAAAAGATGGATTTTCTTTGAGGTAACTCCTTTTATAATATTTTTTAAAACCTGCTCATCATTTTCTATTATTTTTGTAGATGGATGAAAGGTTCCCAAAGCAAATGGAAAAGAATTATTTTTACCAAATATTTTTTTATAAAAAACTTTATCTGAAATTGCTTCAGATGTAAGAAAATTTTCAACTGCTAAGGAGCCAAGAAAAAAGACTTCAGACTTTTTAAAACCTTTTCTTGTAAGTCTTTCATGAGCTTTTTTATTATCTACAAAGTGATATTTAGACATCTCAGATATAGCGCCCCTAAAGGCATTGTCCATTGATCCTAGAGTTACAACACCACCATGCAGATGAACAATTTCAATTCCCAATGAAGTTGCTGCAATTGCAGCTGCAAAAGTTTCAAATCTATCGCCAAGAAGCAAGAGAGAGGAAATTTTTTCTGATTTAAATTTTTTAGAAAATAGCGAAATATGTTCTGCAATGGAACAAGATAAATCCAGATTTGAAAGAACTCGAATTTTTGTATCCACATCCACAACTCTTTTTTTTGGAAATAATTTCAATATTTCATCTACTGTTCTTCCATATTCCATAGAAAAATGTGCAGTTGAAGCAAAAATTTTAAAATTAATTTTATTTTTTTGTAGTTTCAGTAAAAAATCTTCAAGAATTGAAAAATCCGATCTTCCAACGCTGACCACTCCCAACTTTTTCATTTTATAAAATCTGAAAGTTTAATAAGTGAATTTTTTCGAACATTTTTCTTTAAGATATTTCCAACTACCTCTTTATATCTAAATGTTGATATACCAATATTTGGCCTAAGTGAAATTAAGTCATTTTTTTTAATTTTCGTACCTTTTTTTAATGTATTTGAATATGCAAGACTTCTTCTTGCAATTCTTTTAACTTCTAGCTCTTCTCTAGAAATATATTTCTTTCCATCACCAATTGATTCTTCGGCAACACGAATGTTGTTAACATATTTTCTAAAATTTGAAATGGTTAGAGATGCTTTGTGATCAGGGCCAGCGGCATGATTTGAAAAGGTGATATGCTTTTCAATAATTTTTGCTCCTGCAACAACGCTTAATGCACCCGAGATGGTCTCAGAAGTATGATCTGAAAAGCCTATCGAAATGTCTGGAAATGAATTTTCTAAAGTTTTAATAAAACTTAAGTTAATTAAAGATAAGTCTGCGGGATAGATGCTTACACAATGGAGAAAAGAGAAATTAGTATGTCCTTTAGATTTGTATAGATTAAATACTTTCTTAATTTCTTCAAGATCAGACATTCCGGTTGAAAGAATCACCGGGTAAGAGTGTTTTATAATTTCCTCATGCATAAATATATTATCAAAATCACCGGAAGAAAGTTTTAAACATGAAATTTTTTGATTTATTAAAAATTTTAGAGAATCTATGTCAAATGGAGTGCATATGAATTCAATTTTTAATTTTTCTGCATATTTTTTGAGATAAATTATATGTTTTTTTGTTAATTCAAGGCCTTTTAATAAATCTTTTTGTTTTAAAGAGCCTGTCTGATTTTTTTGATATTTAGCCGTATTAGCATCTTCAGTTACTAATTTTTCAGAGGTAAATAATTGGAATTTAACTGCATCTGCTCCAGCATCTTTTGCTGCTTTTATATATCTCTGAGCGCTTTGTATATCTCCATTATGATTTACACCTACCTCAGCTATAATTTTGATGCTTTTATTTTTCATTCTTTAAATAACATTTCTGCAAATTTAAAATCTTTATAGGTATCAATATCTACTGATCTTGAAATAGGAATTTCGTATCCGGAAAGCTTCCCAGACCACATTGATTCATTTTCTTTAATATATTTAGGACTGGTTACATAGACAGATGGAACAATATTATATATTTTTGGCGAATCCTGCCTTCTATATATTTTTTTAGAATCTATTGTTTTTGATAAGCTAACCTCGCCTGTACTGTTAAATTCAACCATATTCACGTATGGAGATCTGTCTGAGATTGCAATTGTAAAAACTAAGTCAAAATTATTTTTTTCATAAAAATTTATTGTATTAATAATATCTTCCTCTGATCTCAAGGGACTAATACATGGTAATGATACAAAATTGTAGTGAAAATCATGATCTAAATTTTCAACACTATGTTTCCATGAAAACCATTCATTAGAAGTATCTGATGCAAGTTCAGTGGGTCTAGAAAAGGGTATTTTAGCCCCATATTCTTTGGCTATACCTGCTATTTCATCATCGTCAGTACTGACAATAACTGATTCAAAAATGTTAGTTTTAAGAGCTTGCTCTACAGTCCATGCTATAAGAGGCTTTCCATGAAAGTCTTTGATATTTTTTTTTGATAAACCCTTTGAGCCACCTCGAGCAAAGATAAAGGCTATATTTTTATTTTTATTTTTATTTATCACAGAGCTTAAAAAAATTGTGGAGTATAATTTAGATTTTAAAACATCATTATATATTATGCACAATGAAGATACTGAAGTCTCTCAATCCATTGAAATAGAAACTCAGAGGTTCAAAGAAATTTTTAAAGGAAATCCTAGAGTCGTTTTGCTTGCAGGTGGAGGTGGATACATTGGGCTATGCATAGCAAATACATTAGCCTCAAAAGGTATCAAGGTATTGATAATGGATAATTTTATCTATAATCATGGAAAATCTTTGCTCTCATCTTTATTAAATAAAAATATTAAATTCTTTCAACATGACCTTAGAGACGAATTAGAAGTAGATTTTTTCAAAAAAAACAATATCACTGATGTAGTAGTTTTGGCAGGTTTAGTTGGAGATCCAATTACAAAAAAATATCCTGAACTTTCTGACGATATCAATAATAAAGCAATCAAGGGTTTTATTAATTCTGCGAATGGTCAGGGTATCAATAAATTAATATTTATCTCAACTTGTTCAAATTATGGGCTAATAAAGGATGGGGAAAAGGCAGATGAAAATTTTGAATTAAATCCTCTTTCTTTGTATGCACAAGACAAGGTTAACAACGAAAAATACATAATTGATAATAGAAATAAATTTGATTTTTCGGCAACAATTCTTAGATTTGCTACTGCTTTTGGGGCTGCCCCAAGAATGAGGTTTGATTTAACTGTAAATGAATTCATACGTGATGCTTATATTAAAAATTTTCTTGAAGTATATGATGCAGATACTTGGCGACCATACTGTCATGTGAGAGATTTTGCACATTTAATAGAAAGAGTTCTTATAATGGAAATTAAAAAAACCGATTACCAAATTTTTAATGCTGGAGGAGACTCTAACAACCTGACCAAAAGAAATATAGTGGATTTAATTCAAAAATACATCCCTAATTTAACAGTAAAATATGTGGACGGGGGAACAGATCCTAGAAACTATATTGTAGATTTTTCAAAGGTAAAAAAAGTTCTGTTCTTTGAGCCATCTTGGAGTGTAAATGACGGAATAAAAGAGCTAATTAATTTTCTTGAGAATGGTTTATATAATGATGTAGAAATCGATAAAAATTTTTATGGAAATTATCAAATCATAAATGAGCAATAAATTTAATATTCCTCTTGCAATTCCAAATATTAGCGGGAATGAGGCAAGGAACTTATCAGAGTGCATTGAAACTAAGTTTGTTTCATCAGTTGGAAAATTTGTTGATGAATTTGAGAACCAATTAGAGCGACTGACAACCTTTAAGCATGCTTGCGCTGTTAACTCAGGAACTTCAGCTCTATCACTATCACTTCATAATTCTGGAGTAAGGAATAATGATTTAGTCATTATTCCTGATTACACATTTGTAGCTACTGCAAATGCTGTTAAGCATTGCGGCGGAGATCCTTGGCTGATTGACATAAATCCTAAAAATCTAAATCTTGATATTAAGAGAGTAAAGAATGCTATTGAAGAAAATTGCAAAAAAGTTAGAGGTTCTTGGTGGCATAAGAAAACTGGGCAACGACTTGCAGCAATTGTGCCTGTATTTGCACTAGGAAATGCAATTAATTTTAAAGAATTAAATGATTTATATTCAAATTTTGGAATCCCAGTCATAGTAGATGCCGCTGGAGCGCTTGGAGTAACCTCGGATAAACAGGCATTGGGAAAGCTTAAAATTACTTGCGCAACTATTTCATTTAATGGAAATAAAACATTTACCAGCGGAGGCGGAGGAGCAATTCTAACTAATAATTCTGAATTCTATCGCACATGCAAACACACGAGCACAACCGCAAGATCTGGTTATGAATATATTCATGATCAGATTGGATTCAATCATAGAATGACAAATATTCAGGCTGCAGTAGGATGCGCTCAATTAGAGCGATATGATGAATTTATTAATAAAAAATCATACATCCACAAATTTTACTCAAAAAATTTAAATATAAGTGATTTTGCGAGCTTTCATGAAAATATTTGCTCATCAAGATGGATATCATATTGTTTAGTGAAGGATAACTTTAATATAGACCTCGAAAAACTTTATAACTATGCTCAAAAAAAAGGTATTCAGCTAAGGCCATTTTGGGTACCAATGCAAATGCAGCCACCATTTAAACTATGTTTAAAGCAAAATTTAAAGGTCTCTAAGTCTATCTATAAAAGAGTTTGCACGCTGCCATCCTCGACAAATATATCTGAGGATGAGTTAAATCATACAGTTCATGTAATTAATACTTTTTTCAAATCCATTTAGAAAATATACAAATAACAAACTTTTATGGAAGAAATAATAGATGCTAAAGTTGTTGTTGTTGGAGGGGGGGTTGTAGGCCTTGCTTCAGCGTTGGAGCTTCAAAAAGCTGGGCATAATACTGTATTAGTTGAAAAAAACTCGCTTCTTGGTGATGAAGTTTCTTCAAGAAATTCAGGAGTTGTTCATTCAGGAATATATTATCCAACTGGATCACTTAAGGCATCTTTAACTTTTGAAGGAAATCAACTTTTGTATTCATATGCCAAAAAAAATAATATCCCTATTAACCAAGTTGGTAAAATAATCTTTGGAAAAGAAGGTGATGAGGAATCCATTGCAGCACTTTTAAAAAATGGAGAAGACAATCAAGTGCTCGGACTTTCTTTAATAGACTCCCATGATATTAGAATACTTGAGCCGAACTTAAATAAAGATATTAAAATTGGAATATTTTCTAAGTTCACTGGAATCATTGATGTTCCAGAGTTAGTAAATTCATATGCAAAGAATTTTGAATTTTTAGGAGGCATCATTACAAAGAATTCGAAATTCCTTGAATATCAAAATAAATCTGACATGCATCAAGCACTTATTCAAACAGGAGATGAAAAATTTTGGCTTAGTACAGAAAATTTGGTTTTATCTTGCGGATTGAATTCTTACAATGTGGGTAGGAATATTAAGCCAATTAGATCCTTAAATTCACTTAGAAACATCAATTACTCAAAAGGACACTACTATAAAGTTTCTGGCATACCTCCCTTTAATCATCTAATTTATCCTTTGCCAGGAAGTCATGGGCTAGGTATTCATTACACTTTAGATATTTCTGGAGCCGCTAAGTTTGGACCTGATGTAGAGTTTACCAATCAAGAAGACTACTCATTTTCATCTGGTTCAAAAGAAAAGTTTCGTAATTCAATTAAAAATTATTGGGAGGGTGTTCTAGAAAGAGAATTGAACGAAGATTACGTCGGCATTAGACCAAAAATCCAAAAAAAAGATGAATCTTTTGCTGATTTTTCATTTTTATCGGAAGAAGATCATGGATGTAGGGGATTATTATTTATGCAGGGAATCGAAAGCCCTGGATTAACTTGCTCATTATCAATTGCTAAATTTGTAAGGGAAAAATTAGATTTATAATATTCATTCGTTTAGTTATAATTCCTACCGCTAACGTATTTTCAGGCTGGATGGCAGAGTGGTTATGCTGCGGCCTGCAAAGCCGCCTACGCCGGTTCGATTCCGGCTTCAGCCTCCACTTTAGCCTTTGATGATGATTGGTAATATAATTAATCATACTAGCAATATAAATATTAAAAAAAATGAAGACAGCAATAGTCACTGGTATCACCGGTCAAGATGGAGCATATCTAGCGCAATATTTACTTAATAAAAATGTTAGAGTGATTGGTGCTTTCAGAAGAGGCGCAGAAAGGACATCTTGGAGATTAAAGTATTTAGGTATCGACAAGGATATTGAGCCTCTAGAGTTTGAACTATCAGAGTTTGCTCAAATCTTTAAGGCTATTAAAGATATAAAACCAGATTATTTTTATAACCTTGGTGCAATGTCTTTTGTTGGCACTTCATTCGACCAACCTTTATATACTCAGGAAGTAAATTACCTAGGAGCTCTAAGAGTTCTTGAATCTATTAGACTGGCTGAGCTAGAAACGAGATTTTATCAAGCTTCAACATCAGAAATGTTTGGAGAGGTTAAAACTATTCCTCAAAATGAATTAACTCCCTTTCACCCCAGAAGTCCTTATGGTGTTTCTAAACTAGCAGCTCATTGGGCCTCAATTAACTATAGGGAATCATATGGGATGCATTGTTCAAATGGAATTTTATTTAATCATGAAAGTCCATTACGTGGAGATGAGTTTGTTACAAAAAAAATAGTTAGTTGTTTTTTTCAGATTTCACAAAACAATATTGATTTCTTTGAGTTAGGAAATCTGGATGCTAAAAGAGATTGGGGCTATGCAAAAGATTATGTTGAGGGGATGGAGATGATTACAAATCTAGATAAACCAGACGACTTTGTTATAGCTACGAACAAGACCAATACTATTAGATATTTTTGCGAATTAGCTGCTAATGAATTTGGATATAATATTGCATGGAAGGGTAAGGGAGTCGAAGAAATTGGCTTTGACTCTAAGACTAATAAAACCCTCATAAGAGTTAATCCAAAATTTTATAGACCAGCTGAAGTTGATATTCTAATAGGTTGCTATGATAAGATTAAAAAAGTTGCTGGTTGGAAGCCAAAAACATCTTTGGAAGATTTAGTTTCTTTAATGTGTTCAGAGGAAATAAAACTAAATAATTTTTTTAATACAAATAAGGTGAACTAGTATGTCAGAGTATATTAACCAAGATAGCAAGATTAATGATGATATTGATATCAAAGAAATTTTCTTAGTTTGCTGGAATCAAAAAATCTTATTATTACTGATCACTTCCATATTTGCTATTGGATCAATTTTTTATAGTCTTAATCTTTCAAATATTTATATTTCATCAAGCTTGCTTTCCCCTGCAAAAGGTCTGCAATCTGAATCTAGCTCTGCAGACTCCAGTGCTTTTGGATCTCTAGCTTCATTGGCTGGCATGGGATTTTCTTCGTATGGTTCGAAAAGTGGAGAAATAGCAAGGGAAACAATTCTTTCTAGAGACTTTTTCAAACATTTAATATCTTTTGATAGCATTCTGCCCAAGCTTGTTGCTTCAAAAAGCTATGATACCAATTCTGGATCAATAATTTTTGATACAAATCTATATGATCCTGTAAAAAAATCTTGGGTTGCAGGAGAACCTCATTATTTGGATGCATATAAAATATATCGACAAATAGTAAAGTGTAATTTAGACAGAAGGACTAATTTTGTGGAACTATCAATTGCACATAAATCACCAATTTTTGCTGAGGAATTAGTCTCATTAATAGTTAGAGAAATTAATCTTTTGCAGAGGGAAAGAGATATACTTGAATCTCAATCTTCTCTTGAGTACTTATATGAGCAGTTTAACAATGTTATGGACATTGATATTAAACTTTCCATTAATCAATTAATTGAAGGTCAATTAAAAACTCAGATGCTCGCTAAAGTAAGGACACATTATATTCTTCAGCCAATAGATGAACCTTTTATACCTAAAGAAAAGTCCAGTCCTTCCAGGTTAAGGATAGTAGTTGTTGCAACTATTGTTGGATTATTAGCTGGAATTGTATTTGTGGTTGGTCGTCACTTTTTTTTAAACTCTGAAAAAAAAGAAAATACATAATAGTAATTAGCTTAAAACCTACATATAAATTTTAGCATTTGAACGATCAAGCAAAAAATAAGTCTCATAATAATCTCAAATTAGCAATTATTGGGCTTGGTTATGTAGGCTTGCCTCTTGCCACATCATTTGGAGCAACAAGAAAAGTGATAGGCTTTGATACTAATGAAGAAAGAATTAGTGAATTGAAAATTGGTACAGATTCAACTCTAGAAGTTAGTTCAAAAGAACTAAAAGGCTCAATAAATCTAAGTTTCTCAAATAACATCGAAGATATTAGGGACTGCAACTGTTATATAGTTACCGTCCCAACTCCAATTGATATTAACAAAAAACCAGATTTAACTCCTCTTCAAAGCGCAACCAATTCAATAGGCTCAATTTTGAAAAAAGGCGATATTGTTATTTATGAGTCTACTGTTTATCCAGGGGCAACAGAGGAAATTGCTGTTCCAATTTTAGAGGCTTTGTCCAACCTAAAGTTTAATAAAGATTTTTTCCTAGGATACAGTCCAGAAAGGATAAATCCAGGAGATAAGAATCATAGACTCCAATCAATTGTTAAAGTTACATCAGGATCCACGCCTGAAACTGCAAAATTAATAGATGATTTGTATGGGTCAATAATTACTGCTGGAACTCATATGGCCTCGTCAATTCGTGTTGCCGAGGCAGCAAAAGTAATTGAAAATACTCAAAGAGATGTAAATATTGCTCTAATTAATGAACTTTCAATAATATTTAATAAATTAGGAATTGATTCTGAGGCAGTTTTTAATGCTGCAGAAACTAAGTGGAATTTTTTACCATTTAAACCAGGCTTAGTTGGAGGTCACTGCATAGGAGTTGATCCTTACTATCTGACTTATAAAGCTCAGGAGATAGGGTATGATCCAAAAATTATTCTTGCAGGCCGTCATTTGAACGATGAAATGAGCAATTATGTTGTTGATCAATTAACAACAAGAATGATTACTGAAGAAATGCATTTGAATAAATCCAGAGTATTGGTTATGGGTATTACTTTTAAAGAGAATTGTCCTGATATGAGAAATTCAAAAGTGATAGATATTATTAATGGTTTAAAGAAATTTCAGGTTCAAGTTGATTGTTTGGATCCTTGGGTTTCAGAAAAAAATAAAGGGAATTTTCCTGATATTAACTTTATAGACAAGGCAGCAAACAAAACATATGACGCAATTATTCTTGCAGTAGCACATAAAGAATTTTGTAATATGGATATTGAAGAAATTAGTAACCTTGGAAAGGAAAAACATCTGATTTATGATTTAAAATATATTTTTCCCTCCAGTGAAACCGATTTACGCTTATAAAATATATGTCACCTTATAGAACTTCCCTGGATAGCTTAATAGATAGCCCAAAAACATGGCTGATTACAGGAGTTGCAGGATTCATAGGAAGCAATATTCTTGAAACACTTTTAAAATTCAATCAAAAAGTAATCGGTCTTGATAATTTGCTCACAGGACACCTATCAAATTTAGAGGATGTGCAATCTGTTGTCTCAGAAGATAATTGGAAAAATTTTTCATTTGTTAATGGTGATATTTGCGATATTGAAACATGTCATGATGTGACTAGGGATGTAGATTTTGTTCTCCATCAAGCTGCTTTAGGTTCTGTACCAAGATCAATAGAAGATCCTTTTTTAACAAATAAAATTAATATTGAAGGGTTTCTAAATATTTTAACAGCTTCAAAAGATGCAAATGTAACAAGTTTTACATACGCAGCTAGCAGTTCTACCTATGGAGATCATGAGGCTTTACCAAAAATAGAGAATCAAATTGGAAAACCCTTATCTCCATATGCAGTATCAAAATATGTCAATGAACTCTATGCACATACTTTTTCAGTTAATTATAATTTTCATTCAATTGGATTAAGGTATTTTAATGTTTTTGGAAAAAGACAAGATCCTAATGGAGCATATGCAGCAGTTATACCAAAATGGATATCTGCGATGATTGCTGGTGAGGAAATATTTATTAATGGTGATGGAAGTACAAGCAGAGATTTTTGCTATATTGAAAATGCAGTTCAGGCAAATATTCTAGCAGCCACCTTATCTCAAAACATAAAAAATGATGTTTTTAACATTGCTGTAGGTGAAAGAACTTCGCTAAATGAACTCTTTGTTTTGCTAAAAGAAGCGCTCAAAGAATCTGGTCTTGATTATATTAGAGATCCTATTTTTAGAGATTTCAGATCAGGAGATGTTTTACATTCCCAAGCAAGCATTAAAAAAGCAAAAAATGAATTAAGTTTTAACCCATCTCATAATATCAAAGAAGGCTTAGCTGAAGCTATGCCTTGGTATATAAAAAATTCTTGATAGTAAAACTAATAAAATGATTTCTAGCCTAAAACAACTCTATCACTTATTAAATGCTGATCAGAGAAAGAAATTGCATGCATTGCAGATTCTTGTAATTATTGGTTCTTTAACTGAGGTTGGTAGTGTATTGGCTGTTGGCGCATTCATGTCTCTTATAGGTGATTTTAATCAATTTAATTTGGATGGCTTTGGTGGCTATCTTTTTGATGAACTTGGATTTGATAGCAAAACATCCTTTGTCATTTTTGTTGCATTGATGACTTTTATTTTTTTAATTTTAACAACTTTAGTATCAATTTTTACATTATGGCGTTTGTCTATGTACGGCGCTAAGGTTGGAGCAGATTTAAGTAACCGTTTATACAGATATTATATGGGTCAGACTTGGTTATTCCATACCTCTAATAATAGCAGCACCCTAATCAATAAAATTGCAGCTGAGTCATACAGAATCACTTACTCAATAATCAATCACATCATGCTTGTAAATTCAAAAATAATTATGGCAGTCTTAATGTCCTTAGCTATATGTATTTATAATTTTTGGATGGCAATATCTGCTGCATTAATTTTTTCTGTTTCTTATTTTTTTATATATAGAATTGCAGAGCAAAGGCTTGTAAGAAATGGAGCAACAATTAGTAGAATGCAAGCATTACGATTCAAGCTTATGAATGAAGGTTTTGGTGGAATTAAGGATACGCTGCTTCTTGGAAGAGCGGGACTATTTAATAGTCGTTTTACTAAAGCCAGCAATGAGTATGCAAGAGTTTCTGGAAATAATAGCGTTTTAAGCCTTGGACCAAGGTATGTAATGGAGTTAGCTGCATTTAGTCTAGTCATCTTTCTTGTTGCGTATTTGGTGTTTTCATTTGATGGCGATTTAGCCTCAATACTTCCATTATTATCTGTTTTTGCTCTAGCTGGATTCAAACTACTGCCTGGATTTCAGCAAATTTATTATAGTTTCACAACTATTCGAGGAAATATAGCTGCATTGGAAAATTTAAAAGCTGACCTTGAAGCTAGTTCAGAAAGTTCTCAGAATAAACTAGTTCATGAAGTTAATGATAATTTAGAAAAAATATTAATTAAGGACTCAATTAAATTAAAAGATGTACACTTTACATACCCAAATATTGAAGAGCCAACTCTTTCAGGTGTAAATATCTCTGTCCCAGCTGGAAAAGTAATTGGATTAGTTGGACCATCAGGCTCTGGAAAATCAACATTGATAGATATCATGCTTGGTCTTATAGAGCCATCCAAAGGAGAGCTTTCAGTGGATAAAACAGTTATCAACATGGAGAATAAGCGTTCATGGCAGAATAATTTAGGGTTTGTTGCTCAAAGAATATTTTTATCTGATTCAACTATTAAAGAAAATATTGCATTCGGTTTATCATTAGAACAAATCGATAATGAAAGGGTTTCTAGGGCTACAGCCATGGCGCAGCTAGATGATTTAATTGAAAGCTTGCCAGAGGGAATTGACACAATTGTTGGCGAAAGAGGAGTGCAACTCTCGGGGGGCCAATGTCAAAGAATAGGCATTGCTAGAGCACTATATCACGATGCAGAAGTTTTAATTATGGACGAAGCTACTAGCTCTTTAGATGGCTTATCTGAAAAATTAATTATGAAAGCCATTCACGATCTTTCAGGTCAAAAAACAATTATATTAATAGCTCATCGCCTTAATACGGTAAAAAGTTGCGATATTATATATCTTTTATCAGAAGGAAAGATTCTCGATGAAGGCTCTTATAATGATTTGGTGAATAGGAATGAAATATTCCGAAATATGTCAGAAAATAGTTAAAGATTTATTTAAAGGTTTTCTGAAATAGAATATTAGAATGAGTGCCGAAACCCCCTTAAATCTTAAATCACTGTTTTATTGCAGGACTCCCCTCCAACTAAAAATAGCAAAAAGAATAATTGATATTAATAATTTGAGCCGCAATTATTTTTTAATTTACCATCCAACCAATAATAACAAAAAGCATAGTTACTACTACAAAAACCTTAAAACAAAAAATAAAATTTTTATAAAATTTCTAGACAAATTTCCATTCATTTTAGGTGAGTTATTTGCTTGGAATAGATTGCCAAGAATTATAAAGAACTCATCATTCAGTGAAATCTACTTTGCCAGTCTCAATAGCATATTACTGTCAAAGCTATCTACCAAAAATATAAAAGCAGAACTTAATTTATTTGATGATGGCTTGCTTAATATCAATAAAAAAGATTTTTATTACATGATTAACTTTGACCATTCGCTTCATGTCTTTTTTAGAACAATTCTATCTATACATAAAAATCAAGATATTTTAAAAAGGATTAATACTCATTACACAATATATGATCCAAAGATGTCAGAGTGGATGCCTTGTAAATCAGCCAAAATCAATTTATTTAAAAGTGATTTACTTTCTCGTGAAAGGATATCAAATTCAAGAGTCAAATTAAGGATCCTAATTGGTAATACATTTGGACATATAAAGAAATCTTCATCTCTCATTCATGATGAAATTTCTAGATCTAATAAATTTGATATCTTTATTCCTCATCCAGCAAGTAAATTAGAGTTTAGATCACCAGATTTTTTGAAAGATGTGATTAGCAAAAATATGATAGAAAATTTTGTTGCAGAAGACATTATTTTTGAATTAATTAAAAATGGTTATACAAATATAATACTTTATGGATTTTCATCATCAGTCTTATTGAACTTACGAGAGCATACAAAGAGTGTTTCAATACTTTTAAATGAAAGCCTCACGAATAATCTTGAATTAGACCTAGCTAAATCTCTTAGAAGAACTGGAATAAAGATTATTAGCGACGATCCTAGTAATGGAAATTTCTTAAGCATAAATCAGTTTAATAAATTAGCCAGCTACTCATGAAGATTGCACAGATAACATATTCAGGTTTTGGTGGTCTTGGCAGTGTGGTCTTTTCACTTATTTTTGCTGATGAGGGTAATAACAATGATTGGATTATTGGTTTTCTTGGGAATCAAAAATTAGATCAAGACTATAATAAATTATGTAATGAATTAGATCTCTCATATGCATCGTTTTTATCAAAGCCAAAGAATCCATTTACGGCTTGGGTCAAGCTCTACAAATGGCTGATTTCTGAGAAACCAGATGCAATCATTTGCCATACTTTAAATCCAATTATAGTTTGTCGAATTTATGCCTGGATATTCAATGTACCATTAATCGGTGTTGAACATACTTCTAATTCTGTCAAACCAAGAAACGAAAAGCTAACTAGTTTTTTATCAATGATTTTTGCAGATAGGATTGTGGTACTTACAAAACAGTATTTCAAAGAGCTAAGAAATATGCATAAGATATTTTTTAGATCAAAGAAGGTAGTTGTTATCCATAATGGGATTGATCTTAATCTTTTTAAACCTTCTGAAGAAAAAAAAATTCAAAAAGAAGAATTTATTATAGGAATGGCGGCTAGATTTACTAAGACTAAGAAACAGGATTTCTTAATTAACGTATTAGAGTTTATACATAAAACTGATCCGAGTATTAATTTAAAACTTTCTTTAGCTGGAAATGGAAGTGAATTTACTAGAGTTAAAAACCTTGCTCAAAATAGTTTTGTTAGCTCACAAGTGATTTTTGAAGGCCTGATTGAAGAAAAAGAAGTTGCCTCTTGGATGAATAAATTAGATATTTATGTTCATGCAACTGATGGTGAAACATTAAGCACATCTATTCTTCAAAGCATGGGATGCGGCGTGCCAATTATTGGTTCAGATGTATCCGGAGTAAATAATCTCATAAAACCTGATTCAGATTTGGGGTATTGCGTTAAAAATGAAGAAAGCATATTTGCAAATACAATTCTACATTTACTTCAAAACCCCGACGAATTAAACAGAATGGGAAATAACGCTAGAAGTTATGCTGAAGAGCATTATAGCAATAATACTATGCTTAGTAAGTATATTGATTTAATAAGAAGTATAATTTCATAAGAAAATTTAATCTTTTTAAATATATTATTCTTAAATGAAAAAAAATATTAAATCGATCATTCGTGATCTGATACCAAATAGCTTTCAAGTTCCAATCAAGTACTGGTATTGTTTCTTTAATAAGATGCTGGAACCAGAAATGAATTATATAAAATATTTGATTCCTTCTGGTGGACATGCAATTGATATTGGAGGAAATAGAGGAATATATTCTTATAAGTTAAATCTATTAGATTTAAAAATCGAAACCTTTGAACCAAATCCAGATTGTTTTAAGATATTGGCCTCATGGGCAAATCATAAAAAACAGGTCACTGTTCACCAAATCGCTCTTTCTAATACCTCAGGTTCAGCAAATCTATATATTCCAATTGACAATCTAGGTATTGAGCATGACGCTTCGGCGACAATTGAAAGCGGTAGTTTTGAAAATGCTAGAAATCAAGAAGTCCCTTTGGAAAGATTGGATTTTTTTAAATTCACAGAAATAGACTTTATTAAAATTGATGTGGAAGGTCACGAATCGAGTTTAATTGAGGGAGCTGTGGAAACTATCAAGACTAATAAGCCAGTATTGTTAATGGAAATTGAGCAAAGACATAATAAAGAAAATATAATCAATATCTTTGAAAGACTGTTTCAAATGGGCTATAGCGGTTTTTTTTTAAAAGATAACAAGGTGCATGATTTAAAAAGTTTTAATGTCAATCAGTTTCAACCTATCGATCAGATAGGTGATTTCGGGAATTACATCAATAATTTTTTTTTCTTACATTCAAAGCGAATTAATAATGGAGAATATAAACAATTTCTTGATTTAAAGGCTTAAAATTAATTTCATATTTTAAAGGTAGTGCAATGAAAATAGGTCTAAATGCTACTTGCTTCAATGATAGACCATCAGGTGCAAAGCAAAGATTTATTGGAATGTATAACGAACTTTTTAAGTTAATGCCAGATGCTCAGTTCATTATCTTCCAGCCTGAAGATTGCTCTTTTGAAAACTGGTTTGATGAATTCAAACATGTTTCATTTTACACAACTCCTATTCCAAGTGAGGGAAGATTGAATAAATTTTTTAAGGGCTTCTTTTTTTGGAATAAAATTCTTAGGCGTGAGAAATTTGATCTTTTTGAGGGTTTCAATTTGCCAATGTTTAAAAATAGATATGGCAAGACTGTCATGACTATCCATGATTTAAGAGGTTTAAAATCTGAGTATAGTTTGCTGTATAGAAAAATTTTTAAGACCGTCTTGAATATGTCTTTTAAAAATTGCGATCATATAATTACAGGATCTAAAATTATTCAAAAAGATATTTCATTACTTTTCCCTAAATCTTCCATATCAGTAATATATAACGGTATCGATGCAGAGAAATACTCATCAATAAATATGAAAGATTTTAGCAATATTCGAAGTAGATTAAATCTGCCAGAAAAATTTTTGCTGGCAGTCGGTCACTTTGAAAAGAGAAAAAACTATATACGTCTTTTAAATGCAATCTCAAAATTAAAAGGAGATGCTAGAGATTTTTCTTTGGTAATCATAGGCAATAATAATGGTGAGTTAGAAAATATTATTGAGCATATTGATCTTTTGAATATGAAGGACAGGGTAAAGATATATAGTGGTTTAACTGATCTTGAGGTCTATTGTGCATATAAATCTTGCAGTTTATTTATTTTCCCGTCTTTATATGAGGGATTTGGAATTCCAATTTTAGAAGCCATGAATGCAAAAGCGCCAGTTTTATTGAGTGATATTGATGTTTTTAAAGAGATCACTGAAAATGCTCTTTCATATTTTAATCCAATTAAAGTTCAATCAATTCAAGATTCAATTCAATTGATATTATCAGATGTTAACTTAAAGGATAGAAATATTAATTATGGTCAAAAAAGAATTCAATTATTCACTTTTAAAAAACTTGCTTCACAGTTGGAAGGAATATATAGAGACTTGTATATTAATCATGCATAGTTACTCTTTGATTATCGGAGTCAAAATCTAATGTGTGGTTATGCAGGCTTCCTTACAAATTCCATAAGTGAGGATATCGAAATGAATAATATATTAGATGGCATGTCTTCAGAACTTATTCATAGAGGTCCAGATGATCAAGGATCTTGGGTAGACATAAATGATGGGATTGCAATGGGTTTTTGTAGATTGGCAATCCTAGATTTATCATCAGCCGGCCATCAGCCAATGACTTCAAAATCAGGAAGATTTGTGGTCACTTATAATGGTGAGATATATAACCATAATCATTTAAGAGAAAAAATAAATAATGAATCAATTAAAAAATACGACTGGCTTGGAACCTCTGATACAGAAACTCTTTTAGCTGCATTTGAATTATGGGGTATTTCAAAGACACTTAAAAACTGCATAGGCATGTTTTCAATTGCTCTATGGGACATAGAAGAAAAAACGTTAACATTAGCAAGAGATAGATTTGGCGAAAAGCCTCTTTACTATGGAATGGTAAATCATTCATTAGTCTATGGTTCTGAACTAAAGCCGTTTAAGAAGTTTCCCCACTTTAAGAACAAAGTTTCAAGAAGGTCCCTGAGAGAATTTCTTAAATATAATTATGTTCCAACTCCTCTAAGCATCTATCAAGACATTTTTAAAATTGAAGCTGGCTCATTTGCACAATTTAAGTTACAAGATAAAAAAATCAAGCAAATATCTTATGAGAAATATTGGTCACTTGAGGAAGTTATACTTTCATGCAAAGAAAATTCTTATTCAAATGAATCAAATGCTATCAAAGATTTAGAGGAGCAATTAATTCAGTCAATTAAATTACAAATGCAGTCTGATGTTCCTCTTGGTGCTTTTTTGAGTGGTGGAGTAGACTCATCTTTAATTGTCTCAATCATGCAGAAGATTTCTGACAAGCCGATTAAGACCTTTACTGTTGGATTTGAAGATTCAGAATTTGATGAATCAAAATTTGCAAAACAAATCGCAAATCATTTGGGCACCGATCATAAAGAGTTATTTGTTACTTCTGACGAAGTGAGATCTATTATTCCAAAGATTCCAAAAATTTATGATGAACCTTTTGCTGATTTTTCTCAAATACCAACTCATATTGTTTGTAAAGCTGCACGAGAACACGTTACCGTTGCTTTATCAGGGGATGCTGGTGATGAAATTTTTGCGGGCTATAATCGATACTTTTGGGGACCTTCATTGTGGAAAAAATTACAAATCATACCTTTTCGTATTAGAAAAGTTTTAGGAAAAATAATATTAATACTTCCTAAACAAGCTTGGTTTTTTCTTGAAAAAATAATTAATTTTTTTGTACCGGCAAATAGGGGTATAAATAGATTAAATGAGAAAATTTATAAACTTGGCACTAGGTTAAGCTGGATTGAATCAATTGATGATTTGTACTTTAGTTTGATTTCAGAGTGGCAAGATGCTCCAGGAATAGTAATTGCTGAAAATAATCAAAAAGAATTACTTCCTGATAATTTCATGATGTTAAATAATGTAAATGATATTAATTTAGAAGATCCTACTGAAAGAATGATGTATCAGGATTCGAATGGATATTTGCAAGATGATATTTTATGTAAAGTTGATCGTGCTGCAATGGCAACAAGTTTAGAAACAAGAGTTCCATTTCTAGACCCTGAAATTGTGAAACTTTCATGGCGCTTTCCACTTAAAATGAAAGTTCAAGGTACTTTGGGGAAGAAAATTTTAAGAAAAGTGTTATATAAATATGTTCCAAAAAATTTAATTGAAAGACCGAAAGTTGGCTTTGGATTACCTATAGGTGATTGGCTGCGAGGGCCTCTCAAGGATTGGGCTAGTGATTTACTATCACCGAAAAGAATTCAGCAAGAGGGATATTTAAATCAAGATTATATAAATCAAGCCTGGAATCAACACCTAACTGGAAAACGTGATAATACATATAAACTTTGGAGCGTTTTAATGTTTCAAGCATGGCTTGAAGCTGAAAGGAAATCTTAATGTTTTATATATCTTTATTTTTCTCAATGATTATTTTTAGATTTTCATTGGAGAGTCAGGAAAGATTAAAAAACTTGTCATACAAAGTAATGCTTGGTTTCCTCTTTTTATTTTCTGGATTTAGATTTCAGGTTGGTTGCGATTGGTCAAACTACTTACTTCAGTACGAAGGTTATCGATTTGCTGAGTGGACAAGCATCATTCCTAGCTTCACAGAACCATTTTATATTGCAATTCTGCGATTAATCTATTTCCTAGATTTATCTTTTATGTGGCTGAATGCAGTCTTTGCGGGCATTTTCTTTTATGGAGTAAATAAATTAGCCTTGAGGCAGAAAGATCCCTTAGCATTTCTTATACTTTTATTCCCTATATTAATTCTTAATATGCCTATGTCTGGAATTAGGCAAGGGGCAGCAATTGGAATGATGTGTATTGCTTTCGTAGCTTTTATGGATAGAAATTTCTGGAGGTACATACTTTATACGGCTCTCGCAGTAGGTTTCCATACAAGCGCATTAATTTTCTTCGCATTATTACCTTTTGTAAAATCTCAATTTTCAATCAAGCGACTGTTGTTGGCGATTTTGTTATCTCTTCCAGCAGCTTATTTTATATATATTTCATCAATAGGTGATATTCTGGCGATACGATATCTTGATGCTGAATATGAAGCTGCTGGAGCAATCTATAGATTGGGTAGTTTGTTAATTACCTCAATAATATTCTTTGTATTTTTTCAAAGAAAATGGAAGACGTTTTTTCCTCAAGAATATGGAATAGTAGTGCTGGGTTTTTTAATAGTTATAGCATGTTTTTTCATGATTCCTTTTTCTAGCACAATAGCAGATAGACTAGGCTATTACTTCATACCTATTCAAGCATTGTTCTTTGCACGAATTCCCTACATCCCAAATCTTAAATTCAAATTTTTATGGACTATATTGCCTTATGCTTTAATATCAATTGTCTTTATTGGGTGGATTTCTTTATCAATTTTATATGACATATGTTACGACCCATATCTTAATTACATTACAGGCGTTCCATCTTTGGAAGGTATTTATGGCTATTAAATAAAAAGCTAAAATGAAAAAAAAATTACTCTTTGTAGTTAATGTAGATTGGTTTTTTGTATCTCATAGGATTGATATTGCTAGAGCTGCTTTAAGAGAAGGATATGAGGTCCATATTGCAACATCGATAACAGTTCATAAAGAATTTTTATCTGAGCAGGGATTTTTTGTGCACAACATACCGCTTCATAGAAGCAAAATTAATCCGTTTTATGCTGTTAACTATTTTTTTAAACTTATAAATATTTTTCGTAAAATTAAACCGAATATTGTTCATTTTGTGACCATTAAACCAGTATTAATTGGAGGCCTGGCTTTAAAATTTGTAAAAGTTTCTGCCGCAGTATTTGCAATTTCTGGAATGGGGTATGTTTTTATTGGCAACAGGATAAGACATAAAATCTTACAAAAAATCAGTTCATATATTTATAATTTTGTTCTTAGACACAAAAATTCTATTGTTATTTGTCAAAACACAGATGATCTTCACTTAATAAGGACCATGGGAAATTTCCCCCTTTCAAAATTTATTTTGATTAAGGGTTCAGGTGTAGATTTACAAAAGTTCAAACCTTCTAATCTGCCCCCTAACGAGCCAATTATCATGTTTCCGTCAAGGATATTAAAAGATAAGGGAGTAATGGAGTTTATCGAAGCAGCAAAAAAAATTTCATTAGTTGAGTCAACAAAAATTCCACCTAAGTTTGTTCTTGTAGGAATGTTAGATAAAGGGAACAAAGCATCATTAGACCTTTCAGAAATTTCTGAACTTGAAAAGTCTAATATAGTTGAGTACTGGGGCAATAAAGAGAATATGGAAGAGGTTCTCCCCTTGGCAACAATCATAGTTTTACCATCATATAGAGAGGGTTTGCCAAAGGTTTTGATAGAAGCTTCGGCATGCTCAAGACCTGTAATAACATCAGATGTACCGGGTTGTAGAGATGCGATTATTAATAAAAAAACTGGTCTCTTGGTTCCGGCAAAAGATTCTCATCAATTAGCAGACGCCATATTAATGTTGTTAAACAATCCTGAGCTTTGTAAATCATTTGGTGAAGCAGGTAGAATTTTTGCTGAAGAAAACTTCTCGATTGAGCATGTAGTTTCAGAACATTTAGGTATTTATAGTAATTTAGTAGATTGATATAAATATCATAGATGTCTATTCTGCAAAATCATATTTTAAAATTTCTAAGACATATTCAATTCAATAATTTCTTTATATTTCTTACCAATTATTGAAATTTCAAAATTCTTTTCGATGATTAATCTTGACTGTTTTGAAAATTTAGAAATTAAGAATTTATTTTTATATATTTCTTTTATCGCTTTTTTTAGGCTCTCAATACTTCTTGGTTCTATTAGGTACCCGTTACAATCATTTATTATACATTCATTGCACCCTGGAACATTAGGCATAATTAATGGCATGCCTGTTGAGGCAGCCTCAAGAGCCGCAACTGGAAGTCCTTCCCTATAGGATGGAAGTATAAAAATATCATGAGAATGATATAAATCTCTCATTAATTGGTTTTCAACATTTCCAAGATATTTAATTTCGTTTGAATTTTGAATCTCTTCAAAAATCTTTTGTGATATCGAAAGCTTATTTGTTTTGTCATAACTTCCAGCTATAGAAAAATCTATATTATGAGATTCATTTTTTAATTCTTTTGCAGCATCAAAAAATTCCTTTACCCCTTTCTCGTCAAGCAATCTAGATGCGTATAAAGCCTTAATCGCTATTTTATTATTTTTAATATTTCTATTTGTGTAGCTAAAATAATTAATGTCAATTCCATTTCCTCGAATTATCGCTTTCTCTATTTTCGTTGAAATTACATTTTCAATGTCCTTAGCATCGTTATTATTTTGAAAAATATATATAGTTTTTTCTTTTTCTGAAAACTTTCTTAAACATAAGCAAAAAATATTTTTTACTAAAAATTTTTTCAATGAATCTATTTCTAAGAATGATCCAATACCAGTAATTAAAAAAAATGATTTTTTAACATTTAGAAATCTTGACATTACCGCGCCAAATACACAATTTTCAAGAGAAACATAGAAAATATGTTCAGGCTGGATAGAATTTACAATATTAAGAAATTTTTTTGAGAAGAAATAAAATTTAAATGGGTTTTTGAGATGCTTATTATTTTCTAAGTGAATTAATTGGTATCTTTCATTTTCTTCGGGAGCAGTATAATTAGATAGGTCAGTTATTACAGTTACATCATAAAAAGAAGACAGATAGTGAACAAGTTTTTTTCTATGTGATGAAAAAAATCCAAACTCATTTATGACAAAGGCTATTTTTCTTTTTTTCAATTTGCGTACTATTTTTAGCTTCTTATATTTATTTTATTACTTTCTAATAATTTTACCTAAACAATATATAATCTATCTCTATTAAAGCAGTTGAATTGCAGAGTGGTAAATATATCTTGAAAATCTTAGTTACTGGTGGCGCTGGTTTTATTGGCAGTGCATTAATTAGGGAATTGCTCAAAAACACGAATTATGAGGTCGTCAATGTAGATGCTTTAAGATATGCAGGTAATTTAAATTCACTTCCATTTGCTGAGAATAGTAAAAATTACTGCTTTGAATTATGCGATATTTGTGATGAAGACCAGTTAAAGATAATTTTCAAAAAATATGAGCCTAATGTTATTTTTCACCTCGCTGCAGAAAGTCATGTAGATCGATCAATCTTAAGCCCTAAACAATTTATTGAAACTAATATTATGGGCACCTTTAACTTATTAAATTTAAGTTTAGACTTATGGAATTCTCGCAAAAGTGAGAGCAATTATTTTTTTAGATTTCATCATATCTCTACAGATGAGGTTTTTGGAGATTTAGGTGATTCAGACCTGAAATTCCAAGAGTCATCTTTATACAGACCGAGCTCACCTTATGCAGCATCTAAGGCAAGTTCTGATCATTTAGTTCGTTCTTGGGGGAGAACTTATGGATTGCCTTATATACTTACGAATTGTTCAAATAATTATGGTCCATATCAATTTCCTGAAAAATTAATACCCCAAACTATACTTAATGCAATAAATGGGTTGGATATCCCTGTATATGGAGATGGAAATCAAATTAGAGATTGGCTTTATGTTGATGATCATGTTCAGGCTTTATTATGTGCTGTTTTCCAGGCTGAACAAAATCAAAATTACAATATTGGAGGTAATAATGAGATCAAGAATATCGATGTTGTTAACCAAATATGTAAGATTTTGGATAATGAAGTCAAGGAAAAACCGCAATCTATCAGCTCCTTTGCTGATCTAATTTCATATGTCACAGATAGGCCGGGTCACGATTTAAAATATGCAATAGATGCATCAAAAATTCATAAAGAGCTCGGATGGACTCCAAATGAGAATTTTGAAACAGGAATTAAAAAAACTGTTTTGTGGTATCTTGATAATCAGGTTTGGTGGAAACAAATCTTGCAGGGGACATATCAAGAAGAAAAAAAATAAAAAAATGAGTACTTATAAAGGAATAATATTAGCTGGTGGACTTGGTACAAGATTAAGACCTGCGACGTCAGTTATTTCAAAACAACTTCTCCCAATCTACGACAAGCCAATGATATTTTATCCATTATCTGTACTTATGTTGGCTGAAATTAGAGAAGTTTTAATTATATCAACCTCTGAATCCATAAGGGCCTATAAAAATTTGTTAGGTGATGGGAAAAACTTTGGCTTATCAATCTCTTATGCTATTCAGGAGGAGCCAAGAGGTCTTGCTGATGCATTTCTTATTGGAGAGGATTTTATTGGCGATAGTCAAGTATCATTAATTTTGGGCGATAATATTTTTTATGGACAAAGTTTTACAGCTCTTTTACAAGAAGCAACAATGCAAACTGATGGCGCAAGAGTATTTGGCTATCAAGTTCAAAATCCAGAAGAATTTGGAGTTGTTGAATTTAATTCATCTATGGAAGTGATGTCTATTGAAGAGAAGCCAAAAAAACCAAAATCTAATTTTGCGATTACTGGATTGTATTTTTATGATAACGATGTTGTAAAAATCGCAAAAGACATCAAACCATCAACAAGAGGAGAAATAGAGATCACAAGTATTAATAATGAGTATTTAAAGCAGAAAAAGTTAACTGTATCAATTTTAGGAAGAGGGTTTGCTTGGTTAGATACTGGCACACATGAATCATTGCTTGATGCAAGTCAATTTGTTCAAACAATTGAGAAAAGACAGGGCTTTAAAATTGCATGCCTTGAAGAAATAGCTTTTAGCAAAGGCTGGATTGGTAAATCTCAAGTTGAGAAACAGGCTAAATATTATAAAAACACTGATTATGGTAAATATTTAATAAATATTTTAACTACTAATTTATAAGCTATATAATGCCTAAATGTTTAAAAAATTTACAGAAGACGGATCGCCATACATCATTGCTGAGGTAGGACAAAATCATCAAGGCGATCTAGAAACGGCTAGAGAATTCATAAAAATATTTGCTGCTGAGGGCGCAAATGCGATTAAATTTCAAACTCGAAACAATAAATATCTATTTGCAAAGGAAGCATACGAAAAAAACTATGATAGCGAGAATGCTTTTTCTGCTACTTATGGGGCTCATAGGGAAAAGCTTGAATTAGATGTTAAACATCTGCCTACTTTAAAAGAAGATTGCAAAAAATATGGTGTAGATTTCATGTCAACACCTTTTGATGAACCAAGTATAGAAGTTCTGAAGGATGTAGGTATTGATATAATTAAAGTTGCTTCATTTGATCTTGGAAATTTACCTTTAATAAAAAAAATGGCCAATGTAGGTTGTCCAATAGTAATCAGTATTGGGGGAGGTAAAATTGATCAAATTAGATCAAGTATTGAAGTCTTGCTTGCTGCTAAATCTGAAGTTGCGCTTTTGCACTGTGTCTCAGAATATCCATGTGAGTTTAATAGACTAGGTTTAGAAAATGTTGCGACTCTTATTAATGAATTCCCTGAATGCACAATTGGATCATCAGATCATTTCAATGGAACTCTTTCCGGTCCTGTTGCATATATGCAAGGAGCTAGAGTATTTGAGAAACATGTTACCCTCAATCGAGCTTGGAAAGGAACAGATCATAGTTTTGCACTTGAACCTCATGGATTTAGGAATTTTGTTAGAGATATTAATAGAGTCAGACATATGCTTCCACTAAAGCCTGCTGACGATTTAGGAAACGAATATGTATTCCAAAAGCTTGGAAAATCGTTAGTTCCGAATAGAGATATCGCTGCAGGAGAAGTTATTTCAATTGATGATTTGTCTGGAAAAATTTTTAATGATCAATACATACCCGTGAGAGAGTCTAACAAAGTTATAGGTTTAATTGCCAAACAAGATTTAGTTGCAGGAGAGTATTTAACATACTCTCACTTTGAATCTAAGTAGCAGAAAAATATGATTCCAATAGATGAGCTTAAAAAAATTAAGCTAGTTTGTTTTGATTTTGATGGTGTTTTCACAAATAATTTTGTTTATGTTGATCAAAATGGCATTGAATCAGTAAGATGTTTCAGGTCCGACGGCATTGGAATTGAGCGCCTTAAAAAAACTGGTATTAAGATATACATTATATCCACAGAAAAAAATCCGGTTGTATCACAGAGAGCTAAAAAACTTAATATTCCAGTAATGCAAGGTATATCTGATAAGGGTTTGGCAATAAAAGAAATTTGCAAAGAATTAAACCTTCTGCCTAATCAATCTATGTTCATAGGTAATGACATTAACGATATTTCAGCTTTTAAAAGTGTAAGATATCCAATAGGAGTTGCAGATTCATTTCCAGAAATAGATAAATATATTATTAATAAAACTACTAAAAAAGGTGGTGAGGGAGCTGTAAGAGAAATTTGTGACATGATTTTGCATGCACACGAAGACATGGATGCTGATTAAATGGATTTTTTTGATGTAAGTGAAAAAGTTGTAGTTATTACTGGTGCATCAGGAGCCTTAGGCGGAGAGTATGCTCAAATGTTACTCAAGGCAAATGCAAAGGTAGTATGCCTTGATATATCAGTTTCAGAAAATATTTCTTATCTTGAAAAAAAATATCCAAACTCTTTCATTTTCTGCAGTACTGACATAACCTCTAAAGAATCTATTACTGACTCTCTTAAGAAAACTATCGAATCGTTTGGATACCCAAATGTTCTTATTAATAATGCTGCTCTAGATTCACCCCCATCAGCACCTCCCGAAGATACTGGTTCATTTGAAAATTATCCTGAAAGTTCATGGGATAAAGTTTTATCAGTTAATTTAAAAGGTATTTTTTTAACATGTCAGGTTTATGGGTCAGAAATGGCTAGACATAGCCAGGGCTCAATTATCAATGTTTCCTCTATATATGGTTCCGTCTCTCCAGATCAATCCTTATACCAATACTTAAGAGATGAAGGCAATGAATTTTATAAACCTATCTCTTATTCTGCTTCTAAATCAGGTATTTATAATCTTACGAGATATCTTGCAACATATTGGGCAAAGCAAGGAGTAAGAGTTAATACTTTGACATTAGCAGGCGTTTTAGATGATCAAGATCAAAGATTTCTTGATGCCTATTGTAAAAGAATTCCTATTGGAAGAATGGCAAATTTAGATGAGTATAATGGAGCAATTCTTTTTTTATCTAGTTCAGCTTCAAGTTATATGACTGGCTCTAATCTTGTTATAGATGGTGGATGGACAGCTATTTAAAATTATGAATAAGCAAATTTTAAAAATAGGTAACTGGATAAATGGTCAGGAGGTTTTTATCCCTCAAGAAGATTGGATTGAGAAATATAATCCACACAATGGAAAGCTGTTATCTATCTTTTGCAACTCAACCCAAGAAGCTGTGGATAATACTGTAAAACTAGCCTTTAGATCATTTTCTTCATGGTCATCATTAAATCCAATTAAACGTGGTCAGTTTCTTGGGGCTATTGTCGCTCAAATGAAAAATAACTTATCTGAACTAACAGAAACTGTTGCCCTAGAAACAGGAAAATCTATTTCTGATGCCAGCGGTGAAGTTCAAGGAGCAATTTTGCAAGGGGAATATTTTGCAGGTGAGGGAATGAGGCTTTTTGGCCAATCATTAAACTCTGGAATGGATGGAAAGACTAGTCATACTGTTAGAGAGCCACATGGGGTTGCAGCTCTTATCGTTCCAGCAAATACCCCAATTGCAAATATTGCTTGGAAAGTTTTTCCTGCATTAATTTGTGGAAATACCGTAATACTTAAATCATCTGAGGATGCCCCAAATACAGCTAATTTATTTGCAAAATTAACTAAAAAAGCTGGTTTGCCAGACGGTATCTTAAATGTTATCCATGGCAAAGGAGAAATTTCTGGAGCAGCGTTAGTTGCTAATCCACAAATTAATGTCATAAGTTTTACTGGGTCCACACATGTTGGCCAATTAATTGCTGTTGAGGCAGCAAGCAGATTAGCAAGAGTGTCGCTTGAACTTGGTGGGAAAAATCCTTTTATCGTTTGTGATGATGCTGATATTGAAAGAGCTGTGCATTGGGCATCGCTTTCTGCATTTAGCAATGCAGGTCAAAGATGTGCCTCAGGCAGTAGAATAATTGTTTTTGAGAATATATATGAAGAATTCAAGGAACTCTTTATCGCAAAAGCTAAGTCATTAAAACTTGGTATCCACGAGGGTTCAGACCTTGGGCCAGTTATAAATAAAGCCCAACAAGAAAAGATTATTGAAATAATTAATCAAGCAAAATTGACTGAAACTTTGCTATGTGGGGGCGGCATTCCTGAAACTAAGGAGTTAAAAAATGGATTTTATATTGAGCCAACTATTTTTGAATGCGCTGATTCAAATTCACTAATTAACAATATTGAAATTTTTGGTCCAGTTACTTCAATTTCAAAAGCTGATGATCTATCTCAAGCCATAGAGATAGCAAATAAAACTGATTATGGACTTACCGCAGCAATTCATACCAAAAATATTGATAGAGGACTATGGTTTGCAAAAAAAGTTAAGGCTGGGCTCGCAAACATTAATTTTGGTACATATGGAAGTGAGCCACATATGCCATTTGGTGGTTTTGGTCTATCAGGAAATGGAACAAGAGAGCCTGGTTTAGAAGCGCTAGATGTATATTCAGAGTTAAAAAACATTTCTATTTTGAATAGACCAGATTTAATTTAAAAAATAGCTGTAAAATTTATTAGAAATATATTGCTGCATTAATATGAAAACTAAACCAAAGACACTTGCAATTATCCCTGCTCGGTCTGGTTCTAAAAGAATTCCTAATAAAAATGTTACTTTGCTTGGAAAACATCCAATGCTTGCTTATTCAATTAATGTCGCAATTCAATCAGGTTTTTTTGATGAAGTAATTTGTTCAACAGACAGTCCTGAGTATGCAGAAATTGCAGAATATTATGGTGCAAAAGTTCCCTTTTTAAGGTCAAAAAAAATTTCGGGAGATTCTTCTCCAGATATTGACTGGGTAACTTCAACAATTTTTGAACTTGAAAAAGATAATAAAGTATTTGATATATTTAGCATCTTAAGACCAACTAGTCCTTTTAGAACAAAGAAAACTATCCAATCAGCTTTTAAATTATTTTTTGAGAATTCAGATGCAGATTCTCTTAGAGCTGTAGAAAAATGCTCTCAACATCCGGGTAAAATGTGGGAAGTTAATGAAAAATTCATGACTCCTATTATGCAGAAAACCTTAAATGGCGTTCCTTGGCACAGTAATCAATATGAAGCATTGCCAGAAATTTATGTTCAGAATGCTAGCCTAGAAATAGCTTGGATAAGAGTTGTGAAAGAAGAAAAAAATATTTCTGGAAAAAATATCATACCTTTTATTAGTTCAGGTTATGAAGGGTTTGATATTAATCATCCTAGAGATCTACATTTCGCAAGAGATCTTATAAAAGAGAATCCTAATATTCTTCTAGAAATTAAAAAGCCAGCTTATAAAATTAGCTAAGGAGTCAAAATGGGCGATCTAATAGGAAAAGCAGTAGTTGGAGAGATGTATTATGTTTCTCGTGATGAATTTGTAAGGATTCTTGAATCTGATTTAAATCCCATAGATAAGACTAAAGTATATGCATCATTATGCAGAATCAATACTTTGTATATGATTGCAAAAGCAGGTTCAGGTCATATTGGCAGCTCTTTTTCAAGCATGGACATCATCTCTTGGATTCATCTCAATAAGTTATTAATAGCAAAAGAGATACAATCTGAGGAAGAATACTTGTTTTTTTCTTCCAAAGGCCATGATGCTCCAGCAATTTATTCTTCATTGATTGGCATAGGAGAGTTAGATTTTGAACTTTTACACCAGCTTAGACGCATTGGAGGTCTTCCAGGTCACCCTGATGTTTCTATTTCTGGAGTTGTTACTAATACAGGATCCTTAGGGATGGGAATATCTAAGGCAAAAGGTATGATTTTTGCAAATAGAAGCAAGGGTATTAAAAGCAATGTATTTGTATTAACTGGAGATGGTGAATTGCAAGAGGGTCAGTTCTGGGAATCCCTTATTTCAGCTGCAAATAATAATATTAATGAGTTAATAGTAATCATTGATCATAATAAACTGCAATCTGATACTTTTGTTTCTAATGTAAGTGATTTAGGTGATTTAGAGGGCAAATTAAAGTCTTTTGGATGGCATGTTTCACGTTGTGATGGTAATAATATTCAAGAGTTTTCTAGCGTCTTACAATCCCTTGAAAATAATATTATGAAACCTAAAGTAATAATTGCAGATACTGTTAAAGGCAAGGGTGTCTCTTTTATGGAGCATACATCTGAGGACTCTGATACAGAATTTTATAAATTTCATAGCGGAGCCCCTTCTTCAGATTTATACCATTTGGCAGTTCAGGAGTTAATTACAAATTCAAATAAATTATTAAAAGATCTTAAAGAGACTGAACTTTCCCTTGAACGAATAGAGCAACCAAATATCAATTCTAATGAAGCTAATCAACATCTTATATCTGCGTATTCAGATTCTCTTTTAAGGAACGTTTCTTTAAACAAAAATATTGCCGTACTTGATGCAGATTTAATAAAAGATACCGGCATAGCTCCAATAAAAGAAAAATTCCCAGAACAGTTCATAGAATGTGGAATAGCTGAGCAAGATATGGTTTCTCAAGCAGGAGGAATGGCAATTAAGGGCTTGATACCCATAGTCCATTCATTTGCATGTTTTTTGTCAACCCGAGCTAATGAGCAAATCTATAATAATTCTACTGAATATACAAAAATTATTTATGTCGGTTCATTGGCAGGAGTTCTACCTGGAGGACCCGGCCATTCTCATCAATCAGTAAGAGATATATCTTCTTTGGGAGGAATGCCTGGTATGACATTAATGGAACCCTCATGCGAAAAGGAAGTTGGCATGCTTTTAGATTGGTGCATTGAAGAGTCGTCTGCAAGTTCTTATATTCGTCTTACAAGCGTTCCGTGGAGAATTTCATTTAAATTACCGACTAATTACATTGCGCAGCCTGGAAAGGGCGTTAGTCTAACAAAGGGTGAAAAAATGATCATTACAGCATATGGCCCAATAATGGTTGAATCTGCATTCCAAGCTGCCCAACTATTTGAAGAGAAAAACAACATAGAGGTTAAGGTAATAAATTTACCATGGCTCAATAATATAGATGAAGAATGGTTTCTAGAAGAAATTAATTCATGTTCTTATTTGATAGCATTAGATAATCATTTTTATGAGGGTGGTCAAGGCGCAAGAATTAGTGAAATTATTTCTAGAAATCATATTAAAGATATGTCATTTTCAAGGATAGCAGTTGATAAAATTCCAGAGTGCGGTACAAATGATGAGGTATTAGAAGCACATAATCTGAGTGTGAAGGCAATATTTGATAGATTAAATCTATTATATAGTGAATAACATTTATCTTTCTTTTAATGAATACAAAAGATAAAAAGAAAATTTTATTTGTAATAACTAATGATATCTACATTAGAAATTATCTTACTACTTCCGCGCTTGATGCATTAAAAAAGAAATTTTCACTTAGTTTTTTAATATCAAATGAAATTAAATCTGTTGAGGAAATTGAGCAAATAGAGCATTTCAGTTATCCAGTTTCTATTTTCAGGCAGAAAGTTTATTACAAGCTTTTTGATTTATTCATGTGGCACTATCGATCAAAATCAAAAACATTTAGATTCCGTATTAAAAGAGTGCAGGGCTTAGATTTGCATTTCGGATCAAAAGTCCCAATTTTATTAAGATTTTTAAAATCTATTTGGAGATTAATTAGATATTCATATTTATTTTTAAGAAATATTTTTATAGCTAATTCATTAATTCTGCCGATTTACTTATTTATTTTAAATATGATTATGGGAATTAATAAGCCACTTCATCAAAAGATTGAGAAGCTAACTCCTGATTTAGTTTTGTTTCCCTCTTCGGCTCATGATCCAGAAGGAACAGATCTAATTAAAATCTGTAAAGATAAGGATATTCCTATAGGATTTTTAATTGATAATTGGGATAATCTTTCAAGCAAGTCTATTTTTTGGGAGTTACCATCTTTTATAGGAGTTTGGGGCCTTCAAAGCAAAGAGCATGCAAAAAATATTCAAGGATTTCAAGATGAAAAAGTATTTCTTCTTGGGACCCCAAGATATGACGAATATTTTTCTCTAAGAGATTCACAATTAAACTCTCCATATACTTATAAGTATATTCTCTTTGTAGGAACCGCACTTGTTTTTGATGAACCAAGTGTTTTAATTCGATTGAACGAAATTATTGAAAAAAATTTAAAGCTTCATGGCATCAAAATTGTATATAGGCCCCATCCATGGCGCCAGACAGATGAAATATTTGAATTAGAAAACTTAAAACATGTAGTGGTTGACTTGCAATTAGAAGATGCATATAAATCAGGAAAACGAGATGTATCTCTTCAGCCGTCATTATCATATTATCCATCTCTCATTAGTAATGCGGAATTTGTGATTGGAGGGCTTACTTCAATGATGATAGAAGCATTGATTTTTCATAAAAGGTTTCTCGGATTAATTCACGATGATACAAAACATTTTACAAGCATGCATAATGTTTACGAAAACTATACTCATTTTGAAGGAATAGATGAAATGGATGCAGTCACACTTTGCTCGAATTTAGATGATCTTGAAGAATGCTTAATTGAGTTATTGGATTCTAAAGACGCTTTAAACCCTCAACTTATCGATGAACAACGCAACTATTTTTATTATCAAGACCATTTGTCATATCAGGATCGCTTATTAAAAATGTGTGAGGACATTCTTTAGTTACTGTAAAATTTTTTAACAGTATAATATTTCAATGAAAGACGAAATCTGCTTAGTTACTGGTGGCTTTGATCCCCTGCATAGAGGGCATATAGAGTATTTCAAAGCAGCCAAAAAATCTTCTAAATATCTAATCGTTGGTTTAAATTCTGATGAATGGTTGATAAGAAAGAAAAAATATTTGCTTATGCCAATTAATGAAAGGAAAGCAATTATAGAGAATTTAAATTTTGTAGATGCTGTAATTGAATTCGATGACAGGGATAATTCAGCATGTGATGCAATAAACGAATGTTTAAAGTTTTCAAATAAAGTTATTTTTGCAAATGGTGGAGATAGAGGCAAAGAAAATACTCCCGAGCTTAAGAAATTTTCTGACAATCCAAGCGTTGAATTTATATACGGAATTGGTGGAATAGAAAAAATTAACAGCAGTTCATGGATGGTTGAAAACTTTATCACAAATTATGCTTCAAATATTAAAACAGATCACCTCATTAGCACAGAAACAATTATTGCACCATGGGGAAAGCACTCTGCATTTATTGACGAGTTTGGATTTAAGGTTAAACAACTTAATGTTAATCCTGGTGGAAAACTTAGCCTGCAAAAACACGAACATAGATCTGAGCATTGGGTTGTAGTTAGAGGTCAAGCTACAGTTGAAATCGATTCAAAAATCTCTCTGGTTAATTCAGGTGAATATGTTTTCATTCCATTGCATTCAATTCATAGACTTTCAAATGAGCATACTGAAGAGCTGATCGTTATAGAGGTTCAATGCGGAGAGATATTAGAGGAGTCAGATATTACGAGATACGAAGATTACTATGGAAGAGAGTCATAAAATTATTTATTTTCTCTAAATTATTGCTTTCATAATATATTTTTTGTATCAACAATAAAGTATGAAAACACCAACAAAAATTTCAATCATTGGTGCTGGTTACGTTGGTATGTCATTAGCCCTCGTTCTTTCAAGAAGTCACTACGTAACAATCCTCGATATAAATCAAGATAGGGTTAATGCTATTAATAATAGAGAAAGTTTTTTAAAAGATGAGAAGATTGAAATCTTTCTACAAAATCAATCAATTAATCTTCAAGCAGTTTCTTCACAAAATGAATCATTTCGAAAAAGCGAATTATTCCTAATATGCACACCAACAGATTTTGATGCAAATACTCAGAACTTTAATACAAAAGACATCGAGCAAATTGTAAAAGATATTTTTAGTTTTTCGAAAGATGCTCTTATAGTCATTAAATCCACCATTCCGATTGGTTTTATAGATAAATTACAAGATAGATATAATACGGAGAACATATTGTATTCTCCTGAGTTCCTTAGAGAGGGTTCTGCATTGAACGATAATCTAAAGCCTTCAAGGATAGTTATAGGTAGTAAATCAAAGAAAGCAAAATTATTTGGATTGCTTATGATGCAAGCCGCAGATATAGATGATGTTCCTATTTTATATACCGATCCTAATGAGGCTGAAGCTATAAAACTTTTCGCTAATACATATCTTGCAATGCGGGTTGCTTTTTTCAATGAGCTAGATAGCCTATCGATGCAAAAAGATCTTGATGTGGAAACTATAATTAATGGCATCTCTGCAGATTCTAGAATAGGCAATTATTATAATAATCCATCATTCGGCTATGGAGGTTATTGTCTTCCAAAGGATTCTAAACAACTTTTATCCAGCTTCAATGAAACTAATACTCCTCAATCTTTAATAGAGGCAACGGTAAAATCAAACGAAATAAGGAAAAAGTTTATTGCAGAAATGATAGTTAAAGGGAGACCTAAAAAGGTTGGTATATATAGATTATTAATGAAAGCAAATTCTGATAATACTCGATCGGCAGCAATTCTTGATATTATTTCATTGATTAGTAAAAAAGGTATTGAAATAATTATATACGAGCCAAGTTTAACTAATACTACTTGGGATTCGTTTAAAGTGGAAAAGAATTTGGAGAAATTTAAAAAACAATCCGATCTGATATTATCCAATCGAGTTGATGGTAGTTTAAAAGATGTTCAGAAAAAAGTTTTCACCAGGGATATCTTTAATATAAATTGATCTATTACTTAGGCTTCATCAAGTTCATTTATGCCCCTAAATCCATTAAATTAGGGAGTTTATTAGTAAATTATTATATAATTTATCTATTCTTTTTTTGGTTAAATTTATGAAGTTTATTACTAATATTCAATGTAACAAATTTTTCGTGATGAAATTTTGCATCCTTTTTTTATTTTCTTCTTTGGCATTTGCTCAAGATGCTTTCCAACCAAATACAATTGTTGACAAGGAGTTTCTTGAAGGTTTGCCGCCATCTTTAAGAGGGGAATTTGAAGATTCCAATTCAACTGAAAAAGAAGAAGAGTTAGAACAGCTTTTTAGAGCAGATACTACCCTAGAAAAAAATAAGATTATATTACAGAAATTGAAAGATCAAATTGAGATTCTTGAAAATAGACTAGATGATGAGGATTCCTCGAATCCATCAAAGCTAGAAAGATTTGGCGAACGCTTTTTTAGCACTATCCAATCTTCTTTTATGCCAGTTAACGTACCAAATTTAGGCTCAAATTATGTAGTTGATGTTGGAGATCAGTTCAGATTATTGCTTACTGGTAAAGTTAAAGAAGATTACGATCTTATGGTTCAGAGAGATGGCTCAATCACCATACCAAAACTTGGAAAAATAGTGGTATCTGGCAAATCACTTTCACAGGTCGAATCAGATGTTTCTACATTTATTGAAGCCTCGCTTATGGGAACCTCTCATTTTCTTACATTAACTAAAATTAGAGATATACAAGTCTTGTTATTAGGTGGAATTGTTAGTCCAGGAATCTTCACAATTAGCGGAGGCTCAAATCTTCTTGGGGCAATTAATGTTGCTGGTGGAATTTCTAAAAATGGATCGTATAGAAAAATTGAGCTAAGAAGAGACGGGCAAACCATTGAAACACTAGACCTATATGACATATTAGTTTACGGAAATTATCAATCTGGTGCAGCTTTAAGATCTGGAGATACCATATTTATTCACCCTATTGCATTTCAAGTCCCAGTGACAGGGGGCGTTAACCTGCCTGGAATATTTGAGGCGTTACCAACAGAAACTGCTGGACAAATAATCTCTTATGCTGGCGGACTTTCAGAAGGATTTGTTGGACATCGAAATATATATGTAAATAGGATCGGTCTCAATGAAAATTCCTTATTAAATGTTCCATTTACTGACATTGATGAGTTTGTTTTGAGGCCCAGGGACTCAATTATTGTTCCAAATTATAGAAATATTTTAGAGCCAATCAAAGAAGTTGAGATTTCTGGCATGGTAGCTAGACCAGGTAAATATAGTATTTTTGAAGGTGAAACGTTATCTGATATTGTCCAAAAAGCTGGTGGTTATAAAGATGGCGCTTACATATATGGCGGTGCTCTTTTTAGAGAGGAAGCCATAGAAATGGAAAAGAAATTTGCTCAATTGAATTATTCAGATACCGTGAATTATCTAATTTCAAATATTGGCAAACCTAATACAAATATCAATCCTGCGGCATTAGACTTTTTAGCAGAAGAATTAAGATCAAGAAGATATTCAGGAAGGATAGTAACTAATTTTGATGTTAATAAAGCTGATCTTGATCCAATTCATGACATTACTTTGCAAGCTAACGATAGCATTGTAATCCCTCCATTAGCACGAGTTGTTTATTTATTTGGAGATTTTAAAAATCCTTCAAATCTTAACTATAACCCAGCATTTAATATAAAAGATTACCTTAAATTAGCAGGCGGACTTAATGATTCATCTCAAAAAGAAATTATTGTTATAGATCCTGATGGGAAAACTAGTATATACAATACAAGTTTATTTTCTTCGATGAAATCTGTAGATATTTATCCAGGCTCAATTATTTACGCGCCTAGAGATATTGGTCAGCTTTCAGGCGTAGTGTATGCTGCAACAGTCTCTCCTATATTAAGCAGTTTGGCAATTTCATTGGCTTCACTAAATAGTATTAAAGATTAAGAGTCTTTTGGTTTGATCACATCCCAGAAATGAATACTTTGTTTAAAGTAAGGTTATGGGTATGTGTTGCTATATTTGCTTTATGCGTTCATGTTAAAAGTGATATTTCCGACTATATTTACCCATCAAAAAGTCCAAGTTTTGGTAATTTTGGAGGTTTGGGAGTTCTTCAAAATCCATCAGCTAGATTTTATGATGAGGGCTCAATTGCATTTAATTGGGTGCAGAATGGAGTTTACAGAAGGGGCTCTATTGTAATGTATCCTTTCGATTGGTTTGAATTTTCATATCAATACACTGACATAGATAACGCTAAGTACAGTCTTATAAAAGAATTTAGTGGAGGCCAAAGTTATAAAGATAAAAGTTTTGATGTTAAAGCAAAAATCTTTTCTGAGAGAGGCATATTTCCTTCTGTTGCCATTGGAGCAAGAGATTTAGCTGGAACTGGTATTTTTGGTGCTGAATACGTAGTTGCAAATAAACAGGTCTCAAATATTGACTTCAGCTTGGGTATGGGATGGGGGACATTATCAGGTAATAAAATTACCAATCCTCTCTCATCAATCAGTGATAGTTTTGATAATAGAACTGGTGTTGGCTCATCAGGAACCATGGGAGGGGATTTTAATATTGGTGATTTTTTTAGTGGCGATGCGGGTATCTTTGCTGGTGCTGAAATATTTATTCCTAATCTCAATGGTTCAAGATTTAAGGTTGAATATGATGGAACAAATTATGAAAAAGAGGGATTCCCGCTTGGAAGAGAAAGTTTTAATTTAGCTTATAAACCAATAAAGAAGCCTGATTCAAAATTTAATTTTGGTTTTATATATCCACTTACTGATAACTTTCATCTTAAGGCATCAATTACAAAGGGGAATACTTTTAGTTTTGGTTTTTCATTTCATGCCGGGATCAAGGGCGATAATCCTAAAATTGTAAAAACTGATAGGCATGAACCAGTTGAGAATGCTGAACAATTTAAAGCAATTAGTAAAGGAAATGATACCTATATATATAGGTCAATCTTAAAACATTTAAATGATAGAAATCTTTACTTACAAAAAGCAGAGATTAAAAATAACACTCTTGAAGTTCAGTATGCTCAAGATAAGTACATAAGTTATGCAAGAGCCACTGGAAGAATTACCCGAGTTCTTGACGAAGTTGTACCAGATGAAATCGATACCTTTAAGCTTGCAAATACAAATGCTGGAATGAACTTAAATACAATTACAATTGATAGGCATGCTTATAATTTATATGAATCTACAAAAGATCATAATTCTTTAAAGCGATCAGTTAAAATTTCAAATCCTCAGTACGACCCCAAAAATTATAGTTTTGCTCCAGATGTAGATTTCCCAGCATTTTTTTGGAAAGCTGCACCATCAATAAGGTCACAAATAGGTGGCCCGGATGGATTTTATTTTGGTGATCTATCTTTGGCAATCCATACTGAGTTGCTATTTAGATATAATCTTTCTCTTGTAACATCAGGGGCAATTGGCATAGTAGATAATTTTGATGATTTAAAGCTAGCATCAGATAGCATATTGCCTCATGTAAGAACCGATATAGTTAAATACTTAAAACAAAGTAGAAAAGGTCATTTTAAAAGAATTCAATTAAATTGGTTTCATAGGCCTGCAAAAAATTTGTATGCCAAGTTATCTGCCGGAATATTTGAACCAATGTTTGGTGGCTATGGTTTCGAAACATTATACAGACCCTTTAATAGTACATTTGCTATTGGGATGGAGTACTGGAATGTCAAACAAAGAGACTATGATCAAATGTTCAAATTTAGAGATTATGAAACTGAAACAGGCCATATAAATATTTTTTATGAAGAGCCACGCACACAACTATTATTGAGGCTAAAGGGCGGGAGATTTCTTGCAAAAGATTCAGGAATTAATTTTGATCTTAGCAGGCGTTTTAAGAGTGGTTTGCGAATAGGCGCCTTTTTTTCAAGAACAGATATCAGCAAAGAGGAGTTTGGAGAAGGTAGCTTTGATAAAGGATTTTATTTTTATGTACCAATTGAATTTTTCTTTGATCAAAGAACGAAGGGTATCGCAGGTTTTGGTTTAAGACCTTTAACAAGAGATGGAGCTCAATATTTAGTTCACTCACATCATTTGTACGGAATTACTGATCAAGCAAATTCATATAATATAAACAGAAACTGGGAAGACTTTTATGATTGATAAGAAATTACATCTTTTGGCTTTAGTTTTCTTTGTACACTCTTGCTCCTTCGTGTCTTTTTCAGATGCTATACCGCTTTTTAAATCTGCTATATTAGAGCCTCCGAAAGTTGTAATAACAAAAGAGGAGTTTGAGGCAAGATCCTTCTCTTTTATCATAGCTCAGTTTGAAGACGGTCCAGGAGCAATTATGACTCTATCAAATGTTGCTGAAAATGGAGTTCTTGAATGGGTAAGCGCTGATAATCAGCTTATATATACGAGAAATGGTAAAGTTATCTCAACATATGGGCTACTTCATGATTTTCAGTATCTTAATTGGAGTGGGTCATCCTGGGAAACTGAAGAACAATATCCTTTAAAGAGACTTGTTAGCTTAAAAAATCCTGATGCAGTTGTGGAGCATGATGTTTTCTTAGAGAGTTTACCTGCTGAGAATATATATGTTCAGTTTGAAGAAATAGCTATAACTTCTCTTTTAAAAGAAACTGTGAAAATTGAATTATTAAATTGGCAAGCAGAGAATTATTATTGGCTAGATGAAAAAGGGCTAGTTAAAAAAACTATTCAAACTCTCAATCCTAAAATGACACCTCTTACAATTGAATTTTTTTATATATGGAAATAAAAAAGGAGCCATTTCTGACTCCTTTTTTGTTAATAATTTAAGTATTACTGAACTAGTCTTGTTGCGGTAGCAGTAATTGTTTCTTCAACTTCTTGAGTAATCTCATTCGGTACAATAATTTCTATTTCAACTTCAGTTTCAACGATGCTGGATACTTCTTCAGTGACATCAACCTCGACATCAACCTCAACTTCTGTATCTACAAATGTATTACCTTCAATTTGAACAGTTTGCTCCATGTAGTAGTATTCGCCTAGATCAGCAAAACCATCATTTTCAGTTTTTGTTGTGTTTTCCTCTAAGCTAGTATCGTATACGACACCAGTTGCTGTAGCGATTGTCTGTGTAACTGTATTAGTTGTTACGTCAGAATTAGTGTTGGTAGTGGTAGACGAATTTGTCTTACTTGTAACTAATTCTTTAACAACAGAGTCTGTGGTTGTATTAGTCTGACTTACAGAGTTTGTTGTTGTATTAATAGTTGAGACTTGTTGTACTTCGTATTCATAAACTTCTGTAGGTGCAGGAGTCGGTGCAGGAGTCGGTGCAGGAGTCGGTGCAGGAGTCGGTGCAGGAGCTGAAGTACCATCATCGCTTGAAGCAGCTGCAATGGCAGCAGCAGCGGCAACAGCAGCAGCAATTGCTCCAGCGCTTAACCCACCAGAAGATTTTTTGGCTGCCTCTTCTTTTCCATCAGCTGCAGCTGGTTGGTCGTCAGCTATGACTGACATAGAGAAAATAGGTGCAACAAGTGCAAGTAAGTAACTTAATTTATTTTTTAGTTTCGCCATTTTTACTCAACTCCTTTGAATAGAAAGCTTAATTATGAACATAAATGAGTGATTTGACAATTTTTTTAGCAAAATAATTAATTATTTAAAAATATATATCAGATCAATTATTTAGGTTCCAACGTATTATAACTCTAATTTATGTAGTTTTTAAACCTATATATATGTAGTTTTTAAACATATATGCAATTTTTGATTTGATTGTACATCATTAATTATTTAATGAAAGTTATAAATGAGATTAATATTATTTTTACCTAAGAGACATGTATATAATTTATTTTCGGGATGTAGCGCAGCCTGGTAGCGCACCTCGCTGGGGGTGAGGTGGTCGTCGGTTCAAATCCGGCCATCCCGACCAATTTTTACCTTGATTTATTAATTACCTCTTCTGCATACCAATTGATCTCAGCAATCATTCCTTCTAGAGTTCTGTTATCAGGACCACCCTCATATGCATTTCTAAAGGCTACAATTACTTCGGTAGCACCTAATTCTTCTAACTGGTTGATTCCATCAGGAGAATATGCAGCTTCACCCATTACTTGAAATTGATAATTTGGATGATCTAAAGTCCCATATTCATTTCTATATAGATTGATTTGATCTATCAGATTTTTCGTTTCTTCGAGGCTTAACCCTGCACTGATCCACCCGTCTCCAATCCTAGCAGCTCTTTTTAAAGCTAATTTTGAATGTCCTCCAATCAATATTGGAACAGGTTTACTTGGTGTTGGGCATAGCTTCAATTCTGGAATATCGTAAAACTCACCCTTATAAGAGAAGTATTCACCATTCATAAGGCCTTTTAGGATATCAATTTGCTCATCCATTCTTTTGCCACGTTTCTCCCATCTTTCACCTGTTGCAAGAAAATCCTCATACCATGGGCTTACTCCAATACCAAAATGAAATCTATTATTTGTCATTACACCCAGTGTAGTAACAAATTTTGCAGTGGTTACTGCTTGCCTAGGCGCTAATTTATATACTGATGTTGAAAATTCAAGTTTTTCTGTTACTGCTGCTATTGCGGGGATTATAGAAAAAGGTTCTAAAAAGGGGACGCCGTCTAGGAACTCTCTACTTCCATCATCATTATATGGATAGGTTGAGTCACACTCTTTGGGATAACATATACTGTCAGGAAATGTAATTGTATCGAATCCAGCAGCCTCAGCAGCTTTACCTAACTCTAAATAAAATGATGGATCGCACATTGATGGATGGTATGAAAAACGCATAATAAGTTACCTTTTGGTGAAATTTTAAAGAAATCATATAATAACAATTAATGAGTTATCGATATATAATGACAGCGTTGTCAATATTAAAAATTATAAAAGTTTGAATATAAATAACAGATCTGATCAAATTTCCACGGACCTTGAATTAAAAGAATGGCTTGATGCGCTAGAAAACATCATCAAACAAGATGGAAATGAGAGGGCCTCATTTATTCTTGGAAAGCTTGCTTCAAAACTTTCTGAGTCTGGAACAATTCCAAATTATAATCTTACTTCGCCTTTTAGAAACTCAATTCCAGTAAGTGAAGAAGCTAAAATGCCTGGTGATCTTTTTATGGAGCGTAAGATAAGATCTCTCATAAGATGGAATGCTTTGGTGATGGTCTTGAGGGCAAATAAATCTTCTGATGACTTAGGTGGTCATATAGCAACCTTTTCCTCTTCAGCAACACTTTATGACGTAGGATTTAATTATTTTTTTCAAGGCTCAAAAGACGGGCAAGAGGATCTAATATATTTTCAAGGGCATTCTTCGCCAGGAATCTACGCAAGAAGTTTTTTGGAGGGCTATTTATCAGAAGATGACTTAGATAACTTTAGACGAGAGGTTGATAAGCCTGGTATCTCATCTTATCCACATCCATGGTTGATGCCTGATTATTGGCAATTTCCAACCGTTTCAATGGGTTTGGGGCCTATCATGGGAATTTATCAAGCAAATATTATGAGATATTTGTCTGCAAGAGGCTTGGCACCAAGGAACAATAGAAAGGTTTGGGTTTTTTGTGGTGATGGAGAAATGGATGAGCCTGAATCTAAAGGTGCAATTGGTTTAGCTGGCAGGGAGAAATTAGAAAATTTAATTTTTGTTGTTAATTGCAATTTACAGAGGTTGGATGGACCTGTTAGGGGAAACAATAAAATTATTCATGAATTAGAAAGAGAATTCAGAGGCTCAGGCTGGAATGTTATCAAGGTTATTTGGGGTAGATTATGGGATCCTATTTTTGCTAGGGATAAGGAAGGCAAGTTACAAGAACTCATGGATGCAGTAGTTGACGGCGAACTTCAAAACTTTAAAGCTAAAGGAGGAGCATATACTAGAGAAAAGTTTTTTGGGCAAGATCCTGATGTTTTAGAAATGGTTGATGATCTTACTGATGAAGACATTTATAAATTAAATAGAGGCGGCCATGACCCATACAAAGTTTATGCTGCTTATCACAAGGCTGTAAACTCCAAAGGGGCCCCAACAGTCATTCTTGCTTTAACTACCAAGGGTTATGGAACTGGATCAAGAGAAGCAGATAATACAACCCACCAAGTAAAAAAATTAACGCTAGAAAACATAAAATCATTCAGAGACAAGTTTGATATTCCAGTTTCAGACAAAGAGATTGAAAAGCTACCTTATGTAAGGCCGCCAAAAGATTCTCCTGAAATACAATATCTTTTAAAAACAAGGGAAACTCTTGGGGGTCCGATACCTAGAAGAAGAGGACATACCCAAAAACTTTCCAAGCCATCAGATTCCATTTTCCAGAAATTTACTAAAGGTTTTGAGGATAAAGAGATTTCCTCCACGATGGCATTTGTTCGAATGATGACAGATATCTTAAAGGATAAAAATATTGGAGAGCGTATCGTGCCAATTGTACCAGATGAGGCAAGAACTTTTGGAATGGAGGGTTTATTTAGACAAATAGGGATTTATTCTTCTGAGGGCCAAAAGTATAAACCAGAAGATGCTGATCAGGTTATGTGGTACAAGGAATCAAAAGATGGGGTAATGCTTGAAGAAGGCATAAATGAAGCAGGAGCATTCTCAGCCTGGATTGCTCTTGCAACAGCATATTCAAACTACAACATGCCAATGATTCCTATTTACTTATTTTATTCAATGTTTGGTTTTCAACGGATTCATGATCTTGCTTGGGCTGCTGGTGACTCTCAAGCTAAGGGGTTTTTGATTGGAGCTACTTCTGGAAGGACAACTTTAAATGGAGAGGGGTTACAGCACCAAGATGGGCACAGCCATATTTTTTCCTCAACTATCCCTAATTGTCGGTCATATGATCCAGCATACGCATATGAATTAGCAGTAATTTTTAAAGATGGAATAAAGAAGATGTTTGTAGATCTAGAAAATTACTACTACTACATAACTGTTACCAATGAAAACTATTTACAACCAGCTCAACCAAAGAATTCTGAGGAAGGAATTATTAAGGGTTTATATCAGCTTCATGGCCATGAAAAATCTCAAGTTACTTTAATTGGCTCAGGATCAATTCTTAATGAATCTATCAAGGCTCAAAAAATTCTAGACTCGTTTGGGATTGGGTCTGATGTCTGGAGTGCCACTAGCTTCAATATGTTAAGAAAGGATGGAATGGAAAAAGAGAGATTTAATGAGTTAAACCCTACCTCAAAACAAAAGAAAACCTATGTAGAGGAATGTTTGCCAAGCCCAGAAACTCCTGTCATTGCTGCAACTGACTATATGCGTGCATATCCCGAACAAATCAGGAGCTTCATTAAAGCACCATACTACACTTTAGGAACAGATGGGTATGGTAGAAGTGATTCACGGCAAAAACTTAGAGAATTTTTTGAAGTAGATGCAACCAACATTGCAAGACTTGCAATTTATTCACTTTTTCGCAAAGGAGATCTCAGCAAAAGTGAAATTAAATCTTTATATAAAAAATTAAAGATTGATGCAAGCAAACCCAATCCCTGGGAAGTTTAATGGCTAACAAAATTATCAATATTCCAGACCTTGGCGAAGCTGAAGATGTTGAAGTGATCGAAGTGTGCGCTAAAGCAGGTGATCAAGTTGATTCAGAAGATCCAATTATTGTTTTGGAGTCTGATAAAGCTGCAATGGAAATTCCAGCTTCTGTAATTGGTAAAGTTATTTCTATTGAAGTTTCTGTAGGAGATAAAGTTACTTCAGGCTCACCTTTTTTACAAATTGAAGCTTCCAGTGATGTTGAGATGCAAGCTGAAAATGATTCTTTTGATGACAAGGATACTCAACATCAGACTATCCTAGAAGAATCAGAAAAAATTGAATCTGAGCAATCTTTGAATGCTCAAAACCAAAAAATCTCTCGCACTACAGCCAAGACAATTAATAAAAATGTTTATGCAGGACCGGCGGTTAGAAAGCTTGCAAGAGAATTCGGTATTGATTTATCACTCGTTCAGCCTACAGGTCCAAAGAATAGGATTCAAAAAGAAGACTTGCATCAATTCGTAAAATCTCGACTTTCAGAAACTGGACAAGGAAATAGATTTGAGTTTTCTCAGCCTGATATTGATTATTCAAAATGGGGTTTAATTAAAGAAGAAAAGCTTTCAAAATTTCAGAAGTCTTCAATTAGTAACCTTCATACATCCTGGATAAATATCCCTCATGTTACTCAACATGACGAATGTGATTTAAATATTCTACTTGAAGTTAGGACTAAATTATGTAAAAAGCATAAAGTAAAGATTTCTCCTTTAGCTTTCATAGCAAAAATTACTTCTAAGTTACTTGCTGATTTTCCATTACTTAATTGCTCTTTAGATAAGAGTTTAGAAAAAATTATTTTAAAAGATTATATAAATTTAGGTATTGCTATAGACACTCCTGAAGGGCTAATTGTGCCAAATGTAAAAAATGCACAATTAAAATCTATTGTGGAGATTTCAGCAGAGATTAATGAATTAGCTACAGCTGCAAAAAAACGAAAGTTAAAAATTGCTGATCTAAAAGGCGCATCCTTTAGTATCAGTTCTCTAGGTGCAATTGGGGGTAGGTTTTTTACGCCAATAATTAATCCTCCCGAAGTAGCTATACTAGGAATTTCAAAGACTTATGAGAAGGTTGTTTCATCCGACGGAGGATTTGAAAATAGAAGTTTTTTACCAATTTCGCTGAGTTATGATCACCGCGCAATTAATGGGGTCTATGCGGTACAATTTACTAGTCAGCTGGGAGAGGCCTTGTCTGATGATAAATTGATTGAGAAGAGTTTTAAATGACAGATTCAAATTTTAAAAAAGGTTGTGTTCTGATTATTGGAGGCAGTGGAGGCATTGGATCATTATGTGCTAAAGAATTTGCCAATTCAGGCGCCAAGGTGGCTATTACTTACTTTAAAAATGAGCAAGCTGCAGTTGATATAGCAAATGAAATTGATGCTGATGTAAAGATATATCAATTAGATAATAGCAATTCCAAATCTGTTGATAGCACCTTTAAGAAGGTAATAAAAGATCATGGCTCTATCAATACACTTGTTAATGCAGCTGGATTTGACATACCCCAAAAGTTTATTGGTGAAATAGATATTGATTTATGGAAAGGGGTTATAGATGCTGATATAAATGGTTTTTTTAATCTAATAAAATCTGGATTACCTTATCTTCGCCAATCGAAAGGTTCTATTGTTTTCATAAGTTCTGCAGGATTGTTTAAATATCCTCCAGGAGATATTCTTTCGGTCGCTCCTAAAGCAACTATTGAGCATGTATTAAAAGGTATTGCAAAAGAGGAGGGTGCTAATGGAGTGAGAGCAAATTCTATCGCATTGGGAATTATTGAAACAGGAATATTTCATAGATTGAGAGAAGAAGAGAATACCTTTTTTGATGATGCTTGGCACGAAGCGGTAATGAATACTCTTGCTATTAAAAGATTTGGGCTTCCTAAAGAGGTTGCTGATACGGCAGTATTTTTGGCCTCAAGCAAAGGAGGTTACATAACCGGCCACTGCATCCCAGTTGATGGTGGTTACCATCTATAAGATTTATACAAAATAATCTGTATTTTCTACTCCAAGTTGCATGGCTCCATAGTTTCTTGAAAAACTAACAGGATTATTAGCAACATGCGCCCTTGATGTATGAACATCTAAAAATATTTTTTGAATTTCACTGCCAGCAAATACAGCACCACCACCAGCATTAGAGAAAAGAGTATCAACCACTTCAAGACACTTTTCTATTACCAGGGAAGCATCATATCTAAATTTAACTCTGTCAATCATAGGGATGCCGCCTTGGTTACCAGCCTGATCAACCATAACATCGTAATTTCTGAACATAACAGTTTCTATGGCGTCAAGTTTTGCAGATGCTTCGGCAACAATTGATTGAGTATGAGTATCACCTGCCAATTTTGATGGATCACTAGAAGCTTTGTTATTGGCGCCTTCGATAAAAAGATCTAACATTTTTTTTGTTGCGCCTATTGCTGGAGTAGAGACAGCTCTAACAAACAATTGACCCCATGGTATTTTATATAAATCATTTTTGTTTACCTCATAACCTGGATTTGTAAGGTTAAAGCCGTCAGATTGTTTGTGGGTACGGTATTCTGGTACAAAAACATCATTAACATGAATATCTTGGCTTCCTGTTGCCTTTAAGCCCATTGAGTACCATGTATCTTTTATTTCGTAATCACTTTTTGGGATTAGAAAAGTTCTATATTCTGGAGCACCTCCTTCAGGTGGAAAGATTAAGCCTCCAAGCAATGCCCAGTCACAATGCTCTGAACCACTTGACCATTGCCAATGGCCTGAAAATTTAAATCCTCCTTCAACTGGAGTGACTTGCCCCAAAGGGGCATATGATGAGGAAACAAGAATATTATCGTCTTCACCCCAAACTTCCTGTTGGGCTTTATCATCATACAGAGCAAGTTGGAAAGGATGAATGCCAACAACACCTAAAACCCAAGCTGTAGACATACAGCCTTGAGCAACTCTTAATTGAACTTCTGAAAAAGTATGGGGGTCTAGCTCGAACCCTCCATATTGCTTTGGTTGTAAGATTTTAAAAAATCCAGCATCTTTCATGTCTTGAATCGTTTCTTTTGGAATTCTTCTATCTGCGTTTGCAGATTCTGATCTTTCCTTAAGAACTGGTATAAGATCTTCGGCTTTTTTAATTAATTTAGTATGTAAATCTAGGTTTGTTCTTTCTCTTGTTATTGCTAATGTCATTTTTCGCCTCAAATTCAATGAATTGTAATGATTTCATTATTACTTTATTGATTCAACATAATAATTCATATTTTTTAGAATTAATTTTACGATTTATACCATAATTCATATTTTTAAAGTGGATTTATATCTATTTACTATGCAATTATTCAATCTTTTTTTAATCAATTTATAATTACTAGATGTCCAATATTAGTGTTACTTGCAAGGCAGGGAAATTTAATGGAGTTGTCAATAATGATATTAATTTCTTTTATGGCATACCTTATGCAAAACCCTTGACCAAGAAAACACAGTGGCATATTCCAGAAAAAAATGATTCTGAAATAATCTTTGAAGCTACTCAAAGGGGATTTAGCGCCCCTCAAACAATTTATCGAAAATCTCTTTTAACAGACCCAAATGTCCCGGACGAATCAATAGATTGCCTCTCTTTAAATATTGCATCGAAAGACATCAATGGCAATATGCCAGTGATGATTTGGATTCATGGAGGAGCATACGTTACAGGCTCTTCTAATTCAGTTATTTATGATCTTGATTCTCTTCCTCAGCACGAAATTGTCTTAGTTTCAATTAATTATCGTTTAGGCCCATTTGGATTCCTAAAACTTGATGAAATCTCCAATGGTGTAATTCGATCTACTGGCAATGAAGGTCTCATGGATCAAAAGCTTGCAATAGAATGGGTGAAAGAGAACATTGCAGAGTTTGGAGGCGATCCTGATAACATAACTATTTTTGGAGAATCTGCTGGAGCATGGAGTGTTGCATTACAATCTTCAATAAGCCCTTCAGGCAATTTATTTTCAAAAGCTATTTGTCAAAGTGGAGGAATGAATGCATATTTCGATAAAGAGAGAGGAAATCAATGGGGTGAGCTATTTTTAAAAATAGCTAATGATAACGGAGTAAAAATTAAGGATTTAACGTCGTTAAACCATAAGCAGATAACCTCACTTGCCTCTAAGATGAAACATACGATGATTGCTAATGGAAAATGGCTTTCACCAGAAGTAGGCTTTGCTCCAATCGCAGATGGTAATTTTTTACCTCTTTATCCCATGAAAAATTTTCAAGATTCTCCAATCAAATTAATCATTGGAACAACATCAGATGAATATAGGCTTTGGTCTGAATTTGAACCATATTATCTAAGTTTAGATGAAGATTCTTTTTACAAAAGGCTTTATAAAATATTTCGAGCAGAAAGTATTGACAAAATTACTAGCAATTACTTACCAATTAACCCAACAAGGAATGAATATAAACAGGCATTATCGAATATTATGACTGACTGGACATTTGGTATACACGCATTGGAATTATTAGAACTGCATCAAGATAATACCTATGGGTATCTTTTCAATGAACCAAGTCCAGTTTTAGATGGTAAATTGGGCGCATATCATGCAAGCGAGCTCCCATATGTTTTCGGCTCAGCTACTAAAAAGATAATTCAAGATTTTTGCTCAAAAGAAGCTCATACAATTTCAAATTTTTTTCAAGTTTCTTGGACTCAGTTTGCCAAAACCGGCTCTCCTTCCTCAGATTTGATAAATTGGGATCCTTATGGAGTCAATAATTCAATTGCGTTTATAAATTCTGCCCCTAAAATTAAAGCTATTCATAACAAAAAAAGGATAAAACTTCTTCATGAGTCAAAAATTAACTTCTAAGAATTTATTTATAACTTCATTTTGTCTATTTGCTCTGGGTTCATGTATGAATCCTATTCAACAAGGTAATTCGTTAACAATTTCTACTTCATCTGGAGTATCTCAAGGAACATTGAGCAAAAATGTTATTACTTGGGAAGATATTCCTTACGCGATTCCTCCTGAAGGAGACCTGCGTTGGAGGGCTCCAAGGCCATTAATATCCCCTGAGTTAATCATCACACCCAAAGAAGGAAATGGATGCTTGCAAGAGGCAAGTATTTATGCGGGAATACAGGGGGAGGGAATAGTTGGACAAGAGGACTGCCTATATTTAGATATTAAGGCCCCCATCAATAACTTAAATAGAAGACTTCCTGTAATGTTTTGGATTCATGGTGGCGGTAATACATCTGGACTTAAAGATTACTATGATTTTTCAGAACTAATTCGTCAACATCAGGTTATCGTTGTAACAATTAATTATCGTTTAGGTCCAATGGGCTGGTTTACCCATCCTGCTATTCAGGGACTGCAAAGTGGAATTGATAAAACTTCTAATTTCGGAACCCTAGATATTATGGAGGCATTAAAATGGGTGCAAAGTAATATCCAAAATTTTGGTGGAGATCCTGACAATATTACAATTTTTGGAGAGTCGGCAGGTGGAAATAATGTATTCTCTTTGCTTGCGTCGCCCATGGGAAAAGGGCTCTTTCATAAGGCAATCTCTCAATCAGGTTATACAACCAGTTTTACGAAGGAAGAAGCTATAGGAATAAGTCAAGAAGGTAGTATAGTAAATCGATTAGGATCTGATCCAGTTCTCTCTAGTTATGACTTATCTGGATATGGAAGTATAAAAAACCTTTTTAACAAAGATCCCAAGAAATATGGAAAAGAATATCAGCGATATTTGAGATCTATTGATGGAAAAGCTCTTTTAGAGGTTTATGAAAAACTCTCCAAAGATACCTTTGATCGATTGCCGCTTCTTACCAGAGATGGAATCGTAACTCATATTAATGGGGTAAGTGCGGGGCTAGCTTCATCTAAAGAAAAAAATAAAATTCCTGTTATCGCAGGATCAAACAAGGATGAACTCTCCCTTTGGTTGGGATCAAATAGATATTTTGTGAAAGCTTCTTATCCCTTAACAAAACTTGTACCTATTCCAAAGATTGAATTTAAAAGAGAGGATTTATACAAACTTTGGGTAAAAACTCGTTCGCAGGGTTGGAAGTTAAGGGGCGTTGATGAGCCATTAATGGAGTTAGAGAAAGCTGGTTTTAATTCTTTATATGCATATAGATTTGATTGGGATGATCAATCATCTTCATACTTTGCAGATTTCCCTAACTTAATAGGAGCAGCTCATGGGTTTGAGATTTCTTTTATTACAGGTGACTTTAAATTTGGCCCTATTGGACGATTTGTTTATCCCAAGGGTGAATTAAGAAATCAAATGAAGGACACCATGATGCAAGCTTGGACATCATTTGCAAAAACTGGTATTCCAAATGCTGGCAAAAGCCAGGAATGGAAAAGATTTAATTCCAAGGATAGAGTCTTTATGAAATTAGATTCTGATGAATATTTATCTATAGACAAAGAGATGTTATCTCTTGAATTTATCATGGAAAATGTTCGACTTTCACCAGTCGGGACGTTATTAGAAAAATGTTTATTGGTTCAAGAAACATTTTTTAATATTGGTGATTACCTTGAGGATGAATTTATGAAATGGAATCAGGGAGCTTGTAAACAATTTGATATGGACTTCGAACGTAAAAAAATTGAAACTGATTTAATTGAAGAATACGGTTCATCAACTGTTTACTAATGACTCTAAATCAAAGGAAACTTCTTTTATTCATTGTGATAACTTTCTTATCCAGTTGTGGATCTGATGTTGATCCTGGAAAAATTGAGGGGCCTCCTCGATCTTCAGAAGCAATTTACAAACAAGATTCAAAATTTTTTCAAACTAAAGAAAGATTGTTTGGAGATGACTTGGGTAATACATCACAAATTCTTTTTGGAGATTTGCATGTTCATACTACATATTCCATTGATGCTTTCACGCTAGAGTTACCAATGATGGGTCTTCAAGGTGTGCATGACAGCTCTATGGCATGCGATTTTGCTAGGTATTGTGCAAATCTAGATTTTTTCAGTTTCAATGATCATGCTGAAGGTTTAACCCCTGATCATTGGCGTGAGCAAAAAAAGATTATTCAACAATGTAATATCTCAAACAGTGATCCATTAACAAATGATTTAGTGGTATTTCCTGGTTGGGAGTGGACTCAAATTGGAACTACCAAGGAAAATCATTGGGGTCATAGAAATGTAATCTTTAAAGACATTCAAAATCTTCCCGCAAGACCAATTGGAGCTAGAACTCCAGATTCTGGATTGGGAGTCTTTGATACCACTGAACAAGCCGTAAGTGCAAGATGGTTAGATTTATTTAATTTTAAGCGCTACTCAGATCTAAAATGGCTTCTCAATGAAGTAAGGAGCATTCCTTATTGCGAGGATGGTGTTGCTTCTCCAGAGCTTCCTCTTGAATGTTATGAATATGCGAAAACACCTAGAGATTTATTTTCTAAGTTAGATGAATGGAATGTAGACAGCATTGTAATTCCTCATGGTCAATCATGGGGTTTCCATGTCCCATTAGGGACTTCTTGGGATAATCGTCTCAATGATGAAGGACATGATTCAGGCAAACAAATTCTTTTAGAAATTATGTCTGGCCATGGTAACAGTGAAGAGTATAGGGAAATAGCATCTGCAAATTTTCTTCAAGATGGCTCTATGAGTTGCCCCGAACCAACCGATAATTTTCTTCCATGTTGCTGGCAAGCAGGTGAATTGCAAAAAAAGCGTTGCGATGGACTTACAAAAGAGGAGTGTGATGCAAGAGTAGAGCTTGCAAAAAAATATACATTGGCTGGAGGCCCATACACAAACATGGTTTTTCCTGAGGCAGAGCCTGAGGAATGGTTAAACTGTGATCAATGCAATGATTGTTTTAAACCAGCATTCAATTATAGGCCTAAACAATCTGCTCAATACGCTTTAGCTATTTCGAATTTTGATGAATCTATTGAATTTCCACAAAGATATAATTTTGGATTTATCGCCTCAACTGATGATCATACTGCTAGGCCAGGGACAGGTTACAAACAGTATGAAAGACGGAAGATGACTTTTGCTACTGGAGTTAAATCAAAAATGTGGGAATACAAATATAAAGCTGAAGATCCAAATTTCCCTGAAATTCCAAAAATTATACCTGGTGAAAGTCAGCCTGATAGCGAGAGAGTGTCAAGTTTTGTATATCCAGGCGGAATATTAGCTGTGCATGCAAATGGAAGAGGTAAGGATGAGATTTGGACAGCTTTAAAAAACAAAAATGTTTATGGCACCAGCGGTCCAAGAATACTGTTATGGTTCGATTTAATTAATTCCCCTGAAGGGCTTGTTCCAATGGGTTCTGAAATTATAATGAGTCAAAACCCAAAATTTATTGTAAGGGCGGCAGGAAGCTTGAAACAAAATCAAGGTTGTTCAAATGAATCTATAGATTCACTTTCTCCAGAAAGGCTAGAATATTTATGTGCAGGGGAGTGTTACAATCCGAGCAATGCAAGAGAGGTCATTGAGAAAATTGAAGTTATTAAGATTACTCCACAAATCTATGCAGGAGAATCAATAACTCCATTGATTCAAGACCCATGGAGGACAATTCCTTGCGAGGGGACAGGTGAGTGCGTTGTAGAATTTGAAGATCAAAATTTTTCTAGAGATAGTGTTTACTATGTAAGAGCAATACAGAGATCTACCCCAGCGATTAATGGCTCACCTCTATTTCAAAGAGAAAGCTTTGAGTTATGTAAGGGAAGCTTCAGAACTGCTCTTGATGATGATTGCTTAAGTATGACCAATGAAAGAGCATGGTCCTCTCCAATTTATGTTAATAAACCTTAATTGGTTTTTACTTTTATCTGATTTGCAGTAGAACGTTTAATTTTAATTAAATCTGCAATCTTAAAATATAAATTTTCTTCATATGCATCAACCACTGAATCAGCGGTAACTAACTCCCACAGTACTTTTAATAATTCAATTTTCTCTTCACTTGAATAGGAATCATTAATTTTTTTAATTGAAGGGTAAAAGGAAACTGATTCCTGAGTCTCATCAATAATTTTCTTAACAATAGTGCTTGCTTTGATATCTTTAGAAGCGAATTTATCAGCTCTTTTTTTAATAAGTTTTAATTCGGAGCTATCAAGCGTGCCATCACTTATGGCAATTTCAAACATTAAACGCAATGCAACATCTGCTTCATGAGTATTAATTACTTCAAGAGATTGCTTTTTTTGAAATAAGTTTTTTAGCATATGGTCATGTTAATAGTTTTATTAAGTATTTTCTTGGAAATTTTACAAATGTCCCTAATAAGATTAAAGAATCAATATAAAAGGATTTTTTTTCAATATATTGTTTATCAATTTCAGCTAGTTTCAATGGATTGCTCATATCATATCCTAATACTTGAGAGAGGCCTGTTATTCCAGGTTTAACTTTAAAGATACCTCTAATATTGCGTTCCTTTGCAAGTTCAGTTTGAGAGACAAGTCCCGGTCTTGGACCTATTAAATTAATATCACCTTTAATCACATTGATAAGTTGAGGAAACTCATCAAGTTTAAATTTTCGCAAAATCTTACCTGAAACGAGATAGTATTTTTTTTCGAGGAGATGCGTACCAGTATTTGGAGACTCTTTTTTTAATGTTCTTATCTTGATAATTTTAAATAATGATTGATCCATACCAATACGTTCTTGTAAAAAGAAAATTGGCATTCCATCTTCTAAAATTACTATAAGTGCTGCAAAAAATATAAAAGGTAAAACCATTATTAATCCAACAAGGCAAGCAAGATTTCTTAAAATAATAATAAATTTTTTGAGCAACATTTTGTAATGTAAAATAAAGCTATATTTTAAATCATTAACATGAATATTGCTTTAACTGGATCTTCAGGGCTAATAGGGTCTCACATTTTAGCTGACTTAAAGAATATGGGTCACAATGTGCTATGCATATCATCTTCCGAATCACGTCCAGAAGAAAATATTTTTCTTTATGAAGAATTACAATCAAGCACAATTAAATTTAAGGCTCAATTCTTAATCCATCTTGCTACTGTGAATTCTAGTTTGCAAGAATCAGAAATCCCTTTAGAAATTGACCTCATCAAAAAAGCAATCAACTCAATGGAGATTCTAAATTGTAAAAACTTTATTTTTTTTAGCACTATAAAGGTCTATGGCGACAATTCATTCGGGTTTAATATTTTTGATGAAGAATGCCCAAAGAATCCTAGCTGCTTCTATGGAAAAGCTAAATCACAATGTGAAGAAATCTTGATGAATAGTGCTATTGAAATAAACTTTAATTATCTAATTCTTAGATTACCTCCGATTTTAATTAATCATCCTAAATCAAACCTAGGAAAATTATTTAAATTGGTTGAGAGAGGATTCCCAATTCCATCATTTAGAGTTGGAGACTCAAATCGAAGAAGTTTTTTAAGTTACCATCTTTTAGTTTGTTTTATAAAAGAAGTTTTCATAATCAAGGAATTAAGTTCAAATAACATACTTAATCTTTCTGATAAAGATCCTATTTCTACCAATGACCTTTTAAAAAGGTTTGGAAAAACTATTAATAAAAATCCTAGAATCGTTTATCTTCCCCATCTTCTTTTTAAAGCCATGATAAGAGTAAATCGATTACAATTTGCTTTATGTAAACTTTTTGGAAATTTTCATATCTCTACTTCAAAAGTTAGAGATGCATACAAACTACAAAACATTTTTGATAAATAAATATTGAAACTATGAACTTAATTGGGACCAAGTTGAATTCTCTAAATAGAAAATACAAGACTATTTTAGTTCTATTGAATGATTTATTTCTTGCTTTTACTTGTTGGTTAGTTTTTGGTCCTCCTATGGCAACTATTATTTCAAATAATAATCCTAATAATTTAATAGAGCTTTTGGAATCTCAATTAGTTTCTTTCTTTTTACCAGCATTCTTTTTTTTATCTTACCTATATTTTTTTGGGTACTATAAATCACTGATTCGATTTTTTGATTCAAGAGATTCAATTTTTCTTTGCGTTTCTGGGTCTTTAATTTTTGGATTCTCATGGGCAGGGATTTATATCCTTCAATTTGATCTAGTCTCAACAGATTTCTTATCAATTATTATTCTGCAAGGATTGCTTTTATCATCAGTGCTGTATGCATTTATAAATATTTCTCGCGATGTAGCTAAATACTTTTTGTATCCATATTCAAAAGATGAGAATGCAAGTCCTGTTGTTATTTTTGGGTCTGGTCAATCTGGTCAAGACTTACTAAATACTCTGCAAAATGATTCTTCTAAGAATGTGATTGCAATTTTTGACGAATCATCAGTTTTTAAAAATTTACAGATAAATAATATTCCAATTATTTCAAGTTTCAATAAATTAGTTGAGTTGAAATCCAAGTACGATAATCTTCAAGTTTTTCTAGCAATCCCTAATATGAAAACAGAACAAAGGAGAAAGATTATTTCTGATTTAGAGACTATTAAAGTTGCTGTGAGTACAGTGCCTTCCTTGACAGAGTTAATTTCCGATCAAAAAAAATTGACAGATTTACAGGAGCTTTCTATAGATGATATTTTGCCAGGAGCTCGCATATCAAACACAACTGTTCATGATGCAGACAAAAAAAACTTTTTTGTTTCAGGTGCTGGCGGTTCTATCGGTTCAGAAATAACTAGACAATTACTATCTGGCAATCCTAAGAAAGTTATTTTATTTGAACTCTCAGAATATAATCTTTTTCAAATTGAAAGAGAATGCAAAGCTATTATCGAGGCTAAAAGCATCAATTGTGAGGTTATAGCTATTCTTGGAGATATTAGAGACCTAAAAAATTTAAAGTATATTTTTGAAAAGTTTGAAATTAACCATGTTTATCATGCAGCAGCATACAAACATGTGCCATTGGTTGAGGATGAAAATAATTTAGCAAAGGCTGCAGAAAACAATATTCTTGGTACATATAACCTTGCTCAAGTTGCGTTAGAAAATCGAGTCGATTCTTTTGTAATGATTTCAACTGATAAAGCTGTTAGACCCTCCAATATTATGGGTGCTACAAAAAGATTTGCGGAGATTATCATTCAATCACTAAATGATCAGTCAGTTGTTACAAAATTTAGCATGGTGAGATTTGGTAATGTTATAAATTCTTCTGGATCAGTCATCCCTTTATTTCTTGACCAGATAGCTCAGGGCGGACCTGTCACTGTTACTGACAAAGAAGTTAAGAGATACTTTATGACTATTCCTGAGGCTTCCAGTTTGGTGCTTCAAGCAGGAGAAATGTCCCAAGGTGGAGAGGTTTTTATTTTGGATATGGGCGAACAGATTAAAATTTATGATCTTGCCAAAAAACTTATTCATTTATCTGGAAGAAATTATGTTGAAAACAATAATGATGATGGTATACAAATTTTAGAAGTCGGTCTTCGACCGGGAGAAAAGATGTATGAGGAACTTTTAATTTCAGGATCTGAAATTAAAACTAGCAATGAAAAAATCTTTAAGGCAACTGAAAAATTTATTAATCAAGATGATTTAATACCTATTATTGAAAATATCCAACAGTGTATTTCAAATTATGATGTCGATGGAATTTTAAATATATTAAGTAAAAATGTTGAGGGATTTGAAAGATGAATAAAAATAAAATTTTAACTTTTAATTTTGTTTGCTTATTTCTGAGTTCATTTATTTATTCTCAAAATCTTGATGATCTAGTTATCGATCCAGGTTTCAAGATATCAATTTTTGCAAAGGATTTACTCGCACCTAGGCAAATGGTTGAGGGAGAAAATGGGACTATATTTGTTGGTGAGAGAGGTGGTCAGATATCAGCATTAATAGACTCTGATTTAAATGGGCAAGCAGACTTAAAAATTATTGTTGCAAATGATCTTACATATTCAACTGGCATTAGTCTGTTTAAAGGAGATTTGTATTTCTCTGAAATTAGCAAAATTTGGAAAATTGAAAATATTGAAGAGTGGCTCAGTAATTATAATATTGATGCAAATCTGCCAAAAAAAATTCTTGTAGTAGATAATTTACCTGATGATAAGTGGCATGGTTGGAAATGGTTAAAGCACGATCATGAGGGAAGTCTTTACTTCAATATTGGGGCTCCATGTAATATATGCCTATCAAAAAATCCTCAGTATGCGTCAATATTAAAGTATCAAGATGGGCAACTAAAATATGTAGCTAAAGGTGTTAGAAATAGTGTTGGTTTTGATTTTCATCCAATAAGTAAAAAACTTTTTTTTACAGACAATGGAAGGGATTGGTTAGGGGATGACCTTCCATCTTGTGAATTAAATAGAGTGGATTTCGATGGTCAATTTTTTGGATATCCTTACAAGCATGCTTCTGATGTTATTGATCCAGAGTTTGGGCATATCAATCCAGGTTATGATTTTGTTGATCCCATCTTAGAACTTGGTGCTCATGTGGCGCCAACTGGTGTAAGTTTTTATGATGCCGATATGTTCCCTGAAAAAATGAAAAATAATTTATTTATTGTTTTGCATGGGTCGTGGAATGCAACAGATAAAGTTGGGTATAAAGTAATTCGAGTAGCAATAGATGAAAATGGTAATGCTATGAGTTCAACTGATTTCATTTCTGGTTGGTTAAAAAATGGTAAAGTTTCTGGAAGACCGTCAGCCCCTATGGTAAGAAATGATGGTAGTCTTTTGATATCTGATGATAAAGCAAATGTTATATATCAAGTAACCTATCAAGATTAGCAATGAGAGTGGGGATCGCTGGCTATGGTGTCGTTGGAAAGACTAGACATGCCTCAATTAAAAAAAATACATCATATAAAGTTGTAGCAATTTCAGAAGTTAATCCACAGGCACATAAAGATCTTTCTTCTGATATAGATATTTTTAAAGATTATCGTGATTTAATTGATAAAGCTGAACTGGACATTATTTTTATAAGCCTTCCTAATAAATTTGCTTCAGATGCTGTTTCATTAAGCCTTAAAAAAGACATTCATGCTTTTTGTGAAAAACCCCCAGCTAAAACACTTAATGAACTTATTAAAGTAAAGAAAATATATAAAAAGTACCCACACTTAAAATTAATGTATGGTTTTAATCATCGATTTCATCTTTCCGTGGAGGAAGCCAAATCAATTATTGATAGTAATACTCTTGGAAAAATTATTAACCTAAAGGGCGTATACGGAAAATCTCAAATGATTAGTTTTAACCAGACTGATTGGAGGACTAAAAGAGAGGAATCTGGTGGAGGTATTTTGCTTGATCAAGGTATACATATGCTTGATTTAATAAGATATTTATCTGGTGAAAGCTTTTCTAAAATCTTTTCATTTATTGATAATGCCTTTTGGAATTTTGATGTTGAAGATAATGCATATGTATTGATGAAATCTACGAATGGTGTTGTTGCTCAGCTTCATTCATCTGCTACTCAGTGGAGACATATGTTTAATTTAGAAGTAACTCTTCAAAAAGGTTCTATAGTGCTAGGAGGCATATTAACCGGATCTAAAAGTTATGGAGATGAAACTCTCAGGATTATTTCTTCAAATCCAGAAAAGGACAAAGGAGTTCCTACGGAAACAACCTCAGAATACCGTCAGGATGTGTCATGGGACAATGAGATTAAATATTTTTTGAATTGTATTCAAAATAATCTAATAATTGAAAGGGGTAGTATTGATGATGCAATTGAAACTATGCATTTAGTTGAAAAAATTTATAAAGCAGATCCTCTTTGGAAAAAAAAATATTACAGTTAAAACAAATATAAAATGAATCCATTAACACTATTCCTATAAATTTTTAAATGATCGATCTTAACCACTCCCTAAAAGTTGCAAAATCAGCTGCATTACTTGCTGGAGATTTTTTACTTAAAGCTCGCGGAAGTGATCTAAAAGTTTTATTAAATGAAGGTAGAGATGTTAAGTTGCAACTAGATATTGATACAGAAAATATTATTAAAGAGTACATTGCAGAACATAGTGATTTTTCAATTTTGGGAGAAGAGACTGGCCTCACAGATAAATTGGACGAGTATTATTGGGTTATAGACCCTCTTGATGGAACATCAAATTTTTTAAGAGGCATTCCAATTAGCTGTGTTTCAATTGCATTAATGCATGATCTGAATCCAACCTTGGGAGTGATTTATGATTTTAATCATGAAGATCTTTATTTTGGATATAAAGACTCAAAAGCTTTCGTCAATGACCAAGAAATTCAGGTTTCTTCATTATTACTGAAAAATGAATCTACTTTAGTAACTGGCATACCAGCAAAGACTAACTATTCTAATGATGAATTCAATAGATTAATATCAACTTTTCAGTCTTGGAAAAAAATTAGAATGATTGGGTCCGCTGCAATGGCAGCGGTATATGTAGCATCAGGAAAAGCAGAAACTTATCAAGAAAACGGAATTTTCTTATGGGATATTGCAGCTGGAGCTGCCATTGTAAAAGCTGCAGGTGGATTAGCATTAATAAATAATCTTCAATCAGATTACAGGGTTGACGCAAAATTTTCTAACAATCACATAAAAGAATAATTGAATACAAAGGATACAGTTGCGGTTGCCTCTAGGTCTTTTTCACAAAACACCTTTTTAGTTTCAAAACTTAAGAATTTATATTCTTCAATTATTCTTAATGAAACTGGCAAAACATTGGAAGGAGAGGATTTAATAAATTTTTTAAAACCAGCCTCAAAAGCAATTATAGGCATAGAAGCGATGCCTGATCATGTACTTTCTGAATTGCCGGATCTCAAGGTTATTAGTAAATATGGTGTAGGGTTAAATAATTTGGATTTAGAATTGCTAAGAAGCTATAAAATCAAACTAGGATTTACTCCAGGTGTTAATAAGCAAAGTGTTGCTGAGCTAGCCTTAACTTTAATTTTAATTGGACTTAAAAAAATTCAAGATAATAAACTTGAAATTCTTGATGGAAATTGGTCGCAAGAAAAGGGTTCAGAGCTTTTTGGCAAAACTATTGGCTTGCTTGGGTTTGGAAATATTGGTCAAAGGTTAGCATCGCTTATTCAACCATTTAATTGCGATATTATTTTTTTTGATGAAAAAGATTATTCCGATGGCGATATTAAAAATATATCTAATGATATAAATCTTAATCCTAATTCAATCTGTCAACTACCTTTAGATTTAGTTCTTTCAAAATCAGATATTGTTAGTATCCACCTTCCGCTAAGCAAACAAACAGCTAATTTGATTTCGGCATCTAATTTTAACAAACTTAAATCAAGTGTATGTATAGTAAATACTGCTCGAGGCGGGATAGTTAATGAGGGGGATCTTTATAATTTCCTGGTTAAAAATCATACTGCCTTTGCAGGATTTGATGTCTATGAAGAAGAGCCATCTTTTGACAACCCACTATTAAAATTACCAAACTTTTTTGGTACATCTCATAGATCAAGTCTTACCAATGAAGGAATTAATGCTATGGGCATGGCTGCCATAAATGGATTAGATGATAATATAAAAATAACGTAAGACATCATATTTATGAACAACCTTTCAATCGGCACTTGGCAAAGCCTCCCAAATGAATCAATCGCTGAAATTTTTGTCAAGGCAGGCTATGAATGGATTGTGATAGATCTTGAGCATAGTTGTATAAATATCAGTCAAGCTGAGCAACTTATTAGAGTAATTGACTTAGCTGGATCTAAACCTTTTGTAAGGTTATCTAACCAAGACTCCTCTCAAATTAAAAGAGTTCTTGATGCTGGGGCAAAGGGGATATTGGCACCAATGATAGAGACACTCAATCAAATAGAAAAAATTATTTCTGCATGTCATTATCCTCCTAAGGGTTCAAGAGGGATGGGTCTTGCAAGAGCTCAGGGGTATGGTGAAAATCTTCAGAAGCAAGATTATATTTCAGATAAAGCAACTAAAATTGAGATTTATGCTCAAATTGAATCCTTGAAAGGCTTAAAAAACTGTAAAGAAATTTTTTCGCAAAATATAAATGGGTACTTTATTGGCCCATATGATCTTTCTGCTTCACTCAATAATCCTGGAGTATTTGATTCTGATGAATTTAATGAAGCCGAGGCGAAAATTTTATCTGCAGCTAAACAAGAAAATATTAAATGTGGATATCATCTTGTTGAACCAGAGATAGATCAGATACAAGTGTTGCAAGCTAAGGGCTATGACATGATTGCTTTTAGTGTAGATATTAGAATGTTAGATAATGGCGCCAGACTGCCATTTCTTAAATAAATGGCAAGCACTTTAGGGGTAATTCCTGCAAGAATGGCTTCGTCAAGGTTTCCAGGTAAGCCACTAAAAAAAATTTTAGATATACCTATGATTGCACATTGCTATGAAAGAGCATTGCTTTCTGGAGCTTGTGATAAATTAATAATTGCTACACCAGATCAAGAAATTAATGAATGGAGTCAATCACAAGGTATACCCTCAGTCATAACAAGCCACAGCCACCAAAGAGCAACAGAAAGAGCCAAGGAAGTTTTAGATATTCTTGCTAAGCAGGGATGCAATTACGATTTAATTCTTTTATTACAAGGAGATGAACCGCAAATATTTCCTGATGATATTAATAATTTAAAGGATTCATTTGCGGGAAAAGATCTCGAAGTAGCAAATCTAATTTTTCAAATTGGTGATGACCTAGAAAATCCGAATGTTGTCAAAGCAGTTACAGACAATAAATTAAAGATAAAGTTTTTCTCTAGATCACATGTCCCTTTTAATAGCATCAAAACCTTCAGGCAGCTTGGCATGATCGGTTTTACAAATGAAGCTCTGAAACATTATACAAGTTTATCACCTACTGAATTAGAGGAATTAGAGTCAATAGATATGATGAGGTTCTTGGAAAATGATTTTACTATTCAAGGTGTTTTATCTTCAGGCCCTATACTGGGAGTTGATAACCCAGAGGATATAATTAAGGTAGAAAAAATGATGTTAGAGGATAAAATTATTCATCTTTATCAAGATAAATACACATAAAGCATGAAAAAAATTCTTGTTATTAGCGATGGAATACCTGGACACTTTAACCAATCAAAAGGAGTAGCCTCCTTGCTTGCAAACAAGCATTCTTTAGAAACAAGAATTATTGATCTTCAATTCAGGAGTCACCATTTAAGAGGCTTAATAACTTTTTTCTCGAGGCTTTTGCTGCGCTTCCCAAGCTCCTCGACTGCAAAAATCATCTCATTTCTTTACAAAAAAATTGATACTACTGGGCTTGACCTAATTATTGCTGCTGGTGGAAAAACAGCACCGTATACCGCAGCCTTAAAGATTTTAAAAAAAATTCCGGTTATCCAACTTGGATCTCCTCGAGGATTGCATTCTTCGCTATTTGATGCTCTTGTAACAGTTGAAAGATATTATGAGGATTCATCTAACATAATTGCTTCTATTACCCCGAGCCTTTACTCACCAGGAGTTTGCAACCGAGCTGCAGAAGATGAGGGCCTTAGCGAACATCTATTATTTTTAATAGGTGGAGAGGGCATAGGATATTCGTATAAAGAAGATGAGTGGGATGATCTAATAAAGGCGATCAAGCAATTGCACAAAACTACAAATCTTCCAATTACAATAGTTACCTCAAGAAGAAGCGATCCTATTGTAGAAAAAAAAATTCGATCACAGTTACAAAATATTCCATTAGACTATTCGGCATGGTTCCATCAAGGAGCTAAAAATTTTAATTTAGCAGCTTTATTTGGCTCAGCTAAAAATATATTTGTCACAGAAGATAGTGCAATGATGATTTCAGAATCAGTTAGTAGCGGCAAGCCAGTCACAACAATATTTCCTTCTGGTATTCAATCTCCCTTGAGATATAAAGCGCATATTCAAAAATATTTAGATCTAAATTTAATTACAAGAGAGCCAATTAAAAATTTTTTAATTAAAGAAATAGATAACTCTTCTAATAATGTCCAAAATCACTTATCTCAATTATGCGATCAGCTTGAGGAGAGGATTCAATGGCAAAAGGACTAGTTTGGTTTAGAACTGATTTAAGGCTTGATGATAATCCTGCATTAAATGCTGCATTGAACAAATGCCAAGAGGTTCTAGCGATTTATATCTTTTCTCATTCTCAATGGGACGCTCATAATGAATCAAATATCAAGCATGAATTCTTAATTAATAATTTAATTGTGTTAAAAGAATCATTGGAAAAGCTTGGGATTCCACTCATTGCTATTAATACTGAGTCATACAAAACTCTGCCGATAGATTTATCTTCCTTTTCCTCTGAACAAAAAATAGATCATGCATTTTGGAATAATGAGTTTGGGTTAAATGAAATTAATAGAGATTTAGCTTCAGTAGAGGCTTTAAAGAAAAAAAATATTGAATCTTCATCGTTCGATGATCAGGTTGTTTATGAGCCTGGTTTTCTTAAGACAGGACAAGGAAAACCTTTCTCAGTTTTCACACCTTTTAAAAGAAGATGGATTGAAAATTTTGAAATGAATTTTTTAGACATAGAGGAGCCATTGGAATTAAAAAAATCCTCTCCCATTCGAAGTGATATATCAGCTTTAAAATTTGTTAAAAATAATTCAGTAAACATTGATCTTTGGCCTGCTGGAGAAGATGCAGCTCGAGACAGACTTGAAAATTTTCTTCAGTTAAAAGTTAAGTCTTATAGTGAATCCAGGAATTCTCCAATCATTGATGGAACCAGTAGAATTTCACCCTACTTAGCTCTAGGTATTCTTTCTCCTAAAAGATGCATCTTGGAGGGTCTTAAGTTAAATAATTTTGAATTTACGTCAGGTAATAAAGGAATTTGTAAGTGGATCGATGAAATCGTTTGGAGGGAATTTTATAGAAACATTATGCACTCATTTCCAAAAGTAAGTAAAAATCTTCCTTTTCAAGACTATACAGCTTCTATTCAGTGGCGACATTCAAAAGAAGAGCTTAAAGCCTTTTATGCTGGTAAAACAGGTTTTCCCATTGTTGATGCAGGCATCAGACAGATGCTTTCAGAAGGTTGGATGCATAATCGATTAAGGATGATCGTTGCAATGTTTTTTACAAAAAATATGCTTCATGATTGGAGGCTTGGAGAGAAGTTTTTTATGCAACATTTGATAGATGGAGATTTCTCTTCAAATAATGGAGGCTGGCAGTGGAGTTCTTCAACTGGAACAGATTCAGCTCCATACTTTAGAATTTTTAACCCAATCACTCAATCACAAAATTTTGATCCCTCTGGAGAATTTATCAAAAAATTTATTCCTGAACTTAAAGATATTCCTATTGCTCAAATTCATCAGCCAAAAGACGATCTTTTTTTATCTGCTGATTATCCTTCACCCATATTAGATTTGAAGGAATCTCGTATTAGAGCTATTCAGGCATTTAAAGATGCTCGAGAGGAAAGTGGCATATAAATTATGGACCGAAAACTAATACTGGCGATAATTAAAAGACATCCGTTATAATAAAATTCGATTTTTTAGTGAGGAATAAATATGGCTGACCAACTTAAGTTTTATATTAATGGGGAATGGGTTGATCCATTGGGCTCAGAAACAATAGAAGTTATAAATCCTTCTGATGAATCTGTTATTGGGTCGATTTCAGCTGGCACCAAAGAAGATATAGATGAAGCTGTTAAAGCGGCTAAAGGTGCCTTTAAAACTTTTGCCTTTTCTCCTAAAGAGGAGAGAATTGAGCTGATCGAAAGAATTATTTCAGAATATGAAAAACGCTCAGAAGAATTAGCAAAAACAATTTCATTAGAAATGGGCGCGCCATTATGGCTTTCTAACGTAGCTCAAGTTACCTCGGGTTTATCTCATTTTAAAGATACTTTAGAGGTATTAAAAACTTTTGAATTTGAAGGGACAGAAAATAATTACTTGGTAAGAAAAGAGCCAATAGGAGTTATAGGGATGATTACTCCATGGAATTGGCCCATGAATCAGATGTGCACAAAAGTAGCATCTGCAATTGCATCAGGGTGTACCATGGTACTAAAACCTAGTGAAATCACTCCCTTTTGTGGAATTATATTTGCTGAAATATTGGATGCTGCAAAAGTTCCGGCAGGAGTTTTTAATCTTGTAAATGGAATGGGTCCAATTGTTGGTGCCGCTCTATCTGAGCATCAAGATATTGATATGATGCATTTTACAGGTTCAACACGAGCTGGAGTTGCTGTAGCTATTGCCTCAGCTCCAACTGTAAAGAGGGTTGCTCAAGAGCTAGGTGGCAAATCAGCAAATATTATCCTGGATGATGCTGATATTGAGAAAGCTGCCGCTGCTGGAGCGAATCATTGCTTCATGAATACTGGACAATCATGTAATGCGCCAACAAGAATGCTAGTTTCATCCAATAATTATGAAAAGGCAGTTAAAGCGGCTGCTGATGTTGCAAATTCAACAGTTGTTGGTTCGCCAGAAGTAGATGGTGTAAAAATTGGACCAATTTCTAATAAAGTTCAATATGAAAAAGTTCAAAGGTTAATTCAAATTGGAATTGATGAAGGTGCTCGGCTTGTAGCAGGAGGCCTGGGAAGGCCTGAAGGTATTTCAGAGGGTTATTTTGTTAAGCCAACAGTTTTTGCTGATGTTACCAATGACATGACCATTGCACGAGAAGAAATTTTTGGCCCTGTTCTTTGTATCTTAAAGTATGAGTCTGAAGACGAAGCTATAGAAATTGCTAATGATACTGAGTATGGCTTAGCAGGTTATGTTCAATCTGGCGATGAGGACCATGCAAAACAAGTAGCTAGAAAAATTAGAGCGGGTCAAATTAGCATCAATGGGGGCACAAGAGGTCCTGCAGCACCTTTTGGTGGGTTTAAAACCTCTGGTAATGGAAGGGAGCACGGCCTTTCTGGTTTAAATGAATGTCTAGAGACTAAAGCTATTATTGGCAATTAATTTTAATCAAATAAATCAGGCTCTTTTTGAGTAATCATGTCATATAAGGGCTGAAAGCTTGCCCATGCTGCGAGCTCATTTGCTATAAACTCTCTAGTTTTGATAGCTGTTTCATGAGGGATTAAAGTGGGCTTCCCTGCTGCTTCTGCCATTAATTGTGACTGACAACAACGTTCAAGAGAAAAGAAATACCATAAAGCTATATCAATCGAAGACCCTGTTGATAAGATTCCATGATTCTGCATCAAGAGCACTTGTTTATCACCAAGAGCATTAGCTATCCTTTCTCCCTCATTAGTATCTTCGGAGACACCAGAAAAATCATCATAAATTGCTTGTCTTTCATAGAATGCGCATGAATCTTGAGAGATTGGATCAAGAAATTTACCAAGAGTTGAAAAGGTTTTACCATACATAGAGTGAGAGTGAGCTGCTGCATTAACGTCTGGTCTTGCCATATGGAGGCGAGAGTGAATAGTAAATGCTGCAATGTTTACAGATCGATCTCCCTGAACAACCGCTCCCTGGTGATTAACAAGTAACAAATCAGAAACTTTGATCTGCCCAAAGTGAACGCCTATTGGATTGACCCAAAAATGGTCAGAAAACTCTGGATCTCTTACAGTTATATGCCCAGCAACTCCTTCATCATAACCAAAATAAGAAAATAATCTAAAGCCTGCCGTTAGTTTTTCAAGCTCATGCCGTCTTTTTTCCTCAATAGTGGAACATTCAACAGTTTGATTGATGCCTTTTGGTTTTTGGGGAAGCTTTCCTTTATTAATATCTATGCTAATTGGTACAACTTTTGCCATAATGAATTCCTTAAAGTGTAAAATAGTGTACCCAATTACGGAGCTAATATGAAATATAGAATTGAAAAAGACACAATGGGAGAAATTAATGTCCCTCATGATGCGCTTTGGGGAGCTCAAACTCAACGAGCTTTAGAAAACTTTAAGATTAGCGGTATTAAATTTGCTTTTCCTTTTGGAAGAAGCTTTATAGAAGCCTTAGGGGTAATTAAGTTTGCCGCTGCTGCATCTAATCAAAAGCTTAAGTTGCTTGATTCAAGAAAAGCAAAGGCAATTAAAACTGCATCAAAAGAAGTTCTTTTAGGTAAACATGATAGTCAATTTCCACTCGATGTTTTTCAGACCGGTTCTGGAACAAGCACTAATATGAATGCTAATGAGGTGATTGCAAACTTAGCTACAAAAAAAGCCCGAATTAAAATTAATGCAAATGATCATGTAAATATGAGCCAAAGTAGCAACGATGTCATTCCAACAGCAATTTGCATTTCTGCTTTATTAGATACTCAAAGACTTTTGCTACCATCTTTAGAAGGCTTAATTAAAGTTATTGATAAGAAAGCATTATCACTAAAGGGTCAATTAAAAACTGGAAGAACGCATTTAATGGATGCAATGCCTATAGATTTCTCACAAGAACTATCAGGATGGAGGGCTCAATTAAAAGCTGTTGAGAAATCCATTGTTTCAGCTTCGAAAGAAATGGCTTATTTACCTCAAGGAGGAACAGCTATTGGAACAGGAGTAAATGCTCATAAGGATTTTGGAAAAATATTTGCTGCTGAAGTTTCAAAATTAACAAAACTCAATGTTAAAACATCAACAAATTACTTCAAATCCTTAAGCGCTCAAGATTCCGCTGCTCAATTATCATCTAGCGTAAAAAATCTTAGTTTAGTGTTAACTAAAATATCTAATGATTTGCGGTGGATGAATAGTGGGCCACTTACCGGTTTGGGAGAAATTGAACTCGAAGCCTTGCAACCAGGAAGCAGCATTATGCCTGGCAAGGTTAATCCGGTGATACCGGAAGCAGTAGTAATGGCTTGTGCTGATGTAATTGGAAACGATGTAACGGTATCTATAGGAAGCCAGTCAGGCAATTTTCAATTAAATGTAATGCTTCCAGTAATTGCATACAACTTACTAAAAAGTATTAGCCTTATGTCTAATTCAATGCCGCTTTTGGCAAATAAAGCAATCAAAACTTTTAAAGTCAACAAAAAGAATATTGAAGAATCACTTGGCATGAATCCAATGCTGGTCACAGCATTGAATAGAGAGATAGGTTATGAGAAGGCTGCAAATATTGCTAAAAAAGCATACAAAGAAAAAAGATCTATTATTGAGGTTGCTCATAAAGAAACTGGATTGCCACTCAAGAAATTAAAGGCTTTATTAAACCCCACAAAACTTACCAAGGGCGGTGTATGACAGATCTTTCTAAGGAAACTTGCAGCGCATGTGAAATAGGCGCTCCTTTAGTTCCCCATCATCAACAGATAGAGCTTTTAAAAGACCTTGATGGTTGGATCATTGATAATGCAGATATTTCAAAACTTACAAAAGAATTTAAATTAATTAATTATGAGAAATCTATTGCTTTTACTAATTTAATTGCTGATTTGGCAGAATCACAAAATCATCATCCAAAAATTACCCTCGAATGGGGCAGAGTATGCATAGAGTGGTGGTCACATAAGATTAAGGGTTTGCACATGAATGATTTCATTTGCGCTGCTAAATCTGATGAAATTTTTAATGCATTATAGTGCTATTTAGATAAAGTTATATTTATAGCTTCGTAGCACTAATCTTTTTTTTAATAATGGCATACGCTATAATCCGTTATGGAAAAGATCAAACTGAAAGCCTTAACCTTTGATGACGTACTGCTTTTGCCTAGATTTACGGATTTCCTTCCTGCCGAAGCGCAATTAGAAACAAAGGTTTCAAGAAATATATCATTAAAAATTCCTCTGATATCTGCTGCGATGGATACAGTGACGGAGGCTGCAATGGCAATTGCGCTTGCTGAGAATGGTGGAATAGGAATTCTGCACAAAAATAACTCAATTGAAGAACAGGCCGCAGAAGTCAAAGCTGTAAAAAAATATGAAAGTGGCGTTGTCAGAGACCCTTCAACTATTCAATCAACCAAAACAATCAGTGAGCTTATGCAATTAACAAACGAGCTCAGTATTTCAGGTATGCCAGTTGTTGATAATGGAAAGTTAATGGGAATTGTTACCAGGAGAGACTTTAGATATGCAGATAACTTATCTGAATTAGTTTCTTCGATCATGACGCCTTATGAGAAATTAATAACAGTAAAAGAAGGCTTTGATCAAGAAGAAGTTAAAAAATTAATGTACAACAATAGAATTGAAAAAATCCTAGTTACAGATGAGGAAAATTCTTTAACTGGATTGGTTACCATGAAAGATATTGATAAATCGGCTGAGCATCCTCTTGCAACTAAGGATTCTAGAGGTCAGTTACAAGTTGGTGCTGCTCTTGGAACGGGAGCTGATACTTTAGATAGAGCTAAAGCTTTGTTTGAGGCTGGGGTTGATTTATTTGTAATTGATAGTGCTCATGGCCATTCTCAGAATGTAATCAACACTATTAAACTCATAAAAAAGGAGTTTCCAGAAATAGATGTTATGGGTGGTAATGTTGCTACTCCAGATGGAGCTCAAGCGTTAATCGATGCAGGTGTTGATTCAGTTAAGATTGGAATGGGTCCAGGGTCAATTTGTACAACGAGGATTATTGCAGGAATTGGAGTGCCTCAGATCACAGCTATCCTTTCAATAAAAGAAAAGCTATCTTCCAAAAATATTCCACTAATTGCTGATGGAGGTATTAGATTTTCAGGTGATATTTCTAAAGCACTTGCAGCTGGTGCAGATGCAGTAATGCTTGGAGGTATTTTTGCTGGAACAGAGGAAGCTCCTGGAGAATTAGAACTATATCAAGGTCGAAGTTTTAAAACATACAGGGGAATGGGCTCTATTGGAGCAATGAGTGAAAGAAATGATACAAACAGATACTCTCAAGATGGTATAAGCAATGAAAAGATGGTTCCCGAGGGAGTTGAGGGAAGAGTGCCGTTTAAGGGTTGGGTTGTAAATGTAATTGATCAATTGATTGGAGGTATACGACAGAGCATGGGATATGTTGGATGTAAAACAATTGAGGATATGCATCATGAGACTCAATTTGTTGAGATTACAAACGCTGGAATTACTGAAAGTCACGTTCACGATGTCATGATCACAAAAGAAGCTCCAAATTACCAAAGAAGCTAAGTCACATTATTAAAGCAATATAAATTTAGATAAGAATACCAAAGTTAGAAACCAGGCACCTGGAGATATTTCTACAATTCTTCCTGAGGCAATTTTCAACACAACGTAGGATATAAAGCCTAGAGCAATTCCGTTTGCAATAGAAAAAGTTAATGGAATCATCACAATTATTATCAGTGCCGGTAGAAGTTCGGATGCATCAGACCAGTTAAGCCTTTCCATTCCGCTTAACATTAATATTGCTACATATACAAGTGCTCCAGAAGTTGCATGTGCAGGGATGATGTTTGCTAAAGGTGAAAAGAAAATTGCAATTAAAAATAAAAAACCTACGGTTATTGCAGTTAATCCTGTCCTGCCACCAGCCTCAACTCCGGCAGAACTTTCAACATAGCTTGTAACTGGCGCGCAACCTAAAAAAGCTCCAACAGCACTAGAAGAACTATCAGCCTTAAGAGCTTTATCAAGATTATTTACATTTCCAGATTCATCTACTAACTTTGCTTGGTTGGCAACCCCTAGGAGTGTTCCTGCAGTATCAAATAAGTTTACAAATAGAAAAGACATAATGACACTGATCATAGCTAAATCTAGCGCACCCAAAATATCTAATTTCATAAATACAGGCAAAAAAGCTGGAGGGTAGGAAATCAATCCTTGAAATTGAACAATGCCAATAAAAATTGATGCAACTGTTACCATCATTACACCAAGGAGTATTGCGCCTGGTACTTTTCTAACTGCAAGAATTGCTATTAAAAGAAATCCAAGCATAGAGAGGATAGTCTCAGTTCTCAGAAAATTTCCTAAGCTCAAAAGTGTTACTTCATTTGGAACAATAATCCCACCATTTTTTAAACCAATAAGTCCTATAAAGAGACCCACACCAGATCCCATAGCAATTCTAAGATTCATTGGTATGCTCTCTAACATCCATTGTCGAACAGGGGTAATACTCATTATCCAAAATAAAATACCAGCGATAAATACTGCACCAAGGGCAATTTCCCACGAATATCCCATCTCACCAACTACCGTATAGGTAAAGAATGCATTAAGTCCCATTCCAGGAGCTAATCCAATTGGCCAATTAGCGTAAAGACCCATCAATATGCATGCTATTGCAGCAGCCAAACAGGTCCCTACAAAACTAGCGCCTTGATCCATCCCAGCCATCGCCATCATTTGCGGATTAACAAAAATGATATAGGCCATTGTTATAAATGTAGTAAAGCCAGCAACTAATTCAGTTTTAATCGACGTATTGTTTTCTTCTAACTTGAAAATTTTTTCTAGCATTAAATTAAATATTTTTATTTAAAATTTAAGTTTACAACTTATAATATTAGATTGTTATAAGTTCAAATATAACTTTAAGCAAATATAGATTGATCCAATAATTTAAAGCTTTTTAGCTGAAGACTTAATTTATATCTATTTTCAGTTTTTTGGCATTAATGTTGCATCAATCAAAGATATACAAGTTTCTTAGAGACTTCAAAATAATTAACATAAAAAACTTAGGGTGATTTTTATGAACCACATTCCCTTTAATAGAAATTTCTTATTATCAATTTCATTGTTATTTTTTGGGTTGCCTTTATTGTCGCAAGACAATGTCATTGAAGAAGTTTTTGTCACAGCTGAAAAGCGAAGTGAAAGTCTTCAAGATATTTCTCAAGCAGTTACAGCTATTAGTGACCAGGATATAGAATCCAAAAATATCGAATCAATGGTAGATTTAAGTGCCATTGTTCCCGGGGTAACTGTTGCTAAAAATGAAGGTTACAAAACTGTTATTTCTATTAGAGGAGTTGGGAATGAGACAAATCAAAATGCTATTGCAGCTCCATCAGTAGCATTTCACATGGATGGAATTTTTATTGCCTCTCCGTTCGCTCTTCAAACCGATTTTATTGATGTGGATAGAATTGAAGTTATAAGAGGGCCACAAGGGACCTTATTTGGCCAAAACTCAACTGGTGGAGCCATTAACGTCATTAGTAAAAAACCATCAATGGATGAATATTTAGGTAAATCTGACATTACTTTTGGCAATTATGGGTTAACAAAATTTCGCACATCTAACAATATTCCTCTTGGATCAAATATTGCCAGTAGAGTTTCTTTTGCCATCACTGAGAGAGATGGTTTTAGTGATAACATTTTTACTGGACAAGACTTGGATGATGCAAGTAGCGTTAGTTTCCGCGGTGATCTGCTGATTGATCTGGATGAGAGCTCAAGCTTAAGATTTTTTGGTCAGTTTTTTGAAGTTGATAGAAATGGATCAGCTATGCGGGGTATTGATGATCCCACTCCAAATATAAGAAAATTATCTCAAGATACTTTATCGAAACATGAACTAACGTCCTCAGTTTTTGCTGCAATTTATGAATCTGATTTAGGGTTTGCATCTCTTAAAGCCATGGCTAGCATTCAGGAAGATGATATTTTGGTTGTAAGAGACAATGATAGGCATAACTATGGCGACTTTGTTAAATCTATTCCAGGGCTACCTCCAGTCCAACAGGTTTGTATAAAAATTTTTCCTCAGCCTGACGAATGCAAATATGCGCGTTATCAAAGAGCTGAATTTAACCCTGAAACCTCTATTGTAGATACAACTACGTTTGAAATAAATTTAATTTCTAATGAACCAATCCTAAATGGAAAGCTTGATTGGACAATTGGTGCTTTCTATATGGAGCATGAAATAGAAAATACCATAAGGGGCTATAGAGATAATGACTTAACTGGGCAATTAAGATATCTATGTGGAGAATCATTTGCAAACCCGGCATATTGCTACACCCATGATTACGGTATTCCAGGCAGGTTTGATGTCTTTGGAGCCGATTGGGATTTTGTGACTGATGCGCGTCCAACCCGAGAATCATATTCATTTTATGGGCAAGGAACATACAGCGTCAGTGATGATTTTCGTTTGGTTGCTGGGATGAGATATTCAGAAGATACATTTGAAACCAATGTTACTAATTTTTTTAATGTAGAGACTTTTACAGAGAAGGGTACTTCAGATGAGACCACTGGAAAGATAACAGGCGAACTAGACTTGTCTGATTCAGCTATGGCATACCTATCCTTTTCGAGAGGCTTCAAGCCTGGTGGCAGCAATTTAACATTTGGTTTTACTGAAATAGAAGATGCTGCTGCTGGAAGACCTTTAGCTCCTGCATTAGTATTTCCTACATTTGAGGCTGAGACAGTTGATTCATTTGAGTTTGGCTTGAAAACAGATTTAATGGATGGAAGAGCTCGTGCCAATATTGCAGCTTTCTCATACACCTATGAGAATCTTCAATTTCAGGCCACTGACCCAGATCCATATAGAGGTGGGGTAGCAAATATACCAGAATCAGAAATGTCTGGTCTCGAAATAGAATTTAAAGGTCTTTTAACTGACTCACTAATCTTAGATATGAATTTATCATTCCTAGATTCAGAGGTCACTTCAGATTATATGGTCCTAGATAATGTTGACGCATATCAGTATTTCTTTGGTCAAGAGGATCTTCGATACGGTTTAAGAGAAAACGTTAAGGGTAATGAATTAGCAAAGAGTCCAGAGTTTTCAGCTGACATTAGCCTCACTTACGAAAAAGCGCTTGCTTCTGGAAGTATGTTTACTGGAATAATGCAGTACATTCATAGAGGCGACTTCCAACAAAGAGTATCAAATAACACTATTGTTGATGCTATTGATTCGTATGATTTATTGAATCTTACCGCAAGCATTGATTTTGTGGGAGATAAATGGGGGCTGGACTTTAAAATTCTGAATGCGACAGATGAAGATGGCGTTAACTCAAGCATGACAGATGTCTTTGGTGTGGCTGCAACTGGATTAGAGCTTATTCCGCCGCGTCAATTCATGGTTCGATTAAGTATGAGCTATTAATTTAGCAATTAATAAATAATGGATAAATTATTTATTCAAGCTGATGAGCTATTAAGCGATTCATTTAAGCTAGCATGGAAAGTTTATGAAAGTGGTTACCGTCCCAGCTATATTATTGGCGTTTGGAGAGGCGGAGCCCCAATTGGTATAGCTGTTCAGGAGTTTTTAGATGTCCTCGGCGTATCTTCGGATCATATTGCCATTCGAACTTCTCATTATAAAGGAATAGATGATAGAGATAGTCAGGTTCAAGTTTATGGCCTTAACTATATTATTAAACAGGTTGAATCAGAAGATTCGCTTTTAATTGTTGATGATGTACATGATACGGGAATATCTATTCAAAAAATAATTTTAGATCTTCAAACTGCTTGTAAAAAAAATACACCTGAAATCAAAGTAGCCACCCCATACTTCAAACCAAAGAAAAATAAAACAGATAGAAAGCCTGACTTTTATATTCATGAAACCGAGAAATGGCTTGTTTTTCCTCATGAGCTTGAGGGATTATCTATGGATGAAATCATTAAGTTTAAGCCAGAGCTTTCTGATCTTGTTAAAAAACTCAAACCGTTTATATCTTAAGAAAGATTTAATATAGTTTCCTTTATAATATAAATTCATTCATTATTAAGCATGAGCAATTCCAATAATCTCTCTTTAGATAAGAAAAATATTGATACGATTTTGGTATTAGACTTCGGCTCACAATACACTCAACTTATTGCTAGAAGAATAAGGGACTTAAATGTTTTTTCGGTAATACTTCCGTGGGATGTTTCAACTGAAAAAATTAAATCCCTTAATCCCAAAGGAGTAATATTATCTGGAGGCCCAGAATCAGTTACTGAATCTAATACCCCAAGAATTCCTGAAATTATTTTTGAATTAGATGTTCCTGTCTTGGGAATTTGCTACGGGATGCAAACCCTTGCTGAGCAATTTGGGGGTCAAGTTTCTTCATCAAAAAATAAAGAATTTGGCCATGCTCAAATTCTATTGAAAAAATCATCTTTGCTTTTTGATGGGTTCAGCTCTGGATCCTCAATTGACGTGTGGATGAGTCATGGAGACCATGTGTCAACTCTGCCAGATCAATTTAGTTTAATTGCGTCAACTGCATCAGCTCCAATAGTTGCAATGGAGCATCTCCAAAAACCTATTTTTGCATTGCAGTTCCATCCCGAGGTTACTCATACAAAACAGGGCAATACAGTATTAGAAAATTTTACATTCAAGATATGTATGTGTGCGGCTCAATGGAAAATGGAAAATCTTATTGAGCAACGAATAAATGAGATTAAAGAAACAGTAGGAGATCAAAAGGTATTACTTGGTTTATCAGGTGGAGTAGATTCTTCTGTTACAGCGATGTTATTAGATCAAGCGATCGGAAAAAATTTAATTTGTGTTTTTGTTGATAATGGATTGCTTCGAAAAAATGAAGCTGAAGATGTTGAAAATTTATTTAAAGATAAGATGGATTTAAATTTATTAGTTGTTGATGCAAAGAAAGCTTTTTATAGACATCTTAAAGGCATCTCAGACCCAGAGCAGAAAAGAAAAATTATTGGAAGAACTTTTATTGATATTTTTGATAATGAGGCAGCAAAATTAAAAGATGAGATTAATTTTCTAGCACAGGGCACTATTTATCCTGATGTAATTGAATCTTCAGAGTCAGAATCTAAAGAGGCTAGGGTGATTAAATCTCATCACAATGTTGGAGGCCTTCCTGATGATATGAAGATGGAATTAGTGGAGCCTTTGCGTGATTTATTTAAAGACGAGGTTAGGACAATGGGTTCTGAGCTTGGCCTTCCATTGGAGATGTTAAACCGGCATCCATTCCCAGGCCCAGGATTAGGAGTTAGAATTCTTGGTGAGATTTCCCAAGAAAAAGTTTTAATTCTTCAAAATGCTGATGCCATTTTCATTGAGGAATTAATAAAAGCAGGCTTATACGACCATGTAAGCCAAGCATTTTGTGCATTTCTTCCAATTAAATCAGTTGGAGTTGTTGGTGATGAGAGGAGATATGCGGATGTGATAGCGATTAGAGCAGTTGAGACAGTAGATTTTATGACCGCCACTTGGGCAAGGCTTCCATATGATTTCTTGGCTCATGTCTCAAATCGAATTGTGAATGAATTAGAGGGAGTTAGCAGGGTGGTTTATGATATTTCTAGCAAGCCACCAGCCACCATTGAGTGGGAATAGGAGTAGGCTTATGAATCAGTTCAATATTTCTTTGATTATTCCAACTTATAACTGTCTGAATGAGCTCAAAGTACTGCTTAATTCAGTTTTACATCAATCTTATAAACCAAATGAAATAATTATTGTTGATTCAAGTAACCATGATGAGATTAAGGATTATTTAGATTCATTGCAAAATGACATTCCTGTTTTCTATATTAGAAGCTCAAAAGAATATCCTGGAGAAAAAAGAAATGAAGGAGCAAAAGCAGCCTCATTCAATTGGTTAGCTTTCTTAGATGTAGGAACTGTTCCAAGGCAAGATTGGCTTGAAAGAAATATCTATCTAGCAAAAAAAAATAAGACCAATGTAGTTTTTGGTTGCACAAAGTATCGAGCAATTACTCGTACTCAAAAATTATTACGTGCAGCTACATTTGGAAGAGTTGGCCATGAAACCTCACCAGGCACACTAGTAAGTTTAGATATTTTTAATCAGTCAGGTGGATTCATTGAAGGTATCAGAGCAGGAGATGATCAAGAGTGGAGATTGCAGTTAAGAGATGTATGTAGCAAATGCGTTATGCCAGCAGATCCTTCTCTGGACTATTGTTCATTACCTAATACTTTTTTTGGGATGCAAAGAAAGTATTTTATTTACTATTTACACTCAGCCAGAGTTAGAGCACAAAAAAAGATTCGTGATATCTACCTTTGTGCTTTTTTAGTATTTTCTATGCTCCTCTTGACCAAATGGAATTACCTAATAGGAGGGTGGGATAACAACCCACTTTTTATACCAAATATAACTAAAATTTTTGCATTATCCTTAATTGTTGTTTTATTTATTTACATAATTATCAGCAGAGCTTTTGAGGTTGTAGGGAGATTTAATTTACTTAATTGGTTTGCAAAGGTTTTATTATTTACAGTAGTCTCTTTAACAGTTTACAAATGGAATACCAAGGTAATTGATTGGGTTGAGGACTCAATCTTTTTTGTGCCCCATATAACAAAAATATATATTCTTTTGCTTTTTATATTTTCTTTTTTTTACCGAGGCGTATATATACCTTTAAAATTAGGAATTAATTATAAATTTATTTTTCCTGGAAACTGGATTGCAGTTGGCTTGATAGGCTTGTCTTTTGATTTATTAAAAACTCCAGGAATAATGCTAGGCATAATTTTGGCTCCATTCCAAAAACAATTAAGTAAACTATAATATTAAACAATATACTCTAAATAAAGTATCAGCTCATGGAAACAGTATTAATCACAGGTGGATCTGGTTTTCTAGGAAGAGAATTAGCTCTAAAACTTAAAAAAAATTATAAAGTCATCCTTGGTTCAAGAAATAATGGTTTAAATCAGGAGGCTCAAGTTTATACGAATTGTGAGGCAATACCCCTTGATATTTGTAGCATCTCATCTGTTTATGATGCATTTAATTTAGTCAAACCTGATATTGTTATTCACGCTGGAGCAACAAAGTTTGTGAACATATCTGAATTTCAGCCTATGGAATGCATAGATGTTAATGTTCTTGGTTCACAAAATATTGCAAGAATTTCTATAGAAAAAAGTGTCAATACCGTTATTGGCATCTCAACTGATAAAGCAGCGCCTCCAGTTAATCATATCTATGGAAATTCAAAAGCTTTAATGGAAAAAATGTTTAACTCTTTAAATGCTAGCAGTGATACTAATTTTTCTTGTGTTCGTTTTGGTAATATTGCCTGGTCAACAGGATCAGTTTTTCCTTTATGGAAGCAAATGATGGAATTGAATGAAAAAATAGAATCTACCGGACCTAACATGAAACGATTTTTTTTTAGTGTCTCTGATGCTGCAGATTTGGTAATAAGAAATTTAAATAATATTGAATTAACTAATGGCAAAATACTCTCTATGCAAATGAAAGCTTCCAAGATTTCTAGAATCCTAGATGTTTGGAATAAGTTATATGGCACTGCATGGGTTGAGATTGATAGACGGCCTGGAGATACCGATCATGAGTCAATGATAGGCTTTACAGAATTACAATATACTTCAGAAGTTACTATAGATTCTATTAAGCATTTTCTTACCTCTTCTTTTGAGCAATCTAAAAATCATATCAAAGAAGTTGTTTCAACAGAAAATGCAGATTCTCACAGCGAAGAAGAAATTATCCAATTAATAAAAATAGGTATGTGATTTGAAAGAGCACCTTCCCATAACTCATGCAGTCGTAATGGCTGCAGGTCGAGGATTAAGAATGAGGCCGTTAACTGATTCAATGCCAAAAGCTATGGCGCCATTAGGAGAATCCACTTTAATTTCAGAGGGCATTAAGAAATTAAAAAAAGAAATTAGAAATGTTCATATTACTGTGGGTTACAAGGGTGCAATGTTGGCGAGCCATGTTATAGAAAACGATGTCTCAACTGTAATTAATACTGAGGGCAAAGGAAATGCATGGTGGCTTTACAATAGCCTACTTTCAAATATAGATTCTCCAATATTTGTTCTAACATGCGATAACATAATCAAAATAAACTTTACATCATATTCAGAAGAGTATTCTCAGATAGGATCTCCAGCATGTATGATCATTCCTGCAAATCCAATAGAAGATATAGAGGGTGATTTTATTGTTCATGATAGTAAAAATTTTATTCAGTCTCTCTCGCGTGATGATCAAAGCAAGATTATGTCTTCGGGAGTTCAAATTTTAAATCCTGCAAAAATTAATGCCCTTACAAAAAGTACTCAAGATTTTAATGATTTATGGAAGCAATTAATTGATTTAAAAGAAATTAAGTGCTCAAAAAATGTTTTAGATTCCTGGTATTCAGTAGATGATTTGGCTCAGCTCCACCATGCTAAAAAAAGTCTTAAATAACTTATTTTAGATTTGATTATTATTAGATTAAATTCAATTAAATTTTTTAGGAGGATTGCTGAAAATGAAAAGTTATAAAAATAAATTTGTCCTTGTAACTGGTGCTTCTGGCGGGATCGGAAAAGCTTTAGCGATTGATCTTGCGTCTAGAGGGGCTGAATTACTTTTGACTGCTCGATCTAAAGAACAATTAGAGGCTGTGGCAATGGAAATCGAAGAAAAGGGAAGTAAGGCACATATCTTTATTGAAGATTTAGCTCAGGCTGGCTCAGGTAAAAGATTGCATCAGCAGGTAATAGCTGCAGATCTTAATGTAGATTTATTAATTAATAATGCAGGTTATGGCAGATGGGGTCGATTTGGAGAGTTTCAAAGAGATGATTATGCGGCAATGATTCAACTAAACATTACTTCTCTGACTGATCTTTGCCATTTATTTATGCCAGACATGGTAGATAAAGGTGAAGGTGGGGTCATTAATATAGGATCGTCTGCTTCATTTTTACCGGTGCCCTACGCGAGTGTTTATTCTTCAACGAAAGCATATGTTTTGATGTTATCTGAAGCATTGAGATATGAGTATGCTTCGAGCAATGTTAGAGTTATGGCTTCATGTCCTGGGGCCACAGATTCAAATTTTAGGAATACTGCTTCGGAAAAATCATCTGAAAAACTAAAACAAAGAATCAGTCAATTAAAAGGCGATGGTCAGGTTGGGGATACATGTGAAAGAGTATCTCAAGAAACCTTGGATGCTTTTTTACAAAATAAGCACTACATAGTTCCTGGTAAAGGTAATTCTAAGTTCGCATTTTTACCTAGGATTTTATCTAGAGCAAAGGTATTAAAATTTACTGGCGATGCCTTTAAAAAACATACTGCAAGTTAGTTTTACCCGAAAGGATATTTTTTTAGTAGCATAGGAGACCATGGCTATTAAAAATCGACCAGAATTTGAAAAATTCATTCGCCGAGTTGCAAAAAGCTCTGATGAATTTCGCACATCATCAACTGAAAAGAGGCATTCAAAAAAATATAGAACTGCTAGAGAAAATCTTGCTCATTTAGTGGATGAAGGCAGTTTTTTAGAGTTTGGTCAATTTGCAGTTGCCGCACAACGCAGCCGTCGAGATTATGAAGAGCTTCAAGATAAAACCAATGCCGATGGAATTATTACTGGTTTTTGCTCTGTCAATTCAGAATTAGTTGGGGCAGAAAACTCTCAAGCTGTTGCCATTGTTTATGATTATTCTGTCTTGGCTGGAACGCAAGGTGCTTTTCATCACTTAAAGCTGGATCGTATATGTGATCAAGCCAAAAAGTTTGAGCTCCCAATTGTAATTTTTACAGAAGGAGGTGGGGGTAGACCAGGAGATACGGATGTATTGATTCAGATGGCTGGATTACATATACCATCTTTTTCTACTTGGGCTCAATTAACCGGTAGCTCTTTAAAAATTGCAATAAATAATGGTTATTGCTTTGCAGGTAATGCTGCATTATTTGGCTGTTCAGATTTCAGGATTGCAACTAAAACTTCATGGATTGGCATGGCTGGTCCAGCCATGATAGAAGGGGGAGGGTTGGGCGTATTTGAGCCAACTGAAATTGGTCCTGTTTCGGTACATGAGAAGAATGGAGTTGTAGACTATGTAGCTGACAATGAAGAACAGGCCACCATAATTGCAAAAAAACTTCTTTCTTATTTTCAAGGCCCCATCAGCGAATTCACTGTTAATGATCAAAAAACCCTGCGCGATATAATGCCTGAGGACAGGCGTTATACCTATGAGGTTCGCGATATTATCCATACATTGGCCGATGAAGACAGTTTTTTAGAACTCAGGAAAAACTTCGGTCAAAGTATTGTTACCGGTTTTATTAGAATAGAAGGGAAGCCCTTCGGTCTTCTTGCAAGTGATTGTCAAAAACTTGGGGGGGCAATAGATTCCGAGTCTGCTGAAAAAGCAGCGGAGTTTATTTCTATTTGCAATGATCATAATCTTTCAATTCTTGTTCTTGCTGATACTCCTGGATTTATGGTTGGCCCTGCAAGTGAAGAGGGGGGAGCTGTCAGAAGAATGGCAACTCTATTTAAACAAGGAGCCAATATTCAGGTTCCGCTTGTAGCAATTTTTCTTCGTAAAGGATACGGTTTAGGAGCGCAGGCTTTAGTTGGAGGCAGTCTTCATAACCCTGTTTATACTGCAGCATGGCCTACAGGAGAATTTGGCGGCATGGGAATAGAGGGAGCTGTTAAACTGGGTTATAAAAAAGAATTAGAGAGCATCGAAGACCTTGATGAGCGTAAGAAACTTTTTGATAAGTTGGTTGCTAAAATGTACGACGTTGGTCAAGCAATTGAGGCAGCATCTTTTTTAGAAATTGATGCGGTTATTGACCCTGCAGATACAAGACAAACTGTGCTTAAAGCTTTTCAATCTGCGCAAGGAAATCTATGAAAAAAACACTCACCAGTCTTTTGGTTGTTCTCTTGGTTTTATGGATCCCATACTTTGTTCAAACATATAACCTTAAAACGCTAGCAGCATCTGACCTTCCTGTGGAAGGTTCTTGGGTCCCACTAAAAGAAGGCAATCTGTATTACCGTTGGTATTATCCAGATGCTGAAGTTGCAAACAATGAAACAGTCGTTTTAGTGCATGGATTTTCCACTCCTCATTTTGTCTGGGATGGAATGAAGGGTTTTTTATTAGATGCAGGTTACTCAATCCTCGTGTTTGATCATTATGGTCGAGGATATTCAGAGAGACCAAGAATTAAATATACCAAGGATGTTTTTGTTCAATCTCTTAAAGGTCTATTGGATACCCAAGGAATTTCTGATCAGGTTCATCTAGTGGGCTATTCAATGGGCGGGCCTATAGTTGGGCATTTTACCAATGAGTTTCCTGACATGGTTAAAAGCATGTCTTTGATTGCTCCAGCAGGCTTTATGGCTGAAAACCCAACTGAGGATTGGTGGATCATGAAACCTTTAATCGGAGAGTGGATTCTCAATGTCTTTGGTTCAAGGTTAGTCTTTCAAGGAAACGAAGAGAACGATGAGCCACCCAGAGAAGACCCATTGGCTTTATCAAAAAAAGACTTTATTAAAAAAGCAGGAATCCAGATGCAATACAAGGGCTTCATTCATGCTTTGCTATCTACAGCCCGCAATTTCAATTTATTTAGCACTCAAGAAATGTTTGGCGAAGTAGGAAATTTGAACAAGCCTACTTTGACTATTTGGGGAACAGATGATGGCGTTGTTCCATTTAAAGGCAGCGAGGAGCTAATGCTTTCTATCCCTCAATCTGAATTACTTGTGTTAGAGGGAGGCAAGCATGACATTACTTATGCTGAGCCCTCATTGGTTGGCGCAGCTATTCGTGATTTTTTAATAAGTCTGGCTAAGGCTGAAGCTTAGCAATACTTTTTTCTAACATTGCTTTTTTGCTTTCAGCATCTGCAACTTTTGCTGTTTCTTTCTCTACAACTGCAGCGGGAGCCTTGGAAATAAATTGCTCATTGGCAAGTTTAGAGCTAATTATCTGAATATCATTCTCTACATCTTCTAGCTCTTTTTGAAGTCGCATCATTTCCTCTTCAGGATCAATCAATCCCTCCAATGGAATAATGAGCTTGTATCCATCCATGGTTTTTTCAATTGATTCTGCTGGGATCTTGTCGGAAAATTCGATTCCATCTAATTTTGCAATACCTGCAATGATTTCTTCATTCTCGCTGATGACAGATTGCATCTCAGAGTTAAGATCATTAGAAACAATGAGATTAAAGGTCTCATTTTTTATATTTTGGTTTTCCGCTCTTAGAACCCTAAGTGAAGAAATAATGTTAATGATCTCATCTAATTGTTGTTCAGTTTTTTCCTTGGATACTCTTGCATGTTCAAAGCCACCCTCAACTAAGAATCCTGACTTTTCTACTTTTGCCAAATCCGCCAATTTAGAAGAAAGTTCCTCAGTAATAAAGGGCATGAAAGGATGCAACAATTCAAGAATGCTATAAAAGTTAGCAATTAAATTCCCAATAAGATTATTTATTTGGCTAGTTTCATCAGATTTTTGGATGGCGACTTTACTGAATTCTATGTACCAGTCACAGAAATTTGACCATATTAATTCATATATCTCCGCCGACGCTAAATCAAACCGATATTGTTTTATATGCGTTTGGCAATTTTGAGCAGTTTGGTGAATTTTTGATCCCATCCAGTCAGATAAAATATCTTCTGAGCTTTCACTGATTTGATAGCCATGATTAGCAACTTGCATTTCAATAAACCTGAAAGCATTCCAAATTTTATTGCAGAAGTTTCTGTAGCCCTTGATTCTGCCTATATCAAAATTAATGTCTCTGCCCGGAGAAGCAAGAGAGTAGAAGGTGTATCGCAAAGCATCAGTACCGTAACTTTCGATACCTTCAGGGAACTGTTTTTTTGTCTGTTTGATAATTTTTTCTTTGAGTTGAGGTTGCATCATGCCCTCAGTTCTTTTTTCCAGCAGTTCCTCTAGGGAAACCCCATCTATAAGATCAATTGGGTCAAGGATGTTTCCTTTTGATTTGGACATTTTCTGCCCATTCTCATCTTTAATTAGACCGGTAATATAAACCTCTTTGAAGGGAACTTCTTTCATGAAGTGTTTGGTCATCATGATCATCCTAGCGACCCAAAAGAAGATAATATCAAAACCAGTTACCAAGGTTGTTGTTGGATGAAAAAGGTTAAGTTTTTCATTTTTTTTGGGCCAGCCCATAGTGGCAAATGTCCACAGACTCGATGAAAACCATGTATCTAATACATCCTCTTCTTGGCGTAGCTCACCTTTGAGACCATGCTTTTTTCTAACATCTGCTTCAGAAAAGCCTGCATAGGGCGCATTTGATTCATCGTACCAAATTGGAATTCTATGTCCCCACCATAGTTGCCTACTTATGCACCAGTCTTGAATGTTATCCATCCATTGGAAATAGGTTTTTTCCCAATTAGCAGGTACAAATTGAATTTCCTTAGACTTAACAGCTTCTATGGCTGGTTTGGCAAGAGTTTTAGCGTCTACATACCATTGATCTGTTAAGAGGGGCTCAAGAATTTGATCGGATCTATCTCCATAGGGTAGAGTGCTTTCATATTCTTTCTCAGACATCAGAAGCTTTTCATTTTTTAAGTCTTGCAAGATAACTTTACGAGCCTCAAATCTATCCATGCCATGAAATTTTTCAGGAGCAACACCGATAACTTCAACAGCTTTATTTAGAATTGAAATTGGAGCAAATTCGCTTTCATCACCTGTATGACATTGCAAGCTATCATTCATATGTAGTCCATGTCGTTTACCTAGCTCGTAATCATTAAAATCATGACCAGGGGTTATCTTCACAACCCCTGTACCAAATTCAGAGTCTACATAATCATCTGCAACAATGGGAATAACTCTATTGCACAAGGGAATCTCAGCATTTTTACCTACCAGATGAGCAAACCTCTTATCATCTGGGTTGACTGCGAGCGCCATATCTCCCATTAGCGTTTCAGGCCTTGTGGTAGCAACAGTTACAAATTCATCAGCTCCCTCGAGTTGATACTTAATTTCCCAGATTTTAATTGTTAGATCTTTATTGACTACTTCAAGGTCTGATAGGGAGGTCTCTAATGCAGGATCCCAATTCACGAGGCGTTTGCCCTGATAAATTAAGCCTTCTTCAAATAATTGTATAAAAGCACTTAAAACAGCATGCTGATAATCATCATCCAAAGTGAATCTTTCTGTGCTCCAATCTAGACTAGAGCCCAGGCGTCTCAGCTGTGAGGTAATTTTGTTGCCAGAGTACTTCTTCCAATTCCAAACTTCTTTTTCAAAAGCTTCTCTACCAATATCATTCTTTGATTTGCCGTTAGCATTTAGTCTTCGTTCAACCACCATTTCAGTTGCAATACCTGCATGGTCTGTGCCGACTTGCCACAAGGTATTTTTGCCCGACATTCGATGATATCGAATCAAGCAATCCATGATGGCATTTTGAAATCCATGCCCCATATGGAGTGTTCCTGTAACATTTGGTGGGGGTATGGCTAATGAATATGAATCTGATCCATCTCCAGGTTCAAATATGCCCGAATCCTCCCACTCTTGATATAGCTTTCGTTCTATATCCGAAGGGTCATATGGCTTCTTATCCATTAACTATTAAGATCTATAAAAGTCTTATAAATTTCCATTTAAAATTAATTCAGCTAACAATGGAACCGGTCTACCAGTGCCACCTTTTTTAGCGCCACCATTCCAAGCACTTGCAGCAATGTCCATGTGGGCCCATTTAAAGTCTTTCGTGAAGTTAGATAGGAAAGAAGCAGCATGAATAGTTCCAGCCTCTCTCCCGCCACCAATATTTGCAAGGTCTGCAAAGTTGGTTTTGGTGCAATGTGCATATTCTTCCCACAGAGGAAGTTGCCAAGCCCTGTCACCAGATTTTTCTCCAGCAGCTAAAATTTTGTCAGCAAGAGGTTGGTTATTGGCCATCACTTCAGTAGCAGGACTACCAAGTGCAATAACCACAGCTCCAGTTAGAGTTGCCATATCAATTACATGACTGGGCTTAAATTTCTTTGAATAAGTTAATGCATCGCATAGCACCAATCTGCCCTCAGCATCAGTATTCAATATCTCGATGGTTTGACCTGACATGGAGGTTACTACATCGCCAGGTTTAGTAGCATGAGCAGAAGGCATATTTTCTGCACAAACTAGCAAGCCGACAACATTCACTTTGGCTTTTAGTCTTGCTAGCGTTTGCATAATTCCAAACACAGATGCAGCTCCACACATGTCCCATTTCATTTCATCCATAGCAGGACTTGGCTTAATTGAGATCCCTCCGGTATCAAATGTAATTCCTTTGCCTACTAGCACTATGGGTTGTTTATCCTTTGCGCCACCTCTGTATTCAATGGTCATCATTCTAGACGGCTCATCACTGCCTCTACCAACTGATAAATAAGACCCCATTTTTAGTCGCTCCATATCTTTCTCATTGAGACTGGAAATTTTTAGAGCTGGAAAATCTTTTTTTAAGGCTTTTGTTTTGCGTTCAATAATCCTTGGCGTGCAATGGTTTGCAGGCAAGTCACCAAGATATTTTGTAGCATTCATTCCTTCACCAACAGCATGGCCAAGTTTTACCGCAGCTCTAACTGATTTTAATTTTGCTGGAGTTAAACCAGCAAATAAAAGAGTGCCTTTTTTCACTGTAACAGGCTTTGCAGTTTTATTTTTTGTTGCATTGAAAGTATAGGCTGCAGCTTCAAACGTTCTTGCTGCAACTTCAGCAGCCCAAGTCAAATCGAAATCTTTTGAAGTAGTTGAACTCATCAGATATGCAAAGTCCTTTGCTTTGGCTGATTTGATCAAGCCCATGATCTCTTCATAATAACGCAGCACCAAAAAGCTCGCTGCTTTAGGATCCGGTTCTTTGATCAGCAGAATATTTTTAGCTGCAACTTTAGCTGGAGCTGGAAGAAAAATTGATTTTCTTGAGCCGCTATTAATTTCTTTTATCGACTCTTTGATTAATGATTGAGCGCTTGATTGCAGTTCTTTGAGCTCAGCTGCCGCTGATGTTTTTTTATTAACTGCAATAATTAAGAGATCTGTCTTAATTTTTAATAGATCTGCAGAATTAACATTGTTTGCACTTAGACTTGATAGGACTTTGTAAGCCATAAACCATACTCCTGATAAAAATTACTGATAAGATATTTATTGTAATGCATCAAGATCGCTAAAGGCATGTATAAAAAGAATATTCTTGCAATTCATTTAAATTCTCAAATTTTTAAAGGCTTTTTTGCAATACTATTTATCCTGACAGCATTAATTTTTTCATCAAGACTTGTCGGTTATTTTGAGCAAGCTGCAGCAGGCAGTTTGAATCCAGATATTATTTTTATGGTAATTCTTCTTAGATTACCTGATTTTTTAGCACTGTTGATACCTTTTGCGTTTTTTCTGAGTCTCTTGCTTGTTATCTCAGAGCTCTATAATACCAATGGAATCTATGCTTACTTTTCTGCTGGTGTGTCTAGGCTAAGATTGATTAAGCATATCACGCCTTTTTTTTTAGTCGTTTTGGCTGCTTGCTCGATAATAAGTATTTATCTAGCGCCATATGGAAAAGCTCTATCTAAGGACCTTATAGCTGAGCAATCATATGAAGACAAACTTTCAATGATGCAGCCTAATGCCTTGATTAATCTTGATGGGGTTGGAAGCTATCTTTATTTTGAATCCTATAATGGCGATCAAATGACAGGAGTAACGTTTTTTGTTCAAGATGACCCTGCTTTATCAATTATTAAGGCTAAGGAGCTGGAAATTTCTAATGAGGCTGGCAACATGATCTTAAATTTTAAAAGTGGATCTATATATCCAGACTTAAATAGTCCCAATCAAATAGACGCTTCTTTTAAAGATTTAACCCACTCTATTGACATTGGTTTGGCAACTAGCAATCCCCTAACTCTTTCTAAATTACTTGATTATAAAAACCAATCTAATTTTATTCAGAATCAATGGAATGCCAGCATACCAATCATGCTATTAGCTTTAATGTTACTCAGTTTTGTCTTTGGTAAAGAAAACCCTAGATCAGGTAGGGAAGGTAGCCTTGTTACAGGTGTATTAATTTATATATTTTACTTAAGTGTTTTAGTAGCATTCAGAGAAAGCTATGCAGGAAGCTCAAACCTTTTTTATCACTTCCTATGGCCTGTGCATTTAGTGTTTTTATTTTTTGGAACTTTGCTCTTTTGGCTTGATGGAAGGATCGCATTTAAAAACCTCTTCACTAACTCAAGATTAAAAACAGTTTTAATTATCTTTTTAATATTCTTTCTTTTAGTTTGGTTAAGCTCGTGATTAAAGATATTTTTAATACCTATTCTATACACCTTATAAAAAGAAGTTTTCTTATTTCAGCTTTGGTGTGGATGGTAATGTTATTCCTTGATTTCTCAGTGACCTTAGTCATGGAGCTTGAGAATCTATCAATAAATCAAACTCTTTCCGTGATATTTAATACTGTTCTCTATGAACAATTGCATAAAGGGATGCAGTACCTTGAGAGCTCAATGCTTATCGGCACATTGATCGCACTTTCGATATTTAATCAACAGGGTAATTTAGTCTTTTTGCGATCAGCAGGGTTTTCGCCTTTAAAAATCGTATTAATATCAGGATTGGGTCCAATTATATTGTCTTTGGCATTAATCTTTCTTGATGAAACGCTATTTTTAGATCTGTCAAAAAAATCTAATACTCTTAGTCAACCCATTCAATCTGCTGAAGCAATCCAATGGGAGATGGCAAGCAGAAATTTAATTGGCTTAAGTCGCTTAAATGATAAGCAGGTTCAGGCAATTCAAATCATAGAATTTAATGATCAGCAAAGAGTGACCTCATTTGCTAATTATGAAGAAGGCAGAATAGAGAATGGCCAATTATTTATTGAAGATACAGACACTCAGCAGGCTTTAAAATTTCCTGCATCATTTATGCTAACAAATAATGCATTAGAAAATTTTTCTTTTTTTTCATTGCTGGATATTAAAAAAACCTATCTGCCTGATAAAAATATACAAAAAATTGATACATTAATATATGCAAGGGCACTGTTGCCAGTTTCAATTCTTGCAATAATCTTTTTAGCAGGCAGCCTCATGTTTAATAGCGTGCGTTCGGGAGGAGTCGGTAGGCAAATAATAATAGGTATTTCGCTTGGGTTTATTTATGACTTAATGAAAGATTTGAGCGTTGCATCATTTCTTACATATCAGTGGCCAATATTTATTGCGCACCTTTTACCAATCATGGTTCTAGTTGGAATCGGAGCCTATAAGTTTCAGAGAATCTAGTTAAATTTTTTCTAATTTAGTTTTTGAAAGAATGTCATTTACCGCAAGTTTTTTTGAATCTGCATAAATTAGAAATAACGGCATACCCAGCAGTGCAAGCATTCCACAGTTTACTAAATATCTCAGAAAGGTTTGTTTTAGGGTGATTCGGTCATGATTCTGATCTGTATTAACAATTTTATATTTCCAAACTTGCATTCCAAGCGTTTGCCCATTCTTCATCCAAAAAAATGCATAAAAGGCCCATCCACTCAGAAATACCAATAAGCTTCCAAGCACTGGATTCAGTATTTCCCCACCATTCAACCATAGGGCTAATGAACCTACTAGAAACCAAACTCCAAGCAGTAAAAAGAAGTCATAGACTGAAGCTATGATTCGTAGAAAGGGTCCAACGTAAGGTGTTTTTTCCATTAGTTTGATATAGTATCTCCATAAATCATAACTCAAATAATATGAATACAAGTAATACTTTTTTTGGGCATCCTATTGGATTAAGAACACTATTTTTAACTGAAATGTGGGAGCGCATGTCTTATTATGGAATGCGGGCTTTATTAGTTTTATACATGACAGGTGCAGTTACTGGCTTTAATCCTGGCCTAGGCTGGTCCCAAATTGAGTCCCAAGCAATTTATGGTATTTACTCTGGGATGGTCTATTTTATGGTTGTTCCAGGAGGGTGGATTGCAGATAACATTTTAGGGCATCAAAAAGCTGTATTAATAGGCGCTCTCATTATTGCCTTGGGTCATTTTACTTTAGCTATTCCTATTGAGCAGACATTTTTCTTAGGTTTGATTTTTGTTGTATTAGGTACAGGCCTTCTTAAGGGAAATATTTCCACCATTGTTGGTCAGTTATATGAGGGTCAAGATGATAAGAGAGATTCTGGCTACACCATTTTTTATATGTCTATCAATATAGGCTCAACACTTGGATTTTTGATTTGCTCATATTTAGGTGAGAAAATTGGATGGCATTGGGGATTTGGTGCTGCCGGTATAGGGATGACTTTTGGTGTCATTCAATATATCAAACACAGACATCTATTGGGGGATGCTGGTATGCATCCTAACGAAATGTCAGATGATAAGCGCAAAAAGCTTACTAACTATTTAAAAGTATCGCTTGTCGGAATGTTTATGGTCATCGGAGCGGGCCTCCTTGGTTTTTTTACCATTGATCCAAGATTCTTTGCTGAGCAATTTGCATATTTTCTTACAGTTATTGCTGGCTTGTATTTTATTTATTTGTTTCTTTTTGCAGGACTAAATGCTGCTGAAAGAAAAAATTTAATACTCTTATTTCTACTCTTTATAGGGGCTGCTGCTTTTTGGTCCGGTTTTGACCAATCAGCAGGCTCATTAAATATTTTTGCAAGAGACTATACAGATTTGTCTATTGCAGGATATGAGATTCCAGTTGGATGGTTGCAGTTCGCAAATCCTGTAATTGTTGTTTTATTTGCCCCAATCTTTGCTGGGATTTGGGCACAATTAGCTAGAAAAAATTTAGATCCATCATTACCAATTAAATTTGCAATTGGACTTTTGTTTATGGCATTAAGCTTTCTTGTAATGATTGTTGCTGTAAAAATCGCTCTTGAATCATCTCCTGTAGGCATGCAATGGCTGTTACTAACATACTTGTTTCAAACTTGGGGTGAATTAGCCTTATCGCCAATTGGCTTATCAGCATTTTCTCGTTATGGCCCCAAGCGTTACATGGGTCAGATGTTTGGTTTATGGTTCTTAGCAAGCGCAATTGGAGGAGTTCTTGCAGGATTGCTTGGAGGAGAGGCCTTGGATGGTGGGCTTGAGACTATATCACCAGTTTTTGAATTTATGATCCAGTATTATCTGGTCATTGCTGTTGCGTTAATTGCACTATCTTTTGTTATTAAAACAGCAAAAGATTAAATGTTTTTAGCTTGCTTGATTATTAGTTTCAACAAGAATCTGTTGGTAAATCTCTTGCAGCAATGCCAAGTCTGCTAAAGAGATTTTTTCATCTATCTTGTGAATGGTTTGATTTCTTGGCCCTAGTTCAATAACCTCTGAGCCCGATGGTGAAACCCATCTCCCATCGGATGTTCCTCCGCCATTATCGATGATTGCTTCCTTGCCATTTATCATTTTTAAAGCCGATTGAATAATAGAAAGCAATTCAGTTTTTTTTGTTAAATACGGCTGAGCATTTAAAGTCCAATCTATTTCAAAGGAACATTTTGATTTTTCTAAAATTTGAATAAATCTTTCTTTGAGTGATTCCTGGCTCGATTCTGGAGAAAACCTAAAATTAAAGAGCATGTTTAAATGTCCTGGAACAACATTTGTAGCTCCAGTCCCAGAATCAATATTTGAAATTTGAAACGATGTTGAATCGAACTGTTCATTTCCTTCATCCCAAATAACTTGGTTGAGTTCATTGATAATAGGTCCTACCTCTAAAATAGGGCTTAAAACTTTTTGGGGGTATGCAACATGTCCCTGTTTACCGATTAATTTAAGCCTCCCACTTAAAGATCCTCTGCGGCCGACTCTTAAGACATCTCCAACATTATCAGATGAGCTAGCCTCACCAACTAAGCAGTAATCAATAAACTGATTTTGCTTGGTAAGAGAGTCCATTAAGGTATTGATTTTTCCATCAGCTGGCTCACCTTCTTCGTTGCTAGTTAGCATTATCCATATTTGAAAATTAGGTGTTGGGTTATCAGATAAAAAATTTTTTACTGATTGGACAAAGGCGGCAACACTGCCTTTCATATCTGCTGCCCCTCTACCTATCAACTCTCCATCAATAACATTTGCTTCAAAAGGATGTGAAGTCCATTCTTCTTCTGGCCCAGATGGCACAACATCAGTATGCCCAAGATAGCAAAACACTTTTCCTGAATCGCCATACTTTGCTAATAGCGTCTCACAATTCAACTCTGGAATTCTCTCTATTTGAAAGCCTAAGGGAGTTAACTCTGCTTCTATAAGTTCAAAACAACCCCCATCTTTTGGAGAGATAGATTTTATTTTAATGAGTGATTGAGCGAGTTCTAGAGCAGACATAGTTTTTTAGTTTTTATGAAGAGTTGGGTTTAATGCTAATGATTTAGAGTTAATTCTTGCTTCAATAGCTCCACTTTGAGAGTTTCTAATAAATAATAAATTATCTTGTCCTGCAAGCTCTGATGCCTTAACAATAGACCCGCTCTCATTATCAGAATTATAAGCTGTAATTTTTGATCCACTTGTTAAATAGAGTCCTGCTTCAACAATACAATTGTCACCTATTGGTATTCCTAATCCAGAATTTGCACCAAGGAGACAATTTTCACCAATGGATATTTTTACATTGTTACCCCCTGAAAGAGTTCCCATTGTGCTGCAGCCACCTCCTAAATCTGAGTTTTTGCCAACCACAACCCCTGCAGAGATTCTTCCTTCTATCATTGCTGAACCAAGTGTCCCTGCATTGAAATTTACAAAACCTTCATGCATAACCGTTGTTCCTTCACTTAAGTATGCTCCAAGCCTGACTCTGCTTGCATCTGCAATACGAACTCCTGGAGGAATAATATAGTCAGTTAAGCAAGGAAATTTATCAATCGATTTAATTTCAAGCGACTGATTATTTATTTTTGCAGAAAGAATTTTTTCTTCAATCTCATCTAGCTCTATTGGTCCCTGGTTAGTCCAGACTAAATTTAAAAGACAATCAAAAAGGTTATCAAGATTTAATGAATTGGGTAAAAAGTGCTTATATGAAATTAGATGCAGCTTTAAATATGCTTCTTCAATGCTTTTAATTGGATGGTTATCTAGAATTCTGCATAAGACTAAAGTTTTACTTTTATCAAGATTATCTATGGCTGTTTTTAAATTTTCATCTTGCAGATTGAGCTGAGCAACATCTTTAATTTCAGTCACATCTTGATTCATTAAGGCATCCCACTTCTCATACATTAGGCTGATTTGATCTGCACCATTTTTGAAACTAATGCACGGATAAAAGGTATCCAATATTTTGCCTGAGGTACCTTTGGTAGCAATGCCAAGGCCAATTAAAGGGAAGTTATTCATATGCTTATTATAGGCAGTCTTATTTTTATTTGCAGAGCTTAAAGGTTCTTTAGCTTCTTTTGCAACTGATTAGTTTTGCTTTGAGAAATGCATAATTTAGTTTTCTCATCAATCACAGTGAAATTATCCTCCACTTTTTCTCCAAGAGTTGTAATTCTTGCTGAGTCAATGCTGATACCATGCTCTAAAAATATGTTTGCAACTTTGGAGAGTAAATTTGGTTGATCTAAGGTCTCTATAGTTATCAAACTAGCATCTCTCTTTTTTGAAGGAGAAACGTTTACTCTGGTAGGGTATTCAAAAACTTTTTTATGTGCTGATTTTGATTTAACAGTTGCTTTAAAATTCTCTGAAGATATTGCGTTAATGATTTTTTGTTCAATGTTTTGAATATCCCTTTGGATTAAATTAGCACCAAGGATTTTATGCTTACAAATAAAAGTGTTCATTGCATATTTTCCATCTTTTGTCGTATGAATATCTGAATCAATTGTTTCTAATGAGAGCTGTTCAAAGCTTCGAACAGTTTTTAGAAATAAACCTGCTTGATTAGGTGTAAAGATGAATATTTCGATAAGATTTTTTCTAGTATTTACAAAGACAGATGTTTTTCCTTTAGATTTAGCCAGGGTCTTTGCTTGGTTTGTAAGTTGCGCTAGTTGATACTTAGAAAAATAAGCATTAGGTAACTGCCCCCATACTTCATTTAATAAATCACGTCCTTGCTTAATTGCATTTGCTGACTCAGTTTTTCTTTCATTAACAATTGATTGATTGGATTGCACTTCCTTAAGATTCAACCTTCTCCTGGATGACATGAAAAGTTGCTTTAATAAATCATGCTTCCATGAGTTCCATAGGGTTGGATTAGTGCCTCTTATATCATTGATGGTTAGCATGTAAATATAATTCAGTTTTTCGATGGTATTTACATTTTTAGTAAAATTGATGATTGTTTCAGGATCATGCACATCAGTCTTTTGTGATATAGAAGACATTATGAGATGGTTTTTTACAAGCCAACATAATAGCTCGGTATCATGAATAGAAAAATTTAACCTTTTGCAGAATCTCTCAACTATCTTTTCCCCTATCTCAGAATGGTCTCCACCTTTACCTTTTCCAAGATCATGAAAAATTCCTGCAAGATATAAAAGCTCAATCTTTGGTAGTTTATTAATAAGCTCTTGTTCAATTTGCATTGATTGATCCACTTTTCCAATTTGCATTTGCCTCATGTTTCTCACTACCTTGAAAGTATGCTCATCAACTGTATATACATGAAACATATCAAACTGCATTTGACCTTCAATTTCTCCAAATTCAGGAATCAGCAACCTCATTAAACCTAGTTGCTTAAGTTTTTTGAGTATGGTGGAAAGATTTGTGGTGGATTTAAGTATTTGAAGAAATTGAGATCCAGCTGCAGGTAATAAAAAATACCCAGGATCAATCTTGGACAAAGATACTTTTATTTTTCTGATGGATTTAAAATCGAGACCATTAATTTTTTTGAGTTTTCCAACTTGGATCAAGCTATCTAAAATTAATTCAGGCCTCTTGGAGAGATCAATGCTATCTGCAATTCCAAGTCGATCTTTAAAAATATAATAATTTTTTGTGTATGGCCTTTTGAGAACAGTTAATTGATCGTTGTATGCTTGAAAAACAAGTTCATTAAAGTCTGATAGGTTAGAAGCATGTAAGAAAAATGCTCTCATGAATTTCTCTACCGCAGAAGATTTTATAGAGGGTTTGAGTTTAGCTTTTTTGGCAAGCTGCAGTTGATTCTCAAAGCTAATTCGGTTCGTGCTACTTTCGAGGTTAATAAAAAATCTTAGAGTTTTAATGTGTGCGTAAGATTCATTGATGCTATTTATTTCATTTTTTGAAAACATTTTTGCTGTTACACAGTCTTGCAATTGCTTAATTTCAAAGCAATGCTCCAGTATCCAAAAAGCAGTTTGAAAATCTCGCAAGCAACCTGGAGACTCTTTAAGATCTGGCTCAAGGCTGAATTCAGTGGAATCAAAAGATTTAAATCTTTGATTTTGTTCAATTTGTTTAGCCTTAAAGAATTTAGTTTTATTCCATTTTTTTGAAATCTTCTT
>CACJSU010000002.1 GCA_902596165.1 uncultured SAR86 cluster bacterium | reverse complement strand
ACAGCAAAGAGGCTTATCGAATGTAGAGGCATAGATGTTAGCTTTGCAACTCACAATGCGCACTCAATTGCATCACTCATGAGTCTAAGTGAAAGCACTAATACCAAGATAGAATTTCAAAGATTATATGGAATGGGCGAGTTATTATATTCAGCCTGCAAAGCATCCTATAAGCAATTTCCCGAGACAACTGTATATTGTCCTATAGGTCGACACAAAGAGTTGCTACCTTACCTAGTTAGAAGGCTTTTAGAGAATGGAGCTAATAGCTCATTTATTAATAAGTACTTAGATAATAATATTCCAGAGATCGAGCTAGCTCAAAATCCAGGGGATAAAATTAAAGAGAAAATAGATCATTTTTATATATCAAATTTACCACTGCCAAGAAACTTATATCTCCCTCGACTTAACTCTAGAGGATTTGATTTAAATGAGATGAATTGTATTGAGGCCCTGATGAGCAAGGTCAATAAATTTAAAAAATCAAATTTTCATGTTTGCTCTAAATCGCCATTAAATCTTCTTAAAAATCCACCGATTGATATAGCTTCCAAATGCAATCAAAAAACTATTGGTGTGATAGAGACCTGTGATTTTGAATCAATAAATGTCAACTCAATTCGTCCTTCAGATCAATGGATGAATTGCTCAATAGAATCCAGAAATGAAATTCTAATTTCTGTAGCAGGCAGACTTGAAGATCAGCGGGCTAAGTTTGTTTACTTATTAATGCATGAAGCCGGCAAAACCCTTGAAGATGCTTTAGATGAAATCAGGGAGGCGATTGATTTTCTCAGATATTATTCGCAAGAAATCTTAAATTTAAAGCCTGTTTCTCAAAAAGGCCCGACAGGAGAGGATAATATTTTAGAATACGGACCAAAAGGAACTGTTTTATGCATTAGCCCATGGAATTTCCCTCTGGCAATTACAATTGGGCAAATTGCAGCTGCTTTAGTTGCTGGTAATACAGTGATCTCCAAGCCTTCAGAGCATACCCCGATCATTGCTTTTGAAGCCGTTAAAATATTTTTTGAAGAAGGGCTGCCAGAAGATGCTCTGCATTTGCTTCTTGGTAGTGGCGAATTAGGCAAAGCAATTATTTTGAATCAAGCTATAGATTTAGTTGCCTTTACTGGCTCCTTGCAAACTGCAAAAGAAATTCATAAAAATCTATCTCTTAAACCTGGAAAAATTGTTCCTTTAATCGCTGAAACAGGTGGATTGAATACAATGATTGTTGATTCTAGTGCCCTGTTAGAGAGAGCTTGTGATGATGTTATGCGATCAGCATTCAACTCTGCAGGCCAAAGATGCTCAGCTTTAAGACTACTTCTTGTTCACCAAGAGGTTTACGAAGAGTTTATTTCAATGCTTAAAGGTGCCATGAATGATCTTACGATTGGCACTCCTGATGATTTAGGTACGGATATTGGCCCAATCATTACCTTTGATGCTGTGGAGAAGTTAAATAATTATCTTGCCAAGATGAAAAACGATGGGCACTCTTTGTTTCAAGCTACAAGAAACACTGTTCCAAGTGATGGCTCTTGGGTTTTACCAGCTTTAATTGAGCTTGAATTAAGCTCTATGCCCAATGAAGAACAGTTTGGGCCTATTTTGCATGTTGCCTCATTTTCTGAAGACACACTTGTTGATTCCCTGAAACAAATTGATGCTAAAGGTTTTGCTCTTACATTTGGTATTCATACTAGAATTGATGCCAAGGCCATAAATGTTACTAAGCAGACTTCTAGTGGAAACATATACATCAACCGAGACATTGTTGGTGCTGTTGTTGAGACACAGCCTTTTGGTGGAAAAAATCTCTCCGGCTCAGGTTTTAAAGCTGGAGGACCAAATTATCTTTTGCAATTCATGGATGAGAGAGTGATTGCCGTGAATACGGTAGCCATTGGCGGAAATATAGATCTCATTAATCAAAATAACGATAATTAGTTCTACAAGCCCTGTTTTTTTGCATCATGAGGAGCAAAAAATCCCATATCTATAGGATTTTTTAATAAAAATCTCTATTTTAATTCGCTATAAACCTCAAATTAGTGTATAAATCAGGTTACAAAATATATTTTTATCTATTCTTAGGGAGATAACATGTTAAATAAAGCTATTTGGACCGTTTCAAAACTGTCCTTAACAACTATCATAGCTGTAAGCTCGATGCTTTCAGTTGATTCATTTGCTCAAGACAGCGAGTTCGTAGAGGAAGTAGTTAGTATTGGTACTCGTGGAAAGCCTAGATCAGTATCTAGTTCACCAGTTCCTGTTGATGTTTTAAGCGCTGAGGATATCAGTAAAACTGGTACTGATGATTTACTTATGCAACTTCAAGGAAGCATTCCTTCATTGAATGTTCATTTGCAACCAATTAGTGATGCGGCAAGTATGATTCGTCCTGCTAACCTAAGAGGCCTATCAGCTGACGCTACATTGATCTTTACAAACGGAAAAAGACGTCATCATGCTTCAGTTATTGCTTTCCAAGGCGGTGGAGTTAATGACGGTTCTCAGGGCGCTGATATTTCCGTAATTCCTGCAATTGCTTTAAAAAGGGTTGAAGTTTTAAGAGATGGCGCTTCCGCACAGTATGGTTCTGATGCGATTGCTGGTGTTATTAACTTTGTTCTTGATGATATTTCAGAAGGTGGAAGTCTTTCATACAAAATGGGTGAGTATACTGAAGGTGATGGAAACACTACTACTATAGCTGGTAAATACGGTATGCCACTTGGCCAAGATGGCTTTGTTACAACAAGTTTTCAGATTAGACAAGCTGATGCTACTTCAAGAAGTGAGCAAAGGCCTGATTGTGCATCTTTAGTCGCTGGAGGTAATTCAGCAGTTGCAAATCCTTGTCAAATATGGGGAGCTCCAATTGTTGATGACGATGTTACTTTCTTTATGAATTCTGGTGTCACTAACAGTGATGGATCGGAATCATATATGTTTGGTAATTACTCAGAAAGAGATGTGGATGGTGGTTTCTATTATCGTAATCCGGATGGTAGAAGTGGAGTTTTCACCATTGGTAATTATAGAGCTGTAGGTAACGTAGATGGAACATGTGCATATGGCACAGGTGCATCTGGACAGGTTGACCCATCAAATTATGCCCTAAGAGATGCAATCATGGCAGATCCAAGTTGTTTCTTGATGAACGAAATTGCTCCAGGAGGATATACTCCAAGATTTATCGGCAACATTACAGATACTTCACTTACTATTGGAAGAAGAGGTGATATTACAGATGGCTTCCTAAGTGGTCATTCATATGACCTAAGTGGTTCAGTTGGTAGAAATGAAGCTGATTTTGGTCTTAACAACACTGTTAATCCTTCAATGGGTCCTGACACTCCTCGTAATTTCTATACTGGTTCATACATTGAGCTAGAAAAAGTTTTCAATTTTGATTTAACAAGACAAGTTGACTCCATGACTGTTGCCTATGGCGCTGAGTGGAGAGAAGAAACGTTTGAAGTTATTTCTGGTGAAGAAGCTTCTTGGAAAGCTGGTAAATATGCTCTCCAAGGATTTAATGTTGGTTCACATGGATTTGCAGGATTTTCCCCGGATTCTCAGGGCGCCTTCACAAGAAGAAGTTACGGTTTGTATGTAGATGTAGAAAACCAAGTTAGTGATCAATTTTTACTTGGTGGTTCATTCAGATATGAAGACTATACTTCTTTTGGTGATACAAATGACTTTAAATTAAATGCTAGATATCAAGTTTCAGACAATGTAGCATGGCGTTTCTCAACGGGTACTGGCTTTAGAGCGCCAACCCAAGGACAAGTTAACGTAGTTAACACTCAAACAACTCTAGTGGATGGTCAGTTAACTCAGGCTCAAACATTACCAGGTTTCAAGCTTGGTGCTGGACAGCTTAAGCCTGAAGAAGCGACCAATACCTCATTTGGTATCGTTTACGATTCTGGTGATTTGTCAGTCACCGCTGATTTCTTTGTCATCGAGTTAGAAGATAGGGTTGCATTAACAAGTAATGCTGCTCCTACTGCAGCTCAAGTTCTTGCAATGGGTGCTGCTGGAATACCCAATCCAGAGTTAATTGGCCAAGTAAACTACTTTACTAATGACTTTGATACAGAAACAACTGGTTACGATATCGTTGCTGTATACAGCACTGAATTGTTTGGAGCTGATGCAGATATTAGTGCTGCATGGAACCACACAGAAACAGAAGTCACTAACTCTGGAGCTGTTACTGGTGCTTCTAAAGTCAAACGTCTTGAAGAAGGACTTCCTGAAGACAGAATGACTATCACTATTGCACAAACATGGAGTGATAAGGTGAGCTCATTTGTTCGAGCAAATATGTATGGAGAGTATTATGCTGTTCATGCTGACTGGTTCGGCACAGATTCTGATGCTGAATGGACTGTTGATGCTTCCGTGAGTTTTCAGCTTACAGATAATTTCAGTGTCTCAGCCGGTGTTCAAAATTTATTTGATACCGAAGCTCTTAAAATTGATGGTTCAGCTGGTGCTAACGGCGAAGGTGTTCCTGGAAATGTTCTTGGAGGAATTTATTATGAAACTTCTCCTTATGGGATTGAAGGCGCTTTCTGGTACGTAAAAGCTGGATACAATTTCTAAGATAGGCTTTTAAATTTATAAAGGGTGTCTAATAGCACCCTTTTTTTTTGGCTAAAATTATGTTTTAGAAATTTTTGCAATAAAGTACAGTCCTATTGAAACTGCAGGACCAATCCCAAATGCAAAAATAACAGTTCCAATTCCTACGGTACCTCCTAAATACCAACCAATACTTATAACTATTAATTCTAAAAAAACTCGAACCCAAGCAATTGGCAGGCCTGTAACTCTTTGGCAGCCTGTCATTAAACCATCTCTCGGACCTGGACCAAGATTTGCAATCAAATAAATCCCACTTGCAAGACCTACTAACAATGTTCCGCAAATAACTTGCATTATTTTCATTGAATATTGCTCCGGATGAGGTAGATAGGGCAAAGACCACTCAATTACTGCTGCAATAATGATGACATTCAATATTGTTCCAATTCCTGGTTGTTGTCTTAAAGGAATCCATAGCAACAGCACTCCGAGACTGACCAAGAAAGTAAGGCTACCTATACTTAAATTAGTTGTTACTGATAAACCTTCAGCTAAGACCGTCCATGGGCTCATCCCGGTAGATGCTGTGATAATTAATGATTCACCCAAGCCAAATAGGAATAAACCAAAACACAGCATCAATAAAGTAAATGGTTTAGGCGCAAAATTTAATGCTTTTTCTGAGCTCCATTTAGTGGTGGGTACAGACCTGATTGAAAAAATTTTCATTAGTAAGTTAGGTTAAGTTTTCGATAGTTTAAGGCAAAGCATATAAAAAGAATTATTTATTTATAAAATAAATTAGCTCCTAAAAATTCAAATATAATCTACTTAATGGATAAATCAGATGTTTCAAGAATTATAGAAATGGCCTGGGAAGATAGAACTCCCTTTGATGCTATAGAAGCTCAGTTTGGCTTAAATGAAAAAGCTGTTAAACGCTTGATGAGAGACAATTTAAAACCCTCATCTTATGAATCATGGCGAAAAAGAGTTCAGGGCAGATCAACAAAACATTTGGCCAAGAGAGGATTTAGTGTAGGTCGTCATAAGTCGTACGACCAAAATAAAATTTAATTTTTACTATAATTAATTTAAGCTTGCGTTAACTTTTTCAAGCTTGTCTGAACCTGGGCACAATTCCTGATCAGAAAATTGATTAAGAGGTGTGTCAGTAATATTTAAAATCTCTGCATGGTCTTTCACTTCAGGGTCTATATACAATAATCCAGTAAGTACTTTTCCATTTTTTTCAGCCTCATTTAAACTCTGAACCGCTAAGCCTTTATCAAGCGGATCATATTTTTTTGAAAGTTTTTCAAGAGTCAGTATTGCGCCATCATGCAATGGAACATCTACTATAGATCCCTCTTTATAGCTTGTCTTGATTTCTTGTCCAATTGGCACAAAATCAAGGCTTGATACTGATTCATTGTGCTCTCTAATGTGATCATAGCTTTTTGTTGAGCCTGCATGATTATTAAATGTTACACAAGGAGAGATAATATCTATCAATGAAAATCCTTTAAATTTCATAGCTGCTTTTAATAGAGGAACTAATTGATCTTTGTCCCCCGAAAAACTTCTACCAACAAACCCTGCTCCAAGTTGAATTGCCATTGCAGCAAGATCAATTGGAGCTAATACGTTTTCTTCTCCATATTTGCTCTTTGATCCTTGGTCATTAGTTGCAGAAAATTGACCTTTAGTTAGACCATAGGTACCATTATTTTCTACAATATAAGTAATGTTTAGCTGTCTTCTAGCTGCATGCATAAACTGCCCTATGCCTATTCCTGCTGTATCACCATCTCCTGAGACGCCCAAATACAATAAGTCTTGATTCCCAAGATTTGCCCCGGTTGCAACTGATGGCATTCTGCCATGAACAGAATTAAAACCATGAGCCTGGTTTAAAAAATAAGAAGGTGATTTAGATGAGCACCCGATTCCTGAGAGTTTTGCAATTTGATCTGAGGCAAGGCTTAGATCATAGCAAGCCTCTATTACTGCAGCGCTAATAGAATCATGTCCACATCCAGCACATAGAGTTGAGATGGTTCCTTCATAGTCCCTTCTAGTTAAACCAAGAGCATTTTTTTCAAGGTTGGGGTGATGATTAACAGGTTTGACGATATAGGTCATTTCATTTCCTCAGCAGTTTTAGAAAAATTTTTATCTGACAGAATTTCAATGATTGATTCTGAAATAAAATCAGCAGTAATTGGTGCACCATCAAAACATAAAACTGAAATAAATTCTTCTGGATTGATCTTTCCTTCCGAGATCAACAGAGTTTTCATTTGAGCGTCTCTATTCTGCTCAACAAGAAAAATAGATTCATGTTGGTCTATAAAATCCCATACTTCAGTACTAAAGGGAAAAGATCTTATCCTCATTGCATCAATTGGAAAACCTGAAGCAGAAAGTTGATCGAGAGACTCTTGCATTGCTGCTTCTGTGCTACCAAAATAAATTAATCCCTTTGAGCTAGCATTTGTTTCTTGTTTGAAGATTGGTTTTGGTAAAAATTTATCAGCGCCTTCAAATTTTTTTAAAATCCGTGAGAGGTTTCTTGCATTAACCTCTCCATCTTCAACATATCTTGCATATTCATCGTGCGAGCTTCCTCTGGTAAAGTAGGCGCCTTTTTCTGGGTGCGTGCCTGGGAGAGTTCGAAATGGAATTCCATCTCCGTCAACATCAAGATACCTACCCCATGATTCCATGTTATCTAGATCATCTTTGGATAAAACTTTTCCTCTATCAAACTCCTTAGCATCATCCCACTTAAATTCAGGACACGTCCAATCATTCATCCCTATATCTAGATCTGATAATACAAAAACAGGTGTTTGAAGACGATCAGATATATCAAATGAGTCAGCTGCAAATTCAAAACATTCCTTTGGATCAGAGGGAATTAACATCACATGTTTAGTGTCTCCATGAGAAGCATAGGCGCATGACAGGATATCAGATTGCTGGGTTCGTGTTGGCATACCAGTAGAGGGGCCACCTCTTTGAATGTTAAAAATGACTACAGGAATTTCAGCAAAATATGCTAAACCAACAAATTCTGTCATGAGTGAAATTCCAGGGCCGCTTGTCGCTGTAAAAGCTCTTGCACCATTCCAGTTCGCACCGATTGCCATTCCAATTGATGCAAGCTCATCTTCAGCTTGCACAAAGGCAAATTTATTTTTTCCAGTTTTCTCATCAACCCTAAATTGATCACAATATTTTTTATAAGATTCTGCAAGCGATGTAGATGGGGTAATAGGATACCAAGCACATACTGTTGCTCCGCCATAAACGCAACCTAATCCTCCAGCATTATTTCCATTGGTGAGAATCATCCCATCAGTAAGGTTTTTTTGAATAACCTTTATATCACAAGCATCAACTAGATGTTTTTTTGCATAATTAAAACCCATCTTTAATGCCTGAACATTTGGTGCAATGAGTTTTTCTTTACCTTTAAATTGCTCCTCAATTAGCTCAATAAAAATCTTTTTATCAATATCCATCAAATATGATAAAGCCCCAACATAAACTAGATTTTTAAATAACAGTCTGGTCTTAGGGTTTTTAAATTCGTCAACGCATAATGAAGTTAGGGGTACTTCAATAATATTTATGTCATCTCTATGGAATTCTCTTTTCCAAGATGAATCATATAAAAGATATCCACCTGAATTAATTTCAGCAACATCTTGTGCATACGATTGGGGGTTCATTGCAACCATGAAATCTATTCCAGCCTTTCGCCCGAGATATCCTTTTTCACTTGCTCTTATTTCAAACCATGTTGGAAGGCCTTGAATGTTTGATGGAAAAATATTTTTTGGGCTGACGGGGATACCAGATCTAAATATTCCTTTTGCAAACATCTGATTTGCACTTGCAGAACCAGAACCATTAACATTAGCAAACTTAATAACAAATTCATTGATTGATGCAAGTTTGCTCATGAGTATACCTTCGCTTCTTCATATAGAAATGTTTGCATGTCCCAAGCACCAGTAGGACATCTCTCTGCACACAAACCGCAATGCAAGCAAACATCCTCGTCTTTAATCATAGTTCTCTTGGTTGGTAAGATCTTAGAAATCAATAAATCTTGTTCAATGTTTAAAGCTGGAATTCTGGTATTTTGCCTCACTTCATCTTCGGGACCATTAAACATGAAATTAATACAATCTGTAGGACAAATATCGACACAAGCATCACACTCAATGCACAAACTCTCAGAAAAAACAGTTTGTACATCACAATTCAAGCATCTTTGAGCTTCTTCCATAGCAAGGCTTGGATCAAAGCCTTTCTCAACCTCAATTTTTAAACTTTTTAATGCGGTGTCTTGATCTTCTTTAGGTACTAAAAATCTTTTAGCTTGAGAAATGTCATTATCATAAGACCATTCATGCAGCCCCATTTTTTGACTCACTAAATTGGTACCAGGAGATGGTCTGTCATTAATATCCTCGTTTTGACAAAACTTATGAATTGAAATTGCTGCCTGATGTCCATGCGCTGCAGCCCAAATTATATTTTCAGGCCCCCAAGCGGCATCTCCACCAAAGAAGACTTTTGGATGAGTTGATTGAAAAGTAGTAGGGTTAACAACGGGCATATCCCATTCTCCAAATTCTAGGCCAATATCTCTCTCTATCCATTCAAAGGAATTATCTTGGCCAATAGCTACTAATACATCATCACACTCAAGCATCACCGGATCCTCGCTTGTTGGTACCAGCGATCGATTTCCCTTTTTATCAAATACAGCTTCAACTTTCTGAAATTCCATTCCAACCAGTCTCCCAGCCTCATGAATAAATTTTTTAGGAACATGATTCTCAAGAATTGGAATATTTTCTTCCATGGCATCTTCAATCTCCCATTCAGATGCTTTCATTTGTGAGAAGGGGCTTCTGACAACAACTTTTACGTCCTCTGCGCCCAATCTTAAAGAAGATCTGCAGCAATCCATTGCAGTGTTTCCACCTCCCAAAACAATGACTTTTTTTCCAATAGAATCAATATGCTCAAAGGCAATGCTGGTTAAAAAGTCTATGCCAATATGAATATTAGCCTCAGCCTCTTTTCGGCCTTCAATGTTTAAATCTTTTCCTTTTGGGGCACCGGTCCCAACAAAAACCGCATCAAAATCTTCCTTTAAAAAATCTTTAAGACTGGTGATTTCAGAATTGAATTTTGTCTTTAATCCCATATTAAGAATCTGATCAACTTCAGCATCTAAGACCTCAACCGGAAGCCTGAATGATGGAATATTTGTTCGCATCAAACCTCCAGCCTGAGGATCTTTTTCAAATAGAGTACATTCGTATCCCATAACAATCAGATCCCTTGCTACAGTCAGGGATGCGGGCCCGCCACCTATAAGAGCAATTTTTTTCCCATTGCTTTTTTCAGGAGCTTTAGGCAATAGATCTGAAACATCATCCTTAAAATCAGCTGCAACTCTTTTTAGTCTGCATATGGCAACAGGTTTTTCATGAGTTCTGGTTCTTCTACATGCTGGTTCACATGGTCTGTCACATGTTCGACCGAGGATTCCAGGAAATACATTTGACTCCCAATTAATCATGTAGGCTTCTGTATATTTGTTTTGGGATATTTTTCTAATGTACTCTGGAACAGGTGTATGAGCAGGGCATGCATACTGACAATCCACGACTTTATGATAATACTGTGGATCAGATGTATCTGTAACTGGCATAAATGTTTTAATTGAATTTTTCCCGTTTGAATCTTTGAGATTTTCTTTTGCAGCAAATATCTGAGATTTAAAATCAGCTACTACAGCTTCTCTAAGTTTTTGAGCCTCAGATAATTCATGAGTGTGCAAAGAAGTTCTTAGATCAAAACCTAACTCTTTGCGAAGATCTTTTGGGACAGCAACTTTTACCCAATAGGTATTGTGTCTTTTGAATAAATACTTTGTATCCATATAATTTGGCTCCCCTCCAAATTAGCTATAAGGTACAGGAAAAATCCTTATCTTATAGGAATCTCTAAGTTCACAATAAACATATAATTGACAATATGCAACTTAATATCTGAGTATTTTTTTACCTTTAATCAGGAAAGTTTATGTGCTATAAATACAGTTCTTTTATATCAAACAAATGCAGCTTTCTATCATTCTTAAAGTTCTTAGTTTTATTGCATTATTTTGTCTTAGTGCATGCCAAACCAAAGAATTAACTCCTTTTGAAGAAGCAAAAAATCCATATGCTCACCTTGGTGTTGAAGGTTATATGGGTGCAGCCATGACCTCATGTTTAGGAATGGCACCTCAGGGTCCGCCTATAGTAAGGAAGAAAGATGGTGCCACGGTGGTCGCTGATGATCATTCGCCTGAACAATCTGGTTATTTTGATTGCGTTGATCTTGAAATTTCTAAGAGTGAATATCGCATCAAAAAAGATTCAGATTGATTTGAAGTTTTTTAATTAACTAAATTTTATTTAACCCACGATTCACCAATTTCAAAAGATCTTCGGTGTTTTCCAATCCAGCAGAAATTCTAATTAAACTTTCTGATATACCAACTTCTTTTTTTTGATCTGGAGTAAGATTTCCATGCGTCATAGTGTATGGATGACTTACAAGGCTCTCAAATCCTCCAAGAGATGCTGCAAGGGGCAGAGTGTTCATTCCTTCGATAAAATTTTTAACTCCTGCCAAATCACCCAATACTTCAAAGCTTAGCATTCCACCAAAACCATTTTGTTGTTTTTTTGCTATGGTATGTGATGGATGGCTTGGTAAACCAGGATAATAAATCTTATTTATCTTTGGATGTGTCGATAAAAGCTCAACAATTGCTGCAGCATTTTTTTCATGTTTCTCCATTCTGATACCAAGAGTCCTAAGTCCCCTCAGAGTTAAATAACTATCAAATGGTGACCCAGTAATGCCTAAGGCATTTGCCCAAAATTTTAGTTTCGACAAAATCTTTTGATTATTTGTTATTAATGCTCCACCTATTACGTCAGAATGACCATTTATATATTTTGTTGTTGAATGCATGACAATATCTGCACCGAGTTTAAGCGGGTTTTGCAAAAATGGAGATAGAAAAGTATTGTCAACTGCTACCAATGCATCACATGCTTTAGCTTTTTTTGATATTTTTTTAACATCTACAGCCTGTAATAAAGGATTCGATGGTGTTTCTATCCATATCAAGTCTGGGTCAATTTCACCAATAGTTTTTTTGCAGAAGGATTCTTCGCCTTGATTAACAAAATAGGCATCTATAATTCCTTTCTCAGCCAAAGATGAAAAAAGTCTATGTGTTCCCCCATAACAATCATGAGGAAGAATCACTTTGCTATTAATATTTAAAATATTTGCTACCAGAGTAATAGCTGCCATTCCCGAGCTTAGTATTTCACCACCTAAACCATTCTCAAGTTGCGTTAGAGCATTAATCAAATGATCTCTGCTTGGATTTGTTTCTCTTGTATATTCATATTCTTGCTCTTTTCCGAGCTCCTCGTATTTAAAATTTGATGAGAGATATAGAGGAGGAACAATTGATCCATGTTGTGTATCAGATCCAATCCCAGCTTTGGCAGCGATAGTTTCTTTTTTAAATTTTTTCATATATTTATTGAAGCATTAATCATCAGACCTTAAAAGTAAATTATGTTATGGTTTTTCAATGCCGCTAGTTAATCCAATAGATATTTCAGATAAAAGCGTTAAAGAATTAGTAAAGTTTTTTAATGAAACATTGGGCTTTTGCCCTAACTCTGTTCTGACCATGCAAAGAAGACCAAATATTGCAAAAGCATTTATAGAGCTAAATATGGCTGTAATGGAGAACCATGGCCAATTAACCTCGGAATTCAAACGTTTAATTGCCTTTGTGAGCAGCAATACTACTGGATGTAGATATTGTCAGGCACATACTATTAGAGCTGCAGAGCGTTATGGCTCGACATCTGAGAGACTGGAGCATGTTTGGGATTTCAAGAATCAACATTGTTTTACAGATGCTGAAAAAGCAGCTTTACAGTTTGCGCAAGAGGCCAGCATGGTTCCTGTAAATGTAGCTGAAGATACTGAAAAGCAATTACATGTTTATTGGTCTGATGATGATATTGTTGAAATCATGGGCGTGATAGCTTTATTTGGATATTTAAATCGATGGAATGATGTTATGGCAACCTCATTGGAAGATGATGCAAATATTTCAGGCGAAACTTTACTTCAAGGAATTTCATGGGTTCCTGGAAAGCATAAGACTTAAAAAAATTATTAAATTAAATAATTCAAATTATTAAAAACTGTCTCTTTGGTTCAATAACCCGTAATATGACAAGGGAATAACTTACTAAATTGCAGGGAATCTTTAATTGCTTTATTTTACATTTGTATTACTTGTTCTAGCTTGTCTCTTTATTGGCAACGCAGCCTTATCAATATTTGCTGGGATTCTTTTTGCATATTTTTTAAAGCCTCCCACAACATTTATTACGCGGCGTGTTGGGACTATGCCATTGCAGATTGGTATTGTCTTATTAGGAGCAACCATTAGTTTGCCATATGCATTAGCTGTTAGCTCAGTATATTTACCTTGGATTACACTTTTTGTAATTGCTTCATTTGTTGTAGGACTGATGCTTGGTAAGCTGCTTGGAATTCATCATCGAGTAGCATTTCTATTATCATCAGGAGCAGCTATTTGTGGAGGAACTGCTATGGCAGCTGTTGCACCAATCATCAAAGCAAAACCACAAGAGTTACTGATCGCTATGACTATTATTTTTTTATTAAATGCTGTTGCAATTATTGCATTTCCTCTTGTTGGTAATTATTTAGAAATGAATAATTTTGAGTTTGGCGCATGGGCCGCGCTTGCCATTCATGATACAGGCTCAGTGATTGGCTCAGCTCTAACTTTTAGCAATGAGTCTGCTGAAGTTGCAGCTACATTAAAATTAGGAAGAACTATATGGCTCATTCCATTAATACTGATTGCAAATTGGATTTTTAATAAGCAGGCTCAAGCAACAAAATTTCCTCGATTCATATTATTTTTTATTGTAGCCATTACTGCCAACACTGTATTTGGTTTTGGTGATCAAACAATTAATATTTTTCAAATATCTAGCCAAGCTTTTCTTCTATTTGGTTTATTTTGTATTGGTAGTCAATTTGATTCTAATGAGCTTAAATCGATCAGCGCTAAACCATTAGTATTAGCTCTGATGTTATGGGCGATCGTTATCCCATCAGCTTACTTTTTGGTTAAATATTTTTAATGATATTTAAGTTAAGATAATCTTAAGAAGCGCATAGAAAGATGAGGATGAATGAAAAATTTTGAAAATAAGGTAGCAGTAATAACAGGTGCAGGCAGTGGCATAGGTCGAGGTATAGCTGAGATTTCAGCTACTCATAAAATGCGATTAGTATTAGCTGATGTGGATGAAAAGGGACTAAATGAAACTCTTGATTTAGTAAAGAGCAAAGGTGTTGAGGCTATAGCCAGAGTTACCGATGTTAGCAACCTTGATGAAGTTGAAAATCTAGCAAGCCAAACTTTTGAAACGTTTCAAAATTGCCACCTACTATTTAACAATGCTGGCGTTCTTGGTCCAGCCCCAATAAGCAAAGTTAATCGTGATATGTATGACTGGCTCATCAACATTAATTTAGGCGGTTGTTTTAATGGTGTGCATGCTTTTTTACCAAAAATGCAATCTTCTAAAGAGGAAGGACACATCATTGCAACTTGCTCTACTTCAGGTTTTATAGCTTATCCAATGTTAGGTCTTTATTCAGCATCTAAATTTGGTATTAGAGGTTTAATGACATCTTTACGGGCTGAATTAACTGGTTCAAATATTGATGTCAGTATTGTGTGTCCTGGAGAGGTAACAACAAATATTGTAAATAGCACATATGGTGATACTTCAAATCAAGAGGTCAAATCAGCAGCAAAAGATTCAGAGCATGATCCAAAAGCCCTGTTAGAAGTTGCAGCCGAAGATGCGCAAAATACTTTTCCAATATCTCCTCTTGAGGCAGCACAAGCAATTTTTGCTGGAATTGAAAATAAAGATTTTTATATTTTTACTCACAAAGGCTATAAACGTCAGTTAGAAGAAATTTCAAATGAATATCTTCTAGCCTTTGAGCAATCAATGTTCCAATAATTAATGATGTTAAATAAAATTTTAATTGGGATTCTTGTAGCTATTTTTTTTGCTGCCATTATTTATATTCCCAAAGCAATGAGGGTTTATAACGTTGTGCATTTATTTGATGAAGATAAGATTGTTAAAAATTTTATCAATATGAATAAAATTTTCCCTACCACTCCTGTTAAATCTTCTGGTAAACCTCATATTTTTCAAATTAGGGACTTTGAACTTCCTGCATCCTATTCAATGGGTGGGAAAGAGCACGATATGGTTGAAGCATTAGATTACTTTAAAACTGATGGCTTAATTGTTTTGCATAAGGGTGATTTGCTCTATGAAAATTATTGGCAGGGTAATTCGAAAGATCAGCCTCATATTTCTTGGTCTGTTGCCAAGTCATTTCTTTCAGCATTAATTGGGATTGCTTATTATGATGGCCTCATTGAAGACCTAAGTGATCCAATTACAAAATACCTCAATGATTTCGATGACACTGGTTATGCGAATGTGCCAATAAAAGATATTTTGCAGATGTCATCAGGTATTATTTTCAATGAAGATTATGCTGACTATAACTCGGATATAAATAAATTTGCCCGAGCTTTAGCTCGAGGTACATCAATGAGAGATTTTGCTAAGAGCTTAAAAAATGGAAAGCCGCCTGGGACATTTAATCACTATGTAAGTATTGATACTCAAATGTTAGCAATGCTTCTGGAAGAGGTGACAGGACAACCTGTTGCGCAGAATCTTGAAGAAAAAATTTGGACTAAAATTGGCATGGAACATGATGCATATTACATGGTTGATGATACTGGAGCTGCATGGGCACTAGGTGGGTTAAATGCTACTTTGCGCGATTATGCAAAATTTGGTCAGCTCTACTTAAATAATGGTAAATGGGGCAATAAGCAAATCGTCCCAGAGGAATGGGTTTATGCATCTTATAGACCTGACGGACCTCACCTAGAACCTGGAGAAAATGAATTATCCTCAAGCCCTTGGGGTTATGGTTATCAGTGGTGGGTTCCTGGGTTTCCTTCTTCTGATTATTTAGCTTCAGGGATTTACAATCAATATATTTATATTGATCCAGTAACTGAAGTTGTGATTGCTAAAACTTCATCGAACCATAAGTTTAACCAAGAGCGACAGTACTCAAAAGATGCACATGTAGCAATGTTCAGGGCCATTGCTAAAGCTGTAGCCTCAACACTCTAAGAATGATAAAAAACTTTTCTTTTTTATTATTAATTTTTTCTCTCGATGCTTCAGCTTGGTGGGATAAAGGCCATCAATTGGTTTGTGATGAAGCATACAAATTACTAACCCCCCGAGCAAAGAAGTTTATAGATCCATTGATTGATGAGCATGGATCCTATGGCATAGCATGTGTTTGGCCTGATTTGATTAAAAATGAAGATAGAAAAGATACTAGATCATGGCATTACATTAATTTGCCTGATTCAGAGCAAAATACATACAAGGCCACATGCCCAGAAAATGGATGTCTCATTTATGCTTTTCATAAACAAATGAAGGTTTTGAATGATCACTCTTCAACATTTCGTGAAAGAGCTGAGGCTGTTTGGTTTATAGGTCATTTTGTTGGAGATGTTCATCAACCCATGCATGTTGGTTATCCAGAAGACAGAGGTGGAAATGACCATAAGCTTAAATTTCCAGACGGAACCTTAACGAACATGCATAGTGTGTGGGATGGACAAATTATTGAGCACATGGACTCTTTGTTTGGCGAGCAATATCTCTCAAAAAACGTTTCTATAAAAATAGGTAAATCTATAAATAACTCTCAATCTACAGAATTTGAATCTTGGGCTCAAGAAAGCCGAGATATTGCAATGCAGGGATCAGTTGGTTATCGAAATAATGAGCTAAAGATCGTGACAGATGAATATCTAGAAAATCATTTTGAGATCGTTCAAGAAAGGATTGCATTGGGTGCAATTAGATTAAGCCAGATTTTAAATAGAATTTATTTTCAGGACGATTGATAATTGAATTTTAAGCGATTTTTTAAATACCTTACGCCATCAAAAAAAACAAAACTTGTTTTATCCTTTGATGGAGGTGGTGTTCGCGCAATTGCAGCGGTGGTTTTTCTTAAGCAATTGGAAATAGCTTCAGGAAAGAAAATTTTTGATATTTTTGATTTTTTTATTGGCACCAGCGCTGGTGGAATTAATGCTCTAAATATCGCAGGCCTAAAAGTCAGTTGTTTTGAATTAGAAGATTTTTGGTCAAAAGACAATTTGGCTAAAACCATGTCTAAATCATTTTGGGACAATGCTTCTTTCTTACAAACTAAACCTAAATATGATGGGAAGGGTAAGCGAGAATTATTACTGGAATATTTCCAAGATCAATCACTTGGAGAAGCTAAAAAGCCTGTTGCAGTTTTAGCTTACGATGTTGAGAATAGAAAACCTCGCCTATTGAGTTCTTATGGTTCTCCTGGAATCAAAATGGTTAGTGCGGCAAGCGCAACTAGCGCCGCGCCAATTTATTACTCTACTCAAGAAATTGATGATGGCACTTGGTTGATTGATGGTGGCATCGTTGCTAACAATCCCTCTTTGATAGGGTACTCGGAAGCAAGGAAAATTTTTCCAGGATGCAAAATCAAAGTTTTAAGTATCGGGACAGGAATCAATAGAAGAAAAATTAACGGACGGAACTCTGCTAAGTGGGGAGCCTTAAACTGGTTTCGGCATGATATTTTAGGAGTGATGCTTGAATCTAGTATGTTTGATGAAATAGCTCGAGATTTAATGGCAAAAGATTATTTAAGAATCAACTCATCTACTGGCTTGGTTAATCGAAGAATGGATGATACATCTGATGCTAACTTGAAGCGCATCCATCTTATGGGGATGGAATGGTGGTCTGAATTTGGTCAAGATGCAATTGATTTTTTAAATGTTTAATATATTAAGTTTTATTAAGAAAAATACTGTACACTTCGTTTTTTATTTTCATTAAGAAGGAATTTTATGAATATTTATGTTGGAAACCTCCCTTGGAGTATCGATGATGCAAGTCTTGAGCAAATTTTTGCTGAGCACGGCACAATTACCTCTGCTAAAGTTATCACCGATCGTCAAACTAATCGCTCCCGTGGGTTCGGTTTTGTTGAAATGTCTGATGGCGGAGAGAACGCTATCCAAGCATTAAATGATGCTGAAGTTGAAGGCAGAAAACTAGTAGTTAACGAGTCTCGTCCTAGAGATTAATCTATGAGTTACCTGGGCCTGGTTGGATTATTTGGTCTTATCGGTCTAACAGGTCTTCTTAATAAAGTTCATCCAAGTCAATCTGGCGGCTCAATTAGATTATTGGGCCTGCTAGGATTTATAGGTTTGGCTGGGTTTTGGATTCCATCCCTTGGTGCATGTGGTGCATTTGGTGCTTTGGGGGTATGGAATCATCAAAATTCTTCAATTGCTCGATTAGCTTATCTTGGGTGGCTGGGAATAATTGGAGTTATTCAAACAATTAGTTATTATCTTTAAATGGTGATTTGCATGAAAAAGATTTTTCAAACTTTCGGGCTGTTAATAATTACAGGATCTTTTTCTACTTTTTCTCATACTGCACATCATAGTGATGCTTTGCTTGATGCTGTAAATAATCCAGAAAGAAATATCAAGTATTCAGCAAGAGATAATTTTAGAAACCCCTACGAAACACTTTCTTTTTTTAACATTAAACCTACGATGAATGTTTTAGAATTGGCGGCTGGAGGAGGTTGGTATACTGAGATTCTTGCTCCTTATCTCAAAGAGAATGGCCAGTTGTCTGTAACTCATTATAATCCTGAAGGCAGTGGTTACTATAAACGTTCTAGGGATGCATACGATAAAAAGGTTTCATCAAACCCATTGTTTGATGGAGTGAAAGTAATTACAGCTGAGACACCTCCAACCGATCCATTTACTGAACCTGAAACTCAGGATTTGGTTGTTACGTTTAGAAATCTTCATAATTGGTTGGCACGTGATGCCATGAAGTCTGTAATGCAAGAAGCATATAATTCCTTAAAGATTGGTGGGCATTTTGGGGTCGTGGAGCATCGTGCGCCAGAGGGTTCAAGTATGGAGTTTATGAAAACCAGCGGATATGTTTCTCAATCGCTTGCTATAGAAACTGCATTAGAGGTTGGATTTAAGTTAATTGCTACATCTGAAGTAAATGCAAATCCAAAGGATACCGCTGATCATCCAAAAGGGGTTTGGACATTGCCTCCTTCATACCGTCTCAAAGATCAAGACAGATCTAAGTATGAAAACATAGGCGAATCAGACAGAATGACCTTGCTTTTCAAAAAGTAAAACTCTTTTTATATCAGGGGTTATAAAACGTTTTCTTTCTTATAAATTTACCATCCAACAACACATAAGAAATAAAGAATTAAGTCTAATTTTAGGACGTTTTTTGTTTAACTTTTAAAGCTTGACAACCTTGTCAATTTATTGATAATTCTAAAGTGTATACATCTAAATTATTGGGGAAAATAATGAAATTTATTAAACTATCCTTATTGGTATTACCATTCATGGCAATGGCTGACAATCCTGTGGTTCCTATGGATGTAGATTCCGCAGATCAAAATTCATCTGGTGAACAAGTTCAAGCCCAGGTTCAAGAGAGAGCGGTTGAAGTAGCTGAATATGAATCTTCAACTTCTTACTCAGATTCTGAGGGTATTGAGGATGTAATAGTTACAGCTACCAGAAGAGAAACCAACATAATGGAAACACCTATTGCTGTTTCTGCAGTGACTCAAGAAGAGCTCACAAAGTATGGTATCAGTAACATTAAAGATTTAAGTTACTCTCTGCCTGGTTTATCCATTCAAAATATGACTGATACCTCAGCTCCAATAATTACTTTACGAGGTGTTCGTTCAAATAATGTAACTGAAGTTGGCGATCCAGCTGTTGGTATTCATGTTGATGGGCTTTATGTTGCAAGACCACAAGCAGCTGCAGCTTTAATGTTTGATTTAGAAAGAGCTGAATTATCAAGAGGTCCACAAGGAACACTTTATGGAAGAAACTCCATTGTTGGATCATTAAATATTGTTACTGCTAAACCAAATTTAGATACTCAAGGTGGATCAATTACAGTTAATGCAGGAAGATTCAATGAGCAAGGAGTGCAAGGGCATTACAATTTGCCAATCAGCGATAGATTTGCTGTTAGATTGGCTTTTTCAGATCAAACCAAAGACTCATACTTAAATGGTTATTATGATGGTTCTCAGCCTGATCACAGATTTTTATCACAAAGCGTAAGAGAGCAGATAGCTGCTGGTGGGGTCATCACCGATCAAAGCCAGAAATCTACAAACACTGATCATGCTTGGTTTTGGGGCTGTCAATCATGGCAAGCAGGCTGCTGGGCTGATCCAGGCTGGCAAATTGGCGTTCCATTTGCAACAAAAGTAAAAGCAGATCCATCGGATTTTTATAATAATGTTGACAATCATGCATATCGTTTAAGCGGTTTATATGTCATTGATGATACAAGTGATTTAAATGTTCAATACGAAGTCTTCCAAGATGATGGTGCTGGATGGCAGAACACTTATTCATGTGAAATGATGGCTAAGAGAAGCGGTAAAACAATGGGAGATCCCGCTGTTTATCCTGCAAATACATGTACAGATGTTCAAGGAACTGAAAATAGATACACATCCTATGTGAATGTTCCTGGCGTCTTAGATATAGAGATTGAGTCAATTAGAGCTATTTATAACAAAGATCTAGGTGATTATGATTTGAAAGTTAAAGTAGGTCGACAAAATCTTTCTCAATACTCTCAATGGGATACTGATGGTGGAGCAAACTATGCCTACGACATGGCTTTTGTTATTGAAGACTACACTGCTGAATCAACTGTTGTAGATATTGAATTAAGTAATAAATCAGATGATCTCGCATGGGTTATCGGTGCTTTCTATATGGAAGAGGATAACGATATGCTTGCTTATTTCCATGCAACGCTTAATGGAGATAATATATTCGATCAGCCAAACAGAGTAATCGAAGCTAAAGCTTTATTTGGACAAGCTACGTATGCTATTAGTGATGACTTATTCTTTACTTTTGGTGCGAGGTATACCGAAGAAGAGAAATCAGATGTTGGCGGTAAGAATTATGAGTGTTCAGTATGGAATAGCTGTTACACGAGCACCGAGATATGGGGTAATAGATTCCAGTGGCTGCCTCAACTTAATGCACTAGCTCCAAACTTTCATGTAGCAGGTGGGCTTTATGCTGGTGTGAATTGTGAAGCTGGAGGCGGCCCTTACGGTGGCGGCCCATACTTTGGTGGAACTGGATGTATGGTTCAAACTACATCAAATGATGTAGCCAAAACTTACCATAATTTTGATTGGAGAATTGGCCTTGATTACGATCTTTCAGACCAAGCATTTGTATATGGTTACCTTGCTACAGGATATAAAGCAGGTAGCATTACCGATGTTTATGTTAGAGGTGCTGACACATTGCATCCAGAAGGACCTGGTTCAGTTGTGAACACATCTTACGGCCCTGAGGAGGCGTTAACTTTTGAGATGGGGTACAAAGCTTCATATCTTGAAAATAGATTAAAAATTGCTTTGAACTACTATCAAACTCAATACGATGGCAAACAATTTACTGGAAATGTTCCAGTGGATTCTAGGAATGCTCAAGAGTACTCATACCAAACTGGTCAGCTTGAGGACGTTGTGCAGATTATAACTATCTGGGGAACACAAAACTTTGGTAAGCAGGAGATGAGTGGGGTTGAGTTTGAATTCGATTACATACCTTATGAAGGCGGTAAATTAAGTGGTTGGGTTACTCAGATGGACTCTGAAGTTACCTCTGATTTCATTACTCAATGGTACTATGGCCAAGATGCTCAATTTGGAAGACCTGATTATGGGGCATCAATTGCCAATGTTCCTGAGAATGCAGTTAATTTAAAGGGTAATGAGACTCCTTACTCTCCTAACTTAGCTTTCACAATTAGATATGAGCACACATTTAACCTAGGAACCATGGGAACTTTGGCTCCATCTATTAATTATCATTGGCAGTCTGAGGATTATTTAACAATCTGGAATGCAGACAAGCATGTAAATGATCCAGGCGGTTATGGAACAGGTGTTGGTGATAGTTTTGTTGATCTTCCCGGATATTTTCAAGATCCAGTGGACGAATTTGGAGATCAAAGAGGAAGTTGGGATATGGTTGACTTAACTCTTACATATAAGCCTGCTGGAGAATCATCATACTATGTGCAAGCCTATGCATATAATGTAACTGATGAAGAAGTGGCTTGGTTTAGAGGGGTTGAGGCTGGTAACCCAAGAGGAGCATATTCTGCTCCGTCTCAATATGGAATCAGAATCGGTTACTTCTGGTAAAAACTAGATAAGATAAAAAGGAGGGTCTTGCCCTCCTTTTTTTTGATAGAATCAATCCATGAAATTTTTTCAAGTTATTTTTGCTTTATTGTTTCTTTTTGGTTGCTCGGAATCAGTTCAAATTGAACAAACCTATCAAACTGAAAAGATCAAATATGATTCTAAAAACATCTTGGGTTTTGAAAATTTATTTGGTAGCGGTCTAGAAGTTCAAGAAAATGTAGAGGTATTTGGAGTTTTGCATTTTCCTGATAATTATGACTCGCTTAAAAAATATCCAGCTGTAGTAGCTTCTCATGGCTCATCAAACTGGAGAGCTCATCATTTAAAATACATTGAACAAATTCGACAAGCTGGTTTTATTGTTTTTGCTATGCATCCTTTTGATTCGAGAGGTGTAAATAGCACAGTAGGTAACCAAATAAATGTTACAAGCGAAACTGTAATTTACGATATGGCGATGAGTCTGAATTTATTATGGGATGATCACAGAATTGACAATCAAAAGGTATATGCAGCAGGCTGGAGTCTAGGTGGGACAGCTACTTTGTTTAATGGATGGATGCCTCTTCAGGCCTCCCTCTACAAGAATGGAGCATCATTTGCTGGATATTTAATGTGGTATCCAGGATGTTTAGCCTTACCTGATTTAAATGAGTGGGATAAAGATTTAATGCAAATATATATTGGTGAAGAGGATAATTGGACTCCTCCACAACCATGCAAGGAATTAGTTACAGAAATTAATTCTCAAGGAGGAAATGCTTTCATAGAGATCTATCCTAATTCTTTTCATTCATTTGATGGTCCACAACCTCTCAGGCTTATACCAGAGGCTTACAGCTGGGCTGAATGTAAATTGAAACTTAATGCTAAAACTAAGAAAGTCTATGATCCTAGTAATGCATTGCTAGATTTTTCTGATCCAAAGCTTAGAAGGGTAGCTTATGAAAGTTGTGCAAGAAAGGGAGAGGTTATGGCTGGAGCTAGTCCAGAATATAAAAATGCTGCCCACGACCATCTTGCTACTTTATTGCCTAAACTAGATTAGTCTGACAATTCTTTCCAGCCCCTAAAACCTCCTTCAAGATTCTGGACATTTTTAAATCCAAGCTCAACTAAAGTTCTTCCAGCAAGAGAAGCTCTGCTACCACCGCCACAGTAAACAATAATGGGAGTAGTTGCATGAAGGCCCTGATCATCATTTGAGGGCGTAAGCTTTAACTCAATTAAGCCTCTCGGTATATTGATTGAATTTGGTATGCTGCCAGTCTCAGCAATTTCAGTTTCTTCTCTAACATCTATGATAAAAAAAACATCAGCGTTTTTTGCAAAATTATCACATGAAATTTTTGGAACAATGCTATGTGCCTCAGCAATTAAATCTTTAAGCTTCATTGAGCTATTATCTTTTGAAATTTTAATAAGTGCAATTGGCACCTATATTGCATAAATGTTATAGAGAGTTCACATAATTGTTGCAATGTTATCGCTGTAAACATACTATGATGAACTTTAAATGTTTACACTGTAAACATTATAAATAATATGTATAAATAAAATTCATAACATAAAGGAGAATTATAATGAAGAGACTATTAATTGTTTTAACATTAGTTACATTGCCATCAATAGCGACTGCTCAAATTGCGATTCAGGATGATTATGCAATTCAAGGTAAAATATTTGCTGTTAAAACAGCAAAAAAATATTCTTCAGTAGAAGGTTGCTCAAAAATTGCTCTTTCAAAGACTAAGGTCGAAGGATTTACATTTGAATCTAAATCACAAAAATGCACTTTATACAAAAAAGTTAGAAATCTTAAAGCAAAAGAAGGTTATGTCTCTGGAACTAAATAAACAATTTTAATTTTTAAAGGGAGCATTGGCTCCCTTTTTTTTAAATAAAGTTGGATTTATTGTTTTTTTCTTGCATACTTCCATCAATATGAACATAGTAACAAGATCTCTTAACCAAGAAATATTGCTTAAAAAGCTTAGCAGTACTGTTGCATTTGCTCCATGTTCAACTCCAACCAGAAGAAGACGTAGATCTATCTAATAACCCCCCAGTAATGGCGTGGTTTCATAAATTAACATGAAGAATTTTATTACAACTCAAAATTGGTCCCGATCGGAACTGCAGGATATTGTTGATTTTGCGATTGAGCTTAAAAATAATCCTTATCAACCTCTTTTAAAAAATAAATCAATTGCAATGTTATTTTTTAACCCATCGCTTAGAACTAAAACCAGCTTTGAAGTTGGAATAAGCGAGCTTTCAGGAACTGCAGTTGTTTTGCAACCTGGCAAGGATGCATGGCCCATTGAGTTTCAAGAAAATATTGTCATGGATGGAGATGCCGAAGAGCATGTAAAAGAAGTGGCGCAAGTTTTATCTTCCTATTGTGATTGCATTGCCATAAGGGCATTTCCTCATTTCAAGGACTGGGATCATGATAGAACAGATTCAGTGATTAATAGCTTTGCAAAATATTCTTCTGTACCAGTGGTGAATATGGAGACAATTGAACACCCATGCCAAGAACTTGCTCATATATTAACTTTGCAAGAACATTTCGGTGATCTTCAGGGTAAAGAATATCTTCTGACTTGGACCTATCATCCTAAACCATTAAATACAGCAGTTGCTAATTCTAGCCTCTTGATAGCTAGTAAGTTTGGTATGAATGTTAAATTGTTATGTCCTTCTGAGGATTATCATCTAGATGATAGATATCTTAAAGCAGCTAAAGAGAATTGTGCATCTGAAGGAGCTTCATTTGATATCTCTTATGATATTGATAGCGCTTATTCAAATGCAGATATTGTCTATGCAAAAAGCTGGGGATGCCTTAGCCACTATGGGAAAATAGATGAGCAAATAGCCAATAATAATCAATTCAAGCACTTTATCGTTGATGAATCAAAGATGGCCCTCACCAACAAAGCTGTTTTTAGTCATTGCCTTCCATTGAGAAGAAATGTTAAGGCAACGGATGGAGTCATGAATGCTGATTATTGTATAGCGGTTAAAGAAGCAGGAAATAGAAAGCATGTTCAAAAGTCCATGCTTAGTAAAATTTTATAGGTATTGAATAATGAATAAGAAAGTAGTGCTAGCATTTTCAGGTGGTTTGGATACAAGTTTCTGTGTCCCCTATCTAATTGATCAAGGTTATGAAGTTCATACTTTATTTGTAAATACAGGCGGTATCTCACCTAAAGAGGAACTTGCGATTACAAATAGAGCTAAGGAACTAGGCGCAAAAAAACACATCAACATCAATGTAGAAAAGAGCTTGTGGTCCGAAATTTTAATCCCGTTAGTTCAATCTGGTGCACTTTATCAAAATAAATATCCTGCGCTTTGCTCTGATAGATATTTAATTGTTAAGGAGTCAATTAAATTATGTAAAAAATTAAAAACAAAAGATATTGCTCACGGCTGTACTGGTATGGGTAACGATCAAATTAGATTTGATCTATCCATTAGGGCTCATGGAGATTACAACATTATTACTCCAATAAGAGAGATTCAAAATATCACTAAAAATGTTAGAGGTTTTGAAGAGGATTATTTACAAGAAAGAGGCTTTAAAGTTTCTTCATTGCATAAAAAATATAGCATCAATGAAAATCTAATGGGAGCAACAATCTCTGGAAGTGAAATTGATGAGTGGGAAGAGCCCTCAAACGAAAGTTTTGTAATATGTAAATTACCCCATCAATACCCCAAGAAATCTAAAACTTTGAAAATAAAATTTCTTAGAGGAAAAGTTATTTCTATCAATAAGAAAAAGATGCAAGGAGCTGATTTTTTAAGATCTTTAAATTTACTGGGAGGTTCTTATGGAATAGGGCGCTCAGTTTTTTCAAGCGATACAATCATTGGATTAAAGGGTAGATTTGTTTTTGAAGCGCCTGGTATTACGATTTTGATGTCAGCACATAGAGCCTTAGAGGAGGCTGTCTTGACTGATAAGCAAAATTTTGTGAAGTCCCAAGTTGGGCAGGAATGGGTAAATCTTGTTTATCGAGGATTTTACTTTGAGCCGTTAAGAGAAAACCTAGAGGCATTCTTGCTTGATTCTCAAAAAACTGTTTCTGGAGAGGTCACCTTGAAACTTACCCCCGGAAGAGTTGATGCGGTTGCTGTAAAATCAAAAAATATTCTTAAGAGTACAGAAGGAACTTACGCTCAGTCTGCAACTTGGTCAGAGGCTGAATCGAAAGGATTTATTAAGCTGATTGGTCAGAGCACTTCAACCTGGGCTTCTATCCATAATAAAAAATGAATACTGACCTAGAGCTAACTCTTCAACATCTCAAAGCTCTAGTTGCATGTGATACTTCAAATCCTCCTAGGAAGATTAACCAATCAGGGCTAATTGAATATTTAAACTCCTTAGACTTTATTGATCCTCAGATAACAGATTTGGGAGAGGGCTCTATAAATATTCTGCTTACCAAAGGCTCACCAAAACACCTTATCAATGTGCATTTGGATACTGTTCCAGCAGGTGACGGTTGGCAGTCAAATCCATATGAGTTAACCATTAATGATGGTAGAGCTATTGGGCTTGGTGCCTGCGATATAAAAGGAGCTGCAGCTTGTTTGCTAACTTTAGTTGAAAAAGGTTTAAAAAATTATGCAATCTTATTTTCCACTGATGAAGAAGCAGGTCAAAGCACTTGCATAAAGGAGTATCTTAAAACTCAACATGCTTTTGAGGGTGTGATTGTTGCTGAACCAACCCAAAACAAAGCCGTTACATGTCATAGAGGTATTTTGACAGGTACCCAGGAATTTTTTGGTTTAGCGGGTCACAGTTCAGAGCAAAGAGCCCTTACTGATAATGCCATCCATAAATTAACTCGATGGTTGGATGCAGCCTTGAAAGTTGCTGAATCATACAACAGCAAATCTTTTAAAGATTTACAAGGCATCGCTTTTAATTTGGGTCTAGTTGAGGGGGGTATAAAGCCTAATATCATTGCAGATCATGCCCAAGTTAAATTTGGTATGAGACCATTACCTGGACAATCTTTTGATGAACTTTTAAGTGAATTAAATACTCAAACAGCTGAAAATAATGCAAGATTTACTGCTGGATTTGTTGCCCCTGCATTACCAGCATCTGGCGATGTTAGTGATGCAGAGTCATTTGCAGATGAGTTGGGTTTGACATTATCTCCACCCGTGAATTTTTGGACTGAAGCTTCTTTATTCAGTGAGGCAGGGTATCGAGCTATTGTGTATGGTCCTGGCAATATTGCTGATGCTCATCAGCCAAATGAATTTGTAGATCTTGATGAGTTGAATCAAGCATTGATTGATTTCAAAGCGATAATCCAATGAGCAATCCATCTAATCAATTTATAAAAAGTACTATTTTAAAGCTCCTTGGTGCTATAGGTTCTGAGAAAGAAATAAATAAGTATATTGAAAAATTTTCTTCTCCTGAACAACGCTTTGCTGTTATAAAAGTAGGCGGATCAGTGATTGATAATGATCTTGAGAATCTTATTTCATCTCTAGTTTTTTTAAATCAAGTGGGTCTAAAGCCTGTCATACTTCATGGGGCCGGTCCAATGCTCTCTGCCGCTTTGGAAGAGAAGAAAATCGATTTTTCTTTTATCGATGGTCAAAGGGTCACTTCTCTCGAAGTGAGAGACGTTGCTTATTCAGTTTTTAAGGAAACCAATAAGAAGATCGTTGAGGCTTTAGAGACTCAAGGCGCAAAAGCACACGGCCTTATTTCTAATATATTTGAATGCACTATGGCGGATCCTAGCTTGGGATATGTGGGGTCCATCCAATCTGTCGATATCAATCTTATTAATGAGGTTCTGGAATTAGATTCAATACCTGTAATTGCACCAGTGGGATTTCAAGACAACGAAGTCTTAAACATTAATGCTGATATTGCGACTGTTGAATTGGTAAAAGCAATTAATCCTTATAAAGCCATCTTTCTGTCAGAAATTGGCGGTATCTTTAATAAAACTGGTCAATTGATACCAAATATTAATTTGGCTTTGGAATACAACGAACTTATGCAAGAAAAATGGTTGCATTCTGGAATGAAACTAAAATTAGAGCAAATAAAATCTTTATTAGATCATCTTCCAAAAACAGCCTCTGTATCGATAACACAGCCAATCAATCTGCCGAAAGAGTTATTTACCGATTCTGGATCTGGCACTCTGATCAAACATGGTTATAGCGTTGTTCAACATCAACTTCCAGACAAAGATGTAGAGGATCAATTTAGAAAGATTGTAGAAACTTCTTTCAAAGGTAAGTTGGTTGACAATTTTTTTAACTCTCCTAAAGATTTAAATATTTTTATGACCTCATGCAAGCGAGCTACGATAGCTATTTCAAATGATTTCACAATTCCGTACATGGATAAGTTTGGTGTTATTCCCGAAGCTAAAGGTGAGGGTTTGGGGGCAGGTATTTGGCATGAGATGAGAAAAGTTTATCCTCAAGTTTTTTGGCGATCCCGACCAAACAATCCTATCAATAGTTTTTATACCTCCATTTGTGAAGGTTGTCAGAAACAAGATGAGTGGCATATCTTTTGGATAGGCATATCTGATTATAGCGCACTAAAAGATTGCATTGAGTATGCTATCAATAAACCAAAAAGTGTGATTTAAATGGAAGTTAAAAAAGTAGGTTTATTAGGTGGCAGAGGCTATGTTGGCCAGGAAGTTGTTCAGTTATTGGCTCAACATAAGTATTTAAATATCAGCTCAGTTTTTTCTTTAACTAAGGCCGGTCAACCATTGGATCTCAATGCTGGCAGTGATTTGATTTATCAAGATTTAAGTATAGAGAATATTGTTTTGGCTGATGAAGATGCCTATATCTTAGCTTTGCCAAATAATGAATCTCATAAATACGTTGATCTAATTTTTCAGCATAATTCTAAAGCTATTATTATTGACTTGAGTGCTGACCATCGTTTTGATGATAGTTGGGAATATAGAGTCCCCGAACTGTCTAATAACGCCCACTCAAATAGAATTAGCAACCCAGGCTGTTATGCTTCTGCAATGCAATTTATGCTTGCCCCCTTGTTAGATATTTTGGTTGGCTCAGTAAACTTATATGGCATTTCAGGATTTAGTGGAGCAGGCGCGTCTCCAAACGCTAGAAATGATCAGGAAGCTTTAAAAGATAACATTCTTCCTTACTCACTCGTATCACATCTGCATGAGCGAGAAGTTAAAGCTCATAGTTACTCAGATATATTATTTACACCTCATGTGGGCAATTTTTTTAGAGGAATCATGATGACTGGTAATTTTATTCTGTCAGAGTCCATGTTGCCTGAAGATATTTATAATTTATTTATCAACTACTACGATCACAAATCGCTTATTTCCATTCAACAAGCACTTCCAAATTTGCAAGATGTGCAAACCACATCCAATGTAATAATTGGAGGCTTTGAAGTTGATAAAGAAATTAATAGGCTGACATTTTGTTGCGCACTTGATAATCTCCTTAAAGGCGCAGCAACGCAAGCTGTGCAGAATTTAAATTCTGCATTTGGATGGGAAGATAACTTGGGAATAATAGAACGATGAAAATTTGGAAGCAAAGCTCAAAAGATAAAAATTCTATAATTGATAATTTCTTATCCGGTGAAGATATAGTTTTAGATCAAGAATTATTTCTATATGACATTGAGGCATCCATTGCCCATGCCAATGAATTACAACATATTAATATATTAAATAAATCTGAAACCAAGAAAATTATTTCAGCTTTAAAAAAGCTTGCCAAATTATTTCAAGCCAAGAAATTCAAATTAACTTCTAAATACGAAGATTGTCATTCTGCTATAGAAGATTTCTTAACAAAGGAGCTTGGCTCGGTAGGAAAGAAAATCCATACAGGAAGAAGTAGGAATGATCAGGTCATGGTCGCCATGCGTCTTTACACAAGAGCAAAATTAGATGAAATTCAATCTATCAACCTACAGATTGCTAAATCATTTCTTGATAAAGCTGAAAAACATTCATCCGATCCTATGCCTGGCTACACTCATTTGCAAAGAGCCATGCCTTCCACTTGGGGTTTATGGTTTGGAGCTTTTGCTGAGTCTTTTCTTGATAACATTGATTTGATTTCAAGCACTCAATCCTGGGTGAATGTAAATCCTTTGGGTACAGCAGCTGGATATGGAGTCAATCTTCCTATCAAGCGTGAACTTTCAACCAAGGAATTGGGCTTCAAAAGAAAACAATTAAATAGTCTGTATGTTCAAAATAGCAGAGGTAAGTTTGAATTAGAGCTTATTGGCTCCTTGAAGCAGCCGATGCTTGATGTAAGAAAATTTGCATGGGATATGAGTATTTTTTTAGCTCAGGAGTTTAACTTATTGAGTATCGCATCCAAATATTCAACAGGATCATCTATCATGCCAAACAAATCTAATCCTGATGTTATTGAGATTATGAGGGCCAAGTATGCAGAGATTGCAGGACATTATTCAGAATTAGAAAACTTAATATCTCTTCCAAGCGGATATCATCGTGATTTACAACTTACTAAGAGATCACTGATATATTCAACTCATTGCGTTACAAAGACCTTAAGTCTGCTTCCGGATTTGATTAAATCGATCAAAGTAAATACACAGCGGTCAAATGAATTTATAGATCTGGACATGCTCATGACAGATCGTGCCTATAATCTGGTTCAATCAGGAGTACCCTTCAGAGAGGCTTATGTTAAAGTCAAGTCCCATCAAGATCCTCAATTAATTACACAACCAATTTTAAGAAATAATTCTTCATCTGGTTCTGCTTATAATTTAGAACTAAAGACTATCAAATTGAGACTGCAAAAACTTACCAAGACAAAATAAACCACTTTTTGCTTTTCTTTTTTCTTTATGAGAGTATTAAAGAAGAATGAATAAAGCTATCAGAATTCAAAAATCTGAAGCAGCTAGAAACAGGCGTCATAAAAGGCGTGATTTGGCAGAGCGTAAGCAACAAAACGAATATGCTCGTCTTCGAAAGCTACGAAGAAAAAAATAAGTTTATAGCAGCTTCTTTATTTTTAACAATTCAGTTGCAAGGGCTTTTTTTAACTTAAAATAACTGCTTGCATCATCACTGCCAACAGTTTTAAATACACAAATGAATAATACTCGATCGTATCTTGAGAGGTGGCATCAAGGCTTAAAATCCAATGACGAAAATTTTTTGGATGAAATTCTAGATGATTCTTGTGTATTCACATCGCCAATAGTTTTTAAACCCATTCAAGGAAAGGAGATGTCTAAACTTTATTTGATGGGAGCTGGACAGACTTTTGATATGAAGCGATTTAAGTATGTTCGTGAACTCGTTGATGGATTAGACACGGTACTAGAGTTTGAAACCTATATCGATGATATTTCAGTCAATGGCGTTGATATTATTCGTTGGAATGATGAGGGCAAGATTATAGACTTCAAAGTTATGATTAGGCCATTGCAAGCTATAGGTGCTTTGCAGAAAAAGATGTCAGAAGCGTTAGATCAATTAAGTCAATAAAATTTGACACAAAAAAAAGGAGCTCTTTCGAGCTCCTTTATTACTATTTCAATAAATCAAAACTAAGGGTGGAATGATCTTAGAAAGAGTAATTAACTGTTACTCCATATGTTTTTGGTGCATTTGGATAACCCTCAAAGGATGTTCTAAATGGATCACCTACTGATGAGAAAGCTGTATGAAGATACTTGTCATCATTGATGTTGTTACCAAAGATTACTATATCTAAATTACCTCTAGTGATTCCAGCACTAAAGTTGAGCGTATCTTTCGTTTTCTCACAAGTTCCTGCTGCACACATTGCAACATTTTCTGAAGGAATAATCCTGATCAATGTTGGCCCAGAATAGAGATGATTTAATCTGACATAGCCATCAGTTCTACCTCGTGACCAGTTCCAAGTGATTGAACTTGTTAGAGAATCATCATGGACATTTTCAGGCTTAGTACCACTAACGTCACCTGCAGCAGAGCCGGTAAAAGAATCATATTTTGAATCCATGATTAGCCCACCTAAAGTAATATCAATACTAGGCACGGGGGAGAAAAGCAAATCAAACTCAAATCCTTCTGATGATTGCAACCCTGCATTAGCTAAAATAAAACCGGAGCTAACAAATGTATTGGATTGAAAGTCTTTAATCTCCTGGCTAAATGCAGTGAAATTAAAATATCCTGTTGATAGTCTCATTTTCATACCAAGCTCAAAAACTTCTGCTTCTTCAGGTGATGCATACCTTTGACCAATTGCAGTATTTTCTGCAACTGGCGTTCCAGCTGCTGCTAATGCAGCTATTTCAGCTTGATCGGGCAAAGAATTTGTTGATAGGTTCCATGCAGAGGATTTAAATCCAGTTGAAACTCCTCCATAAAAGCTTACATCATCATTAAGCATGTACGTCAGTTTTGCTGTGTAATCAATGTTGTCATCAGATGATTGACCGCTTTGACCAACGTTTGGAAACTGCGGCATTTCAGGAATAAACTGAAGAGCTTGAAATCCAAGCAATGCATTTGTCTCGGGATTTGCAGCTAAAGCTGCTGCAGTAGCAGGATCAAAACCAGCTCCAATGAAAGCCATAGTTCCAACACCTACAAAACCAATCTGTGAAAACACATCATTATTTACATCAAGTCCTGTTGCTGATTTTTCGTCTTCAATGTAACTTACACCAAGGATAGTGCTTATCTTATCAGTTAGACTTATGTCTACTTGTCCAAATAAAGTTTTTGTTTCGGTCTCTTGTGTAAAGTAACCGACCCTTCCTGTACCTTCCTGGAAAAATAGTGACGCAGGCAAGCCTAAAAGACCTGCAACAGTGGGAAGAGCTCCACCTGATGCAATATTTGCAAATGTATAAAATGATGGTCCCCACTTAACACTACTATCATTTTTCAGGTCTTCTTCATAAAAGTATGCTCCTACCAACCAATTGACCTTTGCATTACCGTTGGATGCAAGTCTAAATTCTTGAGATTTTGACGATAAATTCACATTTGTTGTATTTGGGTTAAGTATTCTAGAGCTATCAAAATCAATATCTTGACTTTCAAGGCTATCCGAATCCCTTGATGAAGTAATACTTGTAAATGTCATATTTTCCATTTCTTTAACAATATTTACTGAGATTCCGGAATTTTCACCTTTTGAAAAAGAGTCAAAATTGAAATGCACCTGATCGGTGAATGGATTGTTTGGAGCAGCTTGAGCGCCAAGAGCATAAGCGAGTTCTTTCGCAGGACCCGCAGAAACATTACCTACTTGGCAACAAAACTCATCGTATTCATCATAATCAGCTGTGATCCTAATTTCTAAATCGTTTTCAGTTTCAATTAATAAATCTGCTCTTAAAGAATATCTATCTCTGTTGTTGGTATCATTACCTGTCACTGTATTCTTAGCATGACCATCAGCTTGGTTAGTATTAGCATTCAAACTAAAAGCCATAGTGTCACTCAGTGGAGCCGTGTAATAAGCTTTTACAATTCTTGAATTGTAATTCCCAAATGATGTTGAAATCTTTCCAAATTTTTCGAAGGAAGGTTTTTTTGTAATGATGTTAATCACACCAGCAGTCGCATTTTTACCAAACAAAGTACTTTGGGGACCACGAAGAACCTCAACCCTTTCAACCATTGGCAGATCGTTGATCCGACTTTGCATTTTTGATCGATATACACCATCAACAAACAATGCTACGGAAGGCTCAACACCGTTATTATTTGAACCATTACCGAAACCTCTAATAAAAAATGCAGCATTTCTAGATGATTGATACTGCCTTGTGTCCAAAGAGGGCACCACTTGCATTAAATCAAATGCATCAACTACATTCGACTTATCAATTTCATCTGCACTGATGACTGATACAGCAACTGGAACTTCTTGCAGAGTTTTTTCTGTTTTAGTTGCGGTGGTAATTATTTCTTCAATCTCATTTGATTGCGAATATGCATTCAATGAAAAGATAAAAATAAAACATAAAGACAATATATTTCTATATTTGTACATGGAATTCCCCTTAAATAATTAAAAAATTAATGTTGACTTTAAACTAATTTTTAAAAAATAAAAGGTACATATTTTTTATGAATATTAAATTGTTTTAATATAAAAATTAGTTATATATTAATTTAATTTAAACATTATTTTTTAATATAAAAGGTACATCGTATTATAAATAATTTTTATGGTCTCTGTTGGCATATTTGTTAGCGAAACTTATGATATTCATTGATAAAAATTTTAGGGGTAAATAAATGAGTGATGAAATTAAAAAAGGTGGATGTTTGTGTGGCAAGATCGAGTATGAGTTTGATAGCTCCAAAGTTATCTCTGCGCATCATTGTCATTGCAAAGACTGTCAGAAGTCCACAGGAAGTGGTAAAGCGACAATTCTATTGATCCCAGAAGAAGATCTCTCCTTAAGCGGTAATTTAAAATTTTACACTGTTACAGGAACCGCTGGTTCTCATATTAGCAGAGGTTTCTGTGAAGAGTGCGGTTCACCAGTCATAAGTTTTGTTGAAGAAAATACAGCAATCAAATTTATCAAAGCTGGAACACTGAATGATTCATCTTGGCTCTCAATTGCTTCGAATTTCTGGAGCTCTACAGCGAATCAATGGTCACCAGTAGATGAGAGTCTTCATAGCTTTACTCATAACCCAGACCTAGGTTAGCTATAATTTTAAGAATAGTAATTTTTGATTTTGCACTTTTGAGTGCCCCAGCATTAGGAGAGGACAGAGATAGGATTTTTAGAGGAATATCAGAAAAAAATTAAATTTTTATAACTTTTGATAGCTTACATAGCTCAATATTATTAATGCAATAGTTAAACCAATAATCAGTATATCTTTTGAAAAACGTCCGTAGGTTTTAGTTCTTTCTTGTTTATGAATTTTTTCAAGTTTAATACTCATCCTGATTGCATTTAAGAAAAGACCTAAAAGCGATGCATATATAAAAAAACTTATAATCACCCACAAAGGATTTCCCTCAAACCAAGATGTTTTAAAACTCAAAATATCTATAAATTCAAACAGATCTAATTCCATATGTTTATTATATATTTAAAATATATTTTTCTTGAATGACTAAAAGCTTGGATGTATATTAACCAACTCAAAAGCGGGAATAGCTCAGTTGGTAGAGCGCAACCTTGCCAAGGTTGAGGTCGCCAGTTCGAACCTGGTTTCCCGCTCCAGTTAGAAAGATTTATTCTTCTTCAGAAAGAACTTGTCGAGAGGCTACTATGATCTCTTTGATTTTATTGTTTTCAATCCGCACATCAAATGATTCTCTTGCAACCACCTCTTTGCCATCAATGGTATCGGTTACTTTGTAAGAAGAGGTCACCCAATGATGAATAGAGCCATCTGCTTGAGGCACATCATTTGCCATAGCATAAACTAATTCCCATATTGGATTTGATGTTTCAAACCAGTTCTTAAGAAAAGTAGCATGCTCTGCAGAACCATTCACAATCACCCCGTTGGGAGCCTTGCCAACTAAGTCTTCAGCATTGGTTTTATCAATTGCCTCAAGATCGCGTTGATTATGCGCTTCAACGTAATCAACCCAAATTTTTACAAGAGATGGATCTCCAGCAAGAATGTCTAACTTTGTCCCATCCTCTGAGATCTCATAACCAATAACAACCCCTTTTTTCATATGCCCAGATTCGTGATGACCAGCAAATGTAATTTGAGCTATAAATAACAAGCCAATTATTGAAAGTAGTTTATTCATATCATCTCCATAAATATATAAATTTATATTGTAAAACTAATAAGTCATAACCTTATCACAGTTGTTTTATTGTGTTGTCTCAGTTTTATATCTCTCAAACCAAGCAAGAATATGATCAACTTTTGTAATTAGCCGAGAGGGTCTGCTTGCAATTCCATGAGAAGTATCTGGAAGTCTGACCATAGCACTGTCTACTCCTTTTAATCTTAGGGCTTGATAAAATTGTTCAGTTTCTGAAATAGGCGTTCTTCGATCATTTTCGCCTGTCAGCAACATTGTAGGGGTTGTTACATTTCCCATTAAGGATAATGGCGATCTATTCCAGTAATGTTCAAGATGTTCCCAAGGAGGACCTGGGAATTGGTGATAGATTTGACCGACCATAGAGTCAGCAGTTAAGGGTTTGCTTAACCAGTTAATGACGGGTTTAGCAGCAACAGCGGCATTAAAACGATCCGTTAACCCAACTGCATATGCAGTAGCGATTCCACCGGCACTGCCACCAGCAACAAAAAGGTTTTCATCATCAATAAATCCAAGATCAATCAACGTATCTATGCCTGACATATGATCAGCAAAATCTTCTTCGCTAGAATATTTGTATTGCAAAAGAAGGGCAAAATCTTCGCCATATGATAGGCTTCCGCGATAGTTATTATAAAAAACAACATATCCAGCTGCTGCCATGATTTGTAATTCAGCTGAGAAATAGGGCCCATAAGCTAGATGCGGCCCACCGTGAATTTCAAGAATTAATGGATATTTTTTTGAAGGATCAAAATCTGGCGGGGTAATATACCAACCTTGAATTTCCTGATTATCGAAGGAGGACTTGTAAGTAATTTCGTTGACTGCTCCTAATTTGCGGTGACTTAAAAGATCTTCATTCAAGGCTGTTAAAATTTGTACTTCTTCTTCATTTATAACAGCAACGTTTGCAGGTCGCTTAGAAGTCCCGTGAGTATATGCAATAGTATCATTAGCAAGATGAAAGCCTCCTGAAAGATAGGGTCTTCCTAGCGTCGTTCCACCAAGTCCTTTTGTAATCTCTTGAAGTTTACCTTTTGTGGTGACTCGACCGATCTTTCTAATACCACGCTCATCATAAGCAAAGAAAATAGACTTGCTATCATTAGCCCAATGTAAATTGTTCGCATCTCCATCTAGATCTTCAGTTAACAGGCGCATATTATTTCCATTTAGATCCATGATTACGATTTGATCTGGCGTGTAGGCCAGAGGCCGCCTTTCTTCTTGATTAAATGCAATCAATTCCCCATTTGGCGATATGACTGGTGAGCGTTCAGCACCAGATTGGTTGGTGATTTGTTTGATATCTTTTGTGACTACATTTACTGAATAAATATCTGCTTCGTCGCTTACAAGCTCCCAATCGTCAGAACGATAGGCTGAAAAGAAAATATGAGTGCTTTTTGGTGACCAAGCCAGAGGCCCATAATGATTAAAATTACCTTCAGTAAGTTGCCGTGCAGTGCCTCCATCAGCAGGAACAATAAATACATGACGATATGCAGGTTCAACAATTCCTTGCCCATCATATTGATATCGGGTTGTTGTTACTGTTATAGGTCCCTTGGCCCAACTAGCACCTTCAGGTTTTGTTCGAGGCTCAGCGATAGTCTCAGAGGGTGCTTTAACATTCATGGTAAAGGCAAGCCATTTCCCATCTGGTGACCAAGACAGATTTGAGGGCGAAGCTTGTAATTGCGAAATGACCGCAGTTTCTCCATTGTCTGTCCACCGCACATGAATTTGTTGCGAACCAGTATCATTAGAAACAAATGCGAGCTTTTCTCCGCTTGGTGACCAGCGAGGAGATTTGATGCTTTTTAAGCCTGAATAAAGTGGTCTATGATCAGTTCCGTCCGTTGAAACCTGCCATAAATTAGATCGTTCACGATCTTTCATGACATCATTGGATTTACGCACGTAGACTATAGTTTTGCCATCAGGTGATACTCGAGGATCAGTTGCCCACTCAAGATCAAATACATCCATTGGCTCAAATAAAGCCAGGCTTTCATCTGCATGGGATATAGGAGAGATTATTAGCATCAAAAAGAAGCTCAAAAGATATTTTTTAATCAAAATCACAGAATGATTAAATTTAGTATTATTTTTCATTTTTAAAGATTTCCTTGCCATGTGAGTAAGTGGCCATAATTTTTAATTCTAGCAGTTCATTAACTGGTATGCTTAAAGGATCCTCTGATAAGACCACTAAGTCTGCCAGTTTACCAACCTCAATACTGCCTTTGATATCATCCTCAAAATGCTGAAAAGCAGCGTTAATTGTCATGGCCTCCAGAGCTGAATATGCAGAAATTTTTTGTTCCTCACCCAGAACTTTTCCAGACCTGGTTTTTCTGTTGGTTGTGGACCACAACAGTCTAATCATATCGGGTGGAACAACAGGAGCATCATTGTGGACGGTGAAAGGCATTTTTCTATTGAGAGTAGATTTTGTAGGACTTATACGCATGGCACGATCTTCTCCAAACACTGAATCTCTATGCCAGTCTCCCCAGTAGAATGTATGGGTTGAAAAATAAGAAGGGATGATACTTAGTTCTTTCATTTGATCCAGTTGGTCTTCTCTAACGGTTTGCGCATGAATCATGATGGTTCGATGGTCGGAAGTAATGCCTGCATCTTTTACAGCTTCAATAAGCATATCAGCTGCAGCATCACCATTGGCATGGGCCATAATGGGAATGTTGAGGTCAGCATACCGCTTTACCCATTTTGAAACTTCTGACTGAGGAATGAGAGGATATCCTTTATACGAATCTGACTCACTGTGAGGCGGTTTGTAATAGGGTTCAGTTAAATAAGCAGTTTTCCCTTGAGGTGAGCCGTCTAAAATTAGTTTGATGCCTCCAATTTTTAATCTTCCTTTATAGTTACCGAAATTAATTGAATCTATATTTTGATCTAATCCATTTTGTCCTATGGGGTAACTAATAATATCCAGATTGATCATGCCTTGAGCATCAGCTGCTTGTATTAAAGCAATGGTTTCTAGGTTAGAGGCTCCATCTTGAGCTGTGGTAATACCGTTTCTAGCATAAATATCCATAGCTTTTTTGACGCTGCCAATTGGGTCTTTGTAAGCGCTCATGGCCAATTGTTGAAGAGGGTAGGCAGCAGTTTCTTCGAAAACCCCGTTTGGCTCGAGTGAGTTTTCATACCTCCGGATTTTTCCACCGGGAGGATCGTGTGTTTCGTTATTAATATTTGCCAAGGATAAGCCCAGTGAATTTGTGGCACCCAAATGAGCTGAGACATGAATAAGATATATTGGATGATCAGTGCTAACTGCATCAAGATCAACTTTGGTGGGGTGTCTTTGTTCTGCTAAAAGCGAGTCATCGTAACCAAGTCCCATGACCCATTCGCCAGGCTTTAGATCAGAGTCTTTGATAAATTTTTTGAGATTTTCTTGAAGATCTTTAATGGTTGTAACTTCTCCAACTGGGGGAGAGGCAATGTTTGCAACTTGTGTAGCGAATGCTAAGTAGGATGCGTGACCATGAGCATCAATAAAACCCGGGAGAATGGCTTGATTATGATAGTTAATGCGTTGCCCTTGAATTTTTTTTGCTTCAGTGTGTGATCCAATCCAAACTATTTTTTTATTTTGAATAGCAATTGAAAGTGGCTGAGCTTTTTGATGACCTGTCATTAGGATCACTTTATTGGAACTAATTATTAAATCAGCTTTTTCAATACTATGAAGCATTGAAGATGAGCTAAGCAATAAGAGGATCAGAAAATTACGCATAGTAAAAATAAATTATTTTAAATATTTATTGTATTATTTTAATAGATGATCCATGTATTTTTCATACATATATTGCATACTGGATATCATTAATTACTTTTACCGGAGAAAAAATGAAAAAAATATTTCTAATTACTTTGTTGTTTTCAGCAAGTTTTATTCAATCACAGGAAGTTCCTGATCCAATTAGAGCAGAGTACTTAATGTGTAATCTTAATGATGGAAAAAGTTTTGATGATTTTATGAAATGGTCCAAGTCATGGAACAAAGTCATGGATGCAACTGATGAAGCTGGTTATGATGCAGCTGTTATGGTGCCTAGATATCGGACTCCATTGAATGATTTTGATATGTTCTGGGTCGGCCACACTGATACAGCTACCAATATGGGAAAGGCTTTGGATAATTGGTTTGGTGATGATTTTAAGAAAGTAAGAGACTCAATTCCTGTAACATGTGTGCAAGCCTTCAATGCTGTTCAATGGGTTTTAGAATCAAATTTTGATTCAGATGAATTATCAAGCGCGTATCCAGTTTCTTATCGTTACTGCAACTTAAAAGAAGGCAAGACTCTTGCTGATGCTTTTATCAATCTAAGCAATCAAATGAAAATTTCTCATGAAGCAGGCATAAAAAATGGTGCCCGTTTAATCAGACCTAGCAATGGAGCTCCAGCTCAACTTGCTGAGTATGATTTTGTATTATCCTATGGCTCGCCTGATTGGGAGGAATGGGGCAAAGCAATTGATCATTACTGGTCAAATGTTAACAATACAGATGAGAATAAAGCGGTCAGAGAAACATATTCTTGTGAAAATTCAAGGATGTATTCTGGGACTTTAATTAGATAAAAATTTATAAGGAAAAATTATGAAAAAGTTTTTACTTTTACCTTTGTTATTGACTATGTTTGCATCAGCAGAAATCTACGAAGATTTTACTCCTTCTCAAGAGCCAATGGAGTTAACTGTTGTCGCGGTTCAACCAAACTATGTAGATACATACCTTACAAATCTCAACAGAACCTGGGTCAGGGCTATGAATGTGCAAAAGAAACTTGGTTATGTAGAGGATTTTAATGTATGGACTTCACTCAGCGTTGCTGATTCACCAAATGTTTGGATCACTGTTCAGTATAAAGATTTGGCCTCAATGCAACCAACTGAAGAAAAAAACAAAGCGGTCGAGTCTGAGTTGGAGAAACTTTATGGAGATAATGAGGTTGAGTTAGAGGAAATATCTAAAGGTTACGAAGAGATTCGTAAGATGATTGCTCACCACATCATCTACAGAGTTGATTTTAAAAAATAGAATTTTTAATCAATTTAAAAAGAGGGGTCATCAGACCCCTTTTTTATTGTATGACACCATTTATGTCATACTTTGAAAAAAACTCCCAGATTCTTTTGCTGGAATTTGGATCATTAATGCTTTCGTATATCGAACCAGGCCAGATGTGCCCAGCTCCTTGAACGTAAAGATGAATATTTTGAGTCCCATTTAAACAGTTATCAAATAGGTAGGTTTCTGTCCAAGAGGTTGTTCCTGGAAGCAGTCCAGGTTGAGACAGCACGAAGTCTTCACAACCATTATTAAGTTTCCAGTAGTCCATTACATCTTTGATAGGCTTCATGATCGAGTCTATTCCATTGTATGGCACCACGGTATCAATTGATCCATGAATCTGAAGAACTGGGGTAGGTTTTCTTGCATTGCAATTATCAAAAGTCTCGTAAGACATTGAACCGGTTACTGAAGCAATAGCTGCAAAACTAGCGTTTAAGTTGCATGCAAGATGAAAGCTAAAAAAGCCACCATTTGACATCCCCGTGGAATAAATTCTTTCAGCATTAATGGAGTATTTATCCATTAAAAGATTTATTAAATTCTCTATAAACTCTAGATCATCATGAACGCTAATTGACCAACCTCCCATGTTCCAATAACTTTTTCCTCCAATATCGTCTAGCGCATCAGGATGAACCAATATAAAACCGTTCGCATCAGCTTGAGATCGAAGATCTCCATAGTTCATTTGCTCATTTGCATTACTCCCATATCCATGAAAGTTAAATACAAGGGGTTGCTTTGAAGAGCTGTCATAGCTAGAAGGAACATAGAGAATAAACTCTCTATCAATTTCTTTATAGGTAATCTCTCCACTGATGGTTCCCTTGGCTTGGGAAACAAGGTTGCTTGTTACTGTTGTTGATGGTGAAGAGGGGATTGGAGCAGGAGCCGGGGTTGCAGAGTTAGCTGGAAGATTTTCTGATGATGATCCGCCGCCTCCGCCACCACATGAGGTCATTAATATAATTATTAAGCTTATAAATAATGTGTTTCGTTGGTGCATTCTAATGAATTCTAGACTGTTATTAGTAGGTGTCAAAATTAATAATGTAATTAAATTAATTTTCTTCTAGCCATACATTTTTATTTGTTAGACTATATCTTTATTTTTATTTCATAAGCGAGAAAATAGTGCCAGACAAATATATCAACAAGGGATCATTATCAGTTTCAACAGATCTAGAAGCATTTCTTAAATCTGAAGTATTGCCAGGATTGAACTTATCTGAAGATCATTTTTGGACCAGTTTAGAAAATATTATTCATGAATTTAGTCCAAGAAATAAAGAGTTACTAGATATTAGAGAATCTATCCAGGATCAAATCGATGCTTGGCATTTAGCGAATCCTGGTGGAGAAAAAAATCTTGATGTTTATAAAGATTTTTTAAAGGACATTGGCTATCTGCTTCCAGAAGGTGAGGACTTCAAAATCACGACGGAAAATGTTGATCCCGAAATTTCGTCTATTGCTGGACCCCAGTTAGTTGTTCCAGTAATGAATGCAAGATTTGCTTTAAACGCTGCCAATGCTAGATGGGGCAGTCTCTATGATGCTTTGTATGGCACTGATATGATCTCCGAGGATGATGGGGCTTCAAAGGCAGGTGCATATAATCCTATACGTGGCGATAAAGTTATCGCATTTTCAAAGAATTTTTTAGATGAACATTTTGCGCTTAATAACGCTAGCTATTCTAATGTTAGTTCATTCTGCGTTAAAGAAGGGCATCTTGAGGTAGGGCTAAATAATGGAGCGAGTGTTAGCCTAAAAAATAGTGACCAGTTTCAAGGTTATCAAGGTGCAGCAGATCAACCTTCAGGAGTATTGCTAAAAAATAATAACCTCCATGCTGAAATTCAAATAGACCCCAGTCATTCGGTTGGAGCAACAGATCCTGCTGGCATTAAAGATGTGTTGCTTGAATCTGCAATTACAACTATTCAGGATTGCGAAGACTCAGTTGCAGCAGTCGACGGCGAAGACAAAGTAACTGTTTATCGAAATTGGCTAGGTTTAATGAAGGGAGATCTCAAAGAAACTTTTATTAAGGGTGACTCCGAAATGACTCGTTCTCTAAATCCTGACAGAAGTTATATAGCTCCAGATGGGTCTAACTTTCAGCTTTCAGGGAGAAGCCTTATGCTTGTAAGAAATGTAGGACACTTAATGACCAATCCTGCAATTCTTGATAAGGATGGGAATGAGGTGCCAGAGGGAATATTAGATGCAATGTTTACAATTTGCATTGCCATGCATGATTTGAATGGTGATAGTGGTATTAAAAACTCTCAAGCTGGAAGTATTTATATTGTAAAGCCAAAAATGCATGGTCCTGATGAAGTTCAGTTTACTTGTGATTTATTTTCAGCAGTTGAAAAATCATTAAATCTTAATTCACTCACAGCAAAAGTTGGAATCATGGATGAGGAAAGAAGGACCACTGTCAATTTAAAAGAGTGCATTCGTGTTGCTAGAGAAAGAGTGATATTTATTAATACAGGTTTTTTAGATAGAACTGGAGATGAAATTCATACAAGCATGGAAGCTGGTCCAATGATTCCAAAGGCAGAAATGAAACAGCAACCATGGATTTCTGCATATGAAGATTGGAATGTTGATTGCGGTCTTGAGACAGGCTTTAAAGGAAATGCGCAAATTGGGAAAGGTATGTGGCCAATGCCTGATGAAATGTTAAATATGTATAAGACTAAAACTATGCATCCTGAGTCTGGAGCAAATTGTGCCTGGGTTCCATCTCCTACGGGTGCAACTTTGCATGCTATGCACTATCATCAAATTTTGGTGTCAGATCGGCAAGAGGCTTTGCTAGAACGTGCAAAAGCTAGTCTTGATGATATTTTAACAATTCCAGTAATTGACGATATAAAGTCTCTTTCACCAGACATCATACAGATGGAGTTGGATAACAATGCTCAAGGTATTCTTGGTTATGTTGTCAGATGGGTGGATCAAGGGGTAGGGTGCTCAAAAGTACCAGACATAAATAATGTAGGACTTATGGAAGATAGGGCAACCTGCAGAATATCCAGCCAGCATATTGCCAATTGGCTCCACCATTCTATTTGTTCTGAGGAACAAGTCATTGATACTATGAAGCGAATGGCTGTTGTAGTTGATCAACAAAACTCTGGCGACCCTTCATATCTACCAATGGGGCCATCTTACGATGGTATTGCATTTAAGGCAGCATGCAATCTTGCTATACAAGGAAGAGTTCAGCCTAGTGGATACACTGAGCCCATCTTGCACGAAATGAGATTGAACTTTAAAAGTTCATGAAAGCTTATTGGATCACAAGGTGTCATGTTCACAATGCAGCAGAATATAATGAATACATTAAATTAGCTGGTCCAGCCATTCGTAAGCATGGAGGCACATTCTTAGTCAGAGGTGGAGAGCAAATAGAATTAGAAGGTGGCCAATATGAAAGAACAGTATTGGTTGAATTCAATTCAATGAATGAGGCGAAGCTCTGCTACGAGTCAATTGATTATCAAGAGGCTTTGCAGTATTCCAAAAACTCTTCCAATCGTCATGTAGTTTTGGTTCAAGGAATTAATTAATGTGCGAGAAATAATTTTTTCAAGAATTTTCTTTTTCTTTTTAACAGTTTTTACAATTAGTTTACATGCTGAAGAAAAGTCTGATGCAGATAGTTTTTTTGAAAGAGAGGCTCCTAATTATCCTTCTCCAGATAATTTAATTGGGTGGATTGATTCACGTCAAATTACCAGTTTAAACGGTGAATGGAGTTACATAGTTGATCCTATGAATAACGGTTTGCCTGAATCATCATTTTTTGGCGGATTCCCTAAAAATAAAACTCAAAAAACAGGCATGGAGTTAATTGAATATAATTTTGAAACCGCTGCAAAAATTCAAATTCCTGGAGCTTGGAATGCTGAAGATGAGAAGCTATTTTTTTATAGAGGACCTGTTTGGTTGTATAAGAAATTTAGTCATTCAGCCAAAAAAGAAGCTTTAGTACACCTTTACATAGAGGGTAGTAATTTCACTACAAAAATATTTCTTAATGGCTCCATTGTTGGGCAGTTTGAAGGTGGCTATGTTCCGTTTAATTTTGATATTTCTGAGTATTTGAAAGAAGGCGAAAACATCTTGTTGATACAGACTGATAATACGCTTAATGAGTCTTCTGTTCCAACACAGAAAACTGACTGGTGGCCGTGGGGAGGAATTGTTGGTGACGTTTACATTGTTGAGACGCCTAAGAAATTCATTCAAAACGCATATTTACAACTTAATCCTGAAAATTTCTCTGAGGCTTTATTCAAGCTTGAAATGCATGATAAAACCTCAGGGCAAAGGATTAAACTTGAAATTCCAGATCTTCAATTTGTAGATGAATTTACTACAAACTCTATGGGATTAATTAGAGAAACTATAAAGATTAATCCTCAACTTTGGTCACCTTCAAGCCCTAAACTATATGAGGTAATCATTTCATCTAACGCTGAAACTATTTCTGATCAGATAGGGTTTCGTTCCATTAGGACGCAAGGTCAAAAAATATATTTAAACAATCAAGAAATTCTATTTAAAGGAATTGCCATGCACTCTGAACCCATTGGTATTCCAGGGCCAGCTTTCTCAAAAGAGCATTTTCATGAGTTACTTTCTACTGCTAAAGATCTGAATATTAATTTTGTAAGAGCTGCACATTATCCCTACACCCGACATCTCGCTAAGGTTGCTGATCAATTTGGATTAATGCTTTGGGAAGAGGTTCCTGTCTACTGGAACATTGACTGGGGCAATCCTCAAACATTAGACATTGCAAGGAATCAAATCACAAGATTAGTACAAAGAGATCAGAATAGGGCATCTGTAGTAGTTTGGTCTGTTGCAAATGAAACTCCGCTATCCACACCAAGAATGAAATTCTTGCACGAGCTTCTCTCTGAGATAGAAGTTCATGATTCATCACGCTTATCTACAGCCGCTCTTTTATCTGGTAGTGAAGAGCAATTCAGATCATTAGTTCTTGTCTTGGCGCTGCAAGGAGCTAAATCTCAATGGGTTAGCCCAAAGGAAAAAGCTATTTTTCAATCAATTCTTGATCAAGCAAATATACCGCTTGATAGTAAATTATCTTTCTCTCTTTCAATTGACGATCCGCTTGGGGAAAGTGTTGATTTGATTTCCTATAACGAATACTTTGGTTGGTATTATGTAACATTTTTCACAGATCAAATGATGATTCCCGAGGGCACTCTCAGAAAATTAATGTTTGAGGTTATGCCAAATATTAAAATCAGCTCTCCATTTAACAAACCCATTCACATTTCAGAATTTGGGGCAGGTGCAAAATTTGGTAATCATACTAATAAGATTTGGTCCGAGGAATATCAGGCTGAACTCTACGAGCGCCAACTAGAAATGCTTTCAAAAAACCCTCAAATTCAAGGTATAAGTCCCTGGGTCTTTAAAGATTTTAGAGCCATGTTAAGACCATTGCCTGGAATTCAAGATTTTTATAATAGAAAAGGTTTGATTGATGAGGTTGGAAATAAAAAGATGGCCTTTAAAGTTTTAGCAGATTTTTATGAAAATAAATGGAATAAAGAAGCCAGTTCAAATTAGTTATATTTTTTTTAAAAAAAGTGTTGACTCTATTTCCTAAAGGCGTATATTTAATAGACCAACTCGGACCGACTTACAATCAACTGCAGACGGGAGTAAGAGAGAAAGAGAAGGAAGAGACGAAGGGCGAAAGCGTTATTAAGAGTCGACGATAAAAAAGAGCTTAGTAACCCACCAAGAAGGAAAGAGAAGACCTTCAAGGAGCTAAAGAGATTCTCACTTTAGACCCCTTCCAATCTCGAACTGAAAAGACAGAGCTTAGCTCTGTTTTTTTTTGCCTTTGATAAGTCAACATAGGCTAACCAATACCATTGTTTCACTTTAAATTTTAATGGAGTATCATCCTGGTCATGCGAGTTACTAAAACAAAAATTATTGCAACAATTGGCCCTAGCACAAATGAATATTCATCCTTAAAAGACTTGCATGCTGCTGGCATGAATGTAGCAAGAATAAACATGTCCCATGCATCACAGACTGATGCATTAAAAATTATTAAGTCGATTCAAAGGGTCAATAAAAATCAGTCACAATCATTTGGCCCAATAGGAATATTACTAGATACTCAAGGGCCAGAAATTAGAACAGGAATTAACCAATCGGATATAGATCTTCAAACAGGCGACATAGTTAATCTCACAATAAGAGATGATGTTGATGTGGAAACATCCTCAATTAAAATTAATTACAAAGGACTTATAAAAAGTGTAGATAAGGGCTCCAAAATAAGTATAGATAATGGCTTACTCAATTTTCAAGTCTTGGCTAAAGATAAAGAAAGCTTGAAGTGTAAAGTTCTTGATGGCGGGACTCTTGGTAGCAAACGTCATGTTAACCTGCCAGGAGTTAGGGTTGACTTACCATCAATTACTAAAAAAGATCGCAAGGACATTAATTTTGGAATTAAGCATAATGTTAGTTTCATTGCTTTATCTTTTGTAAGATCTGCTAAAGACATATCTAATCTTAGAGCCATATTAAAAAGAAACAAATCATCTATAAAAATTATTGCAAAGATTGAAAATCAAGAGGGGCTAGATAATATTCATGAAATTACGCAGGCTGCAGATATAGTTATGGTTGCAAGAGGTGATTTGGGAATCGAGACAGATCTTGCTGATTTGCCTAATATACAGAGAAGAATTATGTATGCAACTGCAAAATGGGGGAGAAGATCCATTGTTGCAACGCATTTATTAGAGTCTATGATTCATCATCCAACTCCTACAAGAGCTGAAGTTACTGATGTTGCAAATGCAATATATGAAGGAGCCGATGCTGTAATGCTTTCAGGTGAAACCAGTGTTGGTAAATATCCTGTGCAATGCATCAAAATGCTGAAGAAAATAGCCGTTAGAACTGAACAGTTCAGGACTCTAGGTTATGAAAAATTTCTTCAAGATAATTCAGACTGGCAAAATATCGCACAAGGAGCTCGAGATCTTGCTGAAAGGATAAGTGCAGATGGAATAGTTGTCATCACTCGGTCAGGTCAGACAGCAAATGTAGTTTCAAACACAAAACCATTTCGAATGCCTGTTTATGCATTTACAAATAATCATGATACTTACTCTCATTTAAGCATAATCGGTGGAATAAAACCGCATTTTATAAAATCAATAACCAATCAGACAAAAACACTCTCACGGATCAAATCAACTTTAATGTTTGGTAAGAAGTCTAAAAAATCTCTAAAATTTGTATTAATAGCTGGGGTATATTCAGCATCTCATACCGATTCAATTCAAATCATAACTACCTAAAATGTTTGATCAGTTACTTGAAAATACAATTTTACTATTTGTTGCAGTTGATCCAATTGCACTTGTTCCTATTTTTGCGAGTCTTACTCAAGGCTTAAATAAAGATGATATTAAGAAAATCTATATTCAAGCAACTATAGTTTCTTTTTTTGTACTATCTTTATTTTATATATTCGGAACTTCAATTTTGGATCTTATGGGCATCTCAATGAGTTCATTTAAAATAATAGGTGGGTTGTTTTTGGTTGCAATTGCATTCCAGATGGTTTTAGAGCAAAGGCAAACTAGGCGACAAAATACAGCTGAAGTAGCGCTGGATGATGAGTCAATTCAGTCTCTTGCAATTTTCCCTTTAGCAATACCTTTGATCGCTGGTCCTGGCGCAATGACAACTGCGCTTTTAATTGCTGAAAACAATGCAAGCAATACAACAGAAATATTAATTAACTTCATTCCAATTTTGATAATTGTGATATTGGTTGCTTTTGCTATGTGGCTCTCAGCAAGCCTTTCTAAAAAAGTTGGCCCAACAATTATTATTGTGGTGCAAAAAATATTTGGAATCCTGCTTGGAGCTCTTGCAATAGAGTTTGTAGTTGCTGGTATTGTCGAATCTTTTAAATTACAAGGTTTTTAGTGATTCACGCAAGATCAAATCAGATTTAAATTCTTTTGACTGATTGCTTTCTTCTATTCCATTAAATTTTGCCATCAAAATTTTGGCTGCATGATTTGCCATTTTCTCAACTGGCTGTCTAACAGTAGTAAGTGCTGGCCAAATCTCATCGGCAATAGGTGAATCATCAAATCCTGCAATGGATATATCATCTGGAATTTTTAAGCCTTTCATTTGAGCAGATTTCATAATCCCTGCAGCCATTGAATCATTGCTTGCAAATATTGCAGAAGGTATGTTTTCTGAGTGAAAGATTTCAACTCCAGCATCAAATCCTGACTTAAAACTAAAATTTCCCTGTTTAATCCAATCATCATTTGTCTCAAGGCTATGATTGACTATCGCGTCGATAAAGCCATTAAACCGAAGACTTGAGGCTGAATGTTTTGGATGCCCCTTTATAAAACCTATCTGTTTATGCCCATGCTTTATAATTTCTGAGGTCAATTTGTATGCAGCCTCATAGTCATTAGAAGATACATATAAAGATTCAGCTTTCTTTGTGCTTGGTGCTATAACAGCATACTCAATTTTATTTTTGTCTAGATCTTTAAGGAAATCATCCATATCGCTGAGGGGAGGGGTGAGAATCAAGCCATCAATTTTTAGATCATTTACAAATTCAAGAATAGTATTATTTAAATCAGGTGATTTGTAATCACATTCCTGAATAACGAGGTTATATCCAGTTAATTTGCAAGCTTTAAATATTCCACTTTGCACATCTGCTAAATATGATTTGTTTGGATTGTCATACAGTAATGCAATTATGAACGATCTTTTTGATCTTAAGCTTTGAGCGCTTTTATTTGGTCTAAATCCAAGCTTTTTAACAGATACTAGAACTTTCTTTTTCGTTTCTTCTGCAACATTTGCTTCATTATTTATAACCCTTGAAACAGTTTTAATAGATACCTTGGCATCTTTCGAAACGTCTTTAATTGTAACCGTCATTGCATTTAAATTTTATTGCCTTATTAGTCTATTTTAACGATAATGTATTTTGACAACGATATCAATGGGGTAGTTCATCAATGTTATTTAGTAATTTAGACGTTTTTATTGTCGCTTTTTACTGCATTGGAATAATCATTTTAGCTCAATATGTTTCTCGATCTCAACAAGGAGCCGAGAAAACGGCTGAAGATTATTTCTTAGCAGGCAGATCATTACCATGGTGGGCAATAGGCGCATCCCTTATAGCTGCAAATATTTCTGCGGAACAAATCATAGGTATGTCCGGTCAAGGCTTTGTTGTTGGTATGGCTATTGCTACATATGAGTTAACGGCAGCAATAGCATTGATAGTCATGGCAAAGTATTTTTTACCGCTATTTTTGGAGAAACAAATCTACACTATGCCTCAGTTTCTTGAGCAAAGATTTGATAAAAGAGTGAGTCTTGTTCTATCTTTTTTTTGGTTAGCTGTTTATATATTCATCAATCTAACAAGTGTTTTATGGCTTGGCTCTCTTGCAATCAGCTCTTTAACTGGTTTAGATTTATTCTCTGGATTGGTTCTTCTAGCTCTCCTTTCCTTAGCATACTCTTTGTGGGGTGGTTTAAAAGCAGTCGCTATGACTGACATCATTCAAGTTGTTTTGTTAATTTTTGGAGGATTATCTGTTTCATACATAGCATTGAATCAAATCTCTGAGGGTGCCGGATTTATAAGTGGCTTATCTCAGGTTTATGCATTACTTCCAGAAAAATTTGACATGATTTTATCTCCTGAAAATTCTGCATATAAAGATTTACCTGGTGTTTGGGTTTTAATTGGTGGACTGTGGATAGCACACTTTGCTTATTGGGGATTTAATCAATATATAACTCAACGTGCCTTGGGTGCTAAATCATTACCAGAAGCTCAAAAAGGAGTTATGTTTGCTGCATATTTAAAGCTTCTAATGCCATTTGTTGTCGTGCTGCCTGGAATATGTGCTGCAGTAATTTACCCAGCCTTAGATAAGTCAGATCAAGCTTACCCTATGATGATGTCATTATTACCCAATGGTATTTTGGGTCTAACTTTTGCAGCATTGGTTGCAGCGATAGTTTCTTCATTAGCATCAATGACAAATAGCGTTAGTACTATTTTTACTATGGATATTTATCGAAGTTTTGTTAAATCTCCGCCTACAGAGCAGAAGCTAGTTAATGTAGGAAGAAATATGGCATGGATTGCATTGCTTGTTGCTGTTCTTTGTGCTCAGCCGCTGCTTGGAAGTATGGAATCAGCATTTCAATACATTCAAAACTTCACAGGGTTTTTTACTCCTGGAATTCTAGTAATATTTTTGGTAGCTTTATTTTGGAAAAAAGCTACAACCTTAAGTGTCTTGGTTGCTGCAAGTGTGTCTTTAATTTTATCTCTATTTATTTTTCTTGTTTTTCCAGAATATCCTTTTATTCATAGAATGGGAGTTGTGTTCATAATTTCAGGCTTTGCATGCTATATCACTAGCTTACTTCAGGGATATGTCGATCAGGATAAGGCTATCGATACTGCCGGAATTAATTTTAAAACTGAGCAATCCTTTAATATCAACACATTAATTATTTTCATGATTTTAACCATTACATATTATTTATTATGGTAATTAATCCTCAAGTAGAATTTCTAAATAGCAAAGTGTTGCTGATTGATATTGGTGGAACAAATATCAGAACAGCTGTAGCTGAAATTGGCTCAAACGAACTCATAAACCCGACTAAACAAAATCTAAAGTCTTTGGATACATTTGATGAAATGTTACAAAACTTTTTAAATGAAAATTCATCAATAAGGCATCTAGTTTTTTCTATCGCTGGACCGAAATTGCATCAATCTATTTCAATGACTAACAGAGAATTTAGAATAGATGAAACTGAGATTCTTAAAGAATTTTCTGTCGATTCCTGTCATCTCTTAAATGATTGGGAGGCAATAGGCCATGGGTTATCTCTTTTTGCAAAAGATGATATGCACTTTATTAATACAGGGGATCCCTTCAATGATACTGCTTTAATTTTGGGTCCCGGGACAGGCTTGGGAGCTGCTCAAGTTGTTAATGACAGTATTGTTCTTCCAACAGAAATTGGAAACAGTCTGTTTACAATCCCTAATTTATTGTTAGATATTGGTCTTACAAGCAAAACTGATATTAATATAATCGAAGATCTCATTTCTGGAGGGGGGTTGGTAAAAATTTATTCTCACCTTGCTAAAACCAATAAATCCTCAGAGGAGATTTTGAATGCTTGCCACTCTGACGAATTAGCAAAAAAGAGTGTTGAGCTATTTTTAAAATCTTTTTCTCAAATTTTGTCTGAGCTTGCCTTGGCATTCATGCCAGGCAAAGGAATTTATCTTGCTGGTGGTTTAATACGATCATTGTATAAATTTCTGGATGCTGATGATTTTATAAAAAATTTTGTTATCAACAGAAAATCAATGCATAAAGAAGTTTTACTACAGATGCCCATTGCATTAATTAAACAAGAGATGACCTGCTTGCATGGTAGTTTAAATTTTATAAATAAATTTAGTCAGACCCTCGATTAGTTTTGGAAGATCGTATTTTAAATAAAATTTCAAACTCTATAGTTGATTCATTAACCAGTGGAATTAATTCCAATGGTTCAGCTTCGCTCGTTGTGTGTGGCGGCAATAGTCCATTGCCATTATATCAATGCTTAAGTAAATCAGATTTAGACTGGTCTAAAGTTTCAATTTTTCTTGGTGATGATAGGGTGGTACCTGCAGATCATGAAGATTCAAATGAATATTTAGTTAAAAATCATTTACTTATTAATAAAGCTAATAAAGCTATTTTCTACCCATTAAATGATAACAATGTACTAGAAAAAATTAATCTTCCCTTTGATATAGTGTTGCTTGGACTGGGCAGTGATGGTCACTTTGCATCATTGTTTCCAGCTGAGCTCGCAAATAACAATGCTTTTGATGAATACGCTTCACCAGAGTTAGTTCTTTCTAGAGAACCTCAAGGCATACCTAGTCATAAGAGAATTTCTATGAATCTTTCACTATTACTTAATGCAAAACGTTGTATTTTATTGGTATCAAATCCAAACAAAAGGATCATCATTGAGCAAGCCTTTGTAGATAAGAAGCTCCCTTTACATTTTTTATTAACACAAAATAAAACAAAGATTGAATTTTCAGATATAGATTTTTAAATATGGAGAAACTATGAAGAAGTTTTTATTAATTATTTTATTTTTTCAAACAGGTTTGGTGATGTCTGAGGTCGACTGGTCACGGACACATTCTTGTGAATATAAAAATTTTAATAATGCTGATCTTATTGAGCAATTAATTGATGGAATGACCATTGAGGAGAAGGTCGGTCAAGTCATTCAAGGAGACTTAGATTTTATTTCACCAGAAGATGTGAAGAAATTTAAAATTGGTTCTGTTTTAAATGGAGGAAATACTGCACCTAATGGAGATAAATACAGCTCAGTTCAAGATTGGAAAAATTTAAGCAAAGAGTTTTATGATGCTTCTCCTACTTATAAAGGCATAAAAGTACCTGTTTTATGGGGTACCGATGCAGTCCATGGGCACAACAATGTTATCGGAGCAACTTTGTTTCCTCACAACATTGGTCTAGGAGCTTCAGGCAATGTTGATTTAATGAGAAGTATCGGAGAAGCAATTGCCCTCGAAGTTTTATCCACAGGGGTAGCTTGGACATTTGCTCCAACTGTAGCAGTTCCTCAGGATGATCGCTGGGGAAGGACATACGAAGGATTTTCTGAAGATCCTATACTGGTATCAAAACTTGGGAAGGCATTTGTGCTTGGTCTTCAAGGTGAGGGAGAAACTTTGCTTGATGGCAATCATGTGATTGCAACTGCAAAACATTTTATGGGTGATGGCGGGACTTTTGAAGGTGTTGACCAAGGCAATACAAGAATCTCAGAAACAGGCTTAAGAGAGATTCATGGTTACCCTTATTTTGATGCTTTAGATGCATGCGCGCAAACTGTTATGGCAAGTTTTAATTCTTGGAATGGTAAGAAACTTCATGGATATAAAGAATTATTGACTGACATCTTGAAAGTAGACATGCAATTTGATGGTTTCGTAGTAGGTGACTGGAATGGCCATGGTCAAGTTGAGGGCTGTTCAAATGCAAAATGTGCTCAGTCTTTTAATGCTGGTGTGGATATGTTTATGGTTCCCGAAAATTGGAAAGATCTCCTACGAAATACTATCAAGCAAGTAAAATCAGGAGAAATCTCCGAAGCAAGGCTTGATGAAGCAGTTAGGAAGATTTTAACGGTTAAATCTAGATTAGGACTATTTAATGGAAGGATTCCCCATGAATTTAAGGGAAATTATCTTGGTCATCCTGAGCATATAGCTTTGGCTCGTCAGGCTGTTAGAGAGTCATTGGTTTTGTTAAAAAATAATGACAAACTTCTTCCATTAAACCCTGTTCAACACATAGGAATCATTGGAGATGCTGCAAACAAGATATCATCTCAAACAGGTGGCTGGACAATTACTTGGCAAGGAAGAGAAAACTCAAATAAAGACTTTGTAAATGTTAATTCAATATATCAGGCCCTAGAACAATTTATTATTTCATCAGGAGGGTCAGTTGAATTCTCTGGAAATGGTAAATTTTCTAAAAAACCAGATGTCGTTATCGGTGTCTTTGGCGAGGAGCCATATGCTGAAATGCTAGGTGATTTAAAAGATGTTTCATTTACCCCAACCGATCCTAAGTTTCTACCCATACTCGAGTCTGTAAATGCTCAGAGCATTCCAACTGTAAGCATATTTTTATCTGGTAGGCCTTTAGTGGTGAATAGGCAGATTAATGCTTCAGATGCGTTTATTGCTGCCTGGCTTCCAGGAACTGCTGTGGAGGGTATAGGAGATATAATTTTCACTAAAGATAATGAAATTAATTATGACTTTACTGGCAAATTATCTTATTCATGGCCTAAATCCAAAGATCAGGCAGTTCTTAATTTTACTGACAGTATATATGACCCATTATTTCCATTTGGATATGGACTTTCTTACGAATCAGATATTCAGCTTGAGAAAATTCAAACAAATAAAACTCTTTCTAAATTAGAGTTGGTTAATGTTTTCCTTGGTGCAGCATCAATTCCTGGTAAGGAATTTATAGTTACTGATTCAGGTCCTGAATTTGTTATGGATGATGATTTCAAAAGCGCTAATGGCAAAATTAAAATCACTAGATTCGATTATCAAAGACAAGATGATGCTAAAAATATTATTTTTATAGAGAATGAATCCCTGCAAGCTTTTGGTATTTCAACAGAATCACCAGTTAACCTATCTGGCATGATCTCACCTTTTTATGAAATTATAATGAGGGTTAATACGCTGACAAATCCAGCTTTATATTTTAGCGTGGGCTGTGGAAATAATTGTAGAGGATCTATTCAATTACCAACCGATTCTATGACAGAGTGGTTAACAATAAATATTCCTGTTTCTTGCCTTGAAAAAGATGGTTTGAATAAAAATAAAATTCAAGTCAGAGGTCTTTTTTTAAGTGAAAATGGAGTTAACTTCGATCTTAATTCAATTGTTATCAAGGATGGTAAAGCAACAGGCAAAGAAGTTAGCTGCTAAATGTTCTTATTTATTTGGATTGTAGAAATATTGAAACTTTGCATAAATTTGTGAAGTTTCAAGCCTAAGATTATCGCTGAAAGGATTTGGTTCTTTGTAAAATTGCGTTCCACCTGCATAAAATATTGTGAATGGGTTGGGCTTCCATTGAATAAGAGCCTCTAAAAAGTAATCGTCACTAAAATCATTTTTTTCAATGATGGTTCTTGTCGATAGGGCGCCATCAATTTGATAATCAATTTCAAATCTATTAATTTCACCTGCATAGAATTTTTCTCCAGTGACTTTATTTTTTAATTCAGAGTATCGATGCCCCAAAGAAATTTTAAAGTTGTCTGAAAATCTAAAGACATTATAGAGATTGTATTCGGTTGCATCTCCGATTTCTGGATTATCAATTCTATAGGCTATAGATTCACCTTTCTCAATCTCAAAACTAGTAAAGAAGTTTTCTGTAGGGTGATATTGACCCCTAATTTCAATATCTCTTTGCTGGCCATATTGAATACCATTAAATTTCTCGCTAGGTTTATGCTGCCATTCAATCGTTCCAGTAAAATTAAAATTTGTTTCAAGATCAATTTGAAACTCATAAAACTCTAGAATTTTTTCATTTTTAGAATTTAATCTATTTCGATTATTTAAATTAAAATTTATCCTCCTAATGGTCCCTTGAGGTCTATAAGTCCTTCCGTACCAATAGTTACGATATTTATAATCATTTCTACCTACAAACCCAACATGAGCTCTGTATGTGGGCGATACATCTGAAAATCTTATACCTGCGTTCCTCTCATTAACAGCCCACCTTAAACGAAAATTTTTGGCTGTCCCTGAGAAAGACTCACCATCCATTGCATAAGTTCTACCCGCAAAAGTATCATCAGTATCAATAAAATTAATACTGCCTTCTTGGGTATCGCTCCTTGCATAATTTAGATCTAAAATATAATCATCTAAGAGGTTAATAAGACTATCGAATTCAACCACGGAACCAGAGCCGCCAACTTGGTAATCTCTATTTGTTGCAATCAATCCAATGTGTGATTTATTTCCTAAATTTCTTTTAACCCTTCCTACGGTTACTTTGCTTTTACCAGCATTGCCTTTATATGATCTGTATTGCCCAGCTGCCAAGTAGGGCGAATCAGTGTCGGTGGCTTGTAATAAATAAATGGTATTTTTTTTACCCTGATTTATATATTTAATTGCACCCAGAGGATTGGTAATTGATCGAGTATAAACAGTTTGCGTATCTGATTTAAGTAATTCAGATCCTTCAAGAAAAAAGGTTCTTTTTTCAGGGTATGACATGGCAAAAGTTTGATTAGCCATGATCATTGGAACATCTGACTCTACCTGAGAGAAATCAGGGTTTATTGTGTATTCTATGGATGATGACTTGCTAAGATCGTAAAGACCAGTTATGCCAATCTCATAATCAGGATTTTGTAATTTAAAATCTTTTACAGGCCTATCACCATTTTGATTTAAAAATATATATGGATATAAGTAATTTCTATAGATTTTTTCTGGTGAGCCTAAAAAAATTTCTTCATCTGCCTGACATGCATAACAAGTTTCTGCTGGCAGGTTTTTAAATGATCCAAATACAGTTTGTATGCCTGCTTCATATGATTTTCTAATAAATCCCATCTTCCATCTTTGAACCTCTGTATCTGGTAATTGAAGTTCTGAAAAAGGAATGATAAATTCGGCTGAATAACCATCATCTTGAAAAGCAGTAGCGGATTGAAAAAGAATATCCCATGAATCATCTGGACCTGCGCTGCTGATATGTTTTTCATCCAGCTGAACTCCTAAAGCATTAACACCAACAAGAATGCCGTATCTTCCATCCCTAAATGGGTCTGTCATGAGAGCAACGTAGTCCTCATTCCATGTTTGATCTCTATTTTTTAATGTAGCTCTTATTTTGTTTGGGTCCCCATATGCTTTTATGCCTATATAAAGATATTTTTTATCAAACTTTACATAAGCTATAGTTTTTAGTGCAGCAGGTGTGTTTCGAGATGGCATTAATTCATACTCTAAATCAAATGGGGTTGCTTGATCCCACTCATTTGGTGAGATAACACCATCAAGAGATATACCTTCACTCATTAGATGAAATGAAAATGTACAGATAAAAATTGTAATTAATCTTTTGAATGTAATTTTATGAAGCATGTTTTTTGAGCGATTATTTTAGTTCAAATAAATGATTTATACCTAAAAATTTAAAGAATATATTTAGATTTTTTCATGGGAAATTGCTCTGATTTCGGTATAATCTGCATCATTATGGCAGATAGCAAAAAAAAACAAACTAAGGTTTATTTAATTCCAGAAAGCGAATCAAGAGATAGCCACACTTATCATTACATGGCTGTTAAGACGAAGAAGCTAGTAATTGAAAATCAAAAATTGAGATTAAAAAAATTCAATCCCGCTAAGCAGGTCCATGAATGGTTTGTTGAGGCAAAACTTCCGCCTCATAGCAAATAATACTTCTACTTTTTTTGCTCTTCGGTTTCATCCCGATGCTTTTTTAAGTATGTCATAAATGGGGTTCCGCCTGTCCCAGTTATAGTTGAGCCACCTCTACCAAACGGGTTTTTAATTTGAGATTGTTTGTGAATGTAGGTTCCAGCATATTCAAGATGCATGGCTCTAAATGCCCTTATTTCCTCAAGACAATCATTGTATTTATCTATAAGTTTTCTTGAGCCTTCTAAAAGTTTTTTAACTTGCGAAGTGTTTTCAAGCTCAGAAATAAAATTTCTATGCTTTGGCGGCATGTAATCCCTCATCTCATTTAAGTAATGACGTAAATGATCCTTTGTATGTGAGATTTGTAAGGCTCCATCCAAAGATGGGATGATGCTGCTTTGTGCACCTGTTTCTCCTCTAAAAAATTGAGGCTTATTATCAAATTGCCCTTCATATACAAGACCTTTTTTTAGATCTGGATTATCTTTTGTACCAAAGATAAAAGGACGTACACGATGATAATAAATATAAGGATCACACTTCTCAGGCATTCTTGCAAAAATAGAATTTACTTTTTGCATTGATTCAGCTATCTGCTCTAATAATTTTAATATTTCATTTTCAGAGGAATTTTCATCACATTGAGATATTTTTTTGCAAGCTTCTATAGCTCCTGATGCTGCATTCTCTATACATACATGAATTGTTACGAACCAATCTTCATCAACCCCGCCTAAAAAGTTATTTATTAATCCAACATTCTCTAGGGAGATTTCTTCATCTTGATTAATTAAAAACCAATTATCCAAACAGTAACTTGCATAGCTTAATATTGGAGGTCTGCCTTGGTGCTTGGATACTTCAACCCAAGGTTTTGCAAGTGCTTCTGGTAGAGTCCCATGAGGTTTTATATCACCCCAGATGTAGGCATGAGCAATAAAACTCAGTTGTGACATGGCAAGTTTTAAATCTTGCCCCATTTGATTTACCAATAATTGTTTTATAGATAAATCTTTCTTAGAAAGCTTATTAATAGTTTGTTGAACTTTTCCAGTTAACAATAATTTTGGAAGGTTATTACAAATTTCTTCTATTCTTGAACAAGATTCAGATTCAATTGAGAATGATTGAGCCGGTGTTTTTTTTGGTAAAAACCCTTTCATAAAACCCCCAGTTTTATATGAGCAGATTAAAAAACAGTATACCGATTTTTTACATTTTAGTTTTCTTCTTTTCGAATCAATGTTGAGGAAATATCATCCCTAAAGATTTCCTCACCAAATCCAGAAAACCGTTTAGCTATATGCTCAGGTATTGAGATAGACTCAAGACTTATAAAACTATTCTTGATTTTCCGACCAAACACCAAGAAATTAATATTATGGCTGTTAAATAAATCTAGTTGATCAAGCATATCTTTTCGATTTAGGTAGAATTTTTCATCTAAAATTCTTGTTAATGTATCTGCGCCGATAATAAAAACTGAGTTTGGAAACAACTCTGCTTTATCAGTAAATTTACCTGCTTTGGTTAATACCCACTCATGCTCATGATTAAATTGATTAAGAGTTTTTTCAATTTCATGATACGAAAGGGGAGGTTTGTCTGCATTCTGAATACATATTTCATATGCTAGACCTAATCCAGTTTTTTTCTCAGCTAATTCACTCATAGACTGATGCCCTGAATGAAAGGGATTAAATGATCCAGGGAAAATGAGTTCAGGTATACGGTTTGATGAAGAGACAAAATCAATTTTATTATCAACTAACTTAACCCAATTTTTTTGGGCTTTAACAGTTTTAATTACAAGTGAAGAGTTTTCACTGATTATTTTGCTTTGAACCTCGCATGATTGAGCAATAGCATTGATGATGTGATCAGTTACAATTTGCTCTTCTTCTTCTCGGGTCAGCTCACCTTTTACAAATGAGTAAGAAAAGCTAGAGGAGTATTTATAAGTTTGAATGGCAATAAAAAATTTATGATCTCCTTTTTTTGAGTAATTTGTAGCTAATGAGGCTGTAACTGCGATACCTAGCAAATATTTTGGATTTGTATCGGGATCGATTTTTTTAGCGGCACTATAAGCTTTTGCTGCCATGCTTAAAGTTGTATCTAGACTGCAATAATGATCTGGCTGCTTCAGTAAATAATAATCTAGAGATTCTTTGGCATAGGGAACATATGCCTCTAAAACCGATGTACTTGCTCCAGGAACTTTTAAGATTTCGGATATGGCGTTTGTGCCACCCCCACTTGATACTAAAACAAATCTATATGAGGAGGAGTGAACTTTGTTGATAATTTCTAAATACTGAGACATTTTAAATTTTCGCTATAAATCTTAATGTTTTTGAGTGCATAATTAAATGAATGTGAATATTACCAAGCAAACTCTAGAAGGGGCATTAGATTCAGCCAGTTTTCCTGTTGTCGCAGCATTATTGGTTCATTTTACAGGAGATATTTCAATATTAGATAAATTACCTAGGCCTAATCAAGCTGTCCTAGGGGAAATACAAGGATTCTTGTCCAATGAAGATAAGAAGACAATTAAAAAAATAGCCGTCAAAGAGATAGATAAGTTTTATTCTAACTTTGGGAATGATGACATCTATGTTCCGTCTAACGAAGAGCTTCACAAAATGATGAATTTCATTGTGGGGGAAACCGTTTCTTCTGATTATATCCCCATGATGTTGAGCGATTTAGACATTTCATCTCATGATTTAAATTCAGGCTTCAAGCCTGCAAACTCGAGTCTAGAGGTATTAATTATTGGTGCAGGAATGTCTGGAATCCTTGCTGCAATTAAATTAGCTGAGCGGGGCATTAAGTTTAAAATTTATGAAAAGAATATTGATCTTGGTGGAACTTGGTATGAAAACCAATATCCAGGATCTCGAGTTGATATAGCAAATCATTTTTATTCATATTCATTTGAAGAAAACCATCAGTGGTCAGAGCACTTTTCTCAACAACCAGAATTACTCGATTATTTTAAAAAATGCTTCCATAAATATGATATTCAAAAAACCACTTACTTTGAAACTCAGGTCACTGATATGAAGTTTGATGATTCAACTAAAGCATGGGAGGTGGATTCGATATGTAAGGGTAAATCAAACAAGGAAATGATAAGCATTGTGATTTCTTGTGTTGGCCAGCTCAATCAACCAAAAATTCCTGATATTAAAGACTTAGATAAGTTTTCAGGTAATATGTTCCATTCTTCAAAATGGCCTGATTCCGATGTGATTACTAAGAAAAAAGTTGCTGTTGTTGGAAGTGGTGCAAGTGCTTTTCAGATAGTTCCTAGCATTGCACAATCTTGTGAAGCGCTAACTATTTTTCAGAGATCTCCTCCATGGATGTTTCCAAACCCAAAATATCATGAACGAGTTGATGAAGCAAAAAAATGGTTATTAGAAAATTTACCTTTTTATTCACGATGGTATAGATTTTTGCTTTTTTATCCTGGCTCAGATCAACTGCTTGATTCATTGTTTATTGACCCTTCATGGAAAGCCAACCAGGATTCTATTAATCAACAAAATGATGAAATGAGGGAGCTCTTTACATCTGCAATGTTGTCTCAAATTTCTGATAAATCCCTTATTGATAAGGTTATTCCAACTTATCCTCCATTTGGAAAGCGAATGTTGCAAGATAATGGTGCATGGTTGGAGGCACTTCATCTTCCCAATGTTACTTTGCTCTCAGAGGGAGTCGAGCAGATGAGTGCAAAAGGAATTGTTAGCTCTAAACAGGAGCTTGAGTTTGATACGGTGATCTTTGCCACAGGCTTTAAAGCACAAGATTTTTTTTACCCTATTAATATTGATGGCGGTTTGGGTAACTTTAGAAGTATTTACAAGGATTCGCCACAATCCTATTTAGGAATTACTTTTTCATCTATGCCAAACTTTTTTGCTATGTATGGACCAGGAACTAATTTGGCTCATGCAGGCAGCATCATTTTCAATTCAGAATGTCAAATTAATTATATTTGTTCTGCAATTGAATACATGCTGAATAATGACCATAAAGTTATTAGGGTAAAAGCTGAGGTTGAAAAGGACTATCAAGATAAATTTGATAGTAGGCATAAGAAGATGGTTTGGCAGGATGAAAGGGTTTCCAGCTGGTATCAAAATTCCAAAGGAAAGGTTGTCACCACATCCCCATGGAGATTGGTAGAATATTGGAATTGGACAAATAACTTTAATGCAGATGAATATGACTTTTAAATTATTTTTTATTGGATTATTAGCTTTTTGCAACATTATTAACGCACAAGAAAAAAGACCCAATGTAATAATTTTTTTAGTTGATGACTTGGGCTGGGCTGATATTTCATTAAGAGGTGCCCCCATTGATACACCAGCAATTGATTCTATATTTTCTGGGGGTCTAGCATTAAACAGATTTTATACAACGCCAATATGCAGTCCAACAAGAGCAGCTTTAATGACAGGGCGGGATCCATTGAGGCTAGGAATATCATACTCTGTAGTTATGCCTTGGATGAACAACGGCGTTCATCCAGACGAGCATTTTATGCCAGAATCATTCAAAGCAGCCGGGTATCAAACTGCCATGGTAGGCAAATGGCACCTTGGTCATTCTCAAGAAATATTCCATCCCAATGCCAGAGGTTTTGATAATTTTTATGGTCACATGCATACAGAAGTAGGATATTTTCCTCCATTTGCAAATCAAGGCGGCATTGATTTTCAGCGAAATGGTGAAACTATTTCAGATGAAGGTTATGAAACGTTTCTTTTGGCAGATGAAGCTTCTAGATGGATTAAAGCAAGGAACAAAGAGAAACCTTTTTTTCTGTACATGCCATTTATTGCTCCTCATACTCCCTTAGAGGCTCCAGAGGACCTAGTTCAAAAATATAAGAATTTAGAGGATACTAGGGAGCTTACAAGAAGCGTTGCAATTGATCGCACCAGAACATTGAGCGGCTTTCTTCCTAGCGCAAGACCTATTTATGCTGCTGTTGTAGATGGATTAGATCAAGCGATAGGTAAAGTTTTAGATACTCTAGCTAGTGAAGGTATTGAAGAAGAGACAATAATATTATTTAGCAGTGATAATGGTGGGGCTGCATATGCTGGAGGTGGGGCTGATAATTTCCCACTAAGGGGAGGTAAAGGTGATACATATGAAGGAGGAATTAGAGTTATAGCTGCTATGAAGTGGAAAGGCAAGTTGGAAGCAGGAAAAAACTTTGAATCAATAATGACTGTAATGGATGTTTTTCCGACTCTTGCAAGTGCCTCAGGAGTTCCTATGTTAAATACAAAAGAAATTTGGGGAAGAGATATGTGGCCAGCTATAAAAGATGGAAAAAAAGTTAAGCTCGATAAAGAAGTTTATTTTGCCTCTGAGACACCCAATTACGGTGAATTTCATACAACAGTTTTTAATGATAAGTGGAAATTGGTTCAAGTTATAACAAGCACATTATTAGAGATTAACGTAGAAAATAAATTATTTAATATCAGCGCTGATCCATATGAATATAAAAATCTTGCAGAAGAACATCCAAAATTAGTTGAAATAATGGCTAATAAGATTAGAGAGTGGAGAGCGCTTCATCCCATTTCAGGCATAAGAGCTCAATTAGTTCCACCGCCTGGTTGGAGGGCTCCAAAGGACTGGACAAGCTACACTATCCCGATTGAAGATCTCCAAGAAGATGCATCTCTAGGTTTTGGCGCGCATGCTCATCAGGTATTAGATTATTTAATTAAAGATCACGGAAGAATTATTTATGATTGCAAGCCCGGAGACTGGGAGCGTGGAAAATGCAAGGCTCCAGAATTGCCAAATACTCATCAACATTAATGAAGCAGCTTACTCTACTTTCTTTCTTTTTTATAAGCTTAAATCTTCTTGCTCGACAAATAGAAGAAACAACTTTTTCTTATTGGGATAAGCCAGATTCACAAATTTACTATTCAATACCAGAGTCAATAGATGAGAATACAAAAATTATTTTTATTATGCATGGAGCCTCAAGAGGCGCAGAGAAGTATTTAAATGATTGGCTTCCATTAGTTAAAAATAGAAATGCTGTGCTGATAGCACCAGAATTTTCAAAAGAATCCTATCCTGAATATGTTTACTTAATGATGAGCACAGAGAGAGGCAAGCTATTAAAAGACCAATCGCTTTATTTAACAGACTCTCTAGGGCTGTTCTTTGATTATTTTAAGGCTAAATTAAAACTCTCAACTTCAACTTTTAGGCTTTATGGTCATTCTGGAGGATCTCAATTTGTTCACAGATATCTTTTATTAAGCGATGAATCAAGAATTGAAAAAGCTGCAATGGCTAACGCTGGTTTTTATACCTTTGCAGATGATCAAATCTCTTACCCGTTTGGTATCAAAAATATGAATGTTTCCAATGAAAGACTTGAGTGGTTTCTAAGGTTGAAGGGTGGGGTATTTCTAGGAGATGCTGATAATGATCCTAAGCATCATTCATTGCCCTCTATGCGAAAAGCAAAAAAACAGGGCAAACATCGATTTGAAAGAGGAACAAATTTCTTTAACTCTTTGATAAAACTTGGAGTAGAAAATAATCTTCCATTTCGATGGAGATATCAGACCGTTCCTGGTATTGCTCATGATAACGCTGGTATGAGTCTAGCTGCATCTGAGTTTTTGCTAGAAGATCTTTAGGTAGTATTCTTCTCAATAAACTCATCAGCCGCGTTATATATTTTGATCTTTCTATGTTCATTCATATTATCAAGCGACTTTAGCATTAATCCTAACCTAGGATTATTGGCAAAAAAATCTCTGTGCTTTTCTATAAATCTCCAATAAAGACCATCTACTGTATCGCACCATGTTCCTTTTTTATAATTTGACATTCTGAGCATGTAACTCGATCCACAGATGTAAGGTTTAGTAGAGAATATTCCTCCATCAGCATAAGTTCCCATTCCAAATACATTTGGAACCATCACCCAATCTGCCGAGTCAACATACATTTCCATGAACCATCTATAAATCTCATTTGGTCTAATATTTGATAGATTCATTAAATTAGAAATGATCATCAGTCTATTAATATGATGAGTATACCCAGTATTCACTGACTCTTTAATTGCATCATCGAGCAAAGGGATCCCAGTGTCTCCTGAATACCAATTTTCATTTAGACTTTTGTTATGTGACCAAAAATTCATTTCTTTATATTGAGGCATATTTTCCCAATAGACTCCTCTAATAAACTCTCTCCATCCTAAAATTTGTCTAACAAAGCCCTCTAAAGCATTAATTGGAATCTCATGTTTTGCATTATTGAAATGGCTTATGGCATCCACAATGCACTCCATGGGATCAAGTAAACCAGAATTTATGTATGGAGACAGAAGAGAGTGGAATAAGGTTGGATTTTTTTTATCTATTGCATCCTGAAAGTCCCCAAAGGATTTAAAATAATTCTTTAAAAAATTATTTAATTGCTTTCTTGCCTCAGCATGAGTTACGGCCCAATTAAAGTTTTCTAAATTTCCAATTGAATTTGGAAAGCAGTTTTCTACATCAACCATTGTCGATATTGTTAATTCATCTGATTTGAGTTTTTTTCTTGGCTTTGGCAGTTCTATTAATTTTGAGATACTTTTTTGATTTTCTTTATCAAAGTTCCATTTGCCACCTAACGGTTTATTCTCCTCCATAAGAAGGTTATATTTTTTTCTCAACCATCGATAATAGTATTCTTGTACAAGAGATTTTTTATCTTTAGACCATTCAGAAAAACCTTCAACTGAGTCAATAAATTTTGTATCTTGATGAATTTTTAATTCAACATTGTGCTTGGATCCAAAGAACATGAGCTGAGTTAATATTCCATGATCACTGGGCTGTGTTACATGCAGTATATTAAAATCAATTTTTTTACGCATTGTTTCAAGCTCATGCATAAGATCTATATCTCTATCTTTAGTAATTTTTATATGGATAATATTTTTAAAATCTTTTTCTAAAGTTTTTTTCCAATGTCTTAAGGCTGATATCAGCAAGACAAGTTTATGTTTGTGATGTTTGAGTTGATAAAAAGTATCACAAGGCTCATACATCAATAATGCATCTGATTTATTGATAGCAGAGAGAACTTTATTATTTGTTGATAATTCGTCTGGAAAGATTAATCCAATTTGTTTCATGCCCGTGTCTCAGTTAAATATTCTCCTAATGCATGTCCAGAAATATATGCTGATTCCACTCGTGGCGAAATATTCCAATCTCCTATGGCAAATGCATTGTTAGAAATAGATGTAAATTCATCCTTATGATTAGATCTGCTACAAAGAGCATACTTCCATCTAAAGATTCCTGCATGCACAATTTCGTAATTTCCATGGATCACATTTCTTACATTCATATTAGCATTGCTTTGAAGTGACTCATCCAATTGATTTATCATTTGCAAACTAGCTTTTGGTGTAAATTGTAAAACCCAAGTTTCTTTTTTTTGATCATTATAAAAACGGCTTGACCCAAGGTAGGCAATGTCTTTATTAATATTTTTATATGCATTATGTTCGTAAATGGGTGTTCCGCTTAAAGTCATCCCCATCGCAATGCATGGGCTAAATATCGAGCCATGATTGATTTTTGTTTTAAAAATTTTTTGTGCTTGTGGGAGAGGTAGACTGGAGATTATGATGTCGTAGAAATCTTTTTTACCAGAATTAAAATATACTATTTTTTTTTCTTCATTTATTTTTATTGCTTGATGACTAAAGTGTATATTCAAAGAGTTTTCGTAATTCTTAAGCAGAGTATGCATACCATTCTTTCCAACAAAATAATTTTTAGTTTCTATGCAAGCATTTGTTTCAAAGTCAAAAGAAGTTCCAATAAAATTTATAGCATTATTTTGCTTCAAAAAATTTTGAAAACTGGATGATTGTGCTGTACAGAATTGAGCACCAAAATGAAATAACCCACCAGGTAAAGTCTTAGCGCAAAGTCTCCCACCAACACCCCGAGACTTTTCATATATATGAACGTCAAAGTTATTATTAAGCTTCAGTGCGCAGGCAATCCCGCTCATGCCAGCTCCCAAGATAATAATCTTAGGTTTCTTAATCATTTTTAAGAATTTTGTTTATAGATGACTCCATCCTTCATCACAAAACTTACATTCTTAACAGTTGATATATCATCAATAGGATTTTCTTGAACAGCTATTATGTCAGCAAGCATCCCAGGCTTTATCTGGCCTAACTTATCTTCTATTCTTAGGAGTTTAGCTGTTTCGATCGTTGCACTTTTTAAAGCATCTTTATTTGTCATGCCAGCATTTGTCATGAGAATAAATTCTTGCCAATTATCTCCATGTGCGGAAACACCTGAATCCGTACCAAAAGCTATTTTTACTCCAGCTTTATATGCTGCAGCAAAAGTTGATTGAATCTGAGGGCCAATTTTTTCTGCTTTAGGTTTAACAAGTGCTGGAAAAAAATTAGGAATCTTAGCTTTTTCAGCTACCCAATCACCAGCCATAATGGTAGGAACATAGTAGGTGCCTCTGGCTTTCATCAACTCCATCACCTCTTTATCCATGTATGTGCCGTGCTCTATAGAATTGATGCCTGCTATAACTGCTCTTTTCATGCCTTCTTTTCCATGAGCATGAGCTGCAGTCCATAATCCGTAATCATTCGCAGTGCTCACAATAGCAAGCAACTCCGCGTCAGTGAATTGAGGATTTTCTCCTGATTTAGCAACGCTTAAAACACCTCCAGTAGCAGTAATTTTTATGCCATCTGTTCCATCTTTGTATCTTTGCCTTACAGCTTTTATGGCTTCTGCTGGACTATCAATAACTCCTTCTTCAGGAGTGGGGGGTGCATAGTTGTCTTTTGGCATGCCGTTGGTTGGGTCTCCATGTCCACCAGTTGTAGCTATTGTTTTTCCTGATGTAAATATTCGTGGACCTATTGCCAAACCTTGCTTGATTGCTTCTCTAAGTGAGATGGTTTCCATGCCTCCATCACCAAGGTTTCTAACAGTTGTAAATCCAGCCATCAATGTTTTTGATGCAGCATTAGCAGCAAATAGTGTTCTATATTCAGGTTCAATTTTTGATTCTCTTTCTGCTTTTGGAATATATTCTTGAGCTAGATGAACATGCATATCCATAAATCCCGGCATAACATATGATTGTTTTAAATTAATAATTTCATCGTCTTTTTTTGGGATTGCATAACCCTTTGTAACCTCGGATATTTTATTGCCTTTAATTCTAATGGTTATAGCTTTGCTGATCTCTCCGTTATCTGTATCTATCAAGTTGCCAACATGCAAAAGAATGTCTGCGTAAATAATGCCCGGAGCTAACAGAGCTAGGAATAAATAAATTTTTTTCATAATTTTTATTTCTATACGTTTGCTAATATTTAACAATACTATCTTTATCAATGGATGTTAATTATTTTTGAATTAAGCTTTTGCCCACTTTTATTATGAATCGACAAAGTAATTTTATTTTTACTAGGTTCAATATTTAGAACTCCATAATTTTTTTCTCGATATGTATTACCAATCAACAATGGATCAGTTTCTTTGTCTCTAGATGCTGGTCTATTAAGGGATGAAGCTGTAATTTCAACAAAATCTTGATTTTGATAAATGCCTGATCTATGTCTGTCACCAGTGACGGCAATAATTGTTTTATCTTTTGCCGCAATAGCCATCAAGTTAAGTAATTTTTTTCGCTCTAGAGGAAAATTATCCCATTTTTCATAGGGATGATTGGTTGCTAAGATTTGAATAGAGGAGAGTATTACAATAATCTCTGCATTTGAATTAAAAATTGAAGATTTAAGCCAAGCCCATTGATCTTGACCAAGAATAGTTGCCGAAGAATCATTATTTGGTTGATAAGCATTTTTTTTACCCTGTAGCTTAGATCTGAAATACCTAGTATCTAGACCAATTATATCAATCTCGACTCCCTCGATTATTTTGGTTTGTTTAAAATAAATACCATCTCTTTTTCTTCTGGGATCTGAATTAGGAATTTTCCAAAAATCAAGAAACATTTTTTCAGATTCTTGTTTAAAAGGGTAATCTCCACCCCCATCGTTTATACCAAAATCATGATCGTCCCATATTGCTAATATATCTTTGTAATTCATAAGCCATATTGGCAGTCGGTCTTTTTGAATTTGATATGCTTTTTTCATCTTTGATAGCTTGCCGTTTGGAATATCTCCATAAACGTTATCACCAAGAAATATAAAACCGTCTACATTCTCTTTTTTAATTGCAGACCAAATACTTTGTTCTCGATCTTGGTCTAGGCATGAACCAAGTCCGTACTTATATGCGTATACTTTTTCTGGGATTATAGATAAGAGACAAAGGGAGATGAACGGTATGCATATATAATTTTTCATAATATTATTATCTCATTAATTTAATTTTTTAGATCTAAATTGAAACCCTTTGTTAAATTTATAGTCGTTATTCTTCTTGTGAGTTGTGAGGGAGACTCTAAAAACTCAAATATAGCATTAAGCAATTTTATTAAACCGGAGTATTCATTCAAAGAATCATTGTTTAATTGCGAGATGGCTGCAGGTAAAACCCTAAATTCGGTTGAAAGGTTCATTCCAAAATTTGTTGATAGCTTTGCAAAAATAGAGGGGGGAGATGATGAGGAGTTATATTTTCTATTCCCAGTCACTGAGGATAATATAGAAACACAATCCTTTGATCTTTTGTTAAAATATGATGAAGTCACTGATTTGGATAGATTTTTACTTACCCTCAAATCTTTAAGTTTTGATGATATTGCGACTTGTGATAATTCAAAAACTGTAAAGAATTCTTTTAGGCTTACAAAAAAAGTTATTAATAATTTTCCTGTAATTTCAGAGATATTACATTGTGAGTATAAGAATGGATTCAGTTACGCAACAATGAAATTGGTCATTGAGCAGTTTACCGATGCATTAGTCAAAAATAATTCACCTGTAGAGATAGTTTATTCTGAAGAAGATGGATCTAACATCAGTTTTCAATGGACGAATATATTTACATCTCTTGAATCTAGGAAAGATTTTGTTGAATCTTGGCAAGCATTAGAGATCAGCAAGGAGATTCAAGAATTTTTACTTGAACAATCCACTTGTCAGTCATCTAAAATTTTTAGTCAATATAAAGTTTTGTAATTTAAAAGTGCGAAATATCATCAGCAATTTTTTTAACCCCATTGCTAACGGTCTTCACAAAAGCAAAAGGAAAAAGGCCGTGAATGACTCCTATAATCCCAAGTTTAATAAGAACAATTGATACTTTTATAACTCTTAATCCATGGGAAAGGTAGCTTGCGTTGGTTTTTTTTAGATGAGAAAAATCAAATATCATGGTTAATCTTAAACTAATTCAATAAAAATGTTTATGAAAATCTAAAAGAGCATTTAATTCCCTTAAGATTAGTATAAAGATGGTGTAACATACGGTTTCTTCTTAAAGCGGCATTAGTATAATGGCTAGTATATCTGCCTTCCAAGCAGATGGTCCGAGTTCGAATCTCGGATGCCGCACCATTTACCTTTTTGAGATACATTTCTATGATTAAAAATGAGATTAGCGCTCTCTTTTTTTGATTTTTATTAATTTGAGACATCTGCCAATGTTAAAATCTGTTTATGGAAATTAAGTCCTTAATCACACCAATAGGAGCATTCAATTCATTTTATGTTAATTCTTTATTGGCAAAATTAGTTTATATCAATAAACGAAGCTCATCTTGTCCTCCTGACTTAACTCTTCAGAAGATGATTGATAAGTTTTTTAGCAACAGTGAGTTAAAAAACTTTCCTAAATATTATCTACAGGGAACACCATTTCAGTTAAGTGTGTGGAAAGCATTAACAAAGATCCCAAAAGGTCACACAGAATCTTATTCATCATTAGCATATAAGATTGGTCTACCGGGAGCCGCAAGAGCAGTTGGTACAGCTTGTAAATTAAATCCCATACCACTTCTTATTCCATGTCATAGAGTTATCAAGCAAGATGGATCGATTGGAGAATTTGCGCTTGGAAAAGCTAATAAAAAATATCTTTTAAAAATGGAGTCAAAATGAGCTGTTATGACAGTATCATCGAAAGTCTTAATGCTCGATTGGTTGTTGAAAAAATGTATCTTGAGAATGAGAGTGCAATGCACAATGTGCCTGTAAACTCTGAAACTCATTTTAAACTAGTAATTGTGTCAGATAATTTCATTGAAATGACCAAAGTGAAAAGACATCAACTTATTTATCAAATTTTAGTTGAGACTATGAAGAAAATTCATGCATTATCTATACAAGCTTTTACTATTGAAGAATATAACAATAATCCAGTTATACTTTCATCACCCGAGTGCTCTAAAAAATAATTGTATCTATGCAGCAACTTTTTCAATTTATTCTAAAAAAGCCAGTTCTTGTCATGGCTTTTATAGTTGCTGTCTTTCTTTCAGCAGGTATTGGTCTTAAGAATTTTAAACTTGATGCTTCTTCTGATGCACTGGTGATAGAAGGGGATGAAGCTTTTGAAGTTTATAGAGAAACTGGTGAAAAATTTGGCAATTCTGATTTTCTTATCATCACCTTTACCCCAAAACTTGATTTATTTTCACCTCAATCCTTAGCAACAATTAAAACCTTAGACATGCAATTGGAAAATTTGCCAGGTGTTCAATCTGTTCTGACAATTCTTGATGCTCCAATATTTTTTCAACCAAAAGTTCCCCTTGCTGATTTGATGGATAATCTTAAAACTCTTGAAACTGAAGATATCAATTTTGCTGCTGCAAAGGAAGAAATCATAAGTAATCCAGTGTATTCAGAACTGATTATTAGCCTGTCGGGAGATACTACAGCAATGCAGGTAACTCTTGAGGAAAATCTTCTATACAGAGAATTGATTAATAAAAGGTATGAATTGCTTGATTTTACAAACCTTTCTTTAAATCAAAAAAATGAACTTAATAATATTAATAAGCAAATCTCACAATTAAATGATGATGAGGCAAAACAACGAGCGCATTTAATAGCTCAAATTAGACTTCTTCTTGAACAATACAGTAATGAAGGAACTTTATTTTTAGGCGGCGCATCAATGATTGCTACAGATATGATGAGTTTTATTAAATCAGATTTATTGATCTTCGGTATTGGAGTTGCCATAGTTTTTTGTTTAATGCTCTATCTGTTTTTTCAAAATATTTGGTTTGTTCTACTGCCATTGGGCAATGCTTTTATTACAACAGCTTTTACAGCAAGTGTTCTTGGGTTAATGGATTGGAAAATAAGCGTTATTTCTTCTAATTTCATTGCTCTTTTGCTTATTTTAACTATTTCATTGACTGTGCATGTTTTAGTAAGATTCACCGAAGTTTCTCGTAGTTCTGAATCGACTGACGACGCTATTTATAAAACCTTAAATCAAATGGTTAGGCCTTGCCTATTTGCTGCATTAACTACCGCCATAGCTTTTCTTTCGCTGATCATGGGCGATATTAAACCCGTTATAGAATTTGGAAAGATGATGTCAGTAGGAATGGTTTTTGCGTTTATTTTTACTTTTACTTTTTTGCCAAGTGCAATGAAATTAGCAATTAAATCTCCTGGCACCCATTCATTAGAGCTTATCAATAAAATACCTTCAAGGTTAGCTTTGATAGCCTTAAAGCAGGGAAAACAGATTGCTATTTTTTTTCTTTTATTGGCAATCTCTTTGGTTTATGGGATTTCAAAACTTGAAGTCGAGAACAGATTTATAGATTATTTTTCTCCTGAAACGGAGATATATCAGGGTATGTTATTGCTTGATGAGGAATTAGGAGGAACTGCAACATTAGACATCTTGATTGATCAGCCATCTGATGAAATATTTGATGAGTTAGATTTTGATGGCGATGACTTATTTGAAGATGACTTATTTATGGACGATTCAAGCGAGGCATCTGGCTACTGGTGGAATGCAACATCCCTAGCTAAGCTTGAAGAGATTCATGACTATTTAGACGAGATTCCAGAAATGGGAAAAGTTTTAAGTGTAGCGAGCGGGATCAAATTAGCTAGGATGATTAATGATGATAATGATTTAAATGATTTAGAGTTAGCATTGCTTCGTTCTGTCTTGCCTGAGGATATTAAAGAAACTTTGCTTTATTCATATATTAATCAAGATGATTCAACAGTAAGGATCTCTGCAAGGGTCCTTGAATCTGCTCAAACGTTAAATAGAAAAGAGTTACTTGAAAAAATTAACTTTGATCTAGTCAATAAATTTGATTTAGATGAAGAGCAATTTCAAGTAACAGGTTTGGCTGTTTTGTATAACAATATGCTTCAATCATTATTTTCATCACAAATTAAATCTCTTGGTATGGTTTTTGCTGTTATTGGGTTAATGATCTTACTGCTCTTCAGATCATTAAAAATTACTTTAATTGCATTAGCACCAAATTTAATAACTGCAGGTTCTGTTTTGGGTTTGTTGGGTGTGCTAAGTATTCCCCTAGATATTATGACAATTACTGTTGCTGCTATTAGCGTTGGAATGGCTGTAGATAACACTATTCATTATCTTTATAGATATAAAACAGAGGTTAAAAATAAAGATCTTACCAATGATCAAAGAATCTTAAACTCTCATGATTCAGTGGGTAGAGCGGTTTTTTATACAGCAACAACAATAGCTGCTGGGTTTTCTATCTTTGCTCTTTCAAGTTTTACACCCACAGTCTTATTTGGCTTGTTTACAGCCTTTGCACTTATGATTTCTTTTTTTGCATCTTTAACTTTGTTACCATTTCTTTTAAATCTCTTTAATGCTTTTTCAAGTCAGGAGTCATAGATGGCGGGACCTTTAAGTGGGATAAAACTTGTAGAATTTGCTGGCATTGGTCCAGGGCCATTTTGCGGAATGATCTTAGCTGATTTAGGGGCTGAAATTATAAGAATAGATAGATCTTCTCAACACGGTCGTGGAAACAGGATAGATTTTCAACATAGATCTAAATTATCGCTTTCTGCAGATTTAAAAAATCCACAAACTATTAATGAAATTAAAAAGCTTCTTAAAAAAGTTGATGGATTAATTGAAGGGTTTAGACCTGGTGTAATGGAGCGTTTGGGACTAGGTCCTGATGAATGCTTAAAGATTCATCCAAATCTAGTTTATGGCAGGATGACTGGATGGGGACAAGATGGACCTTTAGCTAAAACCGCTGGCCATGATATAAATTACATTGCATTAACTGGTGCACTTGAAGCAATGGGAAGAGCGGGTCAAACGCCTCCACCTCCATTAAACCTTGTGGGAGATTTTGGTGGCGGTGGCATGTTTCTTGCTCTTGGAATTGTTTCTGCATTACTAAACATCAAACATGGTGGAAAAGGCCAGGTTGTTGATGCTGCAATGGTTGATGGGGCCTCTGTTCTTATGTCAATGTTTTATGCTTTTAAAGCCTCTGGTTTTTGGATAGAGGAGAGGGAGTCTAATCTGTTAGATGGAGCTGCACATTTTTATGATACTTATGAATGTGCTGATCAAAAGTTTCTTGCGGTTGGCTCAATAGAACCTCAATTCTATTCAGTGCTATTAGATAAATTAGAAATCTCAGACATCAAATTTCAAGATCAGCATAATAAAAAACTGTGGCCAGAACTAAAATCTATTATTAGAAAAAAAATAAAAGAAAAGACTCGTGACGAATGGGCAGATATTTTTGATGGCTCTGATGCATGCGTTGCCCCAGTTTTAAGTTTATCTGAGGCTCCAGAGCATCATCATATGAAAGCAAGGAATTCATTTGTTGAAGTTGATGGGGTTATACAGCCTGCGCCCGCACCAAGGTTTTCTGATACAGCACCTAGTATTAAGCATTCCTCCGTTAAAGCAGGAGAAAACAACGATGAGATCTGCGCTAAATTTGATTTAGACAGATCTTGTTTTAGCTAAAGAAATTAATTGCATTTTTGCTTGTTGCTAATTTAAGTTCTTCCAATTCATATCCTGTAAGCTCACATATTTCATTTGCTATATGGGGCAAATATTTTGGCTCATTGATGTTTTCTTTAGGCTTATTTAGTAAGTTTTTTGGAATTAGGTAAGGAGAGTCAGTCTCTATCATCATTTTTTCAAGAGGAATATTTTTAATCGACTGACGCAAATCAATATTTCTTTTTGCATCACATATCCATCCTGTAAGTCCAATGTATGCTCCTAAATCGAGGTATTCATCTAATTCTTTTTGAGTCCCAGTAAAGCAGTGAACTACAAATTTTGGAAAGTTCTTTCTATTCTCTCTAATGATGCGTATAAAATCATTGTGTGCGTCTCTTTGATGAAGGTAGAGAGGGAGATTGAGTTCTTTTGCAATTTCAATGTGCATTTTAAAAGATTCTTTCTGAATATCAGGTGGAGATATATTTCTAAAGTAATCTAATCCAGTCTCTCCAATGGCATGAGGAGTAATTGATTGAAGTTGTCTTAGTAGTTGGTCGTAATTAATTTCAACTGTTTCTGTTGCATGATGAGGGTGAATACCTGCAGATATGAAGAATTTATTCGGAGCATTATTTTGAATCTTCTTTATAGGATCAAGGTCAGCTAAACTCGCACAAAGTAATACAAACTTTTCCACGCCCGCAAGCTCTGCATCGTTTATTACTTCCTCTAAGTTACGCTTAAAAGACTCATGAGTAAAATTACAAGCAATGTCTATAAATCCAGCCATTTTTCATTTCTATCTATTACAATAATGATGTAATTATCTATCAATATGAACCAATTTGAACAATTTCAAGCAGCTTTAGATCTAACGAAAGTTTCAGATACTGTTTTTTCTTTCACGCCTGATTCAAGATATTTTGTTGGCAATACCCCTCATGGAGGATATCTCTTAGCGCTAATGAACAAGGCGATGGTGCAAGTGCTCCCTCATCCGAGTGCAATTAATTCAAATGTATATTATCTAGATAGAACTGAACCAGAGCCTGCTGAGTTGCATGTTGAAGTATTCAGAACCTCAAGAGGATCATCAATGGGTCAGGTTAAATTAATTCAGAATAAAAAAATAACATGCTTGTATTCCTCTTTATGTTCTGATTTTCAATACATGAAAGGTCATTCTGGGCTTGAAACCCCATTGCCGGAAATTATTCATTCTGTAAAACAAAGTGATTTTAAAGTAATGAATTATGATAGTTTTAAATCAGGATCAACCCCATCTTTCATTCAGCAACTAAATATGTCAGTTCATCCAGATCATGCATGGTGGGATAGAGAAATTTCCACTGAAGCTGCCCAAGCTCGTTGTTCTGCATACTTAGAATTAGAGGGAGGAGTCGCCGATACGTCAGTTCTTTCCTATCTAGCAGATATTTTGCCGCCTGTTGTTCAAAATAAATATGGCCCTTTAGGGTGGATTCCTACACTTGCACTTACTTGTAACATTCGGCAACTTCCTCAAACAAACCTATTATTCATTGACGGTCTTGCAAAAGATATAAGCAATGGGTATTTTGAGCAAGATTGCTACATATGGGATATGAACGGAAACTTAGTTGCTACTAGCAGACAGCTCGCAAAAATCTTAAAATCAGAAGAAAAAATTTCTTCATAATTAAAAAAAGGAAACCAAATGAAATTTACTGGTACTAAAAATTATGTGTCAACTGAAGATCTCAGTATGGCTGTTAACGCAACTATAGCATTAGAAAGACCTCTAATTATTAAAGGGGAGCCAGGAACTGGCAAGACATTGTTGGCTATTGAAGTGGCTGCATCACTCGGAATGGAATTAATTGAATGGCATGTAAAATCGACTACAAAAGCATCGCAAGGACTTTATGAATATGATGCTGTTACTAGACTCAGGGATTCTCAATTAGGAGATGAGAGGGTCAAGGATATCAAAAATTACATCAAAAAAGGAAAATTGTGGGAAGCTTTTGAATCAGATAAGCAAGTAGTTTTGCTTATCGATGAAATAGATAAGGCAGACATTGAATTTCCAAATGACTTATTGCAAGAACTCGATCGTATGGAATTCTACTGCTATGAAACAGGGGAGACAATAAAAGCAAAAAAAAGACCATTAATCATCATCACCTCTAATAATGAAAAAGAGCTCCCAGATGCTTTTTTAAGACGATGTTTTTTTCATTACATTCAATTTCCAGATCGTCCAACCATGGAAGGCATTGTTAAAGTTCATTACCCTAAAATAAAGAAGGCGTTAGTTAAAGATGCTTTAGATCTATTTTTTGATGTCAGGAAAATTCCTGGATTGAAGAAAAAACCTTCAACCTCGGAATTAATTGATTGGTTAAAGTTGCTTATGTCAGATGAACTCCCAGATGAAATCCTAAAAAATGCTGATACATCAAAAGCAATTCCACCACTTTACGGCGCGCTTCTAAAAAACGAACAAGATGTGCAGCTTCTTGAAAGACTCGCATTCATGTCAAGGAGAGAGCAAGCAAAATAAATGTTAATTAATCTTTTTCATACAGTTCGATCTGCGGGAGTTCCTTGCACCTTGAGAGAATTGCTTGATTTATTGGGTGCGCTTGAAAAAAACCTTGCATTTGCTGATATGGAGGATTTTTACTTCCTCTCAAGAACAATTCTTGTAAAAGATGAAAAAAATTACGATAAGTTTGATAGAGCCTTTGAAATTTATTTTAAAGGAATTGAAACCTTAGAGGATATTTTTGAAGCGCTCATTCCAGAGGATTGGTTGCGAAAAGCATTCGAAAAAGAATTAGACCCTGAAGAGTTAAAAAAAATTCAGTCCCTAGGCGGCTTAGAAAAGCTGCTTGAAGAATTTAAAAAAAGACTTGAGGAGCAAAAAGAAAGACATGAGGGTGGAAACAAATGGATTGGTACGAATGGCACTTCACCCTTTGGGAATAATGGAAACAACCCTGAAGGAGTGAGAGTTGGTGGAGAGGGTGGAAATAAAAAGGCTGTAAAAGTTTGGGAGCAAAGGCAATTTCAAAATCTAGATGATTCTGTTGAGATAGGAACTAGAAATATTAAAGTTGCTTTAAGAAGATTAAGAAAATTTGCACGCCAAAGCGCAGATTATGAGTTGGACATGGATGGAACAATTAAATCTACTGCTAGAAACGCAGGAATTTTAGATATTAATATGATCCCTGAGAGAACAAATCACGTTAAGGTTTTGATCTTTTTTGATGTTGGGGGGTCAATGGACCCATATATTAAACTGTGCGAAGAGCTCTTTTCGGCCCTTAAAACAGAATTTAAACATTTAAAATATTTCTACTTTCATAATTGTGTTTATGAGTCTGTGTGGGAAGACAATAGAAGAAGAACCCAAGAAAGATTTTTAGTGCAAGATATCATTAACAAATACAGTGCCGATTATAAAGTTATTTTTGTGGGCGATGCCACCATGGCTCCATATGAAATTACTAATGCTGGGGGAAGTATTGAGCACTGGAATGAGGAGCCTGGAGGCGCAACCATAAGACGTCTTTGCGATCATTTTGATAGGGTGGCTTGGTTAAATCCTGTGCCTGATGATCACTGGGACTATACCTCTTCATTATGTATTATTAGAGAACTGGTGGATAACAGAATGTTTCCGTTAACTTTAAAGGGTCTAGAAGAGGGGATGGCAGAACTATCAAAATGAATGCAATCAATACTTCACAAAACAGCGGAATTAAATGGGGTCCATTTACTCTAAGAATTCCATTTATCCATATAAAATTTAGAGCCCCTGAATTTCTTCAAGGTCTTGTAATTTCTGGTGCTACTGCTTTTGCAGCCGCTCCTTTAGCTATGAAACTAGGCTTAACTTTTGAGGAGGCTGTAGCTTTAAGTATGGTTGCAGGAACTTTTATTTCAGCTGGCCCTATAATTTTTGGAGAGCCCATGGCACCTGGTTGGGTTACTCCAGCGGTTCCTATTGTTATGGGTGCTTTAGCTGCTGCTGGTTATTATGGAGTGCCTACTGAAGGTTCAGATATTTGTGTTGATGGCGTATGTAGATATAACCCAGAGGCCTTTCAGTTTATGGCAGCAATGTGTTTTGAATTTACTGCCTTAATTTTAATTCTTGGATTAACGGGTTGGGGTAAATTATTGGTTGAAAGAATACCCAATGGACTAAAAGCTGGAATTATCTTAGGGGCAGCTTTAGCTGCATTTTATCAAGTATTTTTTGAAGATTTTGATGCCTATCTTATGCAACCTGTTTCCATGACAGTAGCAATTGTTTTATGCGTTATAACTACTTTTTCTAATCCTTTTAAAAGAATTGCTGCAAAGAATAAATTTTTTGAAGTTATTGGTTCGCTGGGATTATTGCCAGGATTTCTGGTTGCTGGTTTAGTAGCTTTCTTTTTAGGTGAGTTAACCTTTAATATTGAGTGGGGTTTCAAAATACCAGCAATTATAAGCTTGATTGAGAAAACCTCTCCACTTTATATTGGATTACCTTCATTAGAGATGTACATCGATGCATTACCGCTTGTGATAATTGGTTACATGCTTCTTTTTGGGGATTTGGTTACCGCAACAGAGGTTCTTAAAGATGCTCAAAAGCATAGAGATGATGAGAAGCTACCCATTGATCTTAATCGCTCACATCTTTCAGTTGGGATAAGAAATTTATTGGCTTCATTGGTAAATCCTTTTTTTCCAACACAAGGAGCTTTATGGACAGGCGTTCATGTTGTTGTAGCTGAGCAATGGAAGAAGGGGCGCAAACAGATGCCTTCAATTTTTGATGGGATTGGTTCTTATTATTTAATGGGTATTCCATTTTTGTACTTTACTCTGCCTTTCGTTACCCTCATGCAGCCATTAATGGTAATGGCTTTAACCCTCACATTAATCTTAACTGGTTTTGCATGCGCTTATGTTGCCATGGCAATTCCAAAAAAGAATTCTGAAATGGCAACAGCGCTTCTCATAGCATTCTTCATAACTTTTTACAGTGCCTGGGTGGGTCTTCTTATAGGTTTATTGTTAGCAGTTTTTGTTGATGGTTTTGAAGAAGAGGTTGTATGAATCAATTTGCTCTTGAGATCACTGATCTCAAAAAAACATATGATTCTGATGTAGTTGCCTTAAAAGGGATTAATCTATCAGTAAAAGAAGGAGATTTCTTTGCATTGCTTGGACCAAATGGAGCTGGTAAATCATCAACAATAGGAATAATTGCTTCATTGGTTACTAAGACGGGTGGTAAAGTAAAAATCTTTGGAATTGATACAGATGAAAATTTTCCCGAAGCAAAGCGTTTACTCGGAGTGGTTTCACAAGAAATAAACTTTAATAATTTTGAGAAAGTTATTGATATTGTCACAACTCAAGCAGGCTTTTATGGTATTTCACTAAAAGATTCTAAGCCGAAGACTGAGACAACTCTTAAACGTCTTGGTCTCTGGGAAAAGCGCAACGAACAAGCTCGGACATTATCTGGTGGATTTAAAAGACGACTAATGATAGCAAAGGCATTAATTCATGAACCAAAACTCCTAATACTCGATGAGCCCACCGCAGGAGTTGACATAGAGCTCAGACGAGAGATGTGGGAGTTTTTAAAAGAGATTAATGCTAAAGGTACTACCATCATTTTAACTACTCACTATCTAGAAGAAGCTGAGCAATTATGTAAAAACATAGCTATTATCGATTATGGAGAGTTGGTTGAAAATACTTCAATGAAAGATCTTTTGAGTCGGCTAGATGTTCAAGGTTTTGTTTTAGACATAGATAAGACACTCGACCAACCGCCTTCTATTTCTAAATTTCCGATAACCCTTGAAGATTCAACAACTTTAAACGTATCAATAAAAAAAGACCAATCTATTAATCATCTTTTTGAACAATTATCCGCTCTTGATATAAATGTCCTATCTATGAGAAATAAATCAAATAGATTGGAAGAGATGTTTATCGAAATGGTTAATAAAAGTTAATTATGAACAGAGGAAATGAAATTTTCGTTTCTTTAATTACTCTTATTAGAAAAGAGATTAAGCGGTATCTAAGAATTTGGGTGCAAACATTGGTTCCGCCTGCAGTAACCATGTCTTTGTATTTTGTAATTTTTGGATCCTTGATTGGCCCAAGAATTGGGACCATGGATGGCCTTGATTACATTCAGTTTATGATACCTGGTTTAATTATGATGTCCGTAATCACAAACTCATACGCAAACGTTGTTTCTTCCTTTTATTCTGTAAAATTTCAAAAATCAATAGAAGAATTGCTCGTATCTCCAATGCCAAATTGGGCGATATTGGTTGGCTTTGTTATGGGTGGAGTATCTCGTGGCGTACTAATTGGCTGTATAGTTTTTTGTGTCAGTCTTTTCTTTTATCCATCTTTTACAATTGTCAATCCCTTGTTAACAGTTTCAGTTCTATTTTTAACAGCTATATTGTTTTCACTAATGGGTTTTATCAATGCTATTTTTGCAGATAGTTTTGATGATATTTCCATTATTCCTACTTTTGTTCTTACACCTTTAATTTATTTGGGTGGTGTCTTCTATTCAATCAATATACTTCCTGATATTTGGAGAAATATTTCTATGGTAAATCCAATGCTTTACGTTGTTAATACTTTTAGGGAAGGGATGCTAGGAGTAAGTGATGTATCCATCCCATTTGCATTAGGAATGATTATTTTTTTTATAATTATATTGACTTCAGCATGCTTACTTCTTCTTCATAGAGGAGTTGGAACTCGTCAGTGAAGGTTAAATATTTAGGGCGGCAATCTAATCCACAGCTTGATTCTTATTCTGCAGATTTTTTGGATGCAATTCCTCGAAACAATAAGCACTTAGAATGTTTTTTTGGATTGGATTATTGGAATGCATATGAATTTTCCTATTTAAATTCCAAGAATCATCCAGTGATTGAGGCTATAGAAATTAAAATCCCTATGCATTCAATTTTAACGGTTGAATCTAAGTCTTTGAAGCTCTACTTAGGCTCTTTTTATAATAAAAAATTTAAAGATCCTTCAAAGGCATACAAGCTGGTTGAAAATGATTTAAGTAAACTGTTAAATTCTAATGTATCTGTTAAAAAATTAAATAGATTTAATAATGCTCCTAGCTCAAGTCTTATTTCAAGATTTGAAAACAAGATTCCCAAAAATAAGATTGTTTGTTTTGAGGGCTTTAGATCAATCTGCCCTGTGACCTCTCAACCTGACTGGGGTAATATTTATATTCATTCAACGTCTCATCTCTTGGATTCAAAAAAATTAATTAAATTTTTGAAATCATACAGAAATAAAGGCGATTTCCATGAAGCTTGTATTGAGTCCATTTTTATAACCTTGGTGGAAGATTTTGCGGTTGATAATTTGACTGTTTATGGAAAATTCTTAAGACGAGGCGGCATCGATATTAATCCTATGCGCTCAACCTCAAAAAAATTAATATTTAAAAATTTCAGAGATTTTAGTCAGTAATCCTCTCATCTAATAGAGTCAATATCTTGCTCCTTACTTCCTCTTCTATTCTTAAATGTCCATTGGCATTTGGATGAATCCCATCTGCTTGCATCAAATTTAATGCGACCATTTCTTTTATTGAGCCTTCTATAAGGGTTAAATTATATTCATCTGCTAATTCAATATACATTTTCTTAAACTTGCTAGTATATTGTTCTCCATAATTAGGGGGAAGCTCAACTCCAACAATAGCAACATTAGCACCACTTTGCAGAGACATTCTAATCATTTCATCTAGATTTTTTTGAATTATTTTTTTAATAGACATGCCTCTTAAACCATCATTCCCGCCTAGTTCTAAAATTACTAAATTTGGTTTATGTTCTCTTAATAATTTTGGAAGTCTAAATAGGCCACCAGAGGTTGTGTCGCCACTAATACCTGCATTAATAATTTTGATATTAATATTCACCGCGTTTAAATTATTCTCAAGAACAGAGGGCCAAGATTCATCTATTTTAACTCCATAACCAGCGCTCAAACTGTCACCTAAAACAACTGCAATATGCTCTTTATTTTGGAACTGATTAGATGAATTTACTGATAAAGTAAGTGACAGTAGAATACCTAAAAACAAAGCTAAGGAAATTTTGAAAAATTTAATTTTAGAAGTTAAGAACATCACAAAAGAAGTTAACAGCCCTGAGGGGCTTTTGACAATAGTAAAAGATATAAATTTAACTGTTGAACAAGGCAAGCCTATATCTTTGGTTGGACCATCTGGATCTGGAAAAACGACACTTTTAGCTATTATGGCGGGGCTTGATTTACCAACTTTTGGAACTGTAAATTTGCTGGGGTCAGAAATTACATCTCTTGACGAAGATAAGAGGGCGCAAATCAGGGGTCAGGATGTTGGCTTTGTTTTTCAATCATTTCATTTGATGCCAAGATTAACCGCTCTTGATAATGTGATGTTGCCGCTTGAAATCTCAGGAGATCCCTATTCAATGGATAAAGCTCAAGAGGCACTTAAGAAAGTTGGATTATCTAAAAGAGCAAAGCATTTTGCTACTCAACTTAGTGGTGGTGAAAAGCAACGCGTTGCTATTGCAAGATCTATTGTGAATAAGCCAAAAATTTTATTTGCCGATGAGCCAACCGGAAACTTAGATAAAAAAAGTTCAGACTCAATTAGCGACCTTTTATTTTCACTAAATGAAATAATTCAAACAACTTTGGTTTTAGTAACTCATGATTTATTTTTGGCAGAAAAATGTAAGGAAGTTTATGAGCTCTCTGAAGGGCAGATATTATGAGAAGAGGTCTGATATATGGTTTAAAGAAATTTTGGTCAGAGGTTTTTAGTGGCGATTTGCTTATACTATTTTTTTCGCTTGTCTTAGCCGTTACTTCTATATCAAGTGTTGGGTTTTTAGGCGATAGACTACAAGCTTCTATGAAAATGCAAGCCTCGAGCATGTTAGGTGCAGATCTCGTATTGCGATCAACGTCTGAAATAGATTCAGAATTTTTAAGCAAAGCTGAAACGAACAATCTTAATTGGGCTGAAACAACTACTTTTTTGAGTATGGTAATAACCAAAGATGACAATCTGCTAACCTCCATTAAGGCAGTTACAGAATCATATCCATTAAGAGGGGATTTAAAGATTGTTAATTTTAATGGGATTCAAATTGAGCATTCAGGCTCTCCTCCGTCGGGCAAGATCTGGATAGAGAAAAAAATTTCAGAATCTTTGGAATTAAACCAATCAGACACACTTTCTATAGGTAATAAAAATTTTATCGTTGACGGCATTATTGAAGATTATCCAGATAGAAACTCTAGCTTTGTTGGTTTTTATCCAATTGCAATTGCAAACATTGTTGATGTTGAGGAGATGGGCGTTATTCAAACTGGCAGCAGGGTTGTATATAGGAAACTTTTTTCAGGTACCCAGGATAACTTAAATCGTTTTGAAGATTCCCTTGAAGCAATACCCCCCAATATTAGGCTGCAAAAAGCAATTGAAGTGGGTGACAATATTGGAGAAGATATCGCTAATTCAACAACTTTCTTCAATTTAGCTAGTTTGTTCACCATAATTATTTCTGTAATTGCAGCCATGATGGCAGTTAGAAGATACGCTAACAGAAATCTCCTTCATACATCTTTAATGAAAGTTTTTGGTGCCTCTAAATCATTTATTTTAGGTCATCAAATAATGCAGCTTACATTAATGGTAATTAGCGCCTCAATATTTGGATTGATTTTTGGTTATGTATTACAGCATCTGTTGCTATCTACGTTACAGGGAATAATTAATGTTGATTTGCCGCCTCCTACATTTAGACCAGTCATTATTGGTTTTATTACAGCTGGTTTTGTAGTATTTGCGACAGCTACTCCCTATATCAAAATTCTCAGTGAAACTGAACCAATCAGGATTCTAAGAAATAATTTTGTTATCAAGCTATCAAGCAATTTCATAATTTATTTAGTTGCTTTTTTTACAATGTTCGGATTTCTAATAGTGTTGTTTCAAGACATTAAATTAATTTTATATATAGTTATGACATTAATCTTTGTAACTTCTGCCTTGTATCTAATTGGAAAATTATTGATTTACGTTCTTTACTTAATACAATTTTCTAATGGCACAGGTTGGAAGCTCGGTCTCAAGAATATAGTTCAGCGAGGCAATGAAAGTATTTTGCAGGTTATTATTTTTGGTCTTTCATTATTGTTTCTTGTTGTCCTCGCAGAAACTAGAACTGATTTGGTAGATTCCTGGACTGAAACGTTAGATGAAGAAACGCCTAATTATTTTTTATTTAATATTCAGGAATATAACATAAAGGCTATTTCAGATTATTTAGAAGATGAAGCAAACATTAGTCCAGACTTTACGCCCTTAATTCGCGGAAGGCTTTTATCTGCAAGACGACCTGGATCTGAAGGTATAAATTTTGACAATCTAATGGAAAGAGAAGCCAATTTAACTTGGCAGTATGACATACCGCAAAGTAATACCTTAGCAGATGGTCAATGGTGGGCTAATGCTGATGAAGTTGCAGAAGTTTCAGTTGATCGAGAAATAGCAGCGTCAATGAATCTTGAAATTGGTGATGAGCTTAATTTTTCAGCTGGTGGTAAAACATTTAGCGCATCTGTATCAAGTTTCCGGGAGATTGAATGGCAAAGTTTTTCGCCAAATTTCTTTTTTATCCTATCTCCAGCTGCAGGCAGAGATCTCCCAAATTCATACATTACAAGCATTAAGGTAGAAGATTCTGAGAAGCTAATGAATAAATTTATAACACGTTTCCCCACTATTAGCGCAGTTAACCTAGAAGCAATTATAGATCAAGCAAAAAGCTCAATCTCAAGCGCTTCTTTAGCTGTGCAATATATCTTTTTATTAACATTAATTGCAGGAATTTTAGCTTTGATAGCTTCTATTTATTCAAACAGAGATCAGCGAACCAAAGAGACGGCAATTATGCATGCAATTGGTGCCAGTAGGGCGATGATTTTTAAATCTGCTTCTTCAGAGTTTTTTATTTTGGGTATGTTATCTGCAATCACTGCAATTATTTTTTCTATAGTGTTGTCATCTGTGATTTTTTATCAATTTTTTGATCTTATTTATACGCCAAATTTGTTAATTCTTGGGCTAAGTTTTTTGCTTGCTATTGGTTTTATATTTATTGCAGGTGTTATTTCTATAAGAAAGAGTATTTATGCTTCGCCTATGATCACCTTGAGAGATTCTTAGGATTGGTTCATGTAAAATGCTTTAGCATAATTCGGAGAGATGGCAGAGTGGTCGATTGCGCTACCTTGGAAAGGTAGTAACTGGGCAACTGGTTCCGGGGTTCGAATCCCCGTCTCTCCGCCAATCTCAAAACCCATCATCCACAACAAACTCATTTTCATTTATTAATTTTTGTAATGTACAATTTTATTTAGCAAAGTTAACATATAGATATGAATGAATTTTACAGAAATATTTCCGATGCCCTAATCATGCTTGATGGGCTTGAGAGGGATTTAAATATTAGACACTTTACACCCAATGAGTTAAAGGTTTTCTATACTATTGTTACTCAAAGTGCTGTCAATCAAGCGGGTTCTAATATTTCAGAAATTGTTGATAACTCAGGGATGTCACGGTCTACTGTATATAAAACCCTAAAAAAACTATCTAATGAGGGAATTATCAATTTAAATCAGTCCGAAGAAGATGGCAGAGAATCTCTAGTTACTCTGGTTTGTAATAGCTAAAAACTCCATTGAAAAACTTTATTGTAGTTTCGATCACGAGCTTTGTATTTTCCTCAGTTTTGTGGATCATATGGCATTTCTTAGATACCCATGTTTTATTTATTGCTGGTCACGGAGGATTTTTTTACTTGCCACATGCCGCAAGAGTTTTGTGTGTAGTATATTTTGGCTATAAAGCTATACCAGGGTTATATTTAGCTGAGCTGTTTGGTCCATATATTATCGATCCCGGTTTTTATAGCTTTCCTATATATATAACTAGTTTGATCAGTGTTTTGGCAGTTCCTTTCTCCTTGTCGATGTTGAACTCACTTGGTCTGACTTTAGGTCAAACTATTTCTAGCCCTTTAAATAGAAGAAACTACAAACATATTTTTTTAATTACTTTTATATCTGCCGGTTTCAACTCATTGCTAGTTAATTTATATCTTAGTAGGAATAATTTAAGTTTTTCAAATGCTATTACAGATGTAGATCAAGTATTTAGATTTTTTATTGGTGATATTGTTGGAACAGTTTCAGTCTTTTTGTTTTTGACCATATTATTGAAACCAATTTTAAGACAAGCAAAAAATTAATAACTCATAATCCACTCATCAATAATATCTTCAAGAATAAACAAAGGAACTATTCCTTGATCTAGGACAATAGTGTGGAATTTTCTTATATCAAATTTCTCTCCAAGAGCTTCTTTTGCTTTTTCTCTTAACTCTAGAATCTTTAGCATGCCCATTTTGTAGCTAGTTGCTTGACCGGGCCAAACAATATATCTCTCAATTTCAACCCTGACTTCTGTATCTGACATGCCTGTAGTTCTTTTCATATAATCCATGGCTTCTTCTCTAGTCCATTTTTTATAATGCAGGCCTGTATCTACAACCAATCGATTGGCTCTAAACATCTCACTTTGTAAGACCCCCAATTCATCATATAGATTTTTGGTCATCCCAACCTCTACAGCTAATTGCTCTGAGTACAAAGCCCAACCCTCTGTAAATGCAGAGGTTCTATATCCCATCTTTCTATAGAGTGTTAAATCTTCATTTTCTTGATTTAAAGCAATTTGAAAATGATGACCTGGAACGGCTTCATGAAATGTGAGAGTTCTCATGCCAAAAGTTGGCGTCTGTTTAATATCATATAAATTTGCATAAAAAACACCTGGGCGTGAACCGTCTAAGCTTGGAGCTTGATAATAGCCTCCAGCAGCAGTTTTTTCTGAATATTCTGGAACAGCTCTCACCTCTACCGGACTTATTGGAAATCTTTCAAAATAGGGTCTAACATCTTCTTCTGCTTCTTTTACCATTTGATTGTAATCAGCAATAACAATTTGTTTTCGATCCGGAGTATCGGCATAAAGAAAATCTGGATTCTCGTTTAACTCATTCATCATCTCGCCAACCGGCTTATTGACCTCATACCCCAATAAAATAAAGATTTCTTTCATACGATTTCCAATCCTCTCAACCTCTGAAAGGCCAATCTGATGGATTTCTTCAGCCGTATAGTCTGTCGTAGTATAAGACCTTAGACGAGATGTATAAAAAGCATCACCGTTTGGCAAAGACCAAACGCCATGATGCTTGTTTGCTTGATCATAGTTGTTCTCCATGTATTGAAGGATTGATTGATAACCTGGTTTTACATCGGATTGAATAACAAGGCTCAACTCGCTAAACAATGCTTCTTTTTTTTCAGATGATATATCTAACTCATTAACTTTTCTTATAAATACTTGCATCAATGGATTGTTATCATCTGTGTATGCAATTAATTCTTTCAACTGCCTTATCACATGATCAAAAACAAATTTAGGTGCATAAATCCCTAATTTTTTTTGTTCTTCTAGCCAAACCAAATCTGAGTTCATTGAGTCATCAAATAATCTAACTCTTTTAATGTAATCTGTAGCCTCTCTATAATTTCGTATAGGATGGGTGTCTGTCATAAATTCAACAATATTTAGGTGATTACCGCTAATTTGATTGAATGGATAAGAATGGAATCTAAAGTTTTCAAATCTATTAATGCTATTTTCAGTATCAAAAATAGCTATTTTTTGTGTGACTTTTTGTACATCCGTTAAGCCATCTGTGTTGTATTTTTTCAAGACCTTAAGGTGTTCTAGAGTATCCTGATAATCCTGTTCACCATCCTCCAAGGTGTCAATGGTCAACTGCTGATTGTGTTTAAGAATTGCATTAAATGGATCAAAAATACCTATGTATGTCATAAACTCAGGTGAGTCCAAAAGGCTTAAAGTTAGCTCTTTAGCAAGATAATGATCAATCGAATAGGGCTTCATTAAAAATAAATTTGTTAAATATAGCGATATAACAGCTAAGCCGCTGAGAGCAAGATAGCCAACATACTTAAATAATTTTTTCATAATATTCCTTTGCCTGATGTAGTATATTGATTTTAACATTCTACTAAACATTTAGTCATGAAGAATCCATTTCACTTAGCTATACCTGTTAATGATTTAGCTAAAGCAACTGATTTTTATGAAAACACCCTTGGGTGTCAGAGAGGCAGAGCAAGTGATTCTTGGATTGATTTTAACTTATTCGGCCATCAATTAGTTTGTCACTTTGTTAAAAAAGCTCATGCAGAAAACACTAATCCTGTTGATGGGGATGATGTTCCAGTACCACATTTTGGAGTTATTTTAAGTTTCGATCAATTCGATATTCTTACCGAGCAATTAAAAAATAAAAATCAATCTTTTATTATTGAGCCTAAAGTTCGTTTCTCAGGTCAACCAGGAGAACAGCGCACAATGTTTCTCAAAGATCCTAGTGGGAACGCGCTTGAATTTAAAGCCTTTAAAAACTTAGATAATCTTTTTGCCACCTAAGCTTCTAGAAATTCTTGGGTTGGAGCATTGGCCTGAAGATAATGATCTATACATACTGCTTCTTTTTTTAAAGACCGTTTCTTTAATTAGCCAATTATTATTCTCATCACTAATATATAAGTCTTCGTAGGTGCCAGTAATATGAAGATTAATATTTTTTAGAGTATCAATTAAGCTATAGGATAATGACCAAAACCCCGATGCCTCGTTGCTAGATAATAATTTAATAACCTCATTTTTACCTACATGCTGTTCAAGCAAATGATCATGACATGAATTAAGTTCATATTTTTTTACCATGGCTTTAGCGGAAGAGAAGATACCAAAATCTTCAAAATTAATGTAAACATCATCCATACAAAAACAACTAAGAATATCAGCGGGTTTTTTTAAATCGCAAGCATGCCAATATTTAAATTTTAAATTTTTAATAGTGCTAACTGCATGAACTGATTCAACTCTTTCGTTGATATCTTGATTATTTCTCATAAGTAACTATTTTGGTTGATTAATCGCTTGCAGCCAATAGTTGACTTAGTTTTAATAATGTTATTAAATACTGTATATATATACAGTAAAAATAATATTATGAATAATTTAATACATTTAAACCCTTTAGATCCGATCTTTCACGAGTATGAGGCTTTTGTAGATAAAAGTGCAGGCTTAAAGACTATTGCATTTAAATACTTCGGTGCAGATATACAAAAAGCGATTGAATATTTAGATATTGATAACATTCAAGAACCAAAAGAAAGTGAACCTATTGATCTTAGTTTGGTTGAAAGCAAAGAATACTATCAACCTGAATTATTGCATTAAAGCTGCATCTTTTCCTTGAAAACAGTATTTAATTTAAAGGATTTCTCTATATAATTTAACTAGATGTCGCATGTACAAATTACTAAGGGGATTTGTTTATGCTTGTTTTAATACCCTTGCGCAGGAGGTGATCTTATTAGTATTTATATTAAATTAGAAAACGGAGGGTTCGCCTTTTGACAAGAGGTGAATTACCGAATTCGCCTATCAGACTTATCTAACTCTGATAGTATGAAGCCTCCTTCGGGAGGCTTCTTTTTTAAAATAATTTATATCTAAATTATCAACCCAAGGCTTTTAATTAGTTTAAAATTCATCAACTTTTATAAGACTTATATATTACGTGGAATCTAAAGACTGGTTTTTACTAACTTCGCTTGCTGCCATTTGGGGCAGCGCCTTTATGTTCATTAAAATTTCAGCTGTAGATTTTGGACCGATTTTATTAGTGACTTTAAGACTTTTAATTGCTGGTTTAGTATTCATGCCCTTGTTATTACGAAAAAAATATAGATTCTTATTTAAATCTCATTTACCTGGAATCATAATTATTGCAATTTTTAGCAATGCATTGCCTTTTACATTATTTGCATTTGCTTCTCTTGGTGCTACATCAAATATGCTTGGAATTCTAAATGGTACTACTGCCTTTCTTACCACTGTGATTGCTTATTTCTGGTTAAATGAGTCGATTTCTGTAAAACAGATTATTGGTCTATGCCTAGGTTTTTTGGGTGTTATTATTCTTGTAAATCCTGCGAATGGATCTAGCACTATTATTGCAAGTTTGTGCGCGTTACTTGGCTCTCTGTGTTATGCATTTAATGGTAATTATCTTGAAAAATTTCACTCAAATTCAAATAAAAAAGTTTTAATAGGTTGGTCGATGCTCTTTGGCGGACTATTTATGACACCTTTTGCAGTTTTTAATTTGCCCGATACAATTCCTAATTTAAACTCATTTTTAGCATTGCTTTGGCTTGCTGTTGTTTCAACAGGAATTGGCTATCTTGGTTATATAAGATTGATAAATAGAATAGGAGCTGTAAAAACATCAACTCTGACATACTTACTTCCTGTTTTTAGTATTTTGTGGGGTGCAATTTTTCTTCAAGAAAAGATTACGCTCATTATTTTGGGTGGTTTTCTTTTTGTTATGATGGGTATGTACTTTGCTAATTCAACTAAAGTAAAGATCAAAAATTAAGATGACATATACAGAAGAATTATTACTAAAAGCGGATGAAATAATCCCCAGGGTATCATTTGATGATTTCAAAAATGATTCAAACGCAAAAGTCATGATAGATGTTCGACAGCATGATGAGTTAAAGGCATCTGGTACAGTTCATGGATCAATCCATGTTCCTAAAGGGGTTATAGAATTTAGGTTAAATAACAATGATGATATTTCATTTGACACTTCAGTCTATGTTTTTTGTGCTATAGGCGTAAGATCGGCTATAGCAGGATACAATTTAAAAAAAGTAGGTTATAAAAAAGTTTTTAACTTGGTTGGATTTCAAGATATTCTAGATCAAGGGGCTAAGAAAAAGTCATTAATTTAATTCAGGAGGAGCGCATATGTTTAGTCATATTATGGTTGGATCAAATGATATTGAGGCATCTAAAGTTTTTTATGATGCGGTTTTAGGAACTCTGGGTTGTAAGCCGGGAATCTTATCTGTTAATCCAACTGGCCAAACCAGGTATTTATACATACATGAAAACAATATGTTTATTATTACTGAGCCCATAAATGACGAGCCAGCCTCGGGAGGAAATGGAACTACAATCGGTTTTTCAGTTCCAGATACTGAGACTGGTGATGCTTGGCATCAAGCAGGCATAGAAAATGGTGGAGAAACATGTGAGGATCCGCCAGGTATCCGAGATGTAAAAAAATATGTTGGATATGATATGTATCTTGCCTATCTTAGAGATCCATCTGGCAATAAGTTATGTGCATTAAAAAGGATGAGTTAAAGATTTAATATCCAGCAGCTTGACCATCCTTTCTAGTTTCTGATGCACCATAGTAAACGCCATCCTCAAGCATAATTGCTTGGTAGCCACCAAAGATACCTTTTTCATATTTTATGTTGTGACCTTTCTTTGTTAATTGTTTTTCAATTTCTTTTCCAAAGCCGCTTTCAATGCTCAATGTACCTCCATCTGTCATTACCTCATCGGTTGGTTGCGAAGATCCGCTATGGACTATTCGTGGAGCGTCACCAGCTTCCTGAAGATTTAAACCAAAATCGATCATATTAATAATAATCTGAGCATGTGCTTGAGGTTGGGTTGCTCCACCCATCACCCCAAAACTCATAAATGGCTTCCCATCCTTAGTCACAAATGCTGGAATGATTGTGTGGAAGGGTCTTTTGCCTCCTTCAAGAGCATTCTTATGATTTTTATCTAAACTAAATAGCTCTCCTCGATCTTGAAGCATGAAGCCTAAACCAGGAGGCATCATTCCAGAGCCCATACCACGATAATTGCTTTGAATTAGAGAGATCATGTTTCCATATTGATCTGCAGCAGTTAGATAGATGGTATCTCCAGACTCTAAAACCCCAGGCTGATCTGTTTGGGCTGCTTCAGAAAGATTGATAAGTTTTGCTCTATCTTTAGCATAGCTTTTAGAGATTAATTCCTGAACTGGAATTTTTGAAAAATCAGGATCTGCATAATATTTTGCTCGATCTGCAAAGACTAATTTTTTGGCTTCAGTAAACAAATGGATGTATTCAGCACTAAAAAGTCCCATTTTTTTAACGTTGTAGTTTTCTAAAATATTCAAAATTTGCAAAGCTGCAATGCCTTGACCATTTGGAGGAAGCTCCCAAACGTCATAGCCTCTATAATTAGATGACACTGGAGGTGTCCATTCTGAATGAAAGGAAGAGAGATCTTCATATGAAAGGAACCCCCCTTGAGATTGAATGAAGTCTGCCATGGTTGTTGCAACGTGACCTTCATAAAAACCAGCTCTGCCTTGATCTGCTATTATTTTTAAAGTTTTTGCTAGTTGCGGATTCTTAAAAATTTCTCCCTTTGCAGGCATCTTGCCATTTTTAAGCCACACATCTCTAAAGTTTGGGTAGTTCTCAAAACGTTTTTTTGATCTATCTAGATAATATGCAATAGTTTCAGTTACAGGAAAGCCATTTTCCGCATATTCAATCGTGGGTTCAAACAAGGATTGAAAATCCATTTTCCCAAATTTTTCATGCAACTTAACCCAACCATCTACTGCGCCAGGCACAGTGACTGGAAGAGGGCCATAAGATGGAATTTTATTAAGCCCATTCTTAACAAAGTAATCAATTGAAATGTTTTTAGGTGCTGGCCCACTTGCATTTAAGCCATGTAGTTTTTTTTCATTAGCATCCCAAACGATTGCAAACAAATCACCGCCTATGCCGTTGCCGGTAGGTTCCATAAGTCCTAAAGCAATATTGGCAGCAATTGCTGCATCTATGGCCGTACCACCTTGTTTGAGAATATCTAAGCCTATTTGAGTGGCAAGAGGATGGCTCGTTGCCACCATGCCATTTTGACCAATAACCTCAGATCTACTAGCAAATTTCTCGCCTGTAATTCGATCGTATCCATAACCAGAGTTAGACATTATTAATAACAGTATAAAGCTAAGTATTCTTATCATAATATTTTTCTCTGGCACGCCCGGAGAGATTCGAACTCCCGACCCCTTGGTTCGAAGCCAAGTACTCTATCCAGCTGAGCTACGGGCGCATTTATATCAAGATTATAATTGAATTTTTTTAAACATTTTCTTTCATTGCATAATACTTTCATTAAGCATTTCTAATAGTTTGATTAGACTTGAACAATTAACACAAGCTAAACATAATAGACTTCATACATCCAATTAGGAAAATATAATGTATAAAAATTTCGTTCTCCTATTCATCTTCGTGCTACTCTATGGCTGTTCTAAGCCAGCAGAAGAGGTTGAATCTGATAGTTTTTTAAATATAGCAGGCGCTAGAATTGGTCTTGCTAGCCAACAACCCATAGATTGGGACTCTCAAGCCATAGACCCCTATATGAATATTGATCCTAAGCATAGCTCAACGAGGATTCCTTTGTTTGGTGATCTTCATGTGCATACCACTTACTCATTTGATGCATACATTTTTGGAACCTTGGCAACACCTGATGATGCATACGAATTTGCTAAGGGTAAGTCTATTAAACATCCTGCTGGTTTTGATGTTAGTTTAGATAGGCCTTTAGATTTTTATGGTGTTACAGATCATGGAACTTTTTTAGGGCAAGTTGCCGAGGCAGCAACGCCTGGAACGCCTTATTATGATGCACCATCAAGTGAGCAAGTTAATGACATTAACAGCCCAGAAAATTTAAATATTTCTACCATTCCAAGAAGAACCCAGGCGTTTGGAGGTTTTTTAGCTAACACAGTTGCTGCTTTTAGAGATAGAAAGCTAGATATTAGATACGCAGATAGCGTCAGTCGAAGAGCATGGGCTGATACAGTTGCTGCTGCACAAAGGCACAATGACCCTGGCAATTTCACAACTTTCATTGGTTACGAATACACAGCTTCAACAGCAGACATGGGTAACCTTCATAGAAACGTAGTTTTTAAGGGAGATGGCAATCGCATCCCATCAGTCCCCTACAGCAGAGCTAATTCAAATGATCCTGAAGGATTATGGCAATGGATGGATAGATTAAGAGAGGATGGCATAGAGAGTTTAGCTATTCCGCATAATTCTAATGGTTCAGATGGCTTTATGTTTGCATTAAAAGACTCATTTGGTAATCCATTAACGAAAGAATATGCTGAACTGCGCATGAGAAATGAACCTATAGTTGAGATCACTCAAGTCAAAGGTACTTCAGACACACATCCAGTTCTTTCTACCAATGATGAATGGGCAGATTTTGAAATCATGCCATACAAAGTTGCTACTCAAAGTTTTTCAGAACCGAAGGGTAGTTATGTTCGAGATGCTTTACTTGAAGGTATTAAGATGGAGCAGGCAAAAGGTTTTAACCCATATAAATTTGGGTTAATTGGTTCTAGTGATACCCATACTGCTGCCTCTTCGCAGGAGGAGGATAATTTCTTTTCTAAAATAGGTTTGCTTGATTCTAGTGCTGCCCTGCGAGGATCCATTCCAGTGACTGACCCAGCTATGCTTGCCTCAGATCAGTCTTTTGAAGAAGTGGATGGTAATAAATACATGAATTCATCAGCTATTACTTGGGGTGCGGCCGGTCTTGCTGGGGTATGGGCTGAGTCAAATACTAGGGATAGCATTTATGATGCTTTTCGACGTAAAGAATCCTTTGCCACCTCTGGACCTAGAATGACGATAAGATTTTTTGCTGGTTATGATATAGATACAAGTAAAATTAATGATAATGATTTGATTGAATACCTCTATACAAATGCTGAGACCATGGGGGCAGATCTGGATGGCATTGCGCAACAAACGCCTAGTTTCTTTGTCTGGGCTGTAAGGGATGCTTACACGGCGCCTTTGCAGAGAGTGCAAATTATTAAAGGATATGTAGATAATAATGGTGATCCACAAGAACAGGTGTTTGATGTCGCATGTTCTGATGGAGGAGTGCCTGATCCAGATACCTACCGATGTCCAGATAATAATGCCAAGGTTGATATTTCTAATTGTGCATTTTCTCAAGATGTTGGAGCAGCTGAACTAAAAACATTTTGGAGTGATCCAACCTTCAAAGTTGAGCAAAGAGCTTTTTATTATGTAAGAGCACTGGAGAACCCTACTTGCAGATGGAGCACTTGGGATGCTGTTAGAAACAATGTTGAACCAAGATCTGATATACCTAAAACAATTCAAGAGCGTGTTTGGTCATCACCCATTCACTACATACCCTAAAACTTAGATTATATGAAACATTTTTTTGCGTTAATCGTTATCGCTTATTTTTGTTCAAGTCTTGCTTATGCGCAAACTTATACAAATACCAATGATCAACAAAATGGTAAGACTTTTGGACAATTGATGACCTGGGTTCTTGATGGTGAAAAAGGTCCAAAAAGGGTAGCTATTGAAACTTCAAATGAATGGCAGTCGTTATCGACTGATCAAACCAACTATGCCGTTTGGATAGGCCATGCAACATATTTAATCAATAATGGTGACATTAACATTCTGACTGATCCTATTTTTTCTAAGCGAGCATCACCCTTTGGTTTTGCTGGGCCTAAGAGAATGATTCCACCAGTGATGACTCTGAATGATTTGCCTAGAATAGATGTTGTTGTTGTGAGTCATAATCACTATGATCATTTAGATATTTGGTCTTTAAAAAAACTATACAAGCTTAATCCTGAAACTGTTTTCTTGGTGCCTATCGGAGATGGTAAAAGGCTAACCCGATCCGGTATTAAAAATGTGTATGAGATGAAGTGGTGGGATATATTTAGTCATAGCGATACTTCATTTCACTTTACACCCGTTCAGCATTGGTCAAAGCGAGGTCTTTTCGATCGGAATAAGAGTCTTTGGGGTGGTTGGTTCATAAAAACAGAGGCCTTAGCTTTATATCATGCCGGCGACACAGGATATTCAAGTGATTTCAAGACAACTTATCAGCGCTTGGGAGCTCCAGATTATTCATTCATACCTATAGGGGCCTATGATCCACGTTGGTTTATGAAAGATTCACATGTAAATCCAGAGGAAGCAGTCCAAATTGCCTTGGATCTAAAGACTTCCCAGTCTTTTGGAATGCATTGGGGGACTTTTACACTCACTGATGAGCCTGTATTGGAACCTCCTAAAAGATTAGAACAAGAACTCAAAAAATTGAATCTAAAATCAGATTTTTTTATATCACCTAAGCCCGGAGAGATTCTTCAATTAACTAAAGAGGCTCTATAATTATCTTATGGATCAATTAAATGTTTTTGGTGAGCCATTACCAATCTGTTGTGAAAACCCTATGACTGGATTCACACGCTCTGGATCTTGCGAGACGATGGATCAAGATCATGGAATCCACACGGTATGTGCTCATATGACTGACGAGTTTCTTGCTTTTTCTAAAGCTCAAGGCAATGACCTATCAACTCCTATGCCTGAGTATGGTTTCCCTGGTTTAAAGGAGGGTGATGATTGGTGTTTGTGTGCACCTAGATGGGTAGAGGCTTATGAGGCTAATTGTGCTCCTAAAATATATTTAACTAAGACTCACGAAAAAACATTAGAGCTTGTCCCTTTGAAAATTCTCAGAGAATATGCTTTGGATATTAATTAGCCGCTATTGCATCGTTTTTATATTCAATCTATAATCATTACTCCATGCCAAGAAAAAAGAAACCAAGTGTTGTCGGCCTGTTTTCAGGTTGCGGGGGCTTAGATTTAGGCTTCAAGCAAGCTGGTTTTGATATTTTGTGGGCAAATGATTTTGATAAAGATAGTGTTACCACATACAAAGATAATATTGGCGATCATATAGTTTTAGGTGACATCACAAAAATACCTAGCAAGGAAATTCCCTCAAACTTTGATGTATTACTTGGTGGTTTTCCATGCCAGGGATTCTCTGTGGCTAATACCAAAAGAAGCATGAAGGACGAGCGAAATTTTCTTTATCTTGAGATGTTAAGAATTATTAAAGATAAAAAACCAAAGTTCTTTGTTGCAGAAAATGTAAAAGGTATTTTATCAATAGAAAAGGGCGCAGTGATTGAGATGATAGTCAATGATTTTAAAAAAATCGGATATAAAGTTGATTACAGACTTCTTACTGCAAGTGACTATGGAGTCCCACAACACAGGCAAAGAGTCTTTATTGTTGGCAATAGAATTGGCAAAGAAAACCCATATCCTAAAATCACCCATGGTTTAAAAAATGACTTATTTAACCCTAAGCTTCAGCCCTTTGTGACAACGAAAGATGTGATTGGTCACCTTGCAAATGTAAGAACCAGAGATAAGCCATTTAGACATAAAAATGTAACCATTCATAATCATACGGCCAGGATGAATGTTAGTGATAAATTTTGGGGTAGAAAGCATGAAGTTAATCAATTTGATATTTGTGATTATTTAAAAAAATGGCGGGAGGGCAGTGGCTGGTCAACTAAGAAAATAGATGAGCATTTTGGTTATGCCCACACAGCGGGTCACTGGTTTAGAAAAGATAATAATTCTGGCTCTATTCCTAATCCTGATGACTGGCGAGGCCTTAAAAAGCTATTAAAATTCGATGATAAATATGATAGACAGGTCACCGAGTTTGAAGAAAAAACTATCGTTTTTGAACAATCACTCAGAATAAGTAACTGGGAAGAGCCAAGCGATACTATTACTGCAACTGGTCCAGAGATTCATCCTAATAAGAAAAGAAGGCTAAGCGTGAGAGAGTGCGCAATCTTACAAACTTTCCCTGATGATTTTGTCTTTCATGGAGCTATCGGCAGCATGTATAAACAAATAGGAAATGCTGTTGCTGTAGATCTGGCTTATGAGATAGCAAACTTAATCAAGAAAGAACTTAATTAAATTTGCCAAGTGGTTACCCCATTCCAAATTACCCCATGAGGATCATATCTTTTTTTAAGTACATTAAATCTAATTCTACAGGTCGAAGCTGAGGAAGTATTGGTGTACTCTTTTTTTCTGTCATGACTCCAAGGTAACCAAGTTTCATTTAAATTTGGAATATACCAGCCCTCTCTAGTTGCAACTTTAACTTTAAAAGAGTTTGGCGGAAAATTATGAGTTAGTGGCACTCTATCGAATACCTCATTACCTCCATGAGGATTTGGTATCTTTTTGTAATTGTATGTTTTAGCTCCCTTAATACCTAGATCATTATTAAATAGACCAGAAAGATCTCCATTTGGTATACAAATAAATTTTACGTTTGGTTCATTATTATTTCTATACCAAGAAAATTTTGAGTTTTTATCAAGATATTTATACATCATAAAAAATGTAAAAATAGGTTTACTTGTCAATGGATCTAATGGAGGAATAGCAAAATGTATTGGCATTCCTGGATAGCTATTTGAAGTATTTAAAGCTTTTCCAAAACCTTTGTGCTTAAAAGATGCTTGATTTGGACTAAAAAAGAGACTTTCGAAATCACCTGAATTACCAGATTGTGAAACTGTTTTTGAGTCTATGTTAATAATTGCATCTTTTGTTTCAAAAGCTATATCACTACTTATAGGCGAAGGATAAATCTTTTGAAAATATTGATATCTTGCATAGCAAAAATTTGCGATTAATCTTTGAACTGCAAGCTTAACTTTATTAGCATTTTTCCATGCCCCAAAATATTGATAGTTTGATTGCACCCAATTTTCAATATCTAAAAGACTTTGGTTATAAGTGAGATCAGTTTTAAATTCATTAAGCAAATCTTGATAATAAAATTGCTCAAGATTTGAAATATTTATTTCATCTTGAGTTTTGGGATAAGAAATTTGGCTGGGCATATATTTTTCTATTTAAAATATTATATGGAATAAAGACAATGATTTCTTATTTTTTAATGAAGGCTTGAATTTTTCCTTTCTTGCATCAGTTTTAAGATACCTAAGACTTTTTCTACTGCCATAAATATCTCCTCACTTGATACTTCGTTATACTGCTTATATTCAGGCAGTGATAAGGTTACTAGAAGCTTTGAGATAGGCATGATACTGGTCTGTTTACCATCGTAAAATTCATGTAGCCTTTGACAGATTAGGCTTAAGCCATCAATTAAAGCTTCTTTTGCTTCAGGGGTTTCATATTTTTTATTATTATCCATAATGTTTTCCGATTAAATTTTGCATAAAGCAAAATGAGTTAAAAATTTTTTTTATTAATCGGTCATGGATATTTGAGTTATGCCTTTACCACTTACCAGGGCAGTGTCAGGTTGCAGAGATGCCAACTCAGATCGACTTAATGTTAACATCAATCAATATAATAAATATATAGAAATTGCATAAATGAATGGTTTATTAAGTAATAATTTTTCTACTTCAGTGCCTTTGGTGTCTGTTGTATCTTCGATACTGCATATGATTTATGGAAATATAGGCCTGTATATTCTTTCTGTGGCTTGTTTGCTGATGCCAGCAGTTATTTTCTTATGTATTGCTATATATCTCTTCTTTCAATTTGAAAGAACTCCAACCATTGAAGTTGAGTTAGATACTTTGCAATTAGGCCTTATTCAGCTAGCAACTATTTTGGTGGCAATTAGCAGCCTAATTTTAATTTTTAGTAATCCAGGTTAATGACACCTAAGCTTTATTCCCCAACAGAATTAATGAGCTATTTCATTAGCCCATTTGAGGTGCTAATGAAGAAAGCCCTTAAAGAAAATAAAAATCTAAAGATTAAACAAGATTTAGATGACCCCTTGTTAAAACTTATTGCCGAAAAGGGCATAGACCATGAAATTAAGTTACTGAAGAAGCTGAAAACTAAATATGACAATACCGTTACGATAAAAAATGACAAGCCAGAAATCATGATTGCTGCGACTGTTTCTGCAATGGAATCTGGTGCTGATCTGATCTACCAAGCAGCACTTTCAAATGATCAATTTTTTGGTAAACCAGATTTCTTAATTAAAATTGATGGCAGCTCAAAATTTGGAGATTATCAATATAAAGTCCTAGATGCAAAGTTAGCAAAGCATCTAAAGCCTGAGTACATTATTCAGCTATGTTGTTATTCGGAATTACTTGAACGCACCCAAGGCAATATTTTTGAAGTTGCTCAAATCTATCTGGGTAATGACTCTTATGAAGATATTAAGATTAATGATTTCTATGTTTTTTATCAAAAAATTAAAGATGAATTTATTAAGGATATGCAGTCGGTTGCTTCTGCGCCTCCATCACCGGATCATTTTACTAAATGGGGTGCATTTTCTGAATATGCAGAATCTTATTTCCAAGAACATGATCACCTCATTCAGCTTCCAGATATCAGGCAATCTCAAATTAAGAAATTACATCAGGCAAAAATCATGACCATTAATAACTTGTTTGATACTTCGATTGACCGGGTTTCTGGAATGGATCATCACGTCTTTAAAAGACTCAAAAACCAAGCCGAGATGCATGTGAAAACTTTAAATGCAGGCTCAATTCAATATAAAGTTTTAGATGATTGTGAAAATGGATTAGGCCTTTATTCACTTCCACCCAAATCATCGCTTGATATTTATTTTGATATAGAAAGCAATCCATTCCACAAGGACATACCGCTTCATTATTTGTGGGGAGCTGCTTATGAGGGTACTGAAAAAGACTTTAAAGCTTGGTGGGCTCACTCTGATGAAGAGATGAAAATAGTTTTTGAAGATTTTATAGACTGGGTGTATCAAAAAAGACAAACCGATCCAAGCATGCATGTTTATCATTATGGTCAGTTTGAAATTACTGCCATTAGAACCCTCATGGGCCTCTTTGGCACGCGAGAACATGAGGTTGATTTTTTATTAAGAAATAATGTTTTCGTTGATCTATTAAGAGTGGTTAAACAATCACTGTGTATAGGTGCTACAGGTTATGGACTAAAAAAAATTGAGCCTTTGTATATGCCTGAAAGAAAAGAAGAGCTTGCCAGTGGTGGTGATTCGATTGTTGTTTATGAGGCATGGGCAGCAAGTCCTAGTAAAACTTCAACCCATGAAGACAGTGCATTACTAAAAGAAATTTGGGAATACAATCGAGTTGATTGTATTTCATTGATCGATTTAGTTGATTGGTTAAGAGATATTCAAGGGTCTTCTTCGCATGAATTCATTGGTATGCCTGAGACTCAACCAGCTGAGGAAGTGACTTCTTTTCAAGAGGAGATTATGCATATTCAAGCAAATCAGGCTTTGATTGATGCAAAACCACATTTAAAAATGCTGACCAATCTGTGTTTGTTTCATAAACGCGAAGCTAAACCAGTGTGGTGGAGATTGTTTGATCGAATAGAAAAAACCGATGCAGATCTAGTTGATGATCTAGACTGCTTAGGTGAACTTATTGCTACGGGCAATACAGAAAAAATTGCACGATCAACAGGTTTTGAATATTCATTTGATGCCGCCCAGGAATCTAAAGTTAACAAAGGTGATAAAGGTTTAAAAGCAAAACAGAATATTGATCTTAATATATCTATTCATGATATAGATCCTGATGAAGGCCTCATCATCCTAAAATCAACAGCAAAAGAGTTACCATCTATTTTGAGCTTAATACCTTGCTCAGTTATTCCGCCAAAGCCTATTTCTTTAAGAATAGAGGAAATTATGAATGCATATTTGAAGGATGGTGAATTAAAGACTTGCGTTGAGCATTTCCTTCTTAGGCAAAGACCATCATTCAAAAATGAATACGGAGATGACATTTCTCAATGGAAAGATTCCACTCTTGAGTCATTAATTCTTGCTGTGAGCGAATTGAATGAGAGTTATTTTTGTATTCAGGGCCCGCCTGGAACAGGGAAGACCTACTCAGGTGCAAGAGTTATCAATGCATTAGTAAATCAAGGTAAGAGAATTGGGGTTGCCTCAAATAGCCACAAAGCAATAAATAACATGCTTGAGGCTGTCATTGAGAATATGAATGAAGAGAATATCAATGAGTTGGTTTGTAAAGTCCACAATATCAGTGATGATCCTTTATACGACAATGAAAGAATCATTTTAAAAAAGAGGCCTGATGAAGTGCCAATTGATGATGTAGCAGTTACTGGGGGAACAGCATGGACATTTTCCAATGATCATTTTAAAGATCAGCTGGATTATTTATTTATTGAAGAGGCTGGACAAGTATCTTTAGCAAACATGATGGGTATGAGTGCATCTTGTAAGAATATAGTTTTAATTGGTGATCAAATGCAATTAGCTAATCCTAGCCAAGGCGTTCATCCTGAGCTTTCGGGTGATTCTTGTTTAGAGTATTTATTGCAAGATTTACCAACGATCCCAATTGATAAGGGGGTTCTTTTGCCTGATAGCTACAGAATGCATTCGCATATATGTAATTTTGTTTCTAGTCGCATTTATGAGAATAGAATTACTGCTATTGAATCAAATGATAAAAGAATTATTAAGCATGTAAGTAATTCCAGTATCAAAAAGGGCTTTGGCATTGAATACGTTCCTATCGAGCACTCTGGAAATGAGCAAGCTAGCATCGAAGAAGTTTTCAAAATTAAAGAGATAACTAAATTTTTACTTCAATCCACAAAAATCAATAGAGATGGTCAAGAAAACGAGGTTACCAAAGAGGATATTTTAATTGTCACTCCATACAATCATCAGGTACGTTTGCTTTCAGACAACTTAGGTTCAACTTTTAATATTGGAACAGTTGATAAATTCCAGGGGAGAGAAGCTCCAATTGTGATTATTTCCATGGCCTCAAGCAATGCCATGGCTTCACCCCGGGGATTAAGTTTTTTATTTGATCCAAATAGATTAAATGTTGCAATTTCTCGAGCTCAAAGTCTTGCAATCATAGTGGCTTCACCTGAGCTTGAACAACCAATAGCTTCGAATGTAAAGGATATGAAATTGTCTAACTTATATCTTGATCTGATAACCTATGCATCTACTTAAGTTTATTAAATTCTGACATAAGTCTTTTAGGAATATTATTTTTATAATCCTCGTCAATGTATGAGCTTAGAATAGATTGAATTATTTCATCATTAAGTTTTTGTATTTCTGAGAGAATAAAGTCATTAATATTAATCTCTTTATCAATATCATTTTCTTCAAAAGTAAAAGTAGTATTCTCTGCTAGCCCATGAAGAGATGGAAAATAGTTTACATGCGTTTAACCGTGCTCTATGAATTATTTAACTGTTTAAATAACTTTTTAAATTTTGTACTTTTTAATAAATCTTTTGTCATAAACCAGTCTGCTAAATGTGTTTTTCTATTTGCGACTTTCAATCCAAGAGACAAGTAATCCTCATAATTCTTTTTAATATATGACGTCACAATATCTTTGATGTTATTGTCATTGATATTCTGAAAAAAATGATCTCTACTTTTAGTCAAAACAGATATCTCTTTATCGTCTTTAATGTCATTGATTTTGGCGGTTTTGAGTTTGAGGTCTAATTTTCTTTCAAGAATGTTATTCGTACAAAGAAAATAATTTACATTTTCAACGTCATCTGGCTTGAATTGCAAATGATTTCTAGAATATGTATTTATCTGTAAGGGAATTACATATCCACTCAACCTATTAAAATCGATTCCCATTTTGCACATAAAATCATGTTCTTTATTTAGGTTAGGCTGGTCTTTGCTATTTTTATTAGCAATATTAAAAGCGGTTCTATAAATAACTGATGATAAAAAGAAAATCGTAGATGCAGAATGTTCAAAATAAGATGGGTTTACAGATAAGTCTCGCCCAATTGGGGTTTTAAACTTTGCACTACAGTTTACACATCCACTTTTTTTATCTCTTTTATGCTCGCATCCCTTTTTTCCTCCAATCCATTTTTTTCTCAGCGGTCGACTAAATGTTCTTGCAAACTTAATTAATTTTTTTGAGTACTTATTATTTTTATCTCCCTCAGAAGCAAGATTTTCTGTAAGACTTTTTTCAAACTTATCATCAATCTCTGTTCCCCTATGTTTAAATAAATTACTTCTTTCTCTTGCTTCAATATAGAAGTTGTTGTGCTTAAGATAAGCGGGATCTTTATGATGTAATCCGAGAAGATGATTAATATATTTTTTATATTGTGGGATAGTTAATAAATCAATATTCTCAATACACTTTTGAGTATTTCGAATGTCCTTTATTAATTCTCTATTGCCTTTTTTATTTAATTCTTCAGCATCTCCTTGATATTTTTGCATATATTTTTCTTGAATATGTTTATCATGTTTTATTAATAATTTAATAGTTTGACTCAAAAAATTTTCATACAAAGACATTAAATATATAAAGTTTGCATTCGATGGAAGCCATAAAGATTTATCTTGGTATTCAATTTGATCATATAATTGATTGAAGTCATCTAAGAAATCTGCATAGTCATAATTACTAATCGAAGGATCTTGTTTTGGTTTAGTGTTTTCAAGCTCCACTATCTGAGAGATGTTTTTCTTTCGCAAATTTGACGCTTTAAAAAAATTTATATGATTTTGTTCTGTAAGAAAAAATAAATTTTCAATAAAATTGTCGTACTCTCTTGTTAATTTCTTTGTAAGCATAAGTCTAACTACCTATTTTTTTGGATAACCAAAATTTCTATCAATTACTACTTGCATTTCTTTTTGGATGAATTCAAATGACTTGTTGAGATCATCTAATGATGGTTCTGTAAAATGAGAAACATAGTCTTTATTTAAGATGTTAATTCCATACTCTATGTTCTTTAATGCTTTTTTTACTCTATATTCTTTAGTTGCTTTTACCATTTTTTATTATAAACATAGATTTTTACCAAACGAATATAATGTCTTATTGTTACAAAATATTTCAACTTTATTTGTAACTACCCACTTCCCATATGGTCTAAGAATTAGGTAGTATTAATTAAAGACATGGAAGCAACCAATTCACTCAATATATTCACACAAACACAGACTCGTGTTTCTAAGGTTGCAACTCCACCCAAACTAAATCCACCCTCACTAAAAGAAGCTTTACACATTGTCAGTCCAAAACTTTTACCTTTTGCTTTAAGTCTGAGTGGCAACATGGCCGATGCTGAAGACTTGTGTCAGGCAACGATACTCAAACTTATTGAGAACAAAGATAAATTTTTATCTGCTGAATATCCTCTTGCTTATGCCAAAACAATTCTTCGCAATGGTTTTATCGATAAATGCAGAAAAGATTCTAAGGTTGATTCCTTTGATGAACTAAATCTTGAACCATTTATAGATGAGAATAAATTGAAATTTTATGAGCATCAAGAGCTCATGCATTGTCTAAAACAGCAACATGAAATCGACAGAACGATTTTGGCAATGAAAGGGGCAGGGCATGATTACAATGTTATTCAAAAGTTCATCGGTAATATCTCTAAGGGCAACCTAAGAACCAAAGCCAAGAGAGCCAGAGCTTTGCTGGCAGATTGTTTAGGGAGGAAGCAGAAATGAATCAACGCCTTAAACTCCAATTAGCAGGATACGTCGATGATGGCATGGATTACTGTAACTCTGCGGAAGTCAGAAGCATTGTTGATGCATCGGATGTGGCTAGAGAGTTCTATGAAAGATTGCTCTTTGCCAATAAACGTCTTGAGAATTTCTTTCAATCCAAAGAGATGCATAAGACTAACAAGAAGTTACTCAAGTTTATTGATGACACCCTAGAGTCTAAAGATACGTTCTGGACTCGTTGGGTCCCTGCATCAGGCTTGATGATGGCTGCTGTTGCCATGCTCATTACCTTCGGTCCCTTTATGACTCCAGCCACTGAAACACCAGCCATGTCTAATATCCAAGTTAACATCCCAGCATCTATTCCACAGCCACAAACCATTAAGAACTATGAAGTAAACACTGTCTGGTCACTTGCTTCATCTATGACCGATGAGATGGATGCAACAATTTATCAGGTTATGTACGGAGTCTTTGCAGCTAACACCAATGCCTTTATTGGCGGTGACTTAACCTCTATAAGAGCTGACAAAGATTTTGTAAAACCTGATAAAGCTCTAGTCCAAATGATAGACCCAGTCACTGCTCAGCAGATGGTTGAAAGTTATTTAAACTAACAGTGGCAAAGAAATTTTCAAAAAAACAAATTAGAGCAATTGCATTTAGGATCTATGGAACTTGTAAGGGTTGTCCAGAAGATATTACATATCATGATATTAAGGATGAGTTAACTTATAAATCAAGTATAAAAAGATATCTTATGAATGAGACAAAGCGAGATTTCTTATTTAATAATATTCAATTAGATCAAGAGTTAATTAAAATTCTTGAAGATTTAACTACTGAGATTGATCAATTTGATCGAAGAAGGGTTGCTCTTTTTCATGGGATGGTTCAATTCCCGATGACACTTAAGATTACGGCATCTGATGAAATTAAATCATACCTAGATAATTTTGATTTAAAGAATGTGCAAGATGAGCTGCCATACATTTTTATAACCTCCTTATTGGATGTCATTTCACAAGATGGCGATATCAAGTCAAGAGAAAAATTAAAAATGATTTCCGACATTAAAGAAGGAAATGATGAAGAGTCATTATTTAAACATTTTATGAAACTGCACAGTTCTGCAGATCACTTAGCAAATGTTTCAACAACAATGAACCTAGGCTCAAAGAAACCTATTAATAAACTAACCGCGATGAAAATCTTATTTGATTTTGAGGATTATGATTTTCAAGATACTGAGTTCAAAGGGGGCTCATCTCCATTTGGCAAAACAAAACCATTAGATTTGCGAAAAAAAAATATACAAGCTCAAATTCATAATCTGCAAGGCCTCTCAATTCCAGAAACTATAGAAGAGCTAAGCTAAACAATAATCAATTTCTTTGTAACAAACCTCCACTTCCTCCGTTTAAGTATTAGACCACTTAATAACTATCCATAAGGAGGGATTAATGATTGAGATACTCGCAGCATCAATAATAGGACTAGTTGCTTTAACGACCTTTATGTTTGTTAGGAAGCTTAGAAAACCAAAACCAGTGGATGAAATTAAACTCCAGAAAATCCATGTCATGCGTTTGGGGCCCTTTTCTGGGCAAAGCAATTCGTTTAAAGGTAAGTCGGTTGTATTTATGATGCTGTTGAGTACCTTGACTTATGCTGAGGTCAGCATCAGAACTTTAGATAACTTTCACATAGATGATTTAAGTGAGAACGAACTAACCGTAGCCAAAGAAGCTGAGGACATGGATGATGGAACGCAATTGGGTTTTCATATTGAACGACCTCACTGTATTCCCAACTATCCTTATTTAATGACAGAGGTGCCAGAAGCAATGAATCAAGGTGCCATTGTCTATGCAAAAATGATGGTAGATAAAAAGAAGCCAAAGAAAGCCAAGCTTGATCTAGAGTTCGTCATGGACTCACCAAAGGGTGAAAGGATTGGGTGGTTTGCACTCAAAGACTTTCCGTCTTTTTTTAGCGCTTCGATAGTGGATGTAAAGTTTCAATCTACTTCAGGGCTAAAGAATCAAACATATGTATTAGAGGGATTAAAAGATTCTACTTATCAAGCTCAACAAATATGTAATTCAGGTCACATGCTCAGGGCTGCAGAAAAGCAGGTAAAGATCTAGATCTTGATTAAAAATCATTTTCATAAAGTTCTTAAGGCTTAGTTAATTTGATGCCTTTGAAGATATATATCCATATAAGAATTACCAATAGTGAATGAACCCCCCTCTGGCGTAACATCCAGAGGAAAGTTTTGATAACCGGATATTGCCGAATGTAACCCTCTAAAATTTAGCCATTCATTCCATAACTCCCAACCATCCTCACCTTTAAAAATTGGATATGGCTCTTCAAAATTAGAAATTAATGGAATTAACGGTTCGTTAAATCTGACTGAATTTTCTGCGGCTGATTTGGTTTTAAAAAATTTCTTGTCGCATAACGTTAAGTCTAAATTATTTCTGTAATAGAGAACCCAAAAACCTTTTCTTATCTTAATTCCTTCTTGACTGTGTTCTTCAAGCTTCCCTTCGACAATATTAAATACAAACATTCTGTCATCTCTAAATTTGTCTCCCCTATATGGGATGTATTTAATTCCTTTTTTGTTCATAAACGGAACTATTGAATATATAGTAAATTCTTAATACTGTACATATAAACAGTATTATTCATTTATAAATTCTTACATTTGTTATAAAAAATTATCTAAGGGGATCACTTCTAGATATATAAGAAATTGCTTGAAACCAAAAAAAAGAATTAAGATTAAGAATCTAGTAAAAAATTTATAATGGCTCTATTTTCATCATCTGTAAGGTATGAATTTATAGCTGCATTTGGGTTTCGAATAATAACGTTTGATTCAGACTCTAGACCCCAAAAATTAGATTGTCTCCATGAAAATATTATTACTTCTCCATTTCTTGCCTTAGGCAGAAAATAATTATGCACTAATTCTTTTGTAATAATGCTAGAAGCAAAATCGGTGGGCTTTAAGATGGGTGTTTTTGTTGAGTGATAGCCAATTGATTCTAAAAGACAAATGTTTTTTGCAATGAAGGAATGACTATCACTGTAAGACACCCCTTTTTGATCTGAATATTCTTGAATAATCTTCTTAAACCTATTTCCATTATTCCAATAATTATATCCACCAGTTTCTTTTGCAACTTCTCTTAAACATAAAAAACCATTAGAGGTAAAATTTAAATCGCTATCTAGTTCATTGATATAATCTTCGTCCTCGTGTTCATCTCGATAGTCCCCAAGCTTTAATCCGGGATTTCCATAAAGAATTATTACCTTTGCATTTTCAATATTTCCTATAAAAGTTTTGCAATACAAATTAGTATGGATGGCATGAGGATTGAAGGTTCTCTGAAAAGATTCGTTGAATCGGTTATTTTTCAAATCGCTTGAAAAATCATTATTTAAAGTACCGATATCTATATCTATTAAAAATTTATTTGGGTTATCTATAATTTGATAGGCTTTATTAGAATTATATATTGACTCATAATCATCCGGATGAAGCTCATATGGAATGTATCTTGACCAAAAATCTTTAAATTTCTCAATCATGTTTTTTTCCTTTCTCTCATCATGGTTATCAATCATTGCATCAATTGTTTGTTCAGCTAATTGGTTCATTATTTAATAATTAAATATTTATATCCATTTCTTTACAATGAAGGATATCTTGATAAGTCTCGCCAGGCGTTTCCTTGAACCTGCCTTCATATTCAACAATAGAAGATCTTTTACCATCAATTTTTAATGTTAAATGATATCTATCTACCTCGGCGTCCCAATACGCCTTGTACACAATTTCAGTATCTGGGAATGCTTTTTGTTTAGCTGAAAACTCATAATTAAATTTAAATAGATTGTCTGTTGTCGAGACATTAGAGTAAACAATATCAAATAACTCCCATTCAGCCATAAAAGCGTTCCCAAATTGCACCATAACAAAGTCTTTATCTGTATCAGTCATGACATATATTTTGTCGGCTTTTTGATAGTCTTGTTCGCAGGCTAAATAGGAAACGGGATCTAATGGTTTATTGCAACCAGTTATCACAAGGGTGATTAATAGGAGGAGGGCAGTCTTTATTTGCATGTCTCTCTGATGGTCTGCATTAAAGGCTCATCAATGGAGCTATCATCTTGAGTCATAAAGTTTTCACACCATAACTCTAATTCATTATCTGGTTCATATACCAAAAAATACATTAAAGAGAAAACTGCAGCTAATCCCACAAAAATTATCAGGATATTTTTCATTTACCAATATTAAACTGTTTTTTTGTATTTTAGGGGTTTAAATTAATACTGTATGTATATATACTATTTTGCTGACCGAGAGAAATATATTGTTTACAGAACCGCCGACAAACCTTAATAATTACCTAGTTTCAAACGCTTACTTAGAATACTCAGCATTCCTTTTATCTGATATTGAGTACTTTCTACTCTATACAGATATTCCAACCAAAGCCTCAAAATTTTCTCAAGTAGAAAAGAGATTTCAAGATATTAAAGACTTAATTCTAAAAAGTAGAAATCATTATCTCTCGAGTAATACCGCTTTCCATAAACCCTTTAAATTACATTTTGATTACCTAAATTGGTTCTATAACGTCACTCTTAAAGAGTTTAATGAAACTCTTAAGACTCCTGATGAGTCAGGTATTTTTGATAAAGAAACCTTAGATGAAATTGAAACTTCATGTAGATTTTTTGATGCATTGCAGGCTTATCTGCCCATGAACCATAATGAATTTTTTCTTTATGAATCAAACAAGCTTTCTTCCAAAGCTTTTACAGATTGCTTCATAGCTGGCGAAACTATTCTTTCAGGCAATACTAAACTTAGCATGGAGCTCACTGAATCAGCATTAGATATGCTGGAGCGGGCCTATCAGTCGGTTGATGAAGAATCATACAGACGCCAAGAATACGATGCATTAACCATTTCATTGAACCCTCATCGCCAAGCATATCTTTCTTTTCAGCATTATCAGGACTTGCATAAAATCTATATCGCTAGCTGCTATCAAGAGAATGTCTTATTAAAACAATTGTTTTATCTTGCTTCGCTCGATTTGGATGAATCCACTTCAGATGAGACTCTTGATAATATAGGTGAGACAATAGAATTGATTTGCGAAAAAATCCCTGATTTTGCAGCCACACGCAATGAATCAGCTCTTTTGATGCTTCGTTCTAACTTAATAACTGCCGGTCAAGAGATTGATGATTTAGAGATGCTGTTTCCGCCAAAAGAATTTTCCAGCATTCTGAAATCGAATTCATACAATTATCTAAATAACCTCCCTGTAAAGGTTACTCATTGATGGATATCTATAAGTTTTTAAAAGGCTTAGAGCCAGATGATAAAGGGAGATTTATTCATCAAATTTGGAATTTCTCAGATATTGAAATTGAGCGTACTCATGATTTTATTCAAAGGCTATTTCCATTAAACGAACCGAGTGCTCTGAGCCTCAATAAATTTTATATTAAAGACCCCGCATTAATTGAGCGGATAAGGATTGATCCAACAATTGAAAATAATTTAATAGCCTCCAAGAATTTTTTTCTTGGCTTTCTGTCGCGCAATGATCAGTGGCAGCGTCATCATAATCACAATCAATTACGTATCACCAGAATTATTAAGTCGCTTATGCTTCTTGTTTCGCGTGATGAAGCAGAATCCTTTCATCAAGACGTTATCTCTTTGATTCATTCAAATGCATTGATATCAACAAAAGCATATGAACACTGGAGTCAAGCTCTAGGTGAAAACTTAGCATCTCAAGCAAGGTAATTTTATTAATGAGCCTTCATCCATTATTTTCCAAAAACATAAACCAGGGGCAGCTCGAGTTATTTAAAAGCTATATGTCTCAAGATCTCATCGATCAATATCCACTTCATGTCAAAGAATATAAAAAAATTCAACGAAATATTTATTGTTATCATCTGAGTTTAATAGAGATGGATCAACAGCCTGAACTTAATTTGCTCGATGAGAATGGACTGGTTCAACTTGAGTTTTATCGAATAGAAAAAGAATGGAACCATCTAAAAAAACGAGTAAAGCAAAACTTAGTTTCACTGTACAAAGAAAAGAAGCTCCTTGATGACTGGTTCAGAGCTTTTGCTGAGTTGTTAGATTTAAAAAATAAGAAATATAATCCAATGGGGTATTATTAGATTGTGGATAGAAGATATTTTATTAAAAGCACTGGAATCGTTGGCTCAACTGCAGTTTTAGTTCCTTCTGCAATTTTTGCAGCAGATGCCGCAATGGAATCCATTGTGAAGCATTCAAATGATTTTATAGAATACACTGCTGAAACAGCCAATAAGCTTAATGATTATGGTCTAGGAGCCTTATTACCATCATTGGTCCCTTTAATGCTGTTCGCTTATACCCAAGAGCTCATGTATGTTATTTTATTCTTTTTCCTCATTATCAGCTCTGGAATTATCATTTTTTAACCTTTAATTTCCTAAAAAAAGCCTTATATAAATAAGTGTAGCTATAGAAATAATTTCCCTATTTCATCCTTCCTACATACATTCATTACACCTAATTCTGGGTGTAAATTTATGGAGAAAAATATGCAAGTATTTAATTGCGAGTATGAACTTCCTCAAGGAAAAATTAAACACAATGTTCACGTTGATTGGGATGATAAAGGTAACCTGCATTTTACCGAGCATGATCTTGGAGATGGTGTAAAAGAGTTTTGGGGGGTTGATGAGTATGAATACTTCATGATGATTCATCAAAAACATGTCGCTAAGTTTATTCTTTGCTGCTTCTGGAAAGGTTTTACCTTTGAGGAAAGGTTCACAGTTGCTGACTTAAGAAAGCTGTGTGATGAATACGAAATTGAATACTCAACTGATAACTGGATGTAAATTCAATGTCTAATAGTAATATTCAAAAAAAATGTCTGCATAGACAGATTATGGTTGATATTAATCCAGAGGCTCCTCCTGAGTTTATATGTAGAGATTGCAGGGCTATAGTTGACTTAAAAGGACCGCAAGATGGGCATTATGATGAAGATTATTTTGAATTTCTGATTAAAGAAGATGATGGCTCTTTCACAGCTTTTCATAGAACCTGCAGAGAGCAGGTTGAGATATCGAAGAAAAAATTAAACTAATAAAAATCTTTTAATTTGTAATGTTATTATTTACTTATTAATAAAGGAGTTTTAAATGAAAAAATTATCAATTTTAATGTGTTTATTTTTCGTAGCATCGATCCAGGCAGATAATCATACTAAAGCAGAAAAAGAAGTTGCTGTTGCATTTAATAAATACTTTGATGCAAGAGTTAACCAGGATTGGGATACTGTTGCTGCGATGGAAAGCGCAGAAGGAACATACAATACAAATTCTGATGGGAGCTTTCACAAAGCATTAGCCAAAACAACTGCAGCTCAATGGAAAGCTAGTGGACAAGCAGGTGTTTTAAATACTTACTACCCAGAATTCTCTGAGCTAGCAGACGGTGTCGTTTATGTAAGATTTTATTATGAAGGTATTGCTATGAATGGCTCTCAAGCGAGTGACTATAGGACAAGAGTTACGCAGAACTGGGTCAAAGAAAATGGTAAATGGGTTGTCAAAACTCAACATTATTCACCAGCACAATTTGGCGGAGTGCATATAACGGTAGCTTCAGATTTTGAGGACTAATTAGTATGATTTGGCCTCAGGCATTGCTTGAGGCTTATTTATCCAAGGTAACGCAATTACATTTACGATTGAATAAATCATTAAGCTCATTGCTACAACAGTAATGTTCATTTCTAAGTAAGCATAAATACTAAGAGCCAAGGAAATGATTAGTCGCGTGATCTCTAAAGCAAAACCCTCTTTACCATCCAACCAAAGGGAAGTGCAATACATGGTGAATGCCATCATGCTGACAGTAACCCAAAGTTGTCCATAATTTAATTTACCGCTTTCCAACAATAACAACCCTACTAAACTCAAGATGAAAAACTGAAAGAATGCATAGATCTTAATCTTAGTTGGAACTTCAGGATTATATTTTTTAAATGTTACGCGATTAAACTCATCTTTGTCTGCTGGGATAGATAATGTACTAGGCTGCCAACCTGTTTTTGCAAAGGGCACAAAGAATTTTTCTTTCCAGCTTTGTGCATACCAAATATCTTTGAGCATTTTTACGTAGATGTGAAGATTCGCCCATATAGGATTAAAAGTATTAATACTGCCTCTGATGCCATAGATAGGAGCTTCATGATCTTCTTCCTCTTTATAGGTACCAAACATTCGGTCCCAGATAATAAAGACTCCTCCATAGTTTTTATCAATGTAATTTTCATTTTGTGCATGATGCACTCTGTGATTGGATGCTGTAACAAAGAATTTCTCATACCAGCCAAGCTTGGGAATATGTTCACTGTGCACCCAGAATTGATAAATGAGATTAATTGAAGCAACGCTGACAAAGACATAAGAGGGCACACCAATTAAAAACACAGGGATAAAAAATACCCAAGTTACAAAGGCACCCGTTCCCGTTTGCCTTAAGGCAGTACTCAGGTTGTAATCTTCACTTTGATGGTGAGCAACATGAGATGCCCAAAATAATTGTCTTTCATGGCTCACTCGATGAAACCAGTAATAAAAGAAATCATAAACAATAAAGGCAAATATCCACACTAGGGGTGAACTTGCATCCATTCGCCATAGGTCGTTATGCGTTTCAATAAAATAAAAGATGTACCCACCAAAACTAATAATAATTAGTTTATTTGCAGATCGAAGTGAACCCATAAATAGGCTGCTAATAGCATCATTCAGTCGATAGGTATTATTTTTTTTAATAATACCGTAAGCAAGTTCAATCAAGATAGCGAGTAAAAAGAATGGAACTGCATAAGGTACGTAATCCATTGCTAAATTATAGAACTAGGTTGCTTAAAAGTAATCTCTTAAGTCTTAGGGTGATTTTTGTGCATAGCTGTAAATCTAGAGAATGCTACACGTTTACCGTTATCGTTAGTGATATCAATATTCCATACTGAAGTTGATCTTCCTATATGTGCTGGGGTAGCCTTAGCGTAAACATAGCCGTCAGTTGGAGAAGAAATGTGATTCGCATTAATCTCAATGCCAACAGGGTATTTTTTGGTGTTATCCATTGATAGTGCTGCAGCCATACTGCCAATACTTTCAGCTAGCACACAGGAGGCTCCTCCATGAAGAATTCCATATGGTTGTTTGGTTTTTTCAATCACTGGCATTCTTCCAATAATAAAATCATCGCCAATTTCTACAACTTCTATACCAAGATGTTTATCCATATTAATAGATGATTCTTTGAAATCATCAATCGAAAGAGGTTGGAACCAGATAGATTTAGCCATATAGATTTTTTATATAGTAATTAGAAAAAACCAATTGAATTAAAATTTTACAGGCATTTCTTGAATAGCATGCACAAAGTTATTCGGTGCAACTTTCCAATTTCCACTCATATGAATATTTGGAAAACGGGTCAGAATTTGTTTGTATGATTCTTCTAGTTGCATCAAAGCAACAGGTTTACCAATACAGGTATGCCTACCAATACCAAATGCTAAATGTTTGTCAGCATTTGCTCTTTCAATATCAAATTGATCAGGATTAGGAAAAATTTCTGGATCTCTGTTTGCAGCTCCGTACCACATAACAATTTTTTCACCAGGGCCCATGAGCTGACCCCCAACCTCTGTTTCACAAGTTGTAGTTCTGCGCATGTGCATGACTGGAGAAATCATTCGAATGCATTCTTGCAGGAAATTAGGCATGAGATCTGGATTGTCTATAAGTTTTTGCTTTTGATCAGGATTTTCAGTTAAGAGTTTAATAGCGCCGCTAAGGGTATTTCGAGTGGTATCATTGCCAGCAAAAATGATTAGCAACCAAGAACCATCTAAAAACTCAGGACTTAATTGATGACCTTCTAACTCCGCATTGGCAATTGCAGAAAGCAAATCATCGCTAGGATCTTTTCTTTTAGCGTTCAATATATCTCGGCCATATTCAAACATTTCATCTACCATGGCATTAAACATATCTATCATTTCAGTGTTTACTGGTTCATTCGTTTGTTCAGCATCAAATTCTTTTTTCAGCTGTTCAACTTGAATGTATTGAGCGAGTTCAAGAAATTCCATCCAAGTGACTAATTTTTGTCTGTCGGCCTCAGGTATTCCAAGGATTTCAGATAAGGTAAAGATTGGTAGCTGCTGTGAAAAAGCAGTTACAAAATTACAGTCTTCATTGGTATTAATACCATCCAGCAATTCTGTTACTTTGGCCTTTACTTTAACTCTTAAATTAGAAACGTAATCGGGTTTAAAGAAGGGCATATGTTCACGTCTTAGATTAATATGCATATCTCCATCAAGATTTAGCATGTGATCAACCGCAGATCGCCACAACTTAGGATGTCTTCTTTCTTCGCTACCTAGAGTAATCATTGTGCCAGTGCCCGCTTGAGATGAGAATATCTTGGGATTAGATGAAACCTTTAAAATATCTTCGTGACGAGTTAGAGACCAAAAGCCAGGCTCTGGATCATTTAAAAAAGGTGGATGCAAGAAAACTGGCGCCTCTTCTCGCATTTTTTTAAAGTGATCAAAGGGCTGTCCTTGTGTAAAAACATCTAAATCAGTGAAATTAACATTTGAATGAAACTCATGAATAGGTGGGTGAGCATTTGAATTAAATGTTTTGTTAGCAATTGATTTGCTGATTGATATAGGCTCACTCATTAATCTAATATCTTAACAGGACCAAGATTTAGCTTTCTGATTGGTTCTTCGATTTTACTAAGGTCACCAACTATTAACCACGTCCATTGATCCGGCTTAATGTACTTTTGTGCCATTGCATGAACATCCTCAAGAGACGGCTCATCTAATAATTTAGGTAATTGATTTAGGTAATCTAGATCTCTGTTATAGGTAACAATATCCGATACTCCGCCTTTGAGGGCACCAAGGGTTTCAAATTGACCAGGTAGCCTCAATGTTTTCGATGCTTTGCCTTTAGCCAGCTCATCTGACGTGGTTGGTGATGTGCTTAAATAGGCAGCATATTCATTGACTATTTCTGTAATAGATTCGGAGGTTTTATCAGTTTGTACAGGTGCTGTAACCAGCATAGCTCTTTGTCCTTTTGCGTCTGATAACCTAGTTCTAACCCCATAGGACCAGCTTTTATCTTCTCGAAGATTCATATTGAGTCTTGCAGTGAAACTTCCACCAATTGCGTAATTCATATAGCTAATTTTGATTTCTTCATCAGTTGCAGAAGGGGGAAGCAATTGACCAGCAACGATATAGGATTGTTGAGCATTAGGTTTATCAATCAAGTAAACTCTTCTAGCATCAGGCAGGGATACTTTGTTAAGTTCCTTTAAATTTGAATTAGTGCTGCCAGACCAATTTCCAAATTTATCCTCTAGAATTTCAACCAACTCATCTAATTGAATATCTCCAGCTACAGCAAAAGTAAGATGACCTGGATTAATGGCTCTACTATGAACAGCGATGACATTATCACGAGTAATATCAGAGATAGTTTCTGATATACCGCTACCAGTTAATGGTTTTCCGTATGGATGATTTTCACCATATAGCAATTTACCAATATTTCTATATGCAATTGCTGCAGGTCTATTTTCTTCTTGAATGATAGATGCAAGAGTTTGTTTTTTAATCCTATCAATCTCATTTTGTGGAAAAGTTGGGTGGATTAACGCCTCTTTAGCTAAGTCTAAAGTTTGTGATAGGTTTGTCTTTAAAGTTGAAACAGTTGCATATGAGGTATCAAGTCCAGATCCGAACCCTAAATTAGATCCAAGAGAATCAAGAGCCTCATCAAATTGTAGAGAAGAATATTTCGTAGTACCTTCATTAAGCATATCCATCATAAAGTTTGTATAGCCTAGCTCGTCATTATTTTCCTGTGCGTAACCAAAATTAAATTGAAAATTTAGTTCAACCAGCGGAACCCCAGTTCGTTGAGCTAACACAACTTTTGCACCGTTGGATAAAGTTGCTGTTTGGAGAGTTGGAAACTCAAAAGAAACTTTTTCTGTTGGATAAGGCACACCTTCAGATCTATCTATGCCTTCATCATTAACCCCAAGTTTTTCATTTGGTAAAATGGTAAGAACGTAAGCAGTATCATCAATCCATTGAGCAAATGTAGCTTTCATTTTTGCAGGAGTAACTTCATCAAGATATTTAGCAGTATCTCTGTAGCATCCAGGATTTCCTGTATAAGTTTGACAAGTGGCTAATAAATCAGATTTACCTCCAAACCCTCCAATGCGCTGAATGCCTCTAATAAATCCAGCAACAGCTTTCGTTTTTTCAGCTTCTAGTAGTTTTCGATTCGGGCCTTTTTTAATAAATGAATTTATAACATCATCCATTGCTTTTTCAACAGTAGCCGGATCCTCGCCTGCAACAACATCCGCAACCAAAAAAAACATTCCTGCAATCTCTCTATCATAATAAAAGGCTGAGACGTTAGTTGCTATTTGCTTTTCATAAACTAATTCTTTGTAGAGAGGAGAATTTTTTCCACCAACTAGGACGCTTGATGCCAGATCAAAGTGGGCAGCAGCCTCTGTATCTCTTGGTGGAACATTCCAGGATTTGTAAATTCGTGCTTGTGGAACATTATCAAACATTACGTCTCTTTTTTCCTCACTTCTCTTAGCAATCCAGATATCAGGTTTTACAAGAGGTGGTCCTGCAGGAATATCACCAAAAAATTTATTTACTTTTTCTTTAGCTGTTTCCAAATTTATATCTCCAGCTAAAGCTAAGACTGCATTATTTGGACCATAATATGTTTTGAACCAATCTTGTACATCTTCAAGTGATGCTGCATCTAAGTCTTCCATAGAACCTATTACAGACCATGAATAGGGATGGCCTTTAGGAAAAGCAGCCTCAGCTATTCTTGAAAACGCTTTTCCATAGGGTTGATTTTCTCCTTGACGTTTTTCATTTTGGACAACACCTCTTTGTTCATCGAGCTTCTCTTGATCAACAACGCCAAGTAAATGGCCCATACGATCAGATTCCATCCACAAAGCTAAATCTAATGCATTGGTAGGTACATTTTGAAAGTAATTTGTTCTATCAGAATTGGTGGTTCCATTTTGATCTGTGGAGCCAATTTTTTCAAAAGGTTCAAAATATTCACTATTATAATTTTCAGTTCCATTGAACATTAAATGCTCAAATAAATGAGCAAAACCAGTTTTTCCAACTTTTTCATTTTTCGAGCCCACGTGGTACCAAACATTCACAGCAACCATAGGAACTTTCTTATCCTCATGCACTACAACAGTTAGCCCATTATCAAGTTTGAATGACTCATACTTAATCTCAGGAAGATCTTCCAATAAAGAAGCTTGTATCGAAAGGATAAATATAAAATTAAGTGTTAAAGCGTTAAAAAATGTTTTCATTGATCTGTACCCATTGAATTGAAAATATATTTTATACTTTAGTTATCTGAATATACATATGACCATGAAAATTAATAAAACTCATTCTTTGATGTTATTTCTTGGAATCTCAATACTTTTAACTGGTTGCTCAGATTCTTTAAGTGATACAACCGATGGTAGATTAAGATATTGGATTTCAACCCTCTCTTCAGATGAGTTTGAGGGAAGGGCGCCTGGGACTGAAGGCGGCCAATTAACTAAAAACTTTATTTCTAAAACGTTTCAAGATTTAAATCTAGATCCTATGAATGGAAGTTATTTTTTAGATGTACCCACTTCAGAGATTACTTTAAAAGATTCTTCCTATTTAACCTTGTCATTCAGAGGCAATGATCGAAAAATGATCACAGGTGACGAGGTAGTTTTTTGGACAAAACAGGCAAGAGAATACAGAAAAATTAGAGACAGTGAGGTTGTATTTGTTGGCTATGGAATTGTTGCTCCTGAATACAATTGGAATGATTATGAAGGCATTGATGTCAAAGGTAAAACTGTAGTCATTTTGGTTAATGACCCAGGCTTTGCTACAGGAAAACTCAGGCTTTTTAATGGTAGATCAATGACTTATTATGGAAGATGGACCTATAAATTTGAGGAAGCTGCTCGTCAGGGTGCTGCAGCTGCAATAATTGTTCACGAAGAAGAGCCCGCCGCTTATCCATGGTCTGTAGTTGAAAATAGCTGGCAAGGTCCCCAATTGGATCTTCAGAGAGATGATTTGGGTGCTGATAGGGTTATTTTAGAAGGCTGGATAAGAGATAGTACTTTAAATGATGTGCTTAACTTCACTGGATTTAATTATGATTCATTGAAGGAAATAGCACTTGAAAAAACCTTTTCTGCTTTTCAATTGAGGGGCTTAACGCTTAGCTCAGAAATTCATAACAAAGTTAGATATCTTCAATCTCATAATATTGCTGCAGTCAAAAAGGGCTCCACTCGTCCTGATGAATATATTGTATTTATGGCGCATTGGGATCATCTTGGCTTTATGGATGGCGCTCAAATAGGAGATGACAATATTTATAATGGGGCTGTTGATAATGCAACTGGAGTAGCCGCCGTATTAGAGTTTGCTAAAAGATTTTCAGAAATTAATACTGAAAGATCTGTAATGTTTTTAGCACTTACTTTGGAAGAGTCTGGTTTATTAGGTTCTGAGTATTTTGCTAAATACCCACCCATTGATCTATCAAATATAGTTGCTGGTTTTAATTACGATGCCATCTTGCCAACTGGTTTAACTAAGGATATGGTTGTTGTTGGTTATGGTGCCTCTGAACTTGAAGACTTATTGGAGGAAGAGTTAAGTAAATCTGGACGATATATCAACCCAGATCCAAATCCTGATAAAGGATATTTTTACAGATCTGATCATATAAGTTTTGCAAAAAGGGGAGTTCCAGTGCTCTATGCTGATGGTGGTTTTGATCTTTTTGATGGCGGCAAGGAAGCTGGTTTTATAATTGAAGAGCAATATCGTCTTGATGCCTATCATGGTGTTGCTGATGAATACGATGAATCTTGGAATCTGGATGGCCTTAACCAATCCATTGACGTGATATTTAATATTAGCAATGAACTAGCAAATAATTCACAATGGCCTAATTGGTATGAAGGAAATGAATTTAGATCAGTTAGAGATTTATCTAGATCTGGAAAATGAGAATTATTAATGCATAAAGATATTATTGTTGTGGGGGCTGGAATTTCTGGTATTGCTGCTGGCTACAATCTTCAAAAAAGTTGCCCAAATAAATCATTTGCAATTTTAGAGGGAAGAGACTCTCTAGGAGGCACTTGGGATTTATTTAAATATCCTGGTATTCGATCTGACTCTGATATGCATACGCTTGGTTTTCGTTTTAAACCATGGATACATAAAAAATCAATTGCAGATGGCCCTTCTATTCTTGAATACCTCAATGAAACAGTTGATGAATATGACTTGAGAAAAAAAATTCATTTTAATCAAAAAGTTGTTGCTTCTAACTGGGTCTCAAAAAAATCAATGTGGGAATTAACAATTCTTAGCAACGGTCAAGAGATAGCTATGACCTGTAATTTTTTATTTTTATGTGGCGGTTACTATAGTTATGACAAACCATACATGCCAAATTTTCCAAATCAAGATAAATTTAAGGGCAAGATCATTCATCCTCAATTTTGGGATGAAGCCATGGATTATGCAAACAAAAAAGTTGTAGTTATTGGAAGTGGGGCGACAGCAGTAACTTTAGTCCCTGCTATTGCTGAAAAGGCTGGGCATGTAACCATGTTACAAAGATCTCCAAGTTATGTGGTGTCTGCTCCTAGCGAGGATTCATGGAACAAAGCATTAAATAAGATACTTCCAACTCGTTTAACTTATTTTTTGATCAGATGGAAAAACGTTTTAAGAACTAGCTTAGGTTTTTATTTATCAAGAAAATATCCTAGTAAAGTTAAAGAAAGATTGATTAACTTAGTGCGTGAAGAGCTAGGCGAAAATTTTGATGTCGAGAAGCACTTTACACCAAGATACAATCCCTGGGATCAAAGAATGTGTCTTGTTCCAGACAGCGATCTTTTTAATGCAATTAATGATGAGCGTGCATCAATTATTACCGATCATATAGATAAATTTACTGAAGAAGGAATTCAAATTAAATCTGGGGAGGTAATAGATGCAGATATTATTGTTACTGCAACAGGTATTGAAATAAATGCTCTGAATGATATTGATGTCTCCATTGATCAGGTGAAAGTCAAGCCTCATAACAAACTTTCATATAAAGGAATGATGTTAAGTGGAGTGCCAAACCTTGCTTTTTCTTTTGGCTATGTGAATGCTTCTTGGACTCTTAGAGCAGATCTTACATGCGAGTATGTTTGTAGACTTTTAAATCAAATGGATAAGCAGGGTGTAACAACTTGCATTCCTCAGGAAGATCCAAATGCAATGGTAGATGATGAATATATTGATTTTACTTCTGGCTATGTCCAAAGAGCTCTCGATAGATTGCCTAAACAAGGCAAGAAATCACCATGGCGTCAATATCAAAATTATCTAAAAGATATATTTTTAGTTAGATTGTTTTCAATTAAAGATTCGACATTGAGGTTTTATAACCCTAAATAATATTTGGCGCACCCGGAGAGATTCGAACTCCCGACCCCTTGGTTCGTAGCCAAGTACTCTATCCAGCTGAGCTACGGGCGCTTGTTACATCTAATTATATTGTTTCTTGAGTTTTTCTGCTTGGTAATTTGGACTTATTTGGTTGAGTTCGTATAATAAGTTTAGTTATGAAAGCTAATACACTTATTGATAATTCATCAACAGAGGAAGCAATTACCAGTCTTGATCTTTGGGAAAATCTTAGTGAAGTTGATAATTTAGGGTATACAGTGATTCCACCTTGCAAGGTTGCTGATGAGAAAACTAAAAATACAATACTCGATAAGATTCTTGAAATAGCTGAGGCTAAAACAGGAAACTCACTTGATTTATCATTAAATTCTTCGGCAGGAAATTATAAAGCTTTACCTCAGACTGAAAGCCAATTCATTTTATTTTCACTATTATTTGCAGATAAAATTTTTGAAAAGTGGTTACAAAACCCAGTTGTTGTTGCTCTTTCTTCATACTTACTGAATGATCAAGCTCAACTTTCAAGCATGTCATCATTTATTAAATGGAAAGGTAAAAACTACAAAGACTCAATGGGGCTCCATGCTGATACTCAACCATCCCCCAATGGTTTATTGCCATCTCAATGGGCCGATGCATGTAATAGCGTTTATTGTTTAACAGATTATACTGAAGATGATGGAGCGCTTGCTGTTGTACCTAAGTCTCATAAGATATGCCGACAACCTAAACAGGATGATTTTAATGATAAAGACGTTGTTCCTGTTGAAGCTGAGGCAGGATCATTAATTTTTTGGCATGGCAATCTTTGGCATGGCGCATATCCCAAAAAAACTGATGGATTGAGAATTAATTTAACAACCTTTATGACCCACAGAAGAATAAAGACACAAGAAAATATAAAAGATAAGATCACTTCAGATATGCTAAAAAGAAATCCAAGTAAACAATTTGCAAGATTGGTTGGTTTAAACGATTCAAATGGATATGGTGAAAATGGTCCTGACATGAATGGGATTATTAATTATGGTACAGAGGATCAGATGAAGCGATTTACTTTTAACGTAAAAGACTTATAAATAAGGCTTGAATTTACTATGGATGCAATAAGTTTAGAAGTTTTATACGGAAAACTATCTTCAATCTCTGAAGAAATGCAGCTTATTATTTTAAAATCTGCTCATTCAAGGATGGTAAATGAGGCATGTGATGCTACATCTGCATTATTAGATTCTGAAGGAAGAAATATATCACAAGCTGTTTCAATACCTATCCATCTTGGCTGTTTAACAGTTATTGGAAAGTTACTTGCTGACACTTATCCACAAGGCAAAGCTAAAGATGGAGATTGCTATATTATTAATGATCCATATTCTGGTGGAACTCATTTACCAGATATTGCTATTGCAACACCAGCATTTTTAGGTACCAAATTAGTCGGATATGCAACAGTCATGATTCATCATCAAGATATTGGCGGGTTATTACCTGGAAGTGCTTCAGTTTACGCTCATGATCTTTATTCGGAGGGTCTTAGAATCAAATTAACGAAAATTGTTGAAGAAGGAAATATTAATAATGATCTACTAGGGCTGATGAAATCTAACAGCAGAACTCCTGAAACACTTCAGGGAGATTTACTTGCCCAAATAGCTGCTGGATCTATGGGAGCCAAGAGAATGTCAAAGCTTGTATCTGAATATGGGATAAATTTTTTTAATAAAGGGGTAGAGGCATTACTTGATTACACTGAAAAGTTAACAAGAGAAGAAATTCGAAATATTCCAGATGGTGTATATGAGTTTGAAGATTGGGTTGATAATGATGGATCAATTGAAAACTTAGAACCGTTAAAAATATTTGTAAAAATGACAGTTGATAAATCAAATATTAAATTTGATTTTGAGGGATCTTCTTCTCAGGTCAAAACTGCAATTAACAATGTTCCTTCCTCAGCAACCTCAGCAGTCATGTTCGGAATAAGAACTCTAACAGGTGATAACTCTCCTGATAATGAGGGAGGATTTAGACCTTTAACAATTAACTTCCCTGAGGGAAGTATTGTCAATCCTACATTCCCAGCACCTGTTGCCTCAAGAAGTGTGTCCCTAAGAAGGGTGGTTGATGTGATCCTAGGTGTCTTATCTCAGGCCTTGCCTGATAGATATCCGGCAGCAAATTGTGGTCAAGCATCTGTAATTTATTGTGGAACCGTAGATGATCAAACCAACCAAAGAATTGTTGGTGCAATTGGTGGACCTTGGATGGGTGGAATGGGTGCAAGGCCTAATAAAGATGGAATTGATACAACAGATCACGATGGTTCTAATGTTTATCATGTTCCCTTGGAGGTCAGTGAAGCTGAACTGCCTATTAGGTTCAATAAAATGGAACTGTGGACTGATTCAGGCGGTCCAGGAAAATGGAGGGGAGGCCTTGGGTTTTATTCAGAGGTAGAGTGGTTAAAAGGAAAAGCTTCCGCTTCTTTAAGAAGAGATCGTCACAAGTTTCGCCCTTGGGGTCTAGCAGGGGGTTATTCTGGTCCTGAATGCAAAACTGCTTTGAAGAAAAAAGATGCCTCAAGAAGTAAAAATATCCCTGGAAAAAGTCAAATTGAACTTAACGAAGGCGATATCCTACAATTATGGACGACTGGAAGTGGAGGCCATTCTAATCCATTAGAGAGAGATGAAAACCTGGTCCTTGATGATTACTTAAATAAGAAAATATCCTCAACAGCTGCAAATGATATTTATGGAGTAGTCATAGAAAATAACAAAATAAATTCCAATAAAACAAATCGCTTAAGACAAAAACTAATTAAAAAAATTGCTTAGAGTTTTTAAAAATTTTTCTACTCAAAAGTATTATCCCTGGTATGTTGTAGGGGTTTTAATGTTTGCCTACATGGTTGCATTTATAGATAGACAAATTCTTAGTTTATTGATTCAACCCATAAAAGAAGACTTAGGAATTACTGATACTCAAATTGGATTATTAGCAGGCTTAGCATTTGCAATATTTTATTCTTTTATTGGCATACCAATTGCAAAACTAGCTGATAAACAAAATCGTGTGACTATAATTTCTTTAGGCGTTGCACTTTGGACTTTTATGACTGCTTTATGTGGTCTAACTAAAACCTATTTTTATCTTTTTTTAGCAAGAATTGGTGTTGGTGTTGGTGAAGCAGCTTTATCTCCAGCTGCTTATTCTATGATTGCAGACTACTTTCCAAAAGAAAAGTTAGGAAGAGCAATTGGCATTTATGTAATTGGTTTATATCTTGGTGCAGGATTAGCCATGCTTGTTGGTAGTGCAGTTATTTCATTAGTATCTAGCTTACCTCCTATTGATTTGCCCTATTATGGCAACATTAAACCTTGGCAATTAACCTTTTTGCTTGTTTCAATTCCTGGAATATTAGTTTTATTGCTCATGTTATCGGTTAATGAACCTCAACGAAGTAATTATATGAGTTCAGATATGCCAAAAGAATCAACCTTTAGGGAGGTATTGACTTACCTTTGGGGGTTAAGAAAAATATTTATTAATTTAAATATTGGTGTTTGTATTTTTGGCGCAGTTATTGCTGGATTTATGGTTTGGATACCAGAATGGTTACGGAGAACATATGAAATAAGCATTGTTGATGCTGGACTAATTTATGGTTTTGCTCTTTTAATTTTTGGAGCTATTGGACCATTTACTGGTGGATGGGTTTCAGACTTTTTAGCTAAAAAAAATTATAAAGATGCTCCAATGAGAACCGTTTTGTATGCGACTCTTTTGTCTATACCTTTTGCAGCCTTGATGCCACTTTCTCCAAATTTAGTTATTGCAGTTTTTTTGTTATGTATTGTTACTTTTTTATTTTCAGTGCCGCAAGGTCTTCCTCCAGTAATCATTCAATTAATTGCTCCTAACAGCATGAGGGCGCAAACAACTGCGATCTTAATGTTATTCAGCAATCTTTTTTCCTATGCTTTTGGCGCCGCTATCATTGCTGTGATTACAGACTATATTGGGTATGAATCTGCATTGAAGTACTCAATGTCAATAGTCAGTCTACTGTTTATTCCAATAGGATCCTACTTTATTTATTTAACATTGAAGCCTATGCGTGATTTTGATATATAAATTAAGTAACTTGCCCCCCATTCATTAGAAAGCTCTGACCTTTAAAAAAACTTGCGTGGTGGCTGCATAAAAAGCAGCAAGCTTTTGCAAATTCTTTAGGATTACCAAATCTACCAGCTGGAATTTTATTTAAAAGTTCTGATTCAATAATATTTTTTTTTGATTCTGTTTGATCGTTTAGATATTGTTCAAGGCTATCTGTTAAAAAATAGCCTGGAAGAATTGAATTAATAGTAACGTTAGGAAATTCATTTTTCTTAGCAATGCTTTTAATAAATCCTTCTAATGCAGTTCTTGACGCAGTAGATAATTCAAGGTTATTCATTGGATATAAAGTTGTCATGCTTGAAATATTTAGAATTGAACCTAATTTTTTTTTGTTCATTTCAGGTAAAACTAAATTTATAATTTTTATTACCGATACTAAATTGTTATTCAATGCATTTAACCAATCTTTTTCATTCCATTGAATGAAATCTCCAGAAGCAGGGCTTGGAGTATGGGTAATTAGTACTTCAGATTTTTTAATTTGATCTTCAAGTAGATTTATATCATTAAAATTTGTTATATCAGCTTCATGGATTTTTAAATTCTTGTGAGATATATCACCATTAAATTTTTTGAATAATCGCTCAATTTTTTTTATTGAAAGAGCTGTTGTATTAACTTGCGCATTTTCATTTAGAAATTCAATTACGCAGGCTGCTCCAAGGTCAGTATCTCCACTGCAAATAAATACTTTTTTATCTTTAAAATGTAGATTCATTTATTTAAAAAAAAGGGGATCAATTTGATCCCCTTTTGGAATATTTTCTTAATACTAGAATCTATAATCAAGACTTAGCCCGTAAGTTCTGGGCATGCCAGTAACAAACACACCCCAACCCGTTGCACCACTTGCTCCGAGTGTGTCCATAATATACACATCATCATTTAGGTTTTTACCCCAGAATGAAATGCTTGTTTTGTCATCTGGAAGATTCCATGTGATCCTTGCATTAAGTAGCTTATTAGTTATTTCTAACATTGGAATGTTTACAACTTCCTTGTAATGCTCGCCTTCATAAACATAATCTATAAAGACATTCATTGTGCCGCCAACTTCTAATGGTCTTTCATAATCCATGGCAATGTTGTAATTCAACTCAGGAGCATTTGGGAGCTTTCTTGCAGAGTTACCCAAAGGACCATCAAAGTTTGTTCCTGGATCATTATTTTTGGTATTTAATTTACCAACCCCAAGTTGCCATTGTAAATTATCAGTTGCTTGATATTTAAACTCCGCTTCAAACCCTGAAACATCAGCTGTTTCAAGGTTGGTGAGAAAGTTTAGCACTAAACCATCATCAGTTTCTCTAGCTGTAGCAGCTTGTAAACCTTCATATGAATAGTTAAAAAGAGCGGCATTAAGAGTAGCTCTTCCATCAAGAATGGTTGCTTTGTAACCAATTTCAACAGATTCTACTTCTTCCTCTTTGAAAGGTTTGTATAGACGAGGGTTTGTATTTAGTCCTCCATTAATACCACCTGGCTTATAACCGGTTGCTAAACTTACATACCATAAGGTATCTTCATTTGGCGTGTGATTTAGCGCAGCTTTCCATGTGAAAGCATTCTCATCTAAGCCGCATGGATCAACAAAGGCGTTTGGACAGCTTGCTAGTGTTGCTGCAGGTGCTGCTGCAGGATAGCCAAAAGCAATTCCCACTTGAGAGACCATGTTCATTTTATCATTTAAGTATCTTCCACCTAACTCAAAACTAGTTTTGTCAGAAAGTTGCCATTTACCTTGAGCATAAATTGCGTTGTTTTCTCTTTCTTGAGTGTATTGCAGCCAAAAATTGAATCCTATCCAATCAGAGGTAAAGCCAATCCTTGGCGGAGATTCTGCAACATCGTCCTCTGAAAATTGCACACCAGCTATCCAACTAAAACTTGAGTCGGTAGTTGAAACCAGTCTAAATTCTTGAGACCAAGACTCCATCTGAGTATTGAATAAAAAGTCTAAAAATAGAGCAGGGTTACCATCAGATTCTTTTGGTTGAACTCGATCATACTCTGTTGTACTTGTGATTGATTTAAACTCAAAGTTCTCAAAACTTTTTGTAATTGTTAGAGTCATCAATTTGTGATCATTTTCTAGAGTTGAATCCTCATTGATAGGCGTTCCAGCTGCATTAGTATAATCTCCTGCATACCAATCATTATCCGTGTCAGAGTATCCTAGAACATCGAAACAGGTATTTGGATCTAATCTGCCTTGTAAATATGCATCACAGTAACCACCACCAATTTTATTTGTACCTATGTGCTGGAAATAAACTGGTTGTGATCTATCCTCGCTCGAAGCTATCTTAAGCAACACAGAGGTGTCATCTTTTTCCCAAAGTAGCTGAAGTCTAACTGCCGAGATGTCAACTTCACCTTGTTTGTTGCCTGTCGTTCTATTGTAAACCCAGCCTTCATTCTGTTGATTGCTAACAAAACTAACTCTAGCAGCCATATTTTCACTAATTTGACCGCCATAAGCACCCTCTAATTTTCTTTTTTCAAATTTACCGGTATCTAAATTAACATACCCCTCTGATTCCATTGAAGGTTTTCTTGAGAAATAATTTACAGCACCACCATTAGTGTTTCTTCCGAATAACGCACTTTGCGGGCCTTTTAAAACTTCAACTCTTTCCATGTCATATAGTTGAGCGCCCATACTGACAATGGAAGTTTGAAAAACTTCATCAATGAATAATCCAACGCTTGCAGTATCACTAGCTTGGAAACTATTCATTCCAACTCCTCTAATAGTGTAAATAGGCATTGAATTACCCCATGCGTATTTAACATCTACGTTTGGTGCTTGGTTTGCTATGTTTGTAATATCTTCCCAACCAAGTTGATCTAAATCTTGGCCAGTAAAAGCATTAACAGCAATGTTTACATCCTGAAGACTTTCATCTCTTTTAGTTGCTGAAACTACTACTTCTTCTATTTCTTGCGCATTGGTTTCTATTGAACTGAAACCTATAAAAGCTATAGGCAATGCAATTAAATAACTAAGAAAAATTCTTCTCATGTCTCCCCCTGAGTAAATTTTAGGTTTCCAATAAATTTAGCATATCAAGGTCTAATTGTGCAAGTTTTAGATACAGTTATGCAAGGAATAAACTTATCTTGTATTTGCCCTTAAAACACTATTTTTATAGGGTTTCAAACAAAGGTATAGGGCCACTAAACAAATGGGAAGAAAAATCGCTGAAACTGTTGAGATTGAATAATATAATAAGCTTTCATCTTTAAAAATGTAATCTGTAAAAATAGCAACAATGCTAGGCCCAATTCCAATTGAGCAGAAGCTGGCAATAAAAAAGAAAATTGCAACTACCTGTGCTCTTATATGATTCGGAGCTATCATTTGAATTGCAACAGGTGACATTGCTTGCTGGAGAAACATTGTAAAAGAAAAAATTCCAAGCATAACTACAGCGAATGTTGAGTTAGATATAAGTGGGGTGATTGCCATAATAGGAAATAACAATGAGAAGACTATTAAAGCACATCTTATGGGAGCATCTTTATAACCTTTGCTAAACATATAATCATGAAACTTTCCGCCTAAAACAGCTCCAAAGGATCCGAAAATAGCTAACATTAATCCAAAAACATATCCTGCATTACTAATATCCCAGTCAAAAGCACGTCTTAAGTGTTCAGGGATCCAAGTTAAAAAACCATAAAAAACCATACCACCAAATGAATATGCAAGAGTAATTAGAGAAAGAGTTTTTTTATTGTTATCAAGAAAAGAAATTAGAGAGGTTTTATCAATTGAGCTGCTGTCATTGTCAAAGATATTTCTTCTAACAGGTTCTTTTATCGATAGCTTGATTAATAACGCTAAAAATATTCCTGGCAAACCAACTATTACAAACGTGACTTGCCATGGTCTCAAAGTACCCACTATAGGAAAAACAATATCTCCAATATTCGATACATAACTTAAGATTGCGCCTCCAAGAACTAAAGCAAAACCAGTCCCAAAAGACATACCCAACATATAAAAACCAACCGCAGTTCCTAATTTTTCTTTTGGAAAATAGTCTGGAATCAATGAGTATACAGCTGGTGTTAAGGTAGCCTCACCAACTCCAACCCCAACTCTAGCTAAAAATAGCTGCCAATAGTTTTTTGCCAGCCCGCAAACTGCTGTCATAAGACTCCAAAAAAAAACTCCCAATGATATTATGTTTACTCTATTTCCTCTATCTACAAGTCTAGCAATTGGTATAGCCATCGATATGTAGAAGATTGAGAATGCAAATCCAATCAATAAACTTACTTGAGTATCATTGATTAATAAATCAGATTTTATTGGCTCTATTAGCAAGGTCATTACTTGTCGATCAATAAATGAAACAGCAAATGACAGCGTCATAATCGAAAGAAAATACCAGGAATACTTTAAATCTATATTATTTTGTGGAGAAATTTCCATTATTTTTAGGAATGAGATCTATTGAATGTTTTAATTGTCTTGCTTCTATCGGTTCCGCCACTAAATTTAGTTGAAGTTCCCAAAAAATCATCCCTGCCAAGCATAGTTTTAATACTTTTAGGCTTTCCTTTAAGCCAAGAATCATTTAAGTGATCATAATTTTCAATTGGTCGCATCATTAGTCTAGAAAATGAAATATGTAAGACTACTCGCTTACCTTTTTTGAGTCTTGGGTAATTTCCATGCCATGTTGACCCCAACCAAAATACCAATGATCCTTTTTTGCACAAAATTGGTATAGCTCCATCTTCACTTTTTACCTCATCTTTATATGGTTGTCTCTTGTAAAGATGGCTTTTTGGTATTACTTTTGTTGGGCCTGCTTTAAGCGTAAAATCTTCACAGGGCATACATGCTGTTATCATTAAGGGATAATCAGGCAAAGGAGCAGGGGTCCAAGCTGAATCAATGTGAATGTCAAAGTTGCCACCTCCTTGCGGTCTTATACCCCCAAGCAATTGAGAAAGTAATGCCCCTTTACCAACAGCAAATTCGACAATATTAAGCAATTTTGAGTTTGTTACAACTTCTTCAAATATAGGATCCCTTCCAAGTAGCATTGCCGCAGAAAGTCCTTTAAAATCTCCCTCTGACTCTTCAGCTAAAGAGATTATCTTTTTTCTTATCTCAGCAACAAATCTATCCTTAAAAACATTCTCGATTATGCAATATCCTTCATTTCTTAAAAAAATTAAATGATCATATAAGCCTAGTTTTTCAGCAGAATTGCGTATAGATTTTGATATAGATAGCGGTTCAGGAGAAATATATTTTCTTTTTAGGGATTTATCGGGACCAGGTGGAAATTCCTTAATTATTTCTTTCATTTTAAGTTTTATTATTCAGGTTTTAAAACTTTCATACCGGGTGTATCAGGCATGTAGCTGTGATCGCTAGTAATTAAACCTGTTGATTCATCTATTTCAAAGAATACAGCAAAATTCCAAGATTTTTTTTCACCATCAATAGACTCACTATCAATTTGACCTTCAATTGAAACTTTATTACCAGAGGCAACAATGTTTGATAAGTTCATTTTTCTTGATTTTGTAATATTTTCAATTTTACCCTCGCCCTTATTCCAAAATTCCCTACTGCCACCTTTTTTAACAACGTAATGATCTTGAATAGGCGCATAGACTTCAAGGTCATTATTGTCTGAATAGCATTTCAACATTTCTTGAAGAGAGCCACCTGGTAATGTCCACGCATTTAACCATTTATTAATCAACTTAATATTTCTTTCTTCAGTTTTATTCATATGTATTTTTTGTTAAATTTTTAAGAATCTGGTTTGCAGACGAAGCATCGACGGGACCCCCAGCAATTTCTATATTGAGATCTTTGAGAATCCCATCAAAAATAATCATTGAAAATCTTTCACATCTAAATCCAAGATTAAATCTCGTACAATCCATTTCTAAACCTACGGAATTAAAAAAATGACAATGAGCATCAGCTAGCATTGTAATTTTTCCTTTTGCTTTACAATGTTCCGCCCAGGCATCCATGACAAATGCATCATTTACGGATACACAGATAATCTCATCAATCCCTTGTTCAAAAATTTTTTCTGCTAAATTTAAATATCCTGGAATTTGAACATTAGTGCTTTTTGGGGTGAATGCTCCAGGGACTGAAAATAAAACAATTTTTTTATCTTTAAAAATATCATCAGATAGAATCGATTCTTGTATCTCGCCTGAGTCAGATAAAACCTTAAATATATTTGTAGGTATTTTTGATCCTATCTTTATTATTCTCTTAGAGTGAGGAGTGTTTAGCTTATTTTCTTTCATTATTAAATCAATCGAGTTATTTAAATATATTAAGTTAAATTTAATAACACAAGTAACAACATGACTTTTTTAAAGCACTTTTTAGGTAAAAATGATTGTAAGTTCTATAATAAAAGTTATTATAAAGGAGATAACAATATCGATGGGTCTCGATTTCCCTTAGATAATTAAGATATATATATTTATTGAGGCCCATGTTTTTAGCAGTTAACATTAATAATAGATTTACAAATAAACAATTTATTTATGTCTAATAAAATTGAAATTGGTATTGATATTGGCGGAACTTTTACAGATATCTTTATAAAAGATTTAGATTCCAATAATTGGATTGTAAATAAAGTACCATCAACACCTCCAAATTTTAGCGATGGCTTTATGAATGGTGTTCATCAAACACTTAAGCTTGGATCAAAAGAAACTGCAGATATCCAAAGAATCATTCATGGAACAACTGTTGCTACTAACACAATTATAACTGAATCAGGTGCAAGAGTAGGTATGTTGCTTACTGAGGGAGTCAGCGATATCCTTCAAATTGGCTATGGTTGGCGACCAAAAATGTATGACTTGAATATGGATCCAGTTGAGCCATTATTTCTTGCTCCAAGAAGAAGATGTATTGGAGTGAATGAAAGAATGGATTTTCAAGGTAATGTTATTAGAAAGCTTGATATAGAGAATTTAAAAGCAAAAGCAAAATTTTTGGTTAAAAAAGAAAAATGTGAAGTATTTGTTATTTGTTTCCTTCATTCGTATGCTAACCCTGAGCATGAAAGGCAGGCAAAAGATTATCTTCAAAAAGTATATCCAGATATACCTATAACAATTTCAAGTGAAATTTTACCTAGAAAGAGAGAATATAAAAGACTAGTCGTAAGTGGCTTTGATGGATATGTAAAACCTATCGTAACTAATTACCTTAATAATTTAGAATCATCTCTTGAACAAGTCGGAGCTAATTGTTCTTTTCATGTTATGCAATCTAATGGAGGAGTTAGCGGAATTACAAACATATGCAAAAAACCAGTTGGAACGGCTTTATCTGGTTTGGCTGCAGGGGTCATAGGAGCGGCAAATGTTGGGCTAAATGCTGGGTATCCTGACTGCATTAGTTTAGACATGGGGGGAACTAGTACTGATGTTGCATTGATCAAAGATGGGCAAGCCATTATTACAAATGATGGAGCTTTTGAAGAATATCCTCTTAATATTCCTATGATTGACGTAAGAACTATAGGCGCAGGAGGAAGCAGTATTGCATATGTCGATGCAGGTGGTGCTTTAAAAGTTGGCCCAGAAAGTGCAGGAGCTTTTCCGGGGCCTGCATGCTATTCTCAAGGCGGAGAAAATCCAACTGTCACTGATGCAAGTTTTGTTTTGGGTTATCTGAATAAAGATACTTTTGCAGGTTCATTAGATATTGATATTGAGAAAAGCAAAGCAGCTATTAGAAATAAAATATGTAAACCACTGGGCATTTCTTTAATTGAGGCTGCCTTGGGTATTCATGAGATAGTCAATTCAAATATGGCGCAAACACTAAGGTTAGTATCCATAAAGCAAGGGCATGATCCAAGAGAGTTTGCTTTGATGCCATTTGGTGGCGCAGGCCCAATACACAGTGGAAAACTAGCAGAGATATCATCGATAAAACAAATTTTAATTCCTCCAACTCCCGGAGTTCTCTCGGCTTTGGGTTTAATGCTTGCCCCTATTCAACATGAATCAATGGCAAGTTACGAAAAAAATACCCTCGATAGCTCTTGGAAAGACATTAAAAGTATTTTTTCTTCCTTGGATAAAGAGTGCTTTGATCGCATGAGGGAAGATAGAGTTTTAAAAAAAGATGTAACAAAAAATTATTTTGTAGAAATGAGATACATTGGGCAGTCACATGAAATAGAAGTTCCAGTTACAGGTGAAATTAATAAAAATTTAATAACAAAAGCGCAATCTTTATTTCATGAAATTCATCAAAATACCTATAGTTACAGCGATAAATCTGCTGATGTTGAATTTGTAACATTGAGAACTGTTCATCAAAAATTATCTCAAGAGAGTTCCATTTTAGAAAAATCAAAAAAATCAAAAAAATCTAAGGTTGTTAATAAAACTTTAAGGGATGTTTGTTTTTCAAAAAAACTTGGTTTCAAAAAAGTGCCAATATATAAAAGAGCTGATTTATCTAGGGGTTTTGAATTAAAAGGTCCAGCTATAATCGAACAGCCTGACACTACAACAATTTTACATACTAATCATTTTTTAAAAGTTGATAAATTTAATAATTTATTGATAGAAGTTCCTATAACCTGATGAAAAAGAATAAAGAGTCTTTTGATGATCCAATTACTACTGAGGTTGTAAGAGGCTTATTAGATGCTGCAGCTGAAGAAGTTCAACAAGTCTTATACAAAGTATCTCACTCACCACTAATAACTGATGGAAGAGATTCAACATCTGCTTTATTTGATGCTCAAGGTAGAACAATAGCCCAAGCTACAGCAGTTCCATGTCATCTTGGTTGTTTGCAAGATTTGGGAAGAATATTTGCAAGTCATTTTAACCATCAGGCAAACGAAGGTGATGTTTATATCCATAATGATCCGTATAACGGAGGAACTCATTTACCTGATTTAGCAATTGTGTCCCCAGTTTTTTTTAAGAGTAAATTAATTGGATACGTGGCGACTATGTCTCATCATGCAGATATAGGTGGATTTGCTCCAGGAAGCGTTAATTTTGCAGCAAAAGATTTATATGCTGAAGGCCTAATACTTTCAATGGCAACCATTGTAAAGAATGGAAAAGTTAATGAGCCGCTCTTTGATACAATTCTAGCAAATAGCAGAGTGCCTGAAACTTTAAAAGGGGATCTTGGTGGGCAAATAGCTGCTTGTCTGACAGGAGTGAAAAGATATAAAGAAATAATTTCAAAAATCGGTTTAAAAAAAGTTCAAAAATGTGTTGAATCTTTATTAGATTATTCCGAGCGGATGACAAGAAATGAAATAAAAAAAATTCCAAATGGGGAATATTATTTTGAAGACTTTTTGGATGATGATTCTTTAGAAGCAACTGCAAAACCTGTAAAGATTTGCGTCACACTCAAAGTTAAAGGCTCAAATTTAGAATTTGACTTTGATGGAACAGATAATCAAGTTGATATTGCTATAAACAATGTTCCATCATGCCCAAATTCAGTTGTCTATTATGCAGTCAGAACTTTAACAGGTGATAAAGTGCCAAATAATGAGGGCAGTTTTAGGCCTATTAAAATTAAATTGCCAAAAGGATCTATAGTTAATAGCACTTTTCCTGCACCTGTAGCTGTAAGAGGTATTACATTAAAACGTGTTGAGGACGTTATTTGTGGGGTTATGGCTAAGGCATTACCACAAAGAATGACAGCAGCACATAGCGGACAATACACAATGGTAAATTTTGTTGGTTTCGATATTAACGGAAATAGAATTCAAGGTCACATGGGGGGGCCATATGCTGGAGGTCATGGTGCAAGATCAAATAAAGATGGAATTGATGTAACTGAGCATGGAGCAACGAATGGTTCACCGATTCCAATTGAGGTGAGCGAATCAAAATTACCTATTCTTTTTAAGAAAAGTCTCTTATGGACTGATTCTGGAGGAGCTGGGAAGTGGCGAGGGGGTTTAGGATACACAGCTGAAGTTGAGTGGATGGGAGGAGATTGTTACGGATCCTTCAGAAGAGATAGAATGAAATTCAAACCGTGGGGAATTGAAGGCGGGCATGATGCCCCATTGTGTAAAACTCAAATAATCTCCAAGAAACAAAAATATTCCCTTCCAGGAAAAATTGATACACCTCTAAAAAAGGGAGACATTATAAAAATACATACAACTGGAAGTGGCGGTTTTGGAAACCCTGAAAAAAGAGATCCTGAACTAGTTCTAGATGACTATATGAATAAAAAAATTTCATCAAGTGCAGCAAAAAATATTTATAAAGTTATGATAAAAAATAATCAGATTGATTATAAAAAAACAAATCTTTTAAGAGCATAATCTAGTGAACAATCCGGTTGAAAGAACTGTTGCTATTACAGGTGCAGGTAAGGGTCTGGGAGCAGCATATGCTACATATCTTGCATCTAACGGCATGAATGTTCTTGTGAATAATAGGATTCATAAGAACCAGAAAAGCTCTGCCGAACAAATTGTAGAAGAAATTAGAAATATGGGGGGTAATGCATCCGCAAATCATTCAAGCATTGAAGATCCTAATAGCGGCAAGGAGATATTAGAACAATGCTTAGATGAATTTGGGTCTTTTGATTATTTGATAAATAATGCAGGAGTCGCAGAAGGCAAAACATTTCATCAAACAACATTACAAGATTTTAATGAAATAATTTCTATTAATTTTACTGGGGCTGTAAATGTTTCCCATGCATGCTTTCAGCACATGTATGAGAATGATTTTGGGAGTATTTTATTTACTACCTCAGGCGCAGGACTGTTCGGCCAACATGGTATGCCGGCATACTCATCATCTAAAGCAGGGCTTATTGGATTAGCACATTCATTGCATTTAGAAGCAAAAACAAAGAATTTAAATATTAATGTTTTATCTCCATTTGCTTTCACTAACATGACCAAGAATTTCTTAACAACATCTCAAAAGCAACAGTTCACAACTGATAAAGTTACTCCGATTGTAAAATTTTTACTTGAGTCACAAAGAATTTCTGGAAATATTTTTATAGCTGGAGGAGGGCAATTTAAAATTGCAAAAATGATAGAGAATACTGGAATTGACCTCTCCGCATTAAATCAAATTTCTGACGTTGAAATTGATAATAACTTGCAATCGTTGATGAGCCTGGAAGAAGTGGTCACTCGAGAAGATGCAAGTGAGAGCTTTGAAGCATTAGAAAACTAAATTCCTCTATATTTAACACCAAGTAAATCTCTCCAGCCAAGATAATATTGTCCAGGTATTGATAAGTTTTTTGCTTGATTGAGTGTTTGCGCTGCTTTTATAGGCCAATATGGGTCTCTTAGCAGCTCTCTTCCTAGAAAAACGAAATCAGATTTTTTGGAAGATACAATATTTTGTGCATGCTGTGGATCTGTTATTAAGCCAACTGATGCTGTCTTAATTTTTGCTTTTTGTTTAATTAATTCAGCTGCATGAACTTGGTATCCTGGTTCAAGAGGAATGACGCTTTTTATTTCAACATTGTCTCTGTCTTCAATCAATTCTTTTGCAATAGCAACAGTCTTTGAGGAAGTTCCACCAGAACTTACATCAATTATATCAACACCTATTTTTTTTAACTTTTTACAAAGTTCAATTGAGTCTTCTAAAACCCATCCGCCATCTATCCAATCAGTGAATGAAATTCTAAAGCATAGTACTTTGTTAGATGGCCAAACTTTTCTGACACACTTGGCCACTTCTAATGTTAACTGAATTCTTCCATTGAAATCATTGCCATATGCATCTGTTCTTATGTTTGAGATTGGACTATAAAATTGGTGCAAAAGATAGCCATGGGCAGCATGAATTTCAACTAATTCAAATCCAGCTTTATCAGCTCTTGACGCTGCTTTTGTGAACGAATTGATAACTTTCTTAATGTCATTTTTTGTCATTAATTTGGGTTGATTGCCTCCATCTTCAAAAGGTATAGGGCTTGGTCCTAGAGTTTCCCAGCCACCTTTGGATTTTTCAAGAGGAGCATAGGCTCTAAGTCCTTGTTTATCTAGAGGAGATGAGTAGCTAGCTTTTCTTCCAGCATGAGCTAATTGTATTCCAGGTACGGAACCTTGATTTTTAATAAATGAGCTAATCTCTAGTAATTTTGGAATATGGGCATCTTTCCATATCCCAAGATCATTGAGGGAGATCCTTCCTTTTTTTTCAACAGCTGTTGCTTCAGTCATTACAAGCCCAGCCCCACCAACGGCCCTTGAGCCTAAATGAACGAGATGCCAATTATTTGCAAACCCATCATAAGATGAAGTCTGAACCATTGGCGAGACTCCAATTCTATTTCGAAAATTAATTGATCTTATGCTTATCGGATCAAATAAGTTTGACACTTTATAAGACGAAGAATTTTTTATCCTCTGGCATTAGTTTTTTCCCTTGTTTTGGATCAAATTCTTCAACCCCCATAGCAGCCATTAATGTAGCTCGATTATAATAATCTCTCCACTGATCTACTTTGCCATCTCTCACAGTCATCACTCTTGCAGTAGGGATATAACCATGACCTCCAGTCTCAGTATCGAAATCATCTATACATTCACACATATAGGTATCACCATTTACAACATAATTTTGAACTTCTATGTTAAGCCTTGTACATGTGGACATTAACCTATTTAAGTGTTCTCTAAGTTTTTCATGACCTTGTGTTTTTTCAGTATTCATCATGCTCCATAGATATCCATCTTCATGCCAGTTTTGCAATACAGCCTCCATATCAAGACTTTCCCATGCAGCAAACATAGTTTGAACAACTTCTAATGTTTTATCATTCATTGATATTTCTCCAATAACTTACTTTGAATTAAATATATATCAGTAAGTTTAGTTGAGCAAGTCTCTGAATTTTTATCGTTCAATCAGAATAGCTGTTCCAGCACCAGCAGCGCCGCTAGTAGATACAATGCCAAGAGAAAGATTCTGTCTCTCCATTTCATCTAATAGGGTAGACATCATAATTGAGCCCGTTGCACCCATTGGATGACCTAATGCAATACAACCCCCATTAACATTTAACTTGTCTTGAGGGATTTCAAGAACCCTTTGAGTATGAATGATTGTAGATGCGAAGGCTTCATGAATTTCAAACATGTCAATGTCATTTACGGTTAATTTCATATCGTTAAGAATTTGTTTTGTAGCAGCAAGACAACCTGATAATACAAATGCAGGGTCATCATTTACCGTTGCTACTGCTTTTATAGTAGCTCTATATTTATATTTATCTGAATCTGAGTGTTTAGAATTAGATAAAATAGTGATACTGGCAGCATCAGCCATTGCAGGAGAATTGCCAGCTGTGTGAATGTGGTTGATTTGTTTTAATTCTGGAAAAAGTTTTAATTGAAGCTCATCAACACCTCTTTTTCCTAACTCATCAAAGCTAGGATCTAATAAACTTAAATCATCAATGGTAGTTTCATGTCTAATACATTCATCTTCTTTACAAATCAAATCCTTATATGGGTTTTTGACTGGTATTACTGATTTAAAATAATTATTAGTTTTGGCAAAATATGCTTTTTGTTGACTACTATATGCAAGTTTGTCAGCTTCTTCACGTGAAATATTATTTAAAGATGCGATAAGATCTGCTCCACTACCCATCATAAAAATTTTTGATTTATGTGCTATTTTGGGATCAATCCAAATTGAAGCTTCATCAGATAACATTGGAACTCTTGACATCATTTCAATTCCACCAGAAAAAACTAAATTACTTTGACCGGAAAGAATTTTAAGATATCCAAAATTGATTGCATCTAAACTTGAAGAGCAAAATCTGTTTAAAGTTATCCCATTTACTTTATCTGGTAAACCTGAAAAGAGAGCTGATGACTTGGCAATATTTCCCGCTTGTTCACCTTGTTGAGTTACACAACCAAGAATTACATCATCTATTTTATTAAAATCAACATACTCGTTTTCTGAAATATAATTATATAAAGAATCTAATAGTTCATATGGAGATAATTCATGCAAGCCTCCAGATTCTTTAGCTTTTCCTCTAGGCGTTCTAATCGATTCAAGTATGTATACAGGGCTCAATTTTTAAAAAATTTCATTCATTTGGGCCCATGTAGCATGAGTGCCTGAGCAAACTTGATGGGGTAATTCTAGGGTAGAAATTGGGCCTGCAGTTATATTTGTTGCATCGAAAATCAAACAAGCTGATATTTTTTCATTTACGTTTGTAATAATTGAAATTAAGTATCCATCATCTTCATTTATCGAGTTATGTCTAGGTGCAAAACAAACTTCACTACCAAAAATGCCATCTCCAAATTTATATATATCATCATTGTTAGTCTTATGATCATGTTTGCAAATGCCATCAAAAGTAAACCAACCTTTAGTAGGCATCATGCTATATGTGTATCTGTGTTTTTTGCATGCATATCTTTGGTTAATTGCTCCAAATTCTAGAACTTTATCATCCAATCGTTCTTCAATTGTTTTTCCAGTTGCAAGATTGAATCTCCATCTATGAAGTTTAGGTTGCAGTAAATGATTATCTAAAAATGCCATCATTCTTTCTAATCCCTTAGGCGCTCCATCATAATTACCTGGCTCAGGATTTTCTTGAAAATATCCCTCTAAAATAATTTCATCACCATTCTCATATGCATTATTCCAATGAAGGCAATATGTAGGACTCGCTTCAAACCATTTAATTTCGTCAGCTGAGCCGTAACGTGGAATTATTGCAAATCTTGATGGAAGATCGTGTAGTTTTGTTGCATGTATGCCTCGTTTAAGCATTTCTGAATCCCAAAATAATGGAAGATCATTGAGAATAGAAAAATTTTCAGTGAATGCCATATCATGAGGCAGTCTAGGCCCTGGAAGTGGTATCGGTGTGTAATGTTTAAGTTTATTATCAGAACCTACAACGCCGTAGTGCATATAGGGCGCCTGTTTTGAATAATTAAAAAACAGTAGTTCTCCAGTACGAAGATCAACTTTAGTATGAGCTGAAACACCTTCTATAGGTGCCCATGATACCTTTCCAGCAGAATCTAAAGTTATAGGATCACAATTATAACCATCTCCACATTGATAAAAGGTAGTTAAAGCTTTTCCAGCATGGACAACTACATCTGTTGAAGATGTATCTTTAAGACAGCCTTGAGCTCCCCAACCAGGTAATATAGATGTTCCAGGACGTTCCATTAATCCCGCCCATTTTGAAGAATTGAATTTTTGCTCTATTTGAAACCCTTCAGTGCGGACAAACTTATTTCTGTAATCTGCTTTTCCATTTTGAAAAACAATAGAGTGCAATAAACCATCTCCATCAAAGGGATGAAATCTTCCTATAGGCTCATGGATTTGATTTTCAGTATTCCTCAAATAGACTCCATCAAAGTCTTTGGGGATAGAGCCAATTGAATCTAGATTTAAGACTTCAAACTCATCATAAAAAGGCTCCCATGCTCCTTTCATGTATGGATGGTCTTTATTTTTTAGACTTGATTGAACTGTATTTAGTTTTTTAACTTTCATGAAAATAATTATGCATCATTCCATTCTTTTTCCAATTTTAATGTAATTTCTTCAGTTGATTCAATTTGGTTTGAAAACCCAACACCTTGACCTGCTGACCAAATATCCTTCCATGCGTTAATCTTTTCTTGAGATCCTGAAATATTAAAACCTTTATCATTTGTCTCTAAATTATCAGGATCAAGTCCATTATTAATAATGCTATCTTTTAAATAATAAGCATTTGCACCTGTAAATAAATTTGTAAGTCTTAAGTCAGTGCTTGTTGAGTTTGTAACCATGGATTTATACTCATCAACAGCCATGCTTTCCTTTGCTGCTATAAATTTTGTACCCATGTAACATAAATCAACATCAAGATGCTGAGCAGCTTTGATGTGCTTACCATTTGAGATTCCACCAGCCAAAACAATAAGTCCATCAAAAAACTCTCTTACGTGTGATGTAAAAACAAATGGTGATAATGTTCCTGTATGACCGCCTGCACCAAAAGTAACCAAAGCAAGTCCATCTGCTCCATAATCAGCACATTTTTTTGCATACTCAACTGAATTAACATCAGCAATTACAATTCCTCCATACGAGTGAACAGTTTCCAAAACTCTTGCTGGACTTCCTAGCGCTGTAATTACTAATGGAGGTTTAAATTGAGAAATTAATTTTAATTCATCATCGAATCTGTCATAAGTTTTATGAGCAATCATATTGTATGCCCAGGTCTCTCCATTAAGATTTTTTACAATTTGGTTCATCCAGCTTTCTAGATCCTCAATTGTTCTTGCATTTGGGCCAGGAAATGATCCAATTAGACCTGATTTGCAACTCGCAATAACTAATTCTGGTCCTGACACTAGAAACATCGGAGCCACTATGACTGGTAATCTCAATTTATTTAAAATGTCTAATTTACCCATGAATTTATAAATGAAAGATGATTTTTAAAGGATGAAATTATACAATATTATATAACTTGCACAATTAAACTTTAAGAGAAACATGCTGATTTATTTTTTGTTTCAAACTGCGCTTATAACAAGCATTATTGTTCTTTCATTGTGGATAATTTCAATGATTATCAAAGATGTCAGTATTATTGATACTGCATTTGCGCCAATTATATTTGTTATTACTTTTCTATCTATATATTTATCACCAGCTGCATCTATATTTAAATACATTATCTTTGTAATAATTTTTATCTGGACGGTTCGATTAACTCTTTTAATGCTTCAGAGAAAGCTTGGTCATGGAGAAGATTCAAGGTATACCAAATTACGCGAATGGAAAAAACCAGGATTAAGTTTTAATATTTTTGCTTTATGGCAGGTTTTCATCAAACAGGGGATAGTTATATGGCTTGTCACCTTACCTGTTCAATTTTTACTTTTTACAAGCACAACTTCGAGCTTAAATATTTTTAATATTATTGGTTTAATCATAATTTCTGTAGGTTTCTTTTGGGAATGTGTTGCAGACATCCAACTAAATAAATTCAAGAGAAATGAAGTTAATCAGAAAACTTTTCTTCAAAGCGGTTTATGGTCACTGAGCAGGCACCCAAATTATTTTGGAGAAATTATGTTTTGGTGGGGAATCTATATATTTTCTATAGTAAACTCTCTAACCTTAATTTCTATTATTGGCCCGATTCTTTTTTCCTACCTAATTATTAATGTAACAGGTGTAAAGACAATGGATAAAAGGATGAGTCAAAATTATAATGGTTATAGCGAATATATTAAGTCATCTAATTCAATAATCCCAAGGATATTTTCATAGTAATGGTTAATAAAAGATTAAATGCTAAATTTATTGGTAATGCTATTCTTAATAGTCCTGTTGAATATGCGCTTCAAATTTTAGGCGATAAATCAACGCTGCTAATTTTAAAATCAATTTGGCTTGGAAAAAGAAAATTTGAAGATTTCATTTCAGGCACAGGCGTATCAAGGGGAACGCTTTCTTCAAGATTAAAATTTCTCCTGGATCATGGAATTATCTATAAAGATATTTATCAGTCAGGCCCTAGAAGATATGAATACAAATTGACTGAAAAAGGTCTTGATACCTATCCTATTGCATCCTATTTATGGGAATGGAATAATCATTGGACTGAAAATTCCGATGTTCCTGAAGAGCTTATTCATACTTCGTGCGGAAATTACTTAAATCTCTCTAGTAATTGCCAGCATTGTAATAAAACCATCAAGATCAGTGATGTTCAGTTTCAAATTAAAGAAAATCTAAAATTTTCTAAATTAACATCTTTCAAAGCACGAAGAAGTGAAAATTCGTCTAACAACATAAGTAACAATATTTTTCAAATTGAGGATTTGTTAGGCGATAGATGGACTGGTTTAGTTTATGCAGGACTACTTTATGGTTTAAGAAGGTTTGATGAATTTAATGAGGCTTTAGAGATTTCAACAAATATACTTGCAAATAGACTAAAAAAATTCCTTGATGCAGGCGTAATAGAGAAAAGAATTTACCAGCACAAGCCAGCAAGATATGAATATAGGCTTACAAAAAAGGGAAGAAGCGGGTATTTAACTGCTATACATCTTCACTTTTGGGCAAATAAATGGATGTTAAATTCAAAGAATAATCCTATCTCTTTAATCCATGTGCCATGTGGAAAAGATTTGTCTATTAAAACGATTTGCACATCATGCTCTGAAGTCGTTGAGCCATCAAAAGTATCAGTTCCATTAAGTAAAGCAGCCACTGCATTATGAAACTTCAACTATTAAACTTATAATATTTTTATGGAAAAGAGAGTATATATTTTAGGCGGACACCAAACTGATTTTGCTCAGAATTGGGCAAGAAATAATCTTGATCTATTCGATGCATTCAGTGATACCGTTCATACTGGATTAGTAAAAACAAACCTTGAACCTTCAGACATTGATGTTGCCCATGTTGGTAATTTTACAGCTGAACTTTTTTGTAATCAGGGCCATTTAGGTGGATTTTTTGCTTCTACTGATAAACACTTTTTCAAAGGAATTCCTGCTTCGAGGCATGAGGCTGCATGTGCATCAGGAAGTATAGCAACCTTGGCTGCTTCAGCTGAGCTTGAGCTAGGTAGGTATGATTTGGCTGCTGTTATTGGAATAGAGCAAATGAAAAATGTTCCTGCTGAAGAAGCTGCTAATAATATCGGAGGTCCTGCAATGTGGTCTGGTCATGAATGTCAAGGTATTCAATATCCATGGCCTCATATGTTTAGTCTATTAACTGATGAATATGATAAACGTTATGGTATTAATGAGGATCATTTATCACGAATTTCAGAAATTAATCTTATAAATGCAAAGAAAAATCCGAACTCACAAACACGCGGGTGGTCATTTGAGAGTGAATCTTTTTCACGTGATGATAAATTTAATCCAGTTATTGAGGGTAGAACCAGAAAAACTGATTGTGGTCAAATTACGGATGGAGCAGCAATTATTTTTCTCGCAAATGAAAGTAGGGCAAAAAAATATGCTCAAGATAATAATTTAAGAATAGAAGATATACCTTATATCAAAGGCTGGGGACACAAAACAGGACCTATCACTTTAAAAGATAAAATTGATTATAGTCAAAATAGTGACTATATTTTTCCTCATGTAAAAAGCGCAATTGATGATGCGTTTAATCGAGCCTCAATTCCTAACCACGAATCTTTAGATGCTATTGAAACTCATGATTGTTTTTCTTCTACAGAGTACATGGCTATAGATCATTTTGGTATCACCAAACCAGGTGAAAGTTGGAAGGCTATTGAATCTGGTGATATTGAAGTGGGAGGCAAGATACCAATAAATGCTAGCGGTGGATTAATTGGTTTAGGTCATCCTGTTGGTGCTACAGGAGTCAGAATGTTGCTTGATTCTTTCAAGCAATGCACAAATAATGCTGGTGATTATCAAGTCGAAAATGCAAAAAATGTTGCTACATTAAACATTGGTGGAAGTGCTACAACAGTTGTCAGTTTTGTTGTTGGGGTTTAATTTAAGTAAACAAATCTTTTAAATTCCTTCTTAAGACCTTGCCAACTGGATTTCTTGGGAGCTCATCAATAATCCTAAGTTCCTCTGGATATTTGTATTTAGCAATCCCAGCTTCTTTGAGAAAGTTACTTATATCAGATAACTCTATAGATTCGCCTTCGTTTGGAACAACCACTACGCCAACCTTTTCACCCAACACTTTGTCGTCATAACCTGTAACTGCCACATCAAGAATAGAAGGATGAGAGATAAGTAAATAATCAAGCTCTTCTGGAGAGATATTCATGCCACCTCTAATTATTAGGTCTTTGCATCTGCCTTGATACTTATAAAATCTATTCTTAGTTTCATTTGATGAAATTTCAAACATGTCTCCAGTTCTAAAAAAACCTTCATGATCGAAAACTTCTTTATTTGTTTCAGGTGCATTCCAATATCCGTCAAAAACAGTCGAGCCAGAAATTAATAATTCACCAGGTTGGCCTGGAGAAGAAATTTGTTCATTAGTTTCAAGATTGATTAGTTTTGTTTTAATTGTTTTAGAAATAGGGTTATTCCAGTCAAACTCACTCACACCAAATCTTGGAAAATAAACCGCCCTTAATTTTGGGTCCTCTACATCGTCTCTTGTGCTAAATAAACTCATGCCTTCATTTGAACCGAAAATATTTTGGATTGTTATGCCATGATTATTTTGGAAAGATTCAACCATCCATTCAGACAAAGGAGCTCCACCACAGCCAATTGAACGTAAATTAGATAGATCTAAATTTTCAAATAAAGATTTATTATTTAATAACATATTCATTATAGCTGGAGCAGCAATGGTGTAATTAACTTTTTCTTGAGACATTTGATCTAAAAAAATTCCTAAATCAAATGGATGATGCTGAATAAGCTTACCTTTACAAATTAGCCAGTTAAACAAAAAGCCTCCTATGCTAGCCATATTAACTAATGGAAATGGATTTAATAAAATGTCTCCTTTTTGTGTGTCAGCTAAATGATAAGCAGCCTTAGCCATTGTTCCCCATAAGTTATGACTTCTTGGCACCCCCTTTGGGCTTCCAGTTGTTCCGGATGTCCAGCATATTGTAAGTAAATCATTTGATCCATAATCCATTGAATCGACATAATTATTTAGTTCGTCTAAATTCGTAGGATTATTTAAATTTAATATATCTATGAAACCTTCAGATTCACCTAAAGACATAAGCACATGATTGGATGAAAATGAGTCTTTTAAATCATCTATAAGATTTTTTCCATTGAACTCAGAAATTCCAATGAACCCCTTTGGGCTGATATCCTTGATAATCTTTTCAATTTCAAATTTGCCATACTGAATAGGAGCCGGAGAAATAATCACACCTATTTTTGATAAAGCAATGTATAGAATTGCTAATTCAACAATATTTGGAAGCTGTAAAATAACTTTGTCATCTTTTCTAAAGCCTAAATCAAAAAACTTTGAGGAAAATCTATCAACTTCCTTTTTAACATCATTAAAAGTTAACCTCCTTGGATCACCAATGGTAAATTCATTTCTATTTGGAGGGTCTAAAAGAGCTTCTTTGTTTCCAGCTTCTTCGCAAGCGTCTAAAAAAAGTGTGTATAAGGTATCTGAATTCCACCAGCCATTATCAGTATATTCCTTAATTCTATTTTTTGGAGTAAGTATCATAAATTTTCTAATAAGAGTGTTACTTGTTTAATAGAACTAATTTAACATATTATTTTATTGCTATTAAATTTATATATTTAGAGAATATTTTTGTTCTTAAAACATCGAAATTATCATTATTTAAATTTATGTAGTTTCTTTACCGACTTGTAAAAAAACCTTATATTAAAGTAATAAAAATACACATATAAATTACAAGTGACTTTTGAGAATATTATTCTGGTTCTTCAGACAGTAGGTCCTTTTACAGTTTTGGTAACTGTCTACTTTTTGGTTACAGAATTAAAAGAACAAAACAGGGTGGCTCGAGCAAATGCTCGTCAAAATATAGCAGATTCTCACCAGAAGGTTGCCTTAGCTGGCATGAAACCTATTCTAGTTGACACAAAGATCAAACTTAGAAATAACGAAGAATTAACTAAAGAGGAGAATGCAGTATACCTAACTTATTTCAGTGTCATGCTTCGAGCTAGAGAGAATCAATTTTATCAATTTAAAATAGGAATGCTTGATGAGGATGAGTGGAATGCTATGTTGATTTCATTTAAAACTCTCTTCAAAGAACCAAAACATCTTGAAATATGGGAATTTATTAAAATTACATTCGCAGAAGATTTTGTTGAGCTTGTTGATGAGCAAATTAAGCAAAGCAAATTATATGGTTAACAAAGATGCATACTGATCAAGAGCTAAACTATTTAACAAAATCTCTTCAACATCATCCAAGCCCTTACATTATCTATGAGCTTGATGGTTCAATTGCTTGGGCAAATATCGCAGCTAATTATATTTTCAATTTAAATTCATTGAATGAACTTTCAGTTGTAAAAATTGATGAAAAAATTACAAATAATTTTGGTGACTTGGATTCCATTGCCCTTTATTACGATACACCTATAGAGATCTCTCTCAGGGAAATTAACTTTTTTATGCGAACAAGAGTGCACATGATTCCTGTGGATCTATCTAAAGGTATTATGTTAATTGAGTTATTGTGCTCTTCAAGATCAGGCCTAGATGCCTTGAGAAAAACCATTGATTGTATAGAGCATCATAGAATAGAGTTGGCATATCAAAAACAAGTAAATCTTGAGACAAATGAAGTTACTGGAATAGAAGCTCTTTTAAGACTTCAAGATGGGGAAGGTGGCTATTTGCCAAATGACCAAATAATCCCGCAAATTGAAGGTGAAAGCTTATTTTCTTTGGTTGTTTTAGAATCTCTTGTTCAGTTAGAAAAGTTCTTTGCAATAAAAGATGATATTGGATTCAAAGCTGCAACACTATATTTAAATGTTTCAGCTCATACCATCATGCATCCAGAGTTTTGTTCAATATTCACTGATTTTGTAGAAAAACATAAACTTGGTCCCAATCAATTTGGACTAGAGGTTACAGAAACTGCCGAGCTTGCAGATATTAATGTGGCTTCTGAGTCTTTAAGTTTCTTAAAATCTAAAGGAATAAAAATTGCTTTAGATGATTTTGGTGCTGGCTATGCATCATTGAAGTATGTAAGAGATTTACCTATTGATGTTGTTAAATTGGATAAACATTTTACATTTAATGTTTCAGATTCATCTACAGCAAGACTCATTAGCTTTGTTTCAGAGGTTTGTAAAGATCTTGAATTAGAAATGATTGGCGAGGGTATTGAGACTGAAGAGGAGAAAGAAATGATGCTAGATCTTGGTTGTAAAATTGGTCAGGGTTATTTAATGCATCGACCTGACTTCTTGGATTCATTCAAAAAAAAGGAAACTTAAAAAATGGATAAACTAACTCCAAAAGAAACATCCAAGGGCGCAGAAGAAATAGTTCTAACACAAATTAAACAGGATTTTATTACGCCTGCTAATGCCATATTTGATTATGTAGATATGGTTGAAAAAGTTCTGAATGATGCTGATCTTCAGTCTGATGAAGAAATAGAGCAAATTAAATCTTCTTGTTCTAAATTAATTGATCAATATGAAGTTGCTTTTGTTCAAAATACTGGAGTCAATGCTGATTCATCAAAGAAATCTCCTGAGGAATACTCTGAACTTAGGCATAATCTTAGAACCCCTTTAAATGCAATCATTGGATACAGTGAAATTTTAATGGAGGACTATGAGGATGATCTTGAAGAAAATACCTTAGAAGATTTCCAGCAAATTATTAATCTTGCTAGAGAAACTGAAACCGCAATAGAAAATTTTGTTGATTATATAAGAGGTGAGGTAATTGACCAAAATAATAATAATTCTTCAAACCAGCTAGAATCTGCAGAAGCGCTATTTAAATCTTTAGGCGATATAGAGTATTCAATTACTCTTGGTGATGAGATTAAAGAATCAGATATCCTAATTGTTGATGACAATGTAACAAACTGTGAGGTTCTTCAAAGGCGCTTATCAATGCAGGGTCTTTCCTGCAGAACTGCCTATGATGGTAATACTGCAATTGCGGAAGTCTTTAAAAAAACTCCAGATTTGATTCTTTTAGATGTAATTTTGCCTGACATTAATGGCCTTGAGCTATTGAAAACATTTAGAAAAGAGCATAATTCAGAATCTTTACCAGTGATCATGGTATCGGCTTTTAATGATGTTGATAGTATTTCTAAATGTATTCAATTAGGAGCCCAAGACTATCTACCAAAACCTATTAATGGAACTATATTGCTTGCTAAAGTAGTAGCTGCCTTGGAGAGAAAATTTTGGCGAGAGCGTGAAAAAGAGCTGGTAAATAAATTACATATTCAAGCTACAACTGATCAACTTACAGGAATATACAATCGTAGGGTAATTTTTGAGGCCCTGGATGAGGCTATGGATAATTCAAAGCAATCAAAAGATCGCCAATTTGCAACCATTATGTTTGATATTGATTTTTTTAAACAAGTCAACGATAACTATGGACATGCCGGAGGAGATGCAGTCTTAATATCTTTTGCTCAATTGTTGCAAGCGGAGATTTCTTCGCCGAATATAGTTGGTAGAATAGGTGGAGAAGAGTTTTTGGCAATTCTTTACCTTGATCATGATCAAGCAAAAGAGTTCTGTACCAAATTAATTAAAAAAATTAACGATAATATTGTTAATTTTGAAGGAACAGATATTAAAGTAAGTTCAAGTGGCGGCGTTGCATTTTCAACAGAAACTGAAACTTCTGCTGATTTGACCAACAAAGCTGATGAGAGACTTTATGAAGCTAAAAAGAATGGAAGGAATAGATTTAAATTAATTGATAGTGAGTTAGTAGGAGACTAATAAAATGGCAAAATTACTATACGTTGAAGATAATGAAATGAATCGAGACATGCTATCTCGAAGACTTTCAAGAAGAGGGTACGAAATTATTATGGCTTTTGATGGTCAAGCGGGCCTGGATATGATGAGGAGTGAAGCCCCCGATCTTGTGCTTATGGATATGGGTTTGCCAGTCTTGGATGGCTGGGAAGCAACAATTCAGGCTAAAGCTGATGAATCTATTAGCTCTATTCCAATTATTGCTCTAACTGCTCATGCTCTAGAATCAGATAAACAAAAGGCATTAGAATGTGGAGCAGACGATTTTGATACAAAGCCTGTAGATTTTAAAAGGTTATTAGGTAAAATTGAGGCGTTTGTAGGGTCTTAGTTTTTTAAAATTCCTTGGATCATATGTGAGAGTTTATCCATAGATGTATCATCCTTTTTAACTAGACCAATAACTCTCTCTTTTAAAAGATCTTCCTGCACATCTGTTAAATCCTTACCAGAGAAAACTAAAACTGGCGCTCTTTTTTCTTCTGGCACATCTTTAATATAGTTGTCTAAAAATTCAAACCCATCCATTCTAGGCATCTCTAAATCTAAAATTATTAATGCTGGCTCATCTTTTGTTCTTTCAAGACCTTCTTTACCATCTCGAGCATCTATTGGCATATAATCTGCATCTTTTAATAGTCTGGATAGAAGGTCTCTTACATCCTTATCATCATCTATGACTAATACTTTTTGATTGCGAGTATCTGTACCCAATATTCTTTTTAATGTATTTATAAAATGCGTTCTATCAATTGGCTTAGTTAGATAATCATTTGCACCAAGAGATGAGGCAAGATTTGATTGATTTAGTTGACTAATCATAATTACAGGTATGTCTTTTAACTCTTGATCTGTTTTACATTCTTTTAATAGAGACCAGCCATCACGACCAGGCATTAATACGTCAAGCAGAATTAATTTAGGTTTAACTTCTCTAATTAATTCCATTCCCTTTTCGCTGTTTGTTGCACCAAGAAGAGTTAAATTGAGTTTTGAGATTGTCCTTTTAATTAGATCATGCATTGCCACGTCATCATCGACTAACACTACAAGATTATCTTGATCATCAAGATTAATTACACTTCCTTCTACTTCATCCTCACTGTATTCAGGACATTCTCGTGGGACTGACATAGTAAACACAGAACCAACACCTTCTTCACTTGTAACTACAACATCTCCACCCATCATCTCTGCAAATTTCTTTGAAATTGGTAGGCCTAAACCGGTTCCACCATAATTTGCCGATGTTGATCTTTCAGCTTGAGTATATTCTTCAAATACCTTAGCTACCCCCTCTGGGCTCATTCCTGCACCGGTATCAATGACTGCAAAGTCTATAAATTCAACGTCACCATCCATTCTTGCCTTTACATCTAAAGTAACCGTTCCATTTTTAGTAAACTTGAAACCATTACTTAAAAAGTTTGTTAGACACTGTCTGAGTTTTGTCTCGTCTTGAGACATAGATCCCATAGCACCATCAAGGCTAATTACAAATCCATTATCATTTTTTGCTGCTAAAGGCTCGGAAACATCTTTAATTGTTTGAACCATATTCTCAATCTCAAAACTTGTAACAAATAGCTCCATCTTTCCAGCTTCAATTTTAGAAAGATCTAAAATATTATTAATTAAAGATAATAGATGAGTCCCCGAAGAGGTAATTTTTTTTAGGTCTGGAAGCAGGTCATCGTAGCCTAAATCTTCACAGTCTTCATAAAGCATTTCTCCATAACCAAGAATGGCATTTAGCGGAGTTCTCAATTCATGACTCATATTTGCAAAGAACTTTGTTTTTTGATCACTGGCATCTCTAGCTTCATCTCTTGCAGTTTCCATTTCACTGGTTCTAGCATCAATCAATCCGTTAACCTCATCAGACATTCTTGAGAAAGCAACTAACATCAATTCTACAGAGGCTTCTTCGCTTGAGTTTCTATCAGCATTATCAGCAAGCTCATTCATTTTTTTAATATCATTTAGAATAAGAGTTCTTGCACTACCATCAAGCTGATCTGCAAGCGCTGTCATTTTTTCAATAATTACTTCATCTCTTTCATGCCTTCGTTTTGCTTGTTCCTCTCTGATAGATTCCATTTCAACTAAATGAGATTTATAGGTTCCAAGCGCAGCAGAAAGCTGCCCAACTTCGTCCTTTTCTGATGCAAGAATTCCCTTTCTGATTGGCATTTCTTGGGTATGATCACCCTTTGTAAGGCCCTCGAGCACCTCGATAGCTTTCGTTATTCCACCAAAGGTTCTGGTGGTGATAAACGCTATGAGTGAAATAATAAATATCACAAATGATATAGCAGCTACGTAGGTTAAATTTAATACATTAGCCGCCCTCAAGATATTTTCTCTCTCATCTTTAAAAATAAATAATTGCGCTTCGTCCGCTGATAAAAAAGTACTCAAGGGGAGAAGAGTAACTGAAGTTCCAAGTTCGGTGTCTTTCTCAGAGTGACGGGAGCCATTTATTGCTTTAAATGAAGCCGCCTTATCAGTTAATTTATTGAAGTTCTCTATATCAAACAAATCATCTTCTGTATCACCAAACTGCTGGTAATAGTCATTTAGAGATATCAAGCCAGAGTCAGTATTAATTGCAGTTCTAACTTCAAATTCATCCTCAAAAACTTCCAGGCCTTTTCTAATATCCACACCCAAAGCTATTACAGCCAAAGTTTCACCCTCAACCTTAATCGGAAAACTCAATGCTTGATTTAAAGTGGAAGCCTGTTCTTCATTTTTATCTTTAATTTTTACAATTGACTGCCTTGGCCTGCTTGAAGCATCTTGAAGAAATGAATCTAGATAGCTAAAAAAATCAGGTCGGGCTGCAGGAGAACAGGGGTCAACTCCCAATAAGTCAAGCGCACTGCCACAATAAATCCTTTCACCGGAAGGGAAGTAAGCCATAACATAACTTAAGTTTCCATAATCAAGCTCTTCTTCAAAAAATAGTTCTATCAGGTATTGAGCATCACCAATTCTATCTGCGCTAATAGTATCTAGCAGTGGATTTGTATAGATATCACTAGAGTCTACTTCATCTAAAAAGATTTCTGACTCAGGATCCCAAAAGGACGCATTTTCTCCAGTTACTGGAAGCCACTTTGACATGACGTCAAAAGATTTATTGTATGTTTGATACCAAGCAGATTCATAAAGAGTTAATAGTGATTCATTTGATGAGTTTTCTTGAATATTTTCTCTATAACCGAAAGAAAATATAAATATAGCAGCAACAAGAACATTACCAATTACCCCAAATAAAAGTAACTGGAGTCTTATAGGCATAATTATCCTTAGGCTATATTAGAGCTAAAAGTTAGTTGGCGAGTTTAAAGGTAAGATCAATCTGCACATTGTTAACTTTTACAGAGGTTCCATTGTAAGTAGGAGGCTGATATAAAAACTTTCTTACAGCTTTTATTGCTGCCCTATCAAATACTCCAGCTGGACTGCTTTCGACTACATATGGATCTAATACTGATCCATCTGTATCTACATCAAATTCAAGGCGTACAGATCCCTCAACGCCAAGTCTTATAGCTCTTCTTGGATATTCAGGAGCAGGACTAGAAACTCTAGTAACCTCTATTTCAGTGCCTTCTTCACCGACATATCCTTTGTCACCAGCAAAAGCAGGCAGAGTAAGCAAAAAAACAAAAACAAAAATTAGGAGTGAATTTAATGATTTCATGATGGATTTATGTTGTTATAGTTAAAATATATAAGTAATTGTTAAACGTACCGTATTGTACCTTTATAATACCAAGAAATCAGTTTGGGTGTTAACATCTTTGAAATTATTCTTATAAAGCTACCATAAACCTATACATACATGAAAAAAGTAAAAGATCATTTAAATGAGCAAAAATATTGGGATATATTTACCGTGTCAGAAGATTCTAATTTATTTGATGCAGCAGCTTTGATGAATAAAAATAAAATTGGAGCCTTGATGATATGTGAAAAAGGCTCTGAAGATCATTTGTCAAAATCATCTGTTGTAGGCATTTTAACTGAACGGGACCTAGTATATGCCTTGTCTGGAGGCTCTAAAAATTTAGAAACTAAAACTGTTAAAGACATCATGACAAGGAAATTGATATTTACATGTCCTGAAACATCAAACTCAGAGGCTAAATCAATGATGTTGGAGAATCAAATCAGACATCTCCCTGTTTTTTCAGGTGAGCACCTAGTTGGAATCATTTCAATGAGAGACGTTTTTAAAGCTTAGACCTTCAAAAACTATGAATTTGTTTCAGCGGCTATCATATACCGCATTAAACTTTCCAACCTCTGCGGCTGGGATGCCAATGTTTATCTTTATTTTGCCTTTTTACGCAGGGGATTTAGGTCTTGGCTTATCGCTTGTTGGTATTATTTTTTTCTTTGGCAGGTTTGCAGATGTATTGACTGATCCAGTTATGGGGGTCTTGATTGATAAATTTCCATCAAGATGGGGCAAACATAAACTCTGGATATTTTTATCAGCACCAGTTTTTATGCTTGCTACCTATGTTATTTTTTTACCGCCTACTGAACAACCCTCAGTAATATATTTTATTGTTGGGCTATTTTTAATGTATTCAGCATTTACTTTAAGCAGCATTACTCAATTGTCCTGGGCTTCTTTTCTTGTACCCAACTATGATGATAGAACCAAACTCTTAACTCTAAGAGAGTTAATGTCTTTAATGGGTATGTTTACAGTTATAGCGATACCAGCGATTGTTGAGATTAATGATCCTTCACTGAAGGCTAAGGTAAATGCTATTGGGATGTTTCTTTTATTTTGCATTCCATTAATTACCCTCAATGCATTGAAACAAGTTCCAGACTCCATTGAACCTGCTTCAAAAGAAAGATTAACCAACCCATTTAGAGCCTTTAGAAGTTTATTTAAGAATAGAATGCTGAATAAAATTGTTTTCGCTGCTGTTCTTATAGGATTTTGCATGAGCTTAAATGGAGCACTTTATTTAATCTGGATGGAGGTAGTTATCGAATTGCCTGAATACTCATCTAGATTAATGCTGGCCTATTATGTGGTGAGTGTTTTTGGGCTTTGGGTATGGAGAAAGTTGGGCATCAAAACATCAAAACACTATGCTGCCGGTATTGCTTGCCTATATGCAATTGTGGTTTTGTTAATTGGTTTTGTTGGCTATTGGTTTATAAAAGATTTTGAAGATTTTCCTAAATTGATCGGTGTTGGATCTTTTATCATTTTGTATGGTTTTGCTTTTTCAGGACCGTTACCCCTAATTAATGCAATTACTGCTGATATTTCTGATAAATTAAATCTTGAAGGTGGTGAAAATATTTCAGGCACGGTTTTTTCATATTTAACCACCTTGACTAAAATTGGCTTTGCTCTTGCCGCAGTAGTTCCCTATGTTGTCCTTGAATTTCTTTGGGGGTTTGATATTAGCTTGGGAATAGAAAATAGCACCTCATCCAAGATGGCCATTTTTTATATCTATACATTTGTACCAGTTATTAGTTATTCTATAGCTGCATATTTACTATTTTCTCATTCATTAACCAGGGAAGAACATGCAAAAATTAAGGCAAATTTAAAAACTTAATAATGAATTACAAAAAATTTGAATGCGTTATTTGTGGGCATATTTACGATGAGGAGCTTGGCGATCCCGATGGCGGCATTCCTGCTGGAACCAAGTGGGAAGATATTCCAGATGATTGGGTTTGTCCTGATTGTGGGGTTAGTAAGTTTGACTATGAACCAATGGATTCTTAGAAGTAATTTTTATAATTGATCAACATAAAAAGTAGCAAAATGCTTTCTAAATTTAGCAATTGGACCATCAGAATCACAAAGAACAGGTCTTGAAGCATATTTTTTATTTTCCCAGACAGGTATATCTTCTTTAACTTGTTTATTTATATCGGCAATAATTGCAGATCCAACACCACCAGTTGGAACTTTTCCATCAACCTTTTTTTGAAGAAAAGAAAATCTTGTAATAACCTCTTCGTTTTCTGTTGGAGTTGTTGAACCCAAGAGCAGGGTGTCACATATTCCTTCAAACCTTGTAAAATTATCACCAGGTCCATTTGAGGCTCCTGAAATTTTTCCTTTTACGGTGCCTCTAGGTGTAATCATATCGGCTTTTTGAGAAAAAAATCTTTTCTGATCTTGGTAACTCACCTCAAATTCTGGATACGAAGCAACTCCATGAACATACATGAAGTGTGCGGCATCAACCGCGTTTTCTGCCATGTCTTGTATATGACACTTAATTCGATATTCAAATTTTTCAAATTCATCACCCCACTCAGGATCATTAATTTCTGGATAGGTTTCAACCTCATAATGAGGCTCCTCACCATTTGGATGATACCAAGCATATATAAGATTATTTTTTTCTACAGTTGGGTATGTGAATATTTTAGTTTCTTTTGCTTTAGGAGGAATATTCTTTGCGTAAGGTATCTCACCAATTTTTCCATCTGTTTTCCATCTCCACGCATGGAAAGGACATTCAATACATTCACCATTAATTATGCCGCCGTGTCCAAGGTGTGCACCTAAATGAGGACAATAAGCATCAAGCATGCTTACTTCTCCTGATTCGGTTCTAAATAAAACTTGATCTTGGGCAAAATAACGAACAGCCTTTACATCACCAGGTTTAAGTTCATTAGAGTAATCAACTACGTACCAGCCAAATGGGATTTGTAACATTGAGTATCTTTTTTTATCAGTCATAGTCTTTGGTATTAGAAGATATTTTAGTTATTTCTATAGTTTAAGCACTCTTTGAGCATTTTCTCCTAAAAATAATGGCCACACATCGTCGTTGAAGGGCACATCATTCATTTCTTTAAAGATTTTATCTAAAGATAAGCCCATTGGAAAATATCCCGCATACATAATTTTCTTCTTACCGCGTGTATTAGCAAAATTTATAATATCTTTAGGGTAATGTTTAGGTGAAAAGGCGCTGGTTGAGTAATATAAATTAGGATATTTTAGCATGAGTTTGCATGCTAAGGCTGTCCAGGGCTCAGCTCCATGGCGCATAACGAATTTTAATTCAGGGAAGTACCAACAAACTTCATCGATCAGTTCAACTTTTTGTGGTGCCATTGGTATTCTTGGCCCAGGAACTCCGACGCAGCAAAAAAAAGGTATATCTAGTTCAACGCACATTTCGTATATTGGATACCATTTTTCATCATTGATTGGAATTTGAGGATGCATTCCAGAGGGGAAAGCGCTAACAGCTTTAATGCCATAGGTTTCAACATGTCTCTTAATATTCTCAGCTTCATTATCAATATTTGGGTTTACTGGAAGGTCAAAAAAGAATCTATCTGAGTGATTTTTTGCAGCTTCAATTTTCACTTCAGATTGTTCATGAAACCCTATCATTGCTTGATTGATATGAAATTTATTCATTTGATCTATTGTGAACTGAATAAAATCATCGTGTGATCCAGTCTCAGGAATATCTTTAAACATGTATTGAGCAGGCATCTTGAACATGGACTTTGATTCCTCATCACGAAGCAATGGTTCCATGAATTTATACCAATCGGACCTATCTTCTTGTTCAGGAATACCCAGCATAAGGTCAATAGTATGGATATTCTTATTAATTGCCATTACTTAATTCTAAACACTTATTTTAAAGAAAATCGTATTTTTTAAAAAAACGGAGAATACTTTTATTTAACTTGACGAATAAATTTCATTTGATACTCATCTATGTCATAAATTCTCCACCATTAACATCTAAATTAGCTCCAGTTATTACTTTGGCTAGATCTGATATAAGAAATAACGCAGCGTTAGCGCAATCAGAATCATCTGGAATAATGCCCAATGGAATGTCTTTAGTAACTCCATCGATTATTTCTTTTGGTTCAACCCCCATAGATTCTGCAGTGAAGTTAACATACATCTCAACCGGCGGGCCCCACATCCACCCCATGAAGACTGAATTAACTCTAATTCCTTTTGGTCCAAGCTCCTTAGCAAGAATTTTGGTAGCCGTAGCTAGAGCTCCTTTGGAAGCGGCATAGCCACCTTGAGTTGGAAGAGGTTTCTTAGTTATTAGACTATTAATCATAACAATTGCGCCTTGTTGATTTGGTGTCATCTCTTTAACAGCAGCCATAGTTAAATTCATAGTTCCAAAAAAATTTGTGTTCATGGTCTCTTGCCAATCAGAGAAATCAGAATCTGTAATTTCTTTAAATTCACCAGCACGGTAGGCGCTATTGATTAATCCATCAAGCCTTCCATATTTTTTGACTGTCTCATTGACTAAGTTTTCACAGTCAGATGGATTTGTTATATCGCAAGGTATTGCTATAACCTCTGAATTCTTCCCAATCTCATCTTGAAGTTTATCTAAGAGCTCAGAAGATCTAGCTGCAATCGTAATTTTTGCACCTTCTCTTGCAGCTCCATAGGCAAGCTCTTGACCCAATCCTGGTCCTATACCAGATACTATTACCACTTTATCTTTTAATAACATCTTTTTTCCTACTTTATATATTGATCTATGTATTTACTAAAATACTCATCAATGAATGAACTTTCTATACCAAACTCTTCGAGAGAATATTGATGAGCCCCCATTTCATGTTGATTTTCCTCTTTCCATGCCTTCATTGCATTTTCAGCCTGATCGGTAAAATCCTCTCCTATAAAGTTATAAACTTCATTCATTTCAAGGATAGGATCTTTTATCATTTTACTAAATTCAAGATTAAGGAAATTGTCATTATTTTCATTACTTACTTCCATGCAGTGATTAAGGACTTTAGCTAATTTATGAGCCCAATGATGGCCAATTTCGTTTTTATCAAATGAATTTGTCAGAGGTTCAAATAAGTTTGCACACATCGAACAAAATGACGGAATTGTTTTTAATGGATCTCTGTGAGTTTGTATTACTTTTGAATCTGGAAATATTTTTAGAAGCTTATCTATAAACCCCAAATGATGAGGTGACTTTAAAACCCATCTTTTTCTTTCTCGTCCAGGATTTTGCCATTGAAGATATTGAAGCATTTTTTTGAGTTGAGCATATGCATGAATATGATCCTGAGATTCAACCCATTTAGAGTAAGAGGGAAGACGCATGAATGATTCTGGAACTGTACTAAAAAATGTATGCTCTAATAGCAAAATTTCTTCATCAGCCCCCTTATAGTCCCAAGGATGAATGGTGAGAGCTTCTGGCGATGCTTGCATAACAGCTTCAACTTCAGCTTTACCCATTTCCATTCGTTTTTCTGGTTTGCCACGTACTTCATCTTTGAGCATTGCTGGATGTCTGCCTTCCCACCATAGCATTGCTGTATGCCTTGGATCGGAAGCAAGGAGTCTATGGGTCATTGTGCTTCCTGTTCTTGGAAGTCCAACAATCACAATTGGAGAATGAATTTCTTCATTTAATATTTCAGGATTTTGAACAAAAGCATCTTCTATTCTGAGAAGATTGCTTAGAACACCTATTAATCTATGTTCCTGTGCCTCCATTCCAATATCATTTAAATGTGCTTCTTCATTTATTGATTGAACAAGACTCTCAAATCCTTCCATAAACAAGGGATTACCAAAGTAATCTAAATTTGTTTGTTTTTTTGCTTCATCAATTATTTTTGCGGAATTGAGCATTATCTATCCTGCAAAGAGTTGAGTTTTTTAATTTCGACCGTTGGAATTGGAAATGAGGTTGCTCCAATCCATCTAAGGAGCATAGCTCCATTTTTACGACCCTCAGTAATTAGGTTATTTTTTAATTTCTCAGGCGAGTGACTAACATTAATAGTTATGCTTTTATCTTTATTAAGATCAGCTGACGATTCATTTATGTGAATAGGGTAATGTCTATAATCCAATGACTCCATCCAATGATTCTCTAATTGGAAATTCCAATATTCACAGTCAGGAATTTCAGTTGTTATTTCCATGTACTCATCATCATCAAAGTCAAAGTAACCATGAAGGTAACATATTTTAGGATCGCCTCCAGCCGCTTGAAAAAAATCTTGGTCACCTAAAGGTAATTGATTCAAATGATTTTTCTTAAATTCATGAACCCACTTTAGAAAGGTCGACGCAGTTCCACTAACAAATGCAAGGGATTGATTTAACTGATTTTCAAGTTTTACAGCTGTTAAAGGTTCTGGAATTGGAGATGTGTTTGAAGTTTTTATATTAATTTTTGCATGCGTTTGAAGGATTCTATTTTTATAGGTTTGACGAACAATTAACATGTTTGCATTTTTAGGTAGCGGTAAAAAATTTTTAGAATTAGTCTTTCCACCAATATACAAAATAAAATTACCTGACTCATCTACCGTCATATCTCTCAAGTCTATCTCTCCAAGAGAAACCATCGTCCCATCTTTGCTATATCTGTTTTCCTTTAATCCAAAACTTAAATAGTCTGACTCACCAATATTGCCATACACCTCGTATGATTGTTTTCCATCTATGTTTGCATTTAGATAGATGTTATCCGGATTATCTGCACCTATCTTTGCAGTTTCATGAGAAAGATTATAAAAAGAGGGTGTTGATAGGTTTGAATGCTCCATATTCATTTCTAATGACAAACGCATCAGTCTTAGTAAGTATCTGTATCCCTCTGCTTGATCTGTTTCACTAAGTGAGGATTCTGATTCAATAATTGATCCAACTTCTTTAAGGTTTTCACAAAATGCATCCCATTTTTCTTTAAATAAATCAGCCATTTTTTTTCTTTTTAATTAATTAAATTTATATTAAGGTTGATGTTTAATCAATGAATAGAACAACACAATGCCGAAGCCACAAGAAAGAGATTTAGATGCGACTAGAGTAATTTTTAGTAACTGGATTGAGAGAAAACTAGATGGAGTTAGTGATCTGAATGTGGAGTTATTAGGGGGACCTGAAAATACAGGTTTTTCTAACGAAACATTAAGTTTTAATGTTTCTTATAAATTAAACGGAACAAGTATAGAAACTGGCATGGTGCTTAGATTCCATCCAGAAGGTTTCTTTGTATTTCCTGATTATGATATTCACAAACAGTTTTTAATTATGCAAAAACTAGCTGATCACGATATCAAAGTTCCAAAAGTTCTTTGGTATGAGCCCAGTGACGCGGTTTTTGGAACATCTTTTTATGTTATGGAAATGGCAAGCGGCGATGCTCCATCTGATAACCCCCCGTTTCATCAAGAAGGTTGGGTTGCTGATTCATCTGAAGAAGTAAGAGAGAGAATCTGGTGGGGGTGGGTTGAGCAGATGGCTAAAATTCATAAGGTAGACATATCTAATGGAGACTTTGAGTTTCTTAACCGGCCAAAAATTGCTGAAGATTACCTTGATCAAGAATTAAATTATTACTTTGATTTTCATGATTGGGCTATGGAAGGTGAAGCCCATCCAGCAGCAGATCAGGCAAGAGAATGGTTGAAGAAAAATAAACCAAAACCAACTCAAGCTTCTATCCTTTGGGGAGATTGCAGATGTGCAAATATTATGTATAACCTTGATGGACAAGTTTCAGCTGTTTTAGATTGGGAAATGGCTGCCCTAGGAGATCCTTGCATGGACCTTGCTTGGGGAATAGCTATTGATGATTGTAATTCCAAAGGTGTACATGTAGACAGATTAAGCGGCTTTCCAGGACCAGTAGCCACCATAGCAAAATGGGAAGCTTTAACCGGATTTAGTGCAGATGATTATGACTACTATTATCTTTTAGCATTGTATAAATTTACTGTAATCATGGTTAAGGTCGTCAGGAAGCTTGAGCATTATGAAATGATGCCACTTGGTTTAAATGCACACATTAATAATCATGTAACACCAATGCTTGAAGCAAAACTTAAGGAATTATAACAATGGCTATTTTTTCTATCTCACATTCCGAAACCGGCAAAAAACTTTTAAATTTAAAAAGTCCTGTTGATCTTTCGCCTATTGATACTTATGAATGTACATCTGTTGAAGAAATATCAACCATAATGACTCAAGCTAAAGTTGCTCAAAGTGAATGGAAAAAAACAACCCTAAAAGAGAGAGTTGAATTAATGCACAAAGTTGCTGATGTTGTCATACAGCAACAAGATAGAATCATGGATGTTGTAATGAGGGAAACTGGTAAACCTGAGCAAGAGGCAATGTCTATGGAGGTTTTCTCAGCTGTAGATTCTTTGGTTTTTTACGCTAAGAGAGCACAAAAATGGCTTTCAGATAAAAAAATTAAAATGCATGGTCCTATGCAGTTCCTAAAAAAGACTATTATCACTTTCAAGCCAAGAGGAGTTGTGGCTGTAATCACCCCATGGAATGGTCCATTTATACTTTCCATTAATCCAGTAATTCAAGCCGTTCTTTGTGGAAACAGCGTTGTAGTAAAACCATCTGAGGTAACACCAATGTCAGGGGCACTAGTTCAAGAGATCTTTGCATTAGCAGAAGCACCTCAACATCTAGTTCAAACTGTAATTGGAGATGGAGAAACTGGTGCTGAATTAATTGATCAAGGCCCAGATAAAGTTTCCTTCACAGGCAGTGTTGTTACTGGAAAGAAGATTGCTGCAAAATGTGGCCAAATGCTTATTCCTTATAGTCTTGAATTAGGTGGTAAAGACGCCATGATTGTTTGTTCGGATGCTGATATAAAAGATGCAGCCAGTGGTGCAGTTGTGGGTTCCTGCATGAATGCTGGTCAATATTGTTGTGGCACTGAAAGAATTTACGTTATGGATGATGTTTATGATGAGTTCGTTGATGAAGTCGTGAATATTACCAAAAAACTAATCCAATCAAATGATTGTAAAGGTGATGTGGGTCCAACTTTTTGGGACAAACAAATAGATATTATCGAAGATCATGTCAAGGATGCTGTAGACAAAGGTGCAAAAATATTGGTTGGTGGCAAAAGAAATCCTATGTTTGAAGGTTTATATTTTGAACCAACTGTTCTTGTCGAAGTGACCCATGAGATGAAGATCATGAAGGATGAAACTTTTGGACCAATTATTTCTATCATGAAAGTTCAATCAGAAGATGAAGCATTAATGTTGGCAAATCAATCTCACTATGGATTAAATGGAAATGTTTGGACTAAAGATCTAAAAAAAGGCCAAAGGTTAGCAAAATCAATTGAAACAGGTGCCTGTTCTGTAAATGACATGGCAATGAGCTATGGCGTCAATGAAGTTCCATTTGGTGGTGTAAAAGAAAGCGGATTGGGTGTGGTTAATGGCAAAGAGGGCTTGCTGGCGTACGCCCACCCTATGCCTATAATTATTGGCAAAAAATCAGCATCTGCATATCCCTACACTGATAAATCATTTGAGCAACTTAAGGGCGCTTTGAAAATATTTTGGGGAAATCGATTAGTTAGAAAACTATTTGGTTAAGTTCTTCTTATTTTTTAGGTTTAGCTACTTCTAGATAAGTAGGTTTTTCACCCCCACCATGAACCTCTAAAGCAGCACCTGTAATCCAATCTGCTAAGGTAGAGGCAAAGAATATGCAGGCATTTGCAACATCTTCTGGTTTCCCCATCCTTTTCATTGGGATTCGCTTTGCAACTTTATTTATCTCTTTTTTGCTTCCGTAATGCACTATTGAATTTTCAGTTTCTATGTAGCCAACAACAATAGAGTTAACTTTAATTTTTGGAGCCCATTCGACAGCTAGAGTTTTAGTAAGATTTACGAGGGCGCCCTTGGCAGCTCCATAAGCAGCACTTCCAGGTGTAGGTCTAGTTGCTGTAACGCTAGATATATTTATGATATTTGAAACCGTCTTTTGTTTCATCATAATTTTTGCAAATCTTTGGCTTACGTTCAGTGGTGCAATTAAATTCAAATCAATAACTGCTTCATGAAATTTATTGGATACATTCAAGGCATCAGCCATTGGAGCACCACCAACATTATTGATCAAAACATCAATCGATTTTGATGACGTTTTAATCTCTTTTACCGCATTATCTAAGGACTCAATTTTTCTTATGTCACATTCAATAAATATAGCTTTATTCCCTTTTGCTTGGATAATTCTTTTAGGTTTTTGTCTTGCAAGAACGAAGACTCGGGAATTTTGCTTTAAAAAGGATTTAGTGATTTCAACGCCAATACCTTTTGTACCTCCGGTTACCACTATTGATTTGTTTTTTAAATTTATCATTTTTAGTATTTTTTAGATTCAATCATTTTTATTATAGAGTATGTATGCTTGATTTATGTTGACAAATTTATTCTTAAAGATACCCATTGATTGGTTGATGAATTTGTATAATATTTATTACATATCAATCAGGAGATATTGAATGAAAATAGCTATTCTCGGTGGTACAGGCTCTTTGGGCAAAGGATTGGGCTCAAGGTGGATTAAAGCAGGTCATGAGATCATTATCGGAAGTCGTGATTTATTAAAAGCTCAAGAAATAGCTGATCAACTAGGCCTTGATCATTCTTCTGGGATGCTCAATATTGATGCTGCTAAATCTTGTGAAATTGCTTGTTTAACAGTTCCATTTGCCCATCAAGAATCAACGCTCTTGAGTATAGAAAATACTTTGCATAATAAAATTATGATCGATGCAACTGTTCCCCTTATGCCACCTAAAGTAATGAGAGTTCAATTGCCAGAAGGTGGCTCGGCAGCTTTAAATGCACAATCAATATTAGGTGAACATACAACCGTAGTATCAGCTTTTCAAAATATCTCAGCTGAATTACTTCAAACTGATGCAAAAATAGATTGTGATGTATTGGTTGCTGGAGACTTGATAGAGGCAAGAAATATAGTTATTGATCTGGCATCAGATGCTGGTCTTACTGGATGGCATGCAGGACCATTATGCAATTCAGTTGCAGCAGAAGCCTTGACCTCAATACTTATTGCAATTAACAAAAAACACTCACTTGCACATTCAGGCATCAAGATTACAGGCCATTAAAAAAAGAGAAATATTATTAGTTCTATAAACCTCATAGCATTAGAGACATTACCTCTGATCCAGCCCGGACAAGATTTGTCTGCAGAAATTATCAAAGCCATAGAATCAGAAGCGCTCCATATTGATGATGGAGATGTGATAGCAGTTGCCCAAAAGATTGTTTCTAAGTCAGAAAATAGATATCTAGATATTTCAGGGCTTAGTCCATCAGATGAAGCAAAAACTTTAGCAACTAAAATTGATAAAGATCCAAGATTTATTCAAGCCATCTTGAATGAGTCCAAGAAAGTAGTGCGATATAGAATGGGAGTATTGATAGTTGAGCATAAGCTAGGGTTTATTCATGCGAATGCTGGTATTGATAGATCCAATATTGATCAAAAACCAGACATCGTGTTGTTGTTACCAGAAAATCCTGATGATTCTGCAAAAAAGATTTCACATTCTTTATCTGAGCATTTTCAAAAAAATATATCTGTAATTATTACAGATACCATGGGAAGGCCTTTTAGGAATGGGATAGTGGGTTTTACTATTGGCAGTCATAATATTGAATGCCTTTTAGACGAGCGAGGAAAAAATGATCTATTTGGTAATGAACTTAAAGTAACTCAAATTGGTATTGCAGATGAGTTAGCAGCTGCCGCATCATTATTAATGGGTCAAGCTGCACAGAAAAAACCTGTTGTGTTAATAAAGGACTATAAATTTAATCAAAATAACCTCAGTGATTCTCAATCATTAATTCGTAGTGAAGACGAGGATTTATTTAGATGAAAAATTATCTTTTATTATGTGGAGGAGTAGGGGGAGCTAAGCTTGCATTGGGTTTTAAAAATTCAATTGATCCAAAAAAATTAACTATTGCTGTTAATACCGGAGATGATTTCACTCATTATGGATTAAAAATCTGTCCCGATCTTGATACTGTGATGTATACCCTTGCGGGGGAATCAGATACATCAAAGGGCTGGGGTAGAAAAGATGAATCATGGAATATGCTTTCAGCTTTGTCTGAAATGGGAGGAGAAACATGGTTTCAACTTGGAGATAAAGATTTAGCTACCCATATTCAAAGAACGTATTTAATAAATAATGGTCAATCACTTACTCAAGCCACTCAAACTTTATGTGAGTCATTTAACCTACCGAAAAATATCTTTCCAATGAGCAACCAACCTGTTGAAACTTATATACAAACAAAAAATAGATTACTTTCATTTCAAGAATATTTTGTAAAATTGAAATGCGAACCACCTGTAGCTGACTTCGTGTTCAAGGGACTGGATAAGGCTGGTTTTAATGAAGATTTAGATTTATCAACTTATGATGAAATTATTATATGTCCATCAAACCCTTATGTAAGCATCAACCCAATGCTTCAATTATCTTCATTAAAAAATTATTTACATGATTATTCAGAAAAAGTTACTGTTATAAGTCCAATAGTTAATGCTCAGTCATTAAAAGGTCCAACTGCCAAAATGATGCAAGAGCTTGGCCAAGAAGTGGACGTTAAAACTATTGGTAAGTTTTATAAAAGTTATTCTAAAAGAATATTTATAGATTCATCTGATTTAGACGAATCCAACAAATTAAATGATCTTGGTTATGAAGTGCATATTGCAGATTTAATCATGAATACTATTGATAACAAAAATGCACTTGCCGAGGCAATAATTCATGAACTTGAATCTAAATAAATGAATGTCTCTGCATTCATCCCAATAAAAAAGTTTTCATCTTCAAAGAACCGACTGTCAAATATTATTAGTTCATCTGAACGAGAAATGTTAGCTGCTTCAATGGCAAAAAAAACAATAACTACTTTGCATAATTCAGAAATCTGCGATTCGATAACAGTTGTTACAAATGATAGCAATCTAAATTTAAATCATTCAACTTCATATTTTACAAATTCTTCATTGAATGATGGTTTGAATGAGGCTATAAATTTGCACTCTACTAATGGCATTATTTTAATCATGCATGCTGATCTTCCTAAAATTAATGAAAAAGATCTTCATGAGCTTGCAAAAACTTTTGATATAAAAAAAGTCAGTATTATTTCTGATTTTTTCACACAAGGAACAAATTGCTTGATGTTCAACTCATCAATAACTTTTAATCTAAAATTTGGTATAGATAGCTATAATCTTTTTGTGAATGAATTTCAAAATAATGATATAGATTATCAAAATATTTCCATTGAAAGCATTCAAGATGACCTTGACTCCGAGGAAGATTACTTCAAACTAATTAAATATATTAATAGTTAAATTGTTGAAAATTCAAGAACAGTCAAACCAAGCTTTAGAGCAACTAATTACTTCGGAATCAATTGAATTTTCTGAATTAAGCTCCTTAGCTAATATTTGTTTATCTGATGACTTAATCAAAGCATCCTATGAGAAGAAAAAAACGTATTTTAAAGATCTATTAACCTATTCACCAAAGGTTTTTATTCCTTTAACATTTTTATGTCGGGATGTTTGTCATTACTGTACATTTGCTAAAACGCCTAAGAAGGTCAAATCTCCATATTTATCAATTGATCAAGTTATCTCAATTGCTAAAGAGGGCGAGGCTAATGGCTGTCATGAAGCATTATTTACACTTGGTGATAAGCCTGAATTAAGATATAAGACTGCTAGAGATTGGCTGTCTTTAAATGGTTTCAAGACAACAAATGATTATTTGGCTGCATGCGCTGATGCTGTATTAAATGAGACATCTTTGATTCCTCATTTAAATCCTGGTTGCCTAACATCTAATGAAATTACTCAACTTAAACCCCTAAGTGGCTCTATGGGATTAATGGTTGAGTCTTTGTCATCTCGATTAACTGAAAGGGGTCAGCCGCACTTCGGATCTCCAGATAAAGATCCTATATTTAGAATGAAGACATTGGAGGAAGCTGGAAGACAAAAGGTTCCTTTTACAACTGGCATATTAATTGGAATTGGTGAAACAAGGTTGGAGCGATTAGAGTCATTGCACAAAATAGCTGAATTGCATTTTGCACATAATCATATTCAAGAAGTCATTGTGCAGAATTTTAGAGCAAAGCCTAATACATTGATGGCAAATGCTAGCGAACCATCATTTGATGAGCTTATGTGGACTATTGCGATGGCTAGATTGATCTTACCTGGTGACGTTAGTCTTCAGGTCCCACCAAATCTAAATTCAGATCACATTAATCAATTAGCTCAGTCTGGAATTAATGATTTTGGTGGAATATCTCCAGTTACAAAGGATTATGTAAATCCTGAAGCGCCATGGCCTGAAATAGCCAAGCTTAATAAAATAATCTCAAGGTCAAAACAAACTTTAAAACCAAGAGCAACTTTGTATCCAAAGTATTTTACTGATCTTAAGTCTTTTTCAACGCCTAGAATATCTTCTAAACTTCTTCAAATAACTGATTCTCAATCTTTTATTCGGTCTGATCTTTGGAGATCAGGAATCAGCAATAAAATACCTTCATATCCAGAAGCTGTTTTTACTTCTAATATTCGACAGTCAATTAAAGATGTTGAAAATAATCCATCTATTGAGAATATCCAGTATCTATTAGAGACATCTGATAATGATTTTAAATATGTTACTGATTATGCCAATGATCTTAAATTACAACTTCATGGATCAGATATTACTTTTGTAGTTAACAGAAATATTAACTACACAAATATATGTTCTTTCAAGTGCAATTTTTGTGCTTTTTCTAAAGGCAGGGGTCATGATGACTTAAGAGGTAAGCCATATAATATTTCTCACGAAGAGATTATCCGAAGAACAAATGAAGCCATCGAAAGGGGTGCTACGGAAGTCTGTTTACAAGGCGGAATACATCCAAAATATTCTGGTGAAACTTACCTTGATATTGTTAGGGCAATTAGATCAGCCTCATCATCAATTCATATTCATGCCTTTTCTCCTTTAGAAATTGATCACGGTAGAAAAACATTAAATATTTCTGTTAAAGAGTTTCTTGTAGAGTTAAAAAAAGCAGGTTTGAACTCACTTCCAGGAACGGCAGCAGAAATTTTGCATGATGAAATAAGAGCAATTATTTGCCCTGATAAACTTACCTCCAAGCAATGGATTAACATCATTGAAACTTCTCACTCTGTAGGATTGCCTACAACATCTACCATGATGTTTGGACATGTGGAGAGAAATTCTCATGTTGCTCATCATTTATTGAAGCTTTTAAATCTTCAACAAAAAACAAATGGTATAACTGAATTTGTACCTTTGCCATTTGTTGCAGATGAGGCTCCTATATTTAGGCGGGGTCAAGCCAGACCAGGCCCTACTTTTAAAGAAACAATTTTGGTTCATTCCGTTGCCAGAATTCTTTTCCAAGGTCAGATCAATAATATTCAGGGTTCTTGGGTTAAAATGGGTCTTGCCGGGCTCAAATTCCTATTAACTTCTGGAATTAATGATATCGGAGGAGTGTTGATGAATGAATCTATTACAAGATCTGCTGGCGCTTCTTTTGGTCAAGAACTTAGACTTGAAGAGGTAATAGGAATTGCCGATGAATTAAAATTAAATTTACAGCAAAGAAATACATTGTACGATTCATTAAACAATAATCTTCGAGACTTAATTACTTTACAATCTATTCCTCTCATTCCTATTAAAAATGATTATCATCAACCTAAAAAATTAATTAACATCACATGAAAACAAAATTTTTACATCTATTAGTTATTTTAGCTGGGTACGTAGCATGCATTTATTCCATGCAGTTTACTTGGAACCTTTTTTCTGAATCATCTTTAATATTCAAAGTACTTATTTGCCACATTGAGGCTACAATTTTTATATATTTTTTAAGTGTAATTTTCAATAATTCTAGCTGGTACGATGCTTTTTGGTCAGTTATTCCCGTTGTCTTAACAATCATGTGTTGGGCAGATATCTCTGCAGCAGGTGATGTTCAAAGGGCATTTTTAATGCATGCATGCTTATTGTTATGGGCTATCCGATTAACCTATAACTGGATAAGATCATGGGAAGGTTTCTCACATGAAGATTGGCGATACATAATGATGAAAGGGAAAACAAAGAATAAATTTCAATACTTCATAGTCGATTTTGGTTCTATACATCTTATTCCAACGCTTTGTGTTTATATGGCATTACTCCCAATGATTTATGCTCTTGCTTACTCTGGTAACGAATTAAACAATTTAGATATATTTGCAACTTTTTTGGCTGTAGCTGCAGTCATCATTCAAATTGTCTCTGATCAGCAAATGTATAATTTTAGAAAAAATCTTTCTGAACCTAGAACTATGAAATCAGGCTTGTGGTATTACTCACGTCATCCAAACTACTTTGGTGAAATATTGTTTTGGTTTAGCCTTTTTGTCTTTGCTTTGGCAGCTAATTATTCGTTTGCATGGCTTTTGATAGGTTCTTTAATTATGTATGCTTTAATTGCTATTGCATCAGTTGCAATGATGGATAAACGTTCATTAGAAAGACGCCCAGATTTTAAGGAATATATGGATTCTACCCCAGCAATTTTTATAAACATTTTTAAAAGGGGCTAAGCGATGAAAAATTTTATCCAATTCTTTTTTTTAATTTTACTTACAAATCCAATTTCTGCAGATGACCTAAAAACTCAATTGGATAGAGACATACAAGGGGTTATGACAAAGGTTACTGATTGGAGGCATCATTTTCATCAGTATCCCGAACTCTCTAACAGAGAATATAAAACTCAGGAATCTATAGTTGAGGCATTAACTGAGATGGGTCTTGAGCCTAATACAGAATTTGGTATCACAGGAGTTACTGCATTTATTAGAGGTCAAAATCCAGGTCCCTTAATTGCACTTAGAGCTGATATTGATGGACTGCCAGTAACTGAAAAACTTAATCTGCCATTTTCTTCAAAAGTTAAAACTACATACCAGGGAAATGAAGTTGGAGTCATGCATGCATGCGGTCATGACGCTCACATAGCAGTACTTCTTGGAGTTGCAAGTTTTCTTTCTAGGAATACTGATAAGTTAAATGGTGATATTTTGCTAATTTTTCAACCAGCTGAAGAGGGCGCACCTGAGGGTGAGGAGGGCGGCGCTGAGTTAATGCTTAAAGAAGGCCTCTTTGAAATTGAGAAGCCAGATGCAATTTTTGGATTGCACGTGTCTAATTTTAAAAATGGTCAAATTTGGACAAAACCTGGACCAATAATGGCTTCAGCTGAAGCTTTTAGAATAACTGTCCAAGGCAAGCAAACTCATGGGTCAAGGCCTTGGAGTGGAGTTGATCCAATAATAGCGGCATCTGACATAGCTACAACTTTACAAACCATTGTAAGTAGAAGGTTGAACCTTTTAGATAGTCAGGCAGTTGTAACGGTTGGAATTATGAAAGCAGGAACAAGAAATAACATAATACCTTCAACAGCTATGCTAGAAGGAACCATAAGAACATTTAAAGATTCCTATGCTGATCAAATTCGAGATGAGATAAAGCTAATTGCTGAAAACGTAGCTGCTGCCCATCATGCTAAGGCTACTACCGAATTTAAAGTTTATGGAGGCTATCCAGTGACTGTTAACGATGAAGAGCTAGCAAAAAAATATTCCTCCTCTCTAATTGAAGCTACAAATGGAGATTTTTATGAGGCAAGAGTTCCTCGGACTGGTGCAGAGGACTTTTCATTTTTTGCTCAACAAGTTCCAGGACTATTCTTTTTTCTTGGGGTTAATGCACCAGGAGTTGAAGACAGTCCAACAAATCATTCACCATACTTTTATGTTGATGATTCTGCTTTAACTAACGGAGTGAAAGCATTTGTTAACTTAGTTCAGGACTTCTCTTCAGATTTCAACTCAAGCAGCTAATTAAAAACCCTTATGACTGCATAGAGTATTAAAAAAAACATGATTGTTAAAATAAAAGGGTGCTGACCAAGTTGATTTGAGAGTTTTTTAGGCAACATCAGCAATCCAACTATAGCAAAAGACACTATCCCAAGACCCCAAAGTAGGTCTTTTAACTCAGAAAACAGAGTTTCAAGCATTGATAAAATTTATTCTTCTGGTAACAAAGAGTTTAGTCGCTCAACTGAATCAAGATATTCATTGATAATTCTATAGATCACATCTTTTACTGACTCAATTTGTTTTACTTGGCCAATAACTTGGCCAGCAGCGTTAAAGGAAACATCCTGTGTATTACCTGAGCCAGCATAGATAGAAGTTCGTCTCATTGCATCAAAAGTAATCATCCCTTGTAATGGCATTGGTAATGGATCAGGATTGTCAGGATTTTCCCATGCTTCTGTCCATTTATTTTTTAGCATTCTTGCAGGTTTGCCTGTCCAAGCTCTGCTTCTAATTGTGTCTTCACTGGTTGCATTTAAATATGAATCTTTTTCTGCTGGTTGAGCTGCTGCCTCTTCAACAGCTAGCCATAATGAACCACACCATACTCCTTGAGCTCCTGTAGACATAGCTGCAGCCATTTGACGACCATTCCCGATTCCACCTGCAGCTAGAACTGGTAGCCCATCAACAGCATCAACAATTTGAGGCCACAAAACTATACTTCCTATCTCACCAGTATGTCCTCCACCTTCACCACCTTGTGCAATGATGAAATCAAGGCCTGCCTCTTTATGTGCAACTGCCTGTTTGATTTTTCCACATAATGCACCAATCAAAACGCCTTTATCTTGAATTTTTTTAATCATATCAGCAGGAGGTGTACCCAAAGCATTTGCTATTAATTTTACATTTGGATGTTTTAAAGCCTCTTCTATTTGAGGTTCAGCGGTTGCCTCTGTCCAGCCCAAGAGCCCACCTTTGGGTCCATTAGATTCTGGTGCTTCTGGAACGCCATTATCTGTTAAAAGAGCATCAACAAATTCTCTATGTCCATCGGGTATCATTTTTTGCAATGATTCTAATAATTGCTCGGGATCTTTCTCATCCATACCTTCATATTTTTGTGGAATTACTGTATCAACGCCATACGGATAATCTCCAATATGCTTATCGATCCAATCAAGCTCTTCTTTCAATTGTTCAGGTGAATAACCCACAGCACCAAGCACGCCGATTCCACCAGCTTTACTAACTGCAACAACAACATCCCTGCAGTGAGTAAAAGCAAAAATAGGATATTCAATACCAAGTTTTTTACAAATATCAGTTTTCATTTAGTAATTCATTTTTTATAAAACTTGATTATAGACATTAATGAAAATAATTTGGGAGTATCAACTGGTAAAAATTTGTCAATCAAAATAAATATATATAACAATTTTTTAAAAAATACCCATTGAGTTATAGTGAATTAGTTACAATTTAACAAAAATTAATAAAAATTATGAAATGGGATTATGAATTTGATGTGGTTGTAATTGGTTCTGGTAACGGAGCCTTAACATCTGCTTTGTGCAGCCACGATGGTGGTGCAAAAACATTAGTTATAGAAAAAAGTACTCAATTTGGCGGAACCTCGGCTACCTCTGGTGGAGGTGTCTGGATACCTAATAACAGGTATGCAAAAGCTGAAAATGTCGATGACTCTGATCAAGATGCAAGAGACTACATAAATAGCGTTTCACCTGAGGGAAAAATTAAAGATGAGCTAGTTGAAACTTATCTTTCTGAGGGCCCCAAAATGATTGATTATCTTCATGAAAATTCACAAGTTAAATATAGAAATTTAGCTCATTATCCAGATTATTTTCCAGATAATCCTGGAGGAAAGGCAGGAAATAGATCCATGGAGCCTGAGCCCATAAAGGGAACTGATCTCGGAGATGACCTGGGTAAATTAAGAGAACAGCACCCACAAACTGCCTTTACCATGGGTCCAATAAATATGAATTTTACCCAAGTAGAGGGTCAGCTATTACTTGGGGCTTTGCCTGGCTGGAAATCTTTATTTGCAAAACTATTTACTAAATATATTTTAGATCTACCAATGAGGCTTAAATGGGGTTGGAAAGACAGACGATTAACAATGGGCAATGCAGGTGTTGCAAGATTAATCTTATCTTTAAAGGATAGGAACGTGGATTTATGGACAGAAACTGCAATGACGGATCTTATTGACGAAAATGGTTCGGTGATCGGAATTAAGGCTTCAAAAAACAATATTGAAATTAATATTAAGGCTAATAAGGGGGTTATTCTTGCTTCCGGAGGATTTGAAAAAGATCAAGCTTTGAGAGATCAATATTTGCCTAAGCCAACAAACATAGAGTGGAGTGCTGCTAATATTTATAATACAGGTGATGCATTAAAGGCTGCATTAAAATTAGGCGCTGATACTCATCAAATGGATACAGGTTGGTGGTCTACTGTAATGAAGGTGCCAGGGCAAGACAAAGGTTGGCTATCAATGGTAGATAAATCAATGCCTGGAAATTTTACTGTCAATAAAAATGGTGAAAGATTCTCCAATGAATCACAAAACTATGTCAGCTTTGTAAATGATATGTTTGATAAATACGCTGAGGGAAATCCTTGTGCTCCCTGTTACATGATTTTTGATAGTACATTTAGAAAAAATAGACCTTGTGGCCCACTTCTGCAGGCATCGATGCAACCTGATTCAGCTGTGCCAAAAGAGTGGTGGACCCCAACTTTCTTATCCAAGGGAGAAACCCTTGAAGAGCTAGCTGAAGTGGCGGGTATTAATGTTGATGGGCTTTTGGTAACTCAGGCAAAAGTTAATGAATATGCTGCCTCAGGTAAAGATCTTGATCTTCAACGTGGCGATAGTGTTTACGATAGATATTATGGCGATCCATCAGTAACACCAAATCCATGTCTTGCTCCATTAGAAACAGGACCTTTTTATTGTATGGTTTTGTATCCAGGCGAAATGGGTACAGCAGGCGGTCTAGTAATTGATACACACGCCAGAGTGTTGAACAAAGATGGTAAAGCTATACCAGGGCTTTATGCATGCGGAAATTGCTCTACTGCATTGTTGCCAACTTATCCTGGTCCTGGTTCAACACTTGGCCCAGCGATGACTTTTGGTTATTTGGCTGCAAAAGATATTACCGGTTCAAATTTTTAATGGATTTTTCAAATAAAACAGCTTTAATTACCGGATCCGGTCAAGGGGTTGGCGAAGGAATTGCAAGAGCTCTAGCATCATATGGAGCAAGCGTCTGCTTAGTTGGAAGAACCCTTTCTAAAGTAGAAGCTGTTGCCGAAGATATTAACCGACTAGGCGGATCAGCCATTGCAATTGAATGCGATGTAAAAAATAACGAATCTATTAATAATTCAATTGAAGCCACAATTTCAAAGTTTAAGTCTCTTAATATTTTAATAAATAATGCGCAAGAAGTACCTCTAGGAAATATTTTAGATGTAACGGACGAATCCTTTATCAATGGATGGAATTCTGGCCCGTTGGCAACATTCCGCTTTATGAAAGCTTCATACCCTCATTTAAAAGGGGATGGAAAAGTTATTAATTTAGCGAGCTCTTCTGCTTTACGACCTGATTCAAATTCTTATGGAGCTTATGCAGCTGTGAAAGAGTCCATTCGATCCTTATCTAGGGCAGCTGCAGTAGAGTGGGGTCAGGACAATATTTTAGTTAATTGCATAATGCCCCTTGCAAAGTCCACTGGGATGGAATGGTGGATGAATGAGTATCCTGATGAAGCTAATGAATTTCTTAAAACTATACCCTTGGGTAGAGTAGGTGACTGCAAAAATGATATTGGCGAGGCTGTCTGTCATATTCTTTCTGATGGAATGAATTACATCACTGGATCGACTATTATGCTTGATGGAGGTCAGGCGTATCTTCGTTAAGGCTAGCATGGATAAACTGCAAAAATTAATTGATATAGAAGAAATTAAAAATCTTAAGCATAGATATTTTAGAGCAATAGATATGGCTGATTTTGATTTATTGGATAATGTATTTTCACAAGATATAACAATTGATTATCGAGGTGGTACATATAGATGGGAATCTGAAGGCAAGGAGACTATCAAGGAAAGTTTAAAACATGCATTTCATAATCAGACTGCTGCAATGCATACTGCTCATCATCCGGAAATTGAGGTTCTCTCAAATATTAAAGCAACTGGAAAATGGTATCTCCAAGACATATTCTATAACTTTGATTTAGGAAGTATTACTCAAGGCACTGCACTATATGTTGATAAATATATTAAAGAAGATGATCAATGGTTAATTCAACATTCTGAATACGATCGTATATGGGAGAAAGTTTCACCCATTAATCCTGATGATAAATTCACTAAAATTTTACTTAAAGAAAAAGGAAAACAAAAATAGGAATTAATATGAAAGAAACGGTACAAGCTGCACTAGATAATTATGTTTTAGCATACAAGAATAATGATAAAAACTTATTCAGAAGTCTTTGGGATGATGCTGCTATTTTTGAAGATCCAGTTGGAACAGAGCCTTGTAATGGAATTGATGCGATATGTGCATTTTGGGATTTTGGTCATAGTAATGGAATGGAAATTACACCCACAAATGTTGAGACAGTGATTTGTGCAAATGAAGGTATTTTAAAAGCTGTGATGCAGGTTAGAAATACAAATGATAATTCAGGTATGGATATTTCAATTGTTGATCATTTTGTTGTTAATGAGAGTGGTAAGATTATCAGTGGCCGGGCTTTTTGGGATGAATCATCTATTTCACAGCCTCATGACATTAATTCAATTGATATAAATGTTGAAGACTTTAAAGATAGAGGCTAATTCATTTCTCCTGTATGAAGCTTAGTGTCAATTTAAATAAAATTGCTTTACTTAGAAATTCCCGAGGTCATGACAATCCTTCTCTAATTGAGTATGCGCAAAAATGTATTGATTTGGGGGTTGATGGTTTGACTCTTCATCCCAGGCCAGATCATCGCCATGCAACTTCAGACGATGCTATTAATATCTCTAAAATATGCAAAGATCGTGGTATTGAATTTAATTTAGAGGGAAATCCATTCTCTTTGCCTGACGGAGAATTTATTGGTTTTCATGAGTTGTGTCTTCGCTCAACTCCCGATCAAATAACCTTGGTTCCAGATAATAATGAGCAAATCACCTCTGATCACGGCTGGCAACCAGGTTTTTTAGATAATGAATTAAGAGATTTTATTAATTTGGTGAAGGGAACTAAGTCAAGGACCAGTCTATTTATAGATGCAAATACAAGCTCAGTTAAATATGCTTCGGACATTGGTTTTGATAGGATTGAAATTTACACTGGCCCATTTGCAAGTTATTTGTCTGATGAAGATTTTACAAACTTTAATAGTTGTAAAAGTGACATTACTAAATGTATTAGTGATGCGCGTGAATTTAAATTGGGTATTAATGCTGGACATGATCTTAATCTAGATAATCTTCCCCATTTAATTGAATGTGGAAAAGTTGATGAGGTATCAATAGGTCATGCAATTATTACAGATGCATTGAAATTTGGCTTTGAGGACACCATAATTAAATACATCGATTCCTTAAGGAAAAAATAATGTCAATTGAAGATAAAATCAAAGAGCAAATAAAAGACAATAAAATTTTAATATATATGAAAGGTTCACCATATGAACCTAAGTGTGGCTTTTCAGCTAAAACGGTTCAAGCGTTGATTGAATGTGAGGCTGAATTTTCATATGTTGATATCTTAGAAAATCAAGACATTAGACAGACTCTTCCAAATATTTCAGATTGGCCAACTTTCCCTCAGGTCTTTGTTAGCGGCGAGTTAATAGGAGGCTGCGACATTGTGACTGAGATGCATGAAGCAGGAGAACTTAAGTCTATTATTAAAGATGCTGTGTCCTAGCTGTTAGACAAAATCTTTTAACATAGCTTTTAACTCTAAAGTGTGCTGCTCTTCCTCTCCAATCATACTTCTAGCATATTCTTCTAAATACACTGATGCATCTGCAACGCTAGTTAATAATTTTTTGTATAAACTCAGTGCATGTAACTCATGCTCAAGGCCTTCTTCTAATATATCTTTTATTGAATGCCTGTGGGTTTCTTCAATTTTTGCAACCTTAAGACTAGGATGTCCATCAAGTCCTACTAGCAATTCACCAGCTTGCTGAGCATGGAGCATAGATTCAGCGGCTTGTTCTTTCAAAAATGTCACTATGGGTAATCTATATGGCCCAGATACCATTAATGAGGAGTGTGTATACCTAACAACGCCTGCTAGTTCATATTCCATTATTTCATTCAATATATCGCATACTTCATTTGTATTGATTTCTTTCATTTCCATATAAATTCCTGGTTTATTTCTTTTTACTTTAATATTGTTTATTAAATATGTAAAGCACTGATTTAAGGTATTTTTTTAATGATAATCATTATCAGTTTGGTATTTATTCTCATTTATGAAATTATACATATATGCAAATTATTAGAGGCGATGATTACCAATCATGGGTTTATTCAAATGATGATGATTTGATAGTTGTTGATCCATGGCTAACAAAACGGCAGGTTTTCCCAAAAATGAATTGGTTGTTGAATCGTGAATCAACAGAGGAAGCCTATCTATTAAAAAATAAGCTTATTGATAAAGTTACTCATATTATCATCACTGCTCATTTTTCAGATCATCTTGATTTAGACTCATTGAAGTTATTCAATAAAAATATCCCTATTTTTACAACTCATGAAGCATCTAAGGTATTAATCAAAGCCGGATTTTCAAGTGTTGTTGTGGTTAATATTAACAATGAATATGAGCTTAATTCCTTTAAGTTAGATATTCACAAAGCAGGCAAACCTTATAATACTACAACCTTTGCATATTCATTAAGCAGCTCAAGAGCTAAGGTTTTTCACGAACCTCATATGTTTAATAGAAATTTGGCAATTGATAATGTTGATGCATGCATCATTACTGTTGATATGGTTAAAGTCTTAGGATTAGTTCAAGTTTCAATGGGTCTTAATCAAGCAAAAATAGCTAAATCTAAATTAAATGCTAAATATTTTATTGCAACAGGTATAGCTCCAAAACGAACCAGCGGTTTGATTAGTTACCTGTTGTCCATTAAAGAGTCCTATCAGGGAATTAATTTGATGCCTGCAAGCTGTCAACAAGTTGGTGATTCACTAAGTTTATAAAGATTTAGTTTAAATCAAAATCATTGATGATTTTACAAAATACTTGAGCAGTAACCATCGCATCATAGGAGGCGCTATGGGCTTCATCGTTGTCATAAGAGATATCTAATTCTTTACATACTCTAGCTAAAACAGTTTGTTTGGTTGCAAGAACGCCTAAACTTACTGTATCGATTAGAGAGAAGGGATGGAAAGGCGATTTTTTAATCTTATTTCTAATGCATGCTTCAAGAAGAAAACTATGATCAAAAAATGCATTATGACCAACCAGAATTGCTCTTGAGCACTCATACTTACTTCTATGCTTATTGATTATTTTAAAGATTTCAGTCAATGCAAATTTTTCATCTACAGCCGACCGCAGTGGATGATTTAAGTCTAATCTAAGGAATTCTAATGAATCTTTTTCAATCTCCAGGCCCGCAAATGGTTTTATATGATATCTGTGAGATTCACCTAAATCTAGCTTTGAGTCATTCTCCTCAATCAGCTGAATAGCAATTTCTAAAATAGCATTTTTTTTAGAATCAAATCCTCCAGTTTCTAGATCCACAACAACTGGTAGAAATTTTCTAAATCTATCTTTTAACATTTCAGCCCTTTAATATGCACGTATAATATAAACGAAAAATTCATACAATTATGATTTTTAAGGACATAACAGATATAAATTTTAATGGGATTGATATTTCATCTCATCATGAGTTTTGCCATGAGAAAGTTTACTATTATGAAGATCAAAATGTAGGGTTAAAATCTTTGATTGCGATTCATAATTCAGTTAAAGGTCCCGCTATTGGTGGCTGTAGATTTAAGGAATATGACTCATTTGATGCTGGTCTAACAGATGTTTTGCGTTTATCAAAGGGCATGACAGATAAAAATAATGCTGCACAAATTCCTTTTGGTGGAGGTAAAGCTGTAATCTTCAAGCATGGAGATAAATCCCAATCTTTGCTTAAATCATTTGCCGCTTTCCTGAATAATTTAAAGGGTTCATATATATCTGCTGAAGATATAGGCATTACTCTTGAGGATATTAAGTTTGTTAAAAAGTATAGTGATTATGTGTTTGATAATGTCGATCCAGGACCCTATACAGCCAAAGGCTTATTTTATTCAATTGAACAGGCAATAAATATATATTTTTCTGAAGATCTTCAGAATAAAAAAATTGCAATACAGGGCGCTGGAAGCGTTGGTAAAAAACTTGCTGAACATTTAGTAAACTCAGGTGCTCAAGTTTATATTTCTGATATTGATCGATCAAAATTAGACTCAATCGAACATAAGAATATCACGCCTATTGATGATGCATTATCATTTGAATGTGATTTATTTTCACCTTGTGCTGTAGGAGCAATATTTACTAAATCTTCTATCAACAACCTTAAGTGTAAAATTATTGCTGGAGGTGCTAATAATCAATTGCTAGATGCCTCAATTGCGAAAGATTTACATGATATAGGAATAGTCTTCATACCCGACATCTTGATTAATTCAGGCGGTGTAATAGGTTTAACAAAAGATTTATTACATAGAGATGAAGCTCAGATAGAAATGGCTCTGAAAGATATAGCAAAAAGAGTTAAAGGTCTGATGATTTCTTCAAAAGAAAACTCAATTTCTATTTTAGAAGCGCTTAATAAGCAAACTTTATAATTGTTTTTTTAATACCTCTAAATCTGAGGATTTTATATGCTTCTCATTTTTTTGAGATTCCAGTATTTCTATTTGTAGGTTTCTTAAAGATGCTTCTTTATCAATATTTCTATTTTTCAATTTCTGATTTATTGAATCAGCAATATCTAGATTTTCAGCAATATTTTTGTTCATTTTAGATTTTTTCTTTTTTCGGTTGTGTAATTCAATTTTAAGATTAAAGAAATATTCGGAATGATTTCTAACTTTTAATGATTGATCTTTTTCTACTTCAATTAATTCTATGCAATCAACTGGACAAGGCTCAATGCATAACTCACACCCAGTGCACAAATCATTTATAACATTGTGCATAAGATTAGCTGAACCAGTTATAGCATCTACTGGGCAAGCATCAATACATTTTTTGCAACCAATACAGTCTTCTTCAATAATATGTGCTACTTGCGGTTTTAATTCTGGGCCGTAGTCTTCGTCCAGCAATATAGAATCTTTACCTAAAATATTAGAAATTTTAATTAATGTATCTTGGCCTCCAGGAACACATCTATTATGAGGAGACCCCTTTACAATTTCTTCTGCGTAAGGTCTGCATCCAGGAGTGTCACATCGTCCACATTGAAATTGAGGTAATTCAGCATTGATTAGCTCAATTAAATTATTCATTTAGAATTAATCCACAACCCCAAGCTTCCTTTGAAGTTTTGTATTTGATGTTGTATATCCAAAGGGAACTCTTTCTCCAGGAAAATTTCTTTGATAAGCTTTTTGCACTGCAAGAGTTGTTTCATGAAAACCGCATAAAATTAAGTCAAGTTTACCAGGGTAGTCATTGATATCTCCAACTGCAAAAATACCATCCCGATTGGTTTGAAAGTCCTCAGTGTTAACTGAAATCTTTTTAGACTCGAGCTCTAGCTCCCACTCAAGAATTGGACCTAATTTTTTATTAAGACCAAATAAAAATAACAACTCATCAGCATCATGGGTGAAAGATTCTTTAGTATCGAAGTTTTTTAACTTTACCCCTGAAACCTTTTCTTCACCAAGAATTTCTTCAATTTGGAAGGGTGTTAGTAAATTAACATCACCAGCTTTTACTAAATCCCTCATTTGCGCTTCGGTGTGTTGGGCACCTCTGAATTGATCTCTTCGATGAATCAAATTTACTGATTTAGCTATTTTCGCCAATTCAACTGTCCAATCTAAGGCAGAGTCACCACCACCAAAAATAAATAAATTCTTATCTTTGTAGAGATCTTTGGATTTGACTGCATAACTGATACCTTTATTTAAGTATTTATCAGGATCTTCTATGTTTGGAGGTCTTCGGGGCTCAAATGAACCAGCACCTGCTGCTATAAAAATATTTTTGGTTATGCACTCAAGTCCTTCATTGCTTTTTATCAACCAAGTTGTGATGTTATCAGTGACAGAATGAGCTTCTATTGATTCAACCCTTTGTGAAAGATGAAGATCGTATTCAAATGGTTTGATTTGCTCCATAAGCGCATCCACATGCTCTTGAGCTGTTTGGCTTGGTACACCAGGAATATCATAAATTGGTTTTTCAGGATAAAGTTCAGAGCATTGACCGCCTACTTTATCGAGGTTATCGATTAATGTGCATTTTAAGCCCAATAACCCAGCTTCAAATACTGTAAACAATCCTACTGGACCCGCACCAATTACCAATATGTCTGTTTCAATTTTCATTTAATCCTTTGTCCTGGTTGAGCGCCTGAATCTGGCGACAATACAAAGATACCACCTTCGGAATCACTTGCAGCTAAAATCATGCCTTCAGATAATCCAAATTTCATTTTTCTAGGAGCTAAGTTGTAAACCATTACAACTAATTTTCCTTTTAAATCAGAAGGTTCATAAGCTGATTTTATTCCAGCAAATACATTTTTTGTACCAAGCTCACCTAGGTTTAATTTAATGGCAAGGAGTTTATCTGCACCTTCAACATGAGAGGCCTCCTCAACCTGCGCAACTCTTAGATCAACTTTCATAAAATCGTCTATTTGAATAACATTATCTTCTTTCATTTCTTCTTCCTTTTTATAAAAATCTTGAATATTTAAGGGTTTAACTCTTGAGAGGATTGGCTGAAAATCACCTATTTTAGTATCAACTAATTCATTTTCAAGATTTTCTATTTTGAGGTCATCAATATCTAACATTGACAGCATTTGCTTGCAGAGATGTGGGATTACAGGTGAAAGTAACACACATAAGTTTTTAAAAACGTTAAGAGCGGTTGTCGCAATTATTAATGCATCGGCTTGATCAAGTTTCCAAGGTGTATGTTCATTAATATATTTATTAGTATTATCAGCTATCTCCATAATTAATTTAATAGCTTTTGAAAATTCTTTATCTTCATAGTTTTGTAATATCTTTTTTATATTTTTATTAGATTTTACTATATGGTCTCGATGAATTTCTTTGCTTAAATAGTTATTATTTTTTGATATAAAAGGAGCCGATCTGCTAAAAATATTAGAAAATTTTCCAACTAAGTCAGAGTTAATTTTTTGTGCTAAGTCCTCAAGATTTAAATCTAAATCTTCGATCTTTGAATTCAATTTACTTGCAAAGTAATATCGGAGTAATTCTGGATCGCAAACATCAGCAAATTGATCTGCAGTTATGAATGTGCCTTTTGACTTTGACATTTTTTCACCGTTTATTGTTACAAATCCGTGCACGTGAATAGCTTCAGGAAGCTTATATTTAGATTCCATTAACAAGGCAGGCCAAAATAACCCATGAAAATAAGTGATATCTTTACCAATAAAATGGTGAATTTCGTAATCTGAATCTTTGCCCCACAAGTTCTCTATTGATTGAGAATTCTGATTTGCCCAATTAGCTGCCGATGCTATATATCCAATAGGAGCATCAACCCAAACATAGAAATATTTCTCTTTTTCATCTGGTATCTTAAATCCAAAATATGGCGCATCTCTTGATATATCCCAGCTTTTTAAATCTCCATCAAGCCATTCAGATAACTTAGCAAGGATTGGTTTTTGAATTGAAGATTTTTCTAGAAATCCAATAAGTTTATTTTTTGCTTTTTCAAGATCGAAAAATATATGATCGGAAAATTTAGTTATGGGTGCAGTTTCAGATAATGATGATTTTGGATTAATGAGCTCTGTAGCTGAATATGTTGCTCCGCATTCTTCACACCCGTCTCCATACTGATTTTTAGCAGAACATTTTGGACATTCACCAATAATATATCTATCAGCTAAGAACATTTGTTTTTCTTCATCAAAACATTGCTGAATCTCTTTTTTATAAATATATCCAGAGGATATTGCATCTAGATAGATTTCTGAAACCAAGGACTCATTTTCTTTAGAATGAGTTGAATGATAGTTTGTGTATTCAATACCAAACTTAGCTAATGATTTTTGGTGCTCATCTTTAACTTCATCGATAAATTCCGAGGGTTTGATGCCTAATTCATCTGCTTTCATCATAATTGGTGCCCCATGAGCATCATCAGCACAAAAAGTCAGCACTTCATTATTGGTCAAGCTCATAAATCGAGACCAAATATTTGTTTGTATGTGCTCTAAAATATGACCCAAATGAATCTCACCATTTGCATATGGAAGAGCGTTAGTAACGATTATTTTTCTTGATTTGTTAATTTCAGAGAACCAATTTAAGTATTAATCGAGTATTATAAGTCAAAAAATTATATCAATGGGCATCAAACAAATAATTGCTATAGCTTCAGCAAAGGGTGGGGTTGGTAAATCAACTATTTGCGCGCACTTAGCCTCTCTTTTTTCAAAAAACTTCAAAGTTGGTATTCTAGATGCGGATATCTATGGACCTAACCAACACTTACTTTTCGATGTGTTAAATCAGAAACCAGAAGTTCAAACTGTTGACGGTACTAAATCGTTTATACCTATACAAGTTAATAATATTGCCTTAAACAGTATGGGCTTTATTCTTGATAACGATAAGGCTGCAATGTGGAGGGGTCCAATGCTAAGTGGTGCAATTAAGCAGCTAAAAAACTTAACTCAATGGGGGGATTTAGATTATTTATTTATAGATATGCCTCCTGGAACAGGTGACGCATATTTAACTGTAGCAGCTGAAATCAAGCCAGATCATGTATTGCTAGTTACTTCCCAAAGTAATCTAGCTGTACAAGATACTATTAAATCAAAGGTTATGTTTGATAGGTTGAAAATACCAATGATTGGAATAATTGATAATATGTCTTATTCAATTTCACCAAGTTCTGATAAGAAAATACATGAATTTACCGCAATCAACCTTGAGGATGAGATTGGTCTCAAAGTTCTTGGTTCTGTTCCTAGAACAAGAGAGATAGGTAATTTTAATCCAGAAAAATCATCAATTTTGTTTGAGCCAATCTATAATGAAATTCTCAAGATAATACAATGAACTATAGACGATTTACCTCAATTGCTTTGCTGTTCTTTTTAAGCAATTTCATACTTGCTAATGACGATCCTTTTGAAGAATATAATCGAAAAGTATGGGCTTTTAATGAATTTCTTGATAATAATTTTGCAAAACCAACTGCTGAAGTTTATACATCCATAACTCCTGATTTCATTGAAGTTGGGATTACTAATTTTTTTAGAAACTTAAATGAGCTTGATAATACCGCTAATCAGTTACTGCAGGGAAGACCTTTGTTAGCAATTAATGATTTTACTCGATTTTTAATTAATTCAACGATAGGCCTCGGAGGCTTTATTGATGTTGGGTCTAAATTTGGTCTTGAAAGACATGACGAAGACTTTGGACAAACTTTAGGAACTTGGGGTGTTGGCTCAGGTCCATTTTTAATGATCCCAATATATGGACCTTCTACGCCCAGAGGCTTGGCTGGAAGAACCGTGAGCTCTGTCTTGAGTGGAACATTCGCAATTGAAGAAACAGATGTAAGAATTGGATTAACAGCCCTTGATGCATTAGAAACGCGAGCAAGATACTTAGAAGTTGAAACGCTCATCATTGGAGATAGATACTCTTTTATTAGAGACTCGTATATGCAATATCAAGCTTTTGAATCGAGTAATGGCGAAGATCAACCTGACGATTTCGTCGATGATATGGATGATTTTTTGCTTGATTAGCCCAGGGTCAAACCATAGATATTAAATCTTCCTGAGTTACTTCTAAATTATTCTTTTGGATTGTTTCAAGAATTAGTTTTCTGAATGACTTGGCATTTTTTAAACCACGATTTAAGCCAAATATATGCTTCAACGTTCGTGAAAGAGGATGACCTTGATCTAGTTGATGTAAACAATATTGCAAATACTCCCTTAAAACAGTTTGCCTGTCCTTACCAAGATCAATCTCATTAAAAATTTTTGAATCTACATTACTAACAATCATAGGATTATCATAGGGGCTGCGTCCCAGCATAACCCCGTCAACTTTATTTAAATGCTCGAGTGAATCATCAACATCTTTAATTCCTCCATTGATAACAACCTCTAATCCAGGAAATTCATGTTTTAGTTGGTATACATTTTCATATTTCAGAGGTGGAATTTGTCTATTTTGTCTAGGAGTAAGACCTGTGAGAATAGCCACTCTTGCATGAACTATAATTGTTTTTAAGCTTGGGTTTAAAATTTTAGCTACAAATTCATTTAAAAAATTTATATCATCTCTGTCATTGACACCTATCCTGCATTTAATTGTGATAGGTATAGAGGTAGCTTCTTGCATGGCTACAATGCAATCTTTAACAAGCTCTGGGTCTTGCATAAGGCATGCACCAAACGAGCCTTTTTGCACTCTTTCAGATGGACAGCCAATATTTAAATTAATTTCATCATAACCAAGTGAAGAACAAATTTTTGAGCATATAGCAAGATCAGTAGGATCTGATCCCCCAAGTTGAACCGCAACAGGATGTTCTATTTCTCTGTTAAAATTTAGCTGTTCCAAGCATTTACCATGAATTATTGCTCCTGTAGTAACCATTTCTGTATATAAAAAAGCTTTTTTGGATATCAGGCGAAATAAGAATCTATCATGTATATCTGTGCACTGCATCATTGGAGCAATGCAGAATTTATGACTTAAAGACATTTAGTTATAAGTTAATGACCACTGCGACAAATCCAACAATACTTAATACTATTGTGTAGGGAAGAGCCATCACAACCATTCTCATATAAGACAGATTTATAAGTGGTGCCAAGGAAGATGTTAACAAGAATAAAAATGCTGCTTGTCCATTGGGGGTAGCTATACTCGGAATATTTGTGCCGGTATTAATAGCTATTGCAAGCTTATCAAATTGCTCTCTGGAGATAATATTCATATCAAGAGCATCTTTTATTTCATTTATGTAAATAGTTGCTACAAATACATTATCGCTAATGGCAGATAAGACACCATTGGCTACAAAGAATATTGGAGCTTGAATGCTAGCATCTTTTGACAGTACATAAGAAATAACAGGAGTAAAGAGCTGTTGATCTGCTATCACACTTACAACACCAAAGAAAACAACTAACAATGCTGTAAATGGAAGCGCTTCTTTGAATGCATCTCCTAAGTCATGCTCATGGGTTATGCCTTTAAATGAAGTTAAAAGAATAATCACTCCTAGGCCAATTATTCCAACAGCTGCCAAGTGAAGCGCCAAAGCAATAATAAGAAAAATGCCAACCAGCATTTCAATATATAGCTCTAATTTACTTTCATCGGTGCTTTGAGATATTTCATATGCATTGTACTCATGGAAGATATTTTTAATTCTAGGAGGTAGTTGATTTCCAAAGCCGCAAATACCTAATTGTTCAATTGCAAAGCAAGTAATCATTCCTGCAATAAAAACTGGTACGGTGATAGGAGCCATTTTGATCATGAACTCAATAAATTCCCAGCCAGCAACATTTGCTATAAGTAGGTTTTGAGGTTCTCCAACAATTGTGCAAACGCCTCCTAGCGCTGTTCCAACAACACCATGCATGATTAAATCTCTAAGAAACGCTTTGAAGCTCTCTAAATCTTCAATACCCGCATCTGAAAGAGAGCTATCATTGAGATAATCATGATTTGTTTCTGAAAATGCCATACCAGAACTGGCTAAATGAAAAATTCTATAAAAACCTACCGCAACAGCTATTAGAACAGCTGTAACAGTTAGTGCATCAAGAAAAGCTGATAAAAAAGCTGATACAAAACAAAACATTAGAGATAATTTTATTTTTGATTCAACAGTAAGAAGTAATTTAGTGAAAATTGTTAACATCAAATTCTTCATGAAATAAATGCCAGCAACCATAAATACTAATAACAAAATAACTTCAAGGTTATGTTCTATTTCGTGAAGGAGGGAGTAGGGGTTAGTTAATCCCAGAAATAACGCTTGAATTGCAATTAATCCACCAGGTTGAAGAGGGTAGCACTTTAGTGCGAGGGCGAGGGTGAATATAAATTCTAATAAAATCACCCAGCCAACAATAAAGCCCCCGTTTAAGCTCATTGAATTTAAAAGCAATAAAATAATAGGATTAATAATTAAAAACGCTATGATGGTATTTTTGTACCATTCAGGTGAATCGCCTAGAAACATTTTGTATAAGTTTTTTATCATATTTATTTAAACCGTAATTTACATGAAATTAATCAGAGAACTCCATGAGTCGTTAAAAGAAGATTCTAAGTTAATTATATTTTGCGATAACAAGATTTTATACGATCAAAGCGAAAATTCTTATAGTTTTGCTCCAAAAGATTTAAATTTAATAAATCAATCAAAACCATTTTTATCAATAGCTCTAATCGATAATTGCTATTTCTATGTAGTGAATATCAATAAAGATGAAAATATTCTAGGTCTATTTATGGATCCTAAATCTATAAACTTTGTTGATTTAAGGCAAATATTAGGTTTCCTTGATCAATCAAGTTTCTTGCTAGCCTCACGCGCATCGATACTTCAAACATGGATTAGCACTAATGGCTTTTGTAGTATTTGTGGAAAAACCAATTTCTACAATGAAAATGAGGGTGCATTTGAGTGCAAGTGTAATTCTAGTCCAAAATACCCTGTCATATCTCCGTGCATTATCACTTTAATACATGATGAGGAGCGTATATTGTTAGGAAGAAGTAAATTCTTTCCATCAAATATGTATAGCACCCTTGCTGGCTTTATTGAAGCTGGTGAAAATGCTGAAGAAGCATTAATTCGTGAAGTAAAAGAGGAGGTGAATGTTGATGTTACAGATATTGAATATTACTCGTCACAGTCATGGCCATTTCCAGCTCAGTTAATGCTGGGCTATTTTTGCAAATACAAATCTGGAAAAATACTCTTAAACGATAATGAGCTTGAAGATGCCAAGTGGTTTAATGTAAATGAATTACCAATTATCCCACCTGATGCATCAATTTCTGGTCAGCTTATTCGCTCTTATATCGAGGGTCGTTCAAAGCTCTAGTAGGTTTAGGTGCTGGCGTAGGCGCAGGAGTTGGTGCTGGCGTAGGCGCAGGAGTTGGTGCTGGCGTAGGCGCAGGAGCTTGTGCTGGCAAGGCAGATGTTGAAACTTCAACATTTGATTTATTACCATCTTTATCCCTATTAGCAGTGTTAGTTTTATTTGTTTTAGACTCTTTTTTTTCTGCTTGTATATTTTTTTTCGGAGGTATTACAACTGGTTTTGAAGATTTTTTTGGCTGATGTTTTCTGGAATTATTGTCATTAGTTTTGTTATTTTGTTTTCTACCCCGATTGTTTTGGTTTTTATTATTTCTAGTATTTCTATTGGTCCTAGTTTGACCTTTTTTATAATTTCTTGATCTTTTATTTTTAGATGCCTTTTTCTTTTTAGATTTAAAAAAAGAGAGAGTTATAACAGATTTGAGAAATGCAAATAAGCCGTTTTTCTTTTTTTTCTTTGGCATTCTAGGAGGGACCGAAACTTTAACCAAAGGCTTTAATGATTTTTTATTTGAATTGGAATCACGCCAATCCATAGATGGTTCTGGGCTGCTTGGAGTCATATCATATGAAAATTGTTTTTTTCCAGCGGCAGCTTTAACTCTTGCAACTTTGTAGTATGGCCTTGACTTGTATGGATCAGCTATAACTAAAATATTTACTTGATAGCTATTCTCTATAGCAATGATGTCTCTTCTTTTTTCATTCAAGAGATAACTTGATACATCTGCTGGAACATATACATGAATTTCACCCGTATTTTCCTTAGCTGCATCTTCACTAATTATTCTTAAAATTGATTGACCTAAAGAACGAGCACCACGAACCTGGACATGTTGTATATCATACGTCTCCTCTAAAGAGGGTCTAAGGCGTTGTCTGGACAACTCAAGTAACCCAAATCTAGATATTCCAGCAATCTGTACTCTAGCTCTGTCAGATTGAACAGCGGATCTAAAAGTGTTTTCAACTTTTTGCTGATGTTTTTCATCCTGCATATCAATAAAATCAATAACAATAAGGCCGCCCAAATCTCTCAATCTAAGTTGTCGAGCAACCTCTTTAGCTGCCTCCATGTTTGTAGCAAAAGCTGTTGATTCTATGTCTTTTCCTTTGGTTGAGCGTGCAGAATTAACATCTATTGAGACCATAGCTTCAGTAGGATCTATTACTATAGATCCACCTGAGGGTAATGAAATTTCTCTTTGAAAAGCTAATTCAATTTGGCTTTCTATCTGATATCTATTAAATAAAGGAATGTCTTCATTATAGTAAATAACTTTATCTGCATGATCTGGTATTACTGACTTTGCAAAATCCAATGCTTCTGAATGCACGGTTTCGTCATCTATTAGAATTTCTGCTATATCGTCTCTAAAATAATCCCTAAATACTCTTAAAATTAATTTATCATCTTTATAAATTAAACTAGGGCTTGGAGCCTCAGTGACGGTTGATTTTATTTGACTCCACAGATTCATTAAATAATCTAAATCCCATTTTAATTCTTCAGTAGATCTTCCCAGACCAGCAGTTCTGACAATTACACTCATGCCTTCTGGAATTTGTAGTGCATTTAGAGCATTTTTTATCTCATCTCTTTCATCTCCCGATATTCTTCTTGATACACCACCAGATTTTTCAGAATTTGGAATTAAAACTATAAATCGCCCTGCAAGTGAGATTTGATTTGATAGGGCAGCACCTTTAGTTCCTCGTTCTTCTTTTAAAACTTGAATAAGGATCTCATCACCTTCCTTGAGTGAGCATTTCTTTTTCCCATCAGCATCTTTGGTAAAGTATTCATTGGATAATTCTTTTAGTGGTAAAAAACCATGCCTTTCACTTCCAAAATTAACAAAAGCTGCATCTAAACTTGTCTCAACTCTTGAAACAGTTGCTTTGAATATACTTCCTTTTAATAGGGATTGCGCATTAAACTCATTGTCTAAGTCGAATAGTTTAGCTCCGTCAACCAAAGCCACGCGAAGCTCATCTGAATATGAGCAATTAATTAGAATTCTTTTCATTTTTTCTCCGGTACAGAGAAAGTGAATAGCACTAGTGCTTACAGGGTTAATAGAGTCTTATCCTTTGGAGCTCTTTTAACTTGCCCCATTAGTCTATATGGAGCTTTTAAAACTTGTTTTATTCTTTTAGCACCTTTGTGCTTTATTTTTAACTTTCTCTTATCATGCTGCACTGCAGCATTCTTATATTAGTGCTTATGACACATTGCAATAAGCTATTTATACTTATAGTTTTTAATTCTTAAACTATCAATTTCAAGTATTCTACCTTAATGAGCGTCAAAAACCTAAAAATAGATGAGGGTAACGTAGGAAGGCGTGTTGATAATTATTTATTTAATATTTATAGATCACTTCCTAAGTCAAAAATTTATAGCATGATCCGCAAGGGCGAGATTAGAATTAACTCTGGTCGAATAAAACCGACCTACAAATTGCAGCTTAATGACGAAATAAGAATCCCACCATATTTAATTGATTTTAAAAATGATGGATCTGATTTAAAGATTCCACATTCAAGAGTTAAGGAATTCAATTTATCAATTATTCATCAAAATGACGACTATATTATTGTTAATAAAGATCCTGAACTAAGCGTTCATTCTGGAACAAATAATCAATTTGGCTTGATTGATATTGCCAGAGCCTCCTTTCCTAAGCTAGAAATTGACCTTTGCCATCGTATAGATAAATCTACCTCTGGCTGTCTATTAATTTCAAAAAATAAAAAATTTTTAAGACACTTTCATAATCAACTTAAAACTAACCGAGTTATAAAGATTTATGAGGCAATTTTAGTAGGTGTTATGAAAAAAGACATAGAAATTAAAACAAACATTGACATTTCTACAAAAGAACATCATCACAAAGTACAAGAATCATTGGATGGAAAAAAAGCTGTTTCAAATTTTAAAATCCTAAAAAAATTTAACTCATTTACACACGCTGAAATTCGAATTAGCACAGGTAGAACGCATCAAATTCGAGTTCAGAGTGCAAATCTTAATCATCCAATAGTGAATGATAAAAAATATGGATTATTTAATTTAAATAAATATATCGTCAAAGAAACAACCATCAATCGGCTTGCATTACATGCAGCATCTATCTCTTTTTGTGATCTTAAAGGTAAAACCGTAAGGTACGAAGCTACAAAAAATAATGAATTTGATATACTCCTGACTAAGTTAGAGGATTTAACTATTAAATCTTAATTTAATCTGATAGTATGCATTTTTTTTAAAATATTATGGCAGTACAAAAAAGTAAAAAAACCAGATCAAAACGTGGAATGATTAGGTCTCATGATCATCTATCTGATCTTACGCTATCCACTGATCCTGTATCTGGAGAAAGACATCTCCGCCATCAAATGACTGCTGATGGTTTTTACAAAGGTCGTCTAATTAAAGATCTAAGAAAACCAATCAAAGAAGTTGAGGAAAGCGAAGCTCAAGACTAAACATGTCTTTTTCTGCTTTTTTAGCATTTCCAGGCCAAGGCTCTCAACACCTTTCCATGCTTTCTGGAGGAGGGATTGCAGAAATAGCACTTTCAAAAGAATATTCATATGCTCTTGAATGCTGTAGTGATTTAATATCTCATGATGCTTATAAGTTGATTGAGGAGGGGCCTGAAGAACTAATAAATCAAACCTCAATAACCCAACCCCTTTTAGTTCTTTGTTCTTATCTACATTTTAATAAACTAATTAATTCAACTAATCTGAACCCGACTTATTTGGCCGGCCACTCATTGGGTGAATATTCAGCTCTAGTTGCTGCTAATTCAATTACAATAATTGAAGCTTTAAAATTAGTTAGAAAACGAGGTGAGTTGATGGAGTTAGCTCCAAGTGGCTCTATGACAGCAATTTTGGGTTTAGAGCAAGATGTTATTGCTGAGATTTGTGCTATTGTCTCCCTTGGACCTCATTCACATGTTCAATGTGCAAATTTAAATTCTCCTAATCAAACTGTTATTTCGGGACATGATGATGCTGTTGATAGAGCTCAAGACTTATGTATTTCGAGAGGCGCAAAAAGGTCAATTAAACTTAAAGTTAGCATTGCTTCGCATAGTATACTTATGCAGGAAGCAGCTAATGAATTTCAAAAAAGCTTGAATAATATTCAGTTTAAATTACCTGATATTAAAATTATTCACAACGTATCTGTGACATCAGTATCAACATCCAAAGATATTGCGCCTCTTCTTGTTTCGCAATTGCATTCACCTGTTAGATGGGTAGAGACATGTAACTTTATTTCAACATTAAATTTGCCAATAATTGAATGCGGTCCTGGAAATGTTTTATCAGGTTTATTCAAAGCAAATAAACTTGAAAACTATCTTTCCTCATCTGACGTTGAATTTTATGAGAAGATAAATAATTATGGATAAAAAAATAGTCTTTATTACTGGGGTTTCAAGAGGCATTGGGTTAGAGTTAGCTAAATGCTTCCTAAACGATGGTTATTTTGTTATTGGAACTTCTAGATCAGAATTTAATCTTCACGAACAATTAGGCTCTGAAAACTGTCTACACATTCCACTTGATGTAACGAATAGAGATCAAGTGTCATCATGTATGGAAAAATTAAAAGAAAAAGATATAGTTCCGAATGTTCTAATTAATAATGCTGGAATAACAAAAGACCAACTATTTCTAAGAATGAAGAATGAAGAGTGGGACGATGTTATAGAGTCAAATCTTACAAGCGTTTTTAATATGAGTAAGTTATTCATTAAATCCATGGTTAAGGATCGTTCTGGTAAAATTATCAATATATCTAGCGTTGCTGGATTAATGGGAAATCCAGGTCAAGTAAATTATTCAGCAAGCAAAGCCGGTCTAGGTGGCTTTACAAGAGCGTTAGCAAAAGAAGTAGCAGCGAGAAACATAACAGTTAATTGTATTGCGCCTGGGTTCATAGAAACAGATATGACCAATCATTTTAAAGATGAAGAGTTAAAAAACATTTTGAATCAAATTCCAGCTAATAAAATGGGCAACCCTAAACATATTGCTGATTTAGCTTTATTTTTAGCCTCATCAAAAGGTAATTATATTACCGGACAAACTATATCTGTTGATGGTGGCTTATACATGAGTTGATGTTTTTATTGTTTTTGTCGGAAATGTTGTAGAATAGATTTTTTTTAAACGGAGGATGCCTAGTGAGTATCGAAGAAAGAGTGAGAAAAATTGTTTGTGAGCAACTTGGTGTTGGCGATGATGAGGTGAAAAATGACTCTTCATTTGTTGATGACCTAGGTGCAGATTCGCTTGATACAGTAGAATTAGTTATGGCTCTTGAAGAAGAGTTTGAGCTTGAAATTGCTGATGAAGAAGCTGAAAAGATTTCAACCGTCCAAGAAGCTGTAAATTACATAAATTCAAACAGCTAAAACCTCGTAAATGAAGCAACTACACAGAAGAGTTGTAGTTACTGGTTTGGGAATTCTATCTCCAATAGGTAATAATGTTGAGGATGCATGGCTTTCATGTGTTGAAGGCAAATCAGGCATTACAACTGTTGATATAGGCTTAGAAAACAATCCAGTAACAATTGGCGGTCGTTTAAAAAATTTTGATTCAAATGAATTTCTAGACCCTAAAGAAGTTAGGCGAATTGATCCATTTATTCAGTATGGAATAATTGCCGCGAATCAATCTATTAAAAATTCTGGAATACTTGAATCAAATCTAGATTTAACAAAAGTTGGTGTTAATTTCGGTGCCGGTATTGGTGGCATTGATACTATTGAAAAAAATAAAACTTTATTAGAGGACAGGGGATATAAAAAGGTTTCTCCATTCTTTGTTCCTGGATCAATTGTAAATATGATCTCTGGGCTTGTGTCTATTAAACATGGTTTTATGGGACCAAATACTTCTGTAGTAACAGCTTGCTCAACTGGCAATCACTGCATCGGAACTGCTGCTAGATCTATAGCTTGTGGTGAAGCAGATGTAATGGTAGCTGGAGGCGCAGAAATGGCTTCTACGCCTCTTTCAATTGCAGGTTTTATATCCGCTAGAGCCCTTTCTACTAATACAGATCCTCAAGCAGCTAGCAGGCCTTGGGATAGAGATAGAGATGGATTTGTTCTCTCAGATGGCGCTGGTTCTTTGGTTCTTGAAGAGTATGATCATGCTAAGTCACGTGGAGCAATAATCCATGCTGAAATTATTGGATTTGGAACTAGCTCAGACGCTTATCATATGACAGCCCCTCCTGAGGATGGAAGAGGTGCAGCATTAGCCATGACTAATGCAATTGATGATGCTGAAATCAATATCTCTGAGGTTGATTATATAAATGCTCATGGTACATCCACGCCGCTTGGAGATATTGCAGAGACAATTGCTTTAAAAAATGTATTTGGTAACTCTGTTCCTCAAATTAGCTCAACTAAATCAATGACCGGTCATACGCTTGGAGCAGCTGGTGCGATTGAATCTATTTTTTGTATCATGGCAATCAATGAAGGTATTATACCTCCAACAATTAATCTAGATAATCCTGATCCACTTTGTGATTTAAATTACACACCCTTGGTTTCAAATGAAAAAAAAGTATCTGTTGCCATGAATAACTCTTTTGGGTTCGGAGGAACTAACTCTACACTTGTCTTCAAAAATATCTAATATTTCTTTATTAATTCTTTCTATAGCTATACCTATAATTGTTTTAATAGGCTCATCTGAATCATATTCTCATTCCAGAGTTACTGATAATCTTGAATTTTACAATGTTAAAGAGGGAGCATCCTTTCATTCAATTTTGGAAGATTTCCCATTACATCCAGTGCAAAAATTTTTATTAAAGGTTCATTTAAGAGTTAATGATATAAACTTAGCTCAAGCTGGCCATTATCATCTACAAAATAAATCGTGGAAAAAATTTATACTCTCCATTAATAAAGGTGATGTAGTTATATTTAAGTTAGAAATTCCTGCAGGAAAAAACCTATTTGAAATTAAAAAAATTCTTTCAGAATCAAATTTAAAAAATGATTGTAATAACTTTAAATGTTTAGATAGTCGATACAATTTTTTAGAAGGGACATTAAAACCAGATACTTATTTTTACAAATACTCCGATTCATTATCTGAAATTTTACAACGCTCACAAGATGAATTTTTTAAATTTTCACTCAATTTATGGAAAAAGAAAGAACCTAAATTACCATTAGCAACGTTGTCTGATGCTTTGATTTTAGCCTCTATAGTAGAGAAAGAAGCAGGCAATGAGAATGAAAAATCTATTATAGCTGGAGTCTTTTTGCATAGATTGTCTATAGGGATGAAGTTACAGGCAGATCCAACAATTATCTATGGTTTAATGCCGGATTTTAATGGTGATATTACAAAAGCAAATCTAAAAGATAAGAATAACCCATACAATACCTACCAAATTTCAGCACTACCACCGACCCCAATATCTACAATTAGCCAATCATCTTTGGAAGCAGTAATATTGGGTATGAAAAATGATTATTTATATTTTGTAGCTAAAGGCGATGGAACTCATCAATTTTCAAAAACTTACAAACAACATCTCGAAGCTGTAAAAAAATATCAGCTTAATTAGACTATGAAACTTATAACGTTTGAAGGAATAGAGGGGGTAGGTAAATCAACTCAAATTAACTTAGTCTTGGATTGGCTAAAAACTAAAGGCTTTTCTACTAAACTTCTTAGAGAGCCTGGATCCACTATCTTCGGTGAAAAAATTAGGGAATTACTTTTATCTAAGGATTCCGACATATCTGCTCACACAGAATTATTGCTAATGTTTGCAGCAAGATCCGAGATGATTAAAGAGCATTTAATGGATTCTAGAGAAGACTTTATTTTGTGTGATAGATATTTCCATGCTTCTATTGCATACCAGGGCTACGGCCGAAAGCTTTCACTTGATTTAATTAATCTTTTGATAAATGGTGTTAACTGTCCAATTCCTGATTTAACAATAATATATGACTTGGATGTCAAAGCTGGCTTTAAAAGAAAAACTAACGATGTAATAGATAGAATTGAGTCTTCTGGAATTAACTTTTTTGAAGATGTTCGAAAGGGTTATCAACAATTAGCTAAAGAGAGAAGTGAAGTTGAAATAGTGGATGCATCTGAGTCTATTGAATGCATTAGCCAGCAAACAAAACTTTTAGTAGAACGTTTAATTTAGCATGAGTGTTGAAAGATTTCCTTGGCTTAATGATGCTATAAGAGCTCATCAAAAGATTGCATTTCCATCTTCAACAATTATTGAAGGAGAGGCAGGTTTAGCAAAAACACAACTTGCTAAATATTTTGCTCAAAAATTATTATGTTCTGATGACTCTGCACCTTGTGGCGTATGTAATTCCTGCAATTATTTTTTAGCTGGATCACATCCTGATTATTGTTTTTTGAATCATGACTCATGCTCTAGCGTGCTACATACATATTCCAAAGCGAAGAAAGATGCCTTAACTTCTAAAAAAATTGAAGGGGTAAGAGCATTGAATGAATTTATCGCCATGACTAATTCAGTATCTGAAAAAAGAATTGGGGTAGTTTTTGATGCTCACTCTATGAACATTAACGCTCAAAACGCACTTTTAAAAACTTTGGAGGAATTGCCGGAAAATAAACATATATTTATCGTTTCAAATCAACGGAAATATTTCTTGCCTACGATCTACAGTCGATCTAGTTTAATTTCAATCAAAAATCCAGACCCTATTAATATTGATCAATGGATTGCAGAGCAGGGCTACATTGATTTTTCAACATTAAATTTTGCTCCTGACTCTACACCTTTAGAAATTGAGTATCTCATTAAGAATGATTTGGCAGGCCAATATTTGGATATCTCTCAAAATCTGAATTCATATTGTCTTGGGGCTACTACTACGCCTGATTTGATTAAATTTTATAAAGAAATAAACATTTCATTTGATGAAAAAATTAATTCAATTATTCTTTTTTTAAAGACATGTATAGGCATCAATCAAGATTTTTATAAACCTCACCCAATTATTACATCCCTTGAAAATATTGAGTTTGACGTTGCTCAAGCATCAGATTTAATTGAAGAATTGGTTGACTACAAATATCAGCTTAATAAAGTGCCTTCATTAAATGAGCAGATCGGTTTGAATAATTTCTTTTACAAAATTAAAAATCTTTTTAGCTAAGCAGTTGCTCCACCATCAACGATAATGGTTTGACCATTAATATATTTTCCTGCATCTGAGGCTAGCATTATTGCAGCACCAGCAACTTCATCAGGCTCACCAATTCTTTTCATTGGATGTGTGCTTGTATATTGCTCAAGAATAGCTGGGTTTTCCCATAAACCTTTAGCAAAATCAGTTCTAATAAGTCCCGGAGCAATGCTATTAGCTCTTATGTTGTGGTGCCCATATCCCACAGCAATATTTTTAACCATTTGAATATCTGCAGCTTTGCTTAGGTTGTATGTACCGATAAGGTTATTGCCTCTGGTGCCTCCAACACTTGAAATAATAATAATCACGCCATCTTTACGCTCAATCATTTGAGGGGTGACTAAATTGGTTAATATGTGATTTGCCTTAATATTGTTATTCATCACTTTGTCAAAAGCATCTGATGGAATATCGGCCATGGATCCCATAAATGGATTTGTTGCAGCATTACAAATTAATACATCGATCTTGCCTAACAGCTTATTTGTCTCATCTACAAGGTTTATAAGCTCTGATTCGTGCGCAATGTTGCCTGCAATAGGAAAAGCTACTTCTGATCCAATCAGCTCATTTATCTCATCCGCTGTTTCTTTACATGCATCAATTTTTCTACTGGAAATAATTACTTTAGCCCCATGAGATGCTGCATGATATGCAATTGATTTGCCAATGCCTTTAGAGGAACCTGTTATCAAAAATGATTTATTTTTTAAATTAAATAATGACATTTAGCTTATAATCCTATGATGTTAAAAAATGTAGAAATCTATTCTAAATCAAATTGTGTCTTTTGTGATAAAGCTAAGCACTACTTTACACAAAATAACATTACTTACGTTGAGCATAATGTTGAGATTCCTGAAGTTTTTGAAGTATTGATGAATAGGAATCCTAATGCTAGAACCATGCCTCAAATTTTTGTTGATGATGAGCTGATTGGTGGATATACAGATTTACTGGAATGGGTTGAAAAATAAGGAAATTTTATGGTCGCATTTAATGATTTTTTATTACTCTTAGATGGATATCTCAGTGGTTCATGGTGGTTTCCTGCTTTTCTCATTGGATCTGGTATTTTTTTCACAATATATCTAGGCTTCCCTCAATTTAAATTTTTTAGTCATGGCTGGAGAATTGTTACTGGTAAATATTCCAAAGATAACGCTGAAGGAGATACATCTCCATTTGAAGCATTAACTACTGCTATGTCAGGTGCTGTCGGAACAGGCAATATTGGAGGCGTTGCTTTAGCAATTTGGATTGGAGGGCCTGCTGCAATTTTTTGGATGTGGATCACTGCAATTTTTGGTATGACTACTAAATTTGTTGAAGTTACGATGGCTCATAAATACAGAACAAAGTTATCAGATGGTTCAATTTCTGGTGGACCAATGTATTACATTGAAAAAAGTTTCAAGATGAGGTGGGCTGGAGTTATATGGGCAGCCTTGATGATGATATGCGCAATTGGCTCAGGCAATATGCCTCAAATCAATAATATTGCTCTTGTTCTTGATTCAACCTTCAGCGTCCCAAAGCTTGCTACTGGTTTAATTCTAGGATTTATGTTGTGGCTTATAATCTCCGGTGGCATTAAGAGGATTGCTAAAATTGCCAGTAAATTAGTTCCATTCATGGCTGTAATCTATTTTGGTGGAGCATTAGTCGTCGTATTGGAGAATTATCAAAACATAATTCCATCTTTTCATTCAATTTTTACACAAGTTTTTTCTGGTTCAGCTGCTGTTGGTGGTTTTTTGGGCGCTAGTTTCGCAATGAGTCTAAAACTTGGTGTTGCTAGGGGTTTATATTCCAACGAAGCTGGACAAGGTTCCTCACCAATTGCTCATGCTTCAGCTAAGACAGAACATTCTGTAGAGCAAGGCATGGTATCAATCCTCGAGCCATTCATAGATACAATTGTTGTATGTAGTGTTACTGCACTTGTAATTTTATCTAGTGGAGCTTGGATTCAAAAATATGAAAATACCTTTGAGAAATCATCCATGGCCATATTTGCTGGAGAATACTCTGAGTTCAATTCACAGGATGTAGAGGAGCTTGGAAAATATATTCTTGATGCTAGAAAATTCACTAGCAATACAACTGCAGTAAAAAACTTTTCCGGGAATTTGCCTATTGTCGACGGCGTTATTCAGCAGGGTGATATAACGGTTTTTCACAATAATTCCATTGCTGAAGATGTTACTTTTCATAAAAATGGAGATTTGTTTGATGGATCTTTAGCGGTTGAAGATGGCTCGCTAACAGATTCATCTGTTACGGTAAAAGGTAAATCCTTAATTCATTCAGCTGAACTTACATCGAAGGCATTTGGATCAGGCGTCCTTGGGAACTATGGTGAGTACATTGTTGCAATAGGATTATTATTATTTGCTTTTTCTACTGCTATTGCTTGGTCTTATTATGGAGATAGATCTACAGCTTATGTTTTTGGTGAAAATGCTGTTCCTTGGTATCGAATGATTTATGTTATTTGTTTTATTGCAGCAGCCGTTATTGACACAACAGTTGTATGGAATATTGCTTATGTTGTTGTAGCTCTTGTAACAATACCAAATTTATTTGCTTTATTTATTCTACGCAAAGAGATGAAAGATCAAGTAACTAATTATGTTATTGAGAAATAATTTATCTAGATCTGTTTTTTAATTCTTGAACCACATCAGAGTAATTAAGATTTAATTTTCTAAGCATTACCAATAAGTGATACATCAAATCAGCTGATTCGTTAATCACTCTTCCATCGTTTGTGACTGCTGAGATTGACACTTCACCCGCTTCTTCAGTTATTTTTTTGGCAATTTCCTTCACGCCATCTTTATAGAGTTGATAGGTATATGAAGCAACATTTGCTTCCTTGAAGCTCTTATCTATTATTTGCTCTAAATCATCTATAAAATTTCTAGAGGAGGGCGGATCAATAAAGCAAGAATTATTGTCTAGATGGCAGGTGGGACCATTGTTTTTAGCAAGAATTAATAATGTATCTTTATCGCAATCATGAAGAATTTTTTTAATGGCTAATTTATTTCCAGATGTTTCACCCTTGGTCCATAATTTTTTTCTTGTTCTGCTAAAAAAGGTTGCAAAACCAGATGATTGCGAAAGCTTTAGTGCTTCTTTGTTCATGTACCCCAACATCAAAATTTCCAATGTTTCATGGTCTTGAACAATAGCCGGTATCAACCCATTAACTTTATCCCAGTCTAGATTTATCTTTTTCATATTCTTACATTTACGTTATTGGCTCTTAAAGCCTCTTTAATTTGCCCTACAGAAAATTCATTTCTATGGAATATGCTTGCTGCAAGAGCGCCGTCTACTTGTGTTTTTTTAAAAACATCGATGAAATCGTCTGGTCCTCCAGCTCCACCAGAAGCAATAATAGGTATGGAGCATTTTCGCTCAAGTGATCTTAATAATTCAAGATCGTATCCAGTCTTAACGCCATCTTGTCCCATTGCATTAATTACAACTTCTCCAGCTCCAAGATCTTGAACCTGAAGTAACCAATCTATAGCTTTTTTGTTAGTACAATATGCAGTTTTTTCATTTCCTGTTTTAGCAAAGAGATATGCTTCAGCATCTTTAAATTTAATATCCATACCTATCACAACACACTGAGAGCCAAATTCGTTGCTTAGTTGGCTGATTAAGTTTGGATTAATTAATGCAGGGGTATTAATGGAAATTTTATCAGCTCCTAGGTTGAGTATTTGCCTGGCATCCTCCAATGTTTTTATACCACCTGCAACACAAAAGGGGATATCTATAACATCAGCTACTTTAGAGACCCAATTTTTGTTTACGATTGATCCTTCTGTGCTTGCAGAAATGTCATAGAAAACTAGTTCATCAGCTCCATCATTTGAATACTTTTTAGCTAAATTCATTATCGATCCAACGATTTGATGATTTTTAAATTGAATACCTTTTACAACTTTATTATTTTTAACATCAAGGCATGGAATTATTCTCTTAGTAATCATTATTAAGATCCTCAAGAGATATATTTTTTTCATAAATTGCTTTTCCTATGATGGCTTCTTTAATTTTCAAAGTTTTTAAAGTATCTAGATCTTCAAGCGATCTAATGCCTCCAGAGGCAATAAGATTAACTAAGGGAAATGTATTTAAAATATGTTCATAAATATCAAAACTTGGACCTTGCATTGCGCCATCTAGAGATATATCTGTCGCAAGAATATTTAAAAAGAATGATTGGTCAGATAGAAACTCATATAATGAAATATCAGTTGTATTTTGCCATCCATGTGTATAAATTTTTGGAGTCTCATTTATAACCTTAAAATCTAACGCCAGCACTATCTGATTAGAATCAAAATTCTTTTTAATATCCTCAATAAAGTCATCTTGAAATAAAGCTGTCCCAAGAATAATTCTGGAAGCTCCCAATTCAATCATTGTTTCAATTGTTTTAATGGATCTAATTCCTCCACCAACTTGTATAGAAATATCTGGGATTTTTAAAATTTCTTTAATTACATCTAAGTTAGATTGATTACCAGTCTCAGCCCCATCAAGATCTACAATATGAAGATAATTTAGCTGATTCGATTTAAAGATTTCTACTTGAGCCAATGGATTGAAATTGTATTCAGTGACATTGTCAAAATCACCTTTAAGCAACCGAACACAATTTCCATTTTTAAGATCAATGGCAGGTAATATTTTCATATTTCATTAAAAAAATAATTTAAAAATCTTTTGCCAGCATGCGAAGATTTTTCTGGGTGGAATTGACACCCTAGAAAGTTATTATTTTGAATTGTGGCCGCAAAAGGTTGGCCATATTCAGCTGTAGCTAATGTGTGGTTATAAATTTGAGAATAATAACTATTAGCAAAATAATAATAATCATCGAGTTTTTTTACTTGCTCTTGAAGGAAGGTCACCTTATTCCAACCCATCTGAGGTACCTTAATGTTTAATTCGGGATTAAATTTTTTAATATTTCCTGAAATTATACCCATACACTCAGTATTATTTTCTTCCGATTGATCAAACAAAACATGCATGCCTATGCAGATACCAAGAACAGGTGAAGTTAAATGTTTAACAGTGTCTAATAGATTATTTGATTTCAGGCTCTGCATAACACTGTTAGCCGATCCTACTCCAGGTAAAATAACATATGATGCAGATGACACTTTGGCTTTATCATTTGTAATGATTGATTTCATGTTTTGAAGTTCAACCGCTCTTTGAACTGAACGAAGGTTTGCTCCTCCGCAGTCAACAATGGCAACAGTCATAATAATCCTTTTGTAGATGAGGATTTAATGGATTCAACAACAATTGCAGACTTTAGGCATCTTGCAAAAGTTTTAAATGTTGCTTCAAGTAGGTGATGTGAGTTTTTACCACTTGTTTCAATGTGACATGTCATAGCTGCGGCATTAATCAATGATACAAAAAAATGTTCAAACATTTCAGTAGGAAAATCTCCAACATAGTCTCTTAATTCGGAGCATTTGAAATCAAGATAACGTCTTGAACTTAAATCTATACTGACATTACTTTTAACCTCATCCATTACCAAAATTTCACTGGAAGCATATCTGCTGATACCAATCCTATCTCCAAGGGCGCTATTAATAGCAGTTCCTAATGCAATAGCTATGTCTTCAATAGTGTGATGTTCATCAATCTCTAAATCGCCCAAGCAAGATAAATTTAAGTCGATTGATCCGTGTTTAGAGAATTGCTCAAGTAAATGATCTAAATAATTTAGACCAGTCTTTATATTGTAGTTACCTGTTCCATCTAAATTCAGATTTATATAAATACTCGTTTCATTTGTTTTTCTAATCTCTGTAAACATTCTTGATGATTCGAGATGAGAAGCTAAATTCTCACGAATTTTTACAGCATTTTCATGCGCATCTAATGTTTCTGCTTGAGCCATGTTCATCACGGTATCTTTTAAATTATTAAAACCTTCTGGTGATGCAGTTTGCACACTAATTTGTTTTCCAAAATCAATTACGCCAAGACCTGAATGAACCTTTGCTTGTCCATTTGTTGGTAACACATGATTTGTGCCGGATGAGTAATCACCGAATGATTCTGGGCTTAATGAGCCACAAAAAATCGATCCAGCATTATTTATGTTAATAAGATATTTTGAATAATCTTCATCCAATAGAATTAAATGCTCAGGTGCACATTCATTAATTAGAGAAACCGCATCTTTAAAAGATTTTGATTTAATCAGTACCATGTTTTCTATGCTTTTATTTAAAATAGCCTGCCTAGAAAGTTTTTGAATCTGTTTTTTGAGTTCTACTTTAATCTTGTTAAGAATAGCTAGATTATTTGAGATAATAAAAGCTCTCGAATCTGGATCATGTTCCAGCTGCGATAGCGCATCTGCAGCTGCAATGGAAATATTTTTTATGCTGTTGGTTACGATCATTACCTCACTTGGACCCGCGGGAAGATCTATTGCAACATCATTAGAGATAAGTTTTTTTGCCGTATTCACATAAGCATTTCCTGGACCAAATATTTTGTTGACCTTTGGAATAATTGTTGTTCCATATGCCATACCAAATATAGCTTGAGCGCCGCCAACTTTATAGATGCTTGATATGCCATACAATTTTGCTATCCATAATAATTCAGGCGCTATTTGGCCATCCGGATTTGGTGGAGTACAGACAACTATTTTTTTACATCCCGCAACTTTAGCAGGGATAAGTTGCATTAATAATGATGAAATTAAAGGAGCAGTGCCTCCAGGAACATATATTCCTACCGAATCAATGGGTCTAAACTCCTTCCATACTTTAATACCCTTAGTTGTCTCAATAGGCATCACTGTTAAACTTCTTTTCTCATTTTCACAAATAGTTTTTATATTTGCTGCTGAATTAAGAATTGACTCCTTCAAAACATCTGAAACCAACATCTCAGATTTCATAATTTCTGATATTTTGACTTTATAAGAACGAGGAGATATTAAATTTAACTCTTGATTAATTTCATCAAAAGCTTTGGAGCCTTTAGTCAAGACTAAATTTTTAATACGTAAAACTGTTTTCTCTAGATCTTTTTCTAAAGAACTGTTAGCTAACCATTGAATTTCTTTATTTGAATTCGAGCGATTTAAAATCTTCATTAATTTAATATTTTTTCAACGGGTAAAACTAAAATTGAAGAAGCCCCATTTAATTTTAATTTTTCCATTGTTTCCCAAAATACTGGTTCTTTACATAAGGCGTGTATTGCAACTTTATTATCCTTTTGCAAAGGAATAATTGTCGGTGAATCTGCTCCAGGTAATAATTTGCATATTTTTTCTGTTGAATTTCGATCAACATTTAACATTACATATTTGCTTTCTTTCGCATTAATCACACCTTCAAACCTTTTAATTAAATTTATGATATTTGTTTGAGTAATTTTTTTTGATTCAACCGGAGATATTAAAACAGCCTCCGATTCCATAAGCGATTTAAATTCAATTAAATTATTTGCCTCTAGCGTTGCGCCAGACGAAACAAGATCACAAATACAATCTGCTATACCTATGTATGGAGTCAATTCAACGGAACCATTAATTTTTATCACCTCGGCATTTATTTCATTGTTCTTTAAATAGTTTTTAACTAGAGCAGGATAAGATGTTGCTATTGTCTTATTTTTTAGAGATCTCAGTTTTGAATTTAAAGGTTTTGCAAATGCAAGTTTACATCTAGAGAACCCTAAATTTAGAACAGTTTTAGCAGTAATTTTTTTGTTTGTTGCAACTTGTTCAGCCAAAACGTTTTGTCCTACAATCCCTAGATTCGCAACTCCCTTAGATACCAGTGACGGAATGTCATCATCCCTTACTAACAGTATGTCTATGTCTAAATTAGATGATCTGGCTAGTAACTTTTCTCCAGATGTTGAAAAGTTAACCCCTGATCTTATCAAAAGATTTTTACTGTCATCAAAAAGTCTACCTTTTCGCTGAATTGCAATTACTATCTTCGATGACATCTTTTAACCTTTTTTTAATGCCTTTAGATAGCCTTGATTAGATTCTTTATATAAGAATCTTGCAACACGTGTAACTGTTGCTGTTGATGTTTTCAATTGTGATGCTATATCTCTATATGTTGATCCGCCTTTATAAAGAAGTTTGGCAACTTCCCAGCGTTCTTCCATTGCCTCAATTTCAGATGGCGTGCATAAATCTTTTAAAAAATCATCTATGTCTTTGGATGAATTTATGTTTTTGAGTACTGTTGATAATTTCATTGGATGATTCTATATGTTTTAATATGTTAAAACAACAATACAAATCAATTTATATAAAAAATTTTTAAATAGGTTAAAATTAACTATAAAAGGAGCCCTTTATGACTATTTCAATAAATGATAATTTTCCAACTCATGATCTAAGAGTATTAATTGATGGTGATATGCAAAATATTAACTCAGATGAATACTTATCTAATAAAAAAATAGTTTTAGTAGGTGTCCCGGGTGCTTTTACACCAACATGCCATTTATCACATTTACCAGGGTATATAGAAAATTTACAAAACTTCAAAGACAAAGGGTACTCAGTAACATTCTTAGCTGTAAATGATCCATTTGTAATGAAATCATGGTCAGAATCTTCAAATGCTGAAGGGATTGATATGTTGTCAGATGGTAATTGTGATTTAACCAATGAGCTTGGTCTAACCATGGATGGATCAGGTTTTGGATTGGGTAATAGATGTAAAAGATTTGCAATGATTATTGATAATGGTGTTGTCCAATCTATTGATATCGAGGAGCCTGGAGCGATGGACGTATCATCTGCCGAATCACAGCTTGCCAAGATCTAGTAAAAAGTACTTATTTGCAGGCCTTGGTACCATGGGGTATCCAATGGCTGGACATCTTTCAAAAAGAAATGACCTTGATCTTTTTGTTTATAACAGAACAAAGAAAGTCACTGATAGCTGGTTAAATCAATATAAAGGATCCATTTTTGATTTAAATAACTTCCCAAACTTCAAATTTGATGGATTAATCATGTGCCTCAAAGATGATAATTCGATATTTGATGTTTTAATTCGAAAAAAACTATTTCAATGTCTTAAAAAAAATTCTTTTATTGTTGATCATTCAACTACTTCACTTGAGCTAGTAAATTTAATCATTTCAAATAAAGAAATAGTAAACCAAAAAATTGCTTTTTTTGATTCACCAGTTAGTGGAGGAGAGGCCGGAGCGGTAAATGGGTCATTATCTATAATGATTGGAGGTCCAACTAAAAAATACTCTCTTATCAGGAAATTAATGAAATCCTATTCAAGCACTATCGTAAAAATTGGACCTAATGGCCATGGCCAATTGACCAAGATGATCAATCAGCTATGTATTGCTGGCCTAATTCAAGGCTTATCCGAAGCTATAGCCTTAGGAAAAAAATCTAATTTAGATATGAATCAAGTATTTACTGCCATCTCTAATGGCGCAGCTCAATCTTGGCAAATGGATAATCGTTTTCATACCATGATTGATAATAAATTTGATTTTGGATTTGCCGTAGATTTAATGATAAAAGATTTAAACATAGCTCTTGAGCATGCAAAATTAAATAAATTAAATTTAAGTATTTCTAAAAATGTATTAAAAAACTATAAAACTCTCTCTAAAAATAATTTAGGAAATTTAGATACATCAAGTTTAGTAAAGTTATTTAATGTATAAAAGAAATACACTATATTTAATAAATAAATAAATTCGGAGAAATATGAAAATAATTCAATCTTTAACTGCTTTCATGCTAATAATATCTTTCAATGCTTTTGCTGTCCCCGAGGGTGCTTTTACAACTCTTCACGTTAAAGCGAAAGATGTTGATAAATATATTGAGCTGATGAAAAAAAATACCGCGCCATTTGAAGCTATTGGCTCAGATCTTGCAGGAGTTTGCGTTACAAAAACAGGGCACCAGTATCCAGGTGAAATGTTCGTTTGGAATGCATTTCCCAATGTTGAAAAAGCTTTTGCCGCTACAGATCTTTACGATCCAATGAATGCAACAGGACAATATAAAAGTATGCGTAAAGTAAAATACTCGTCTACATTTAAACCACTCAAAGAATTTAAATTACAACCTGCATATGAGCGCCTTTGGAGACTAAATCTTAATAACCCTATGGCCTATACTCAAAAAATGATTGAGCTTGAAGAAGCAATAAGAAACGCTGGCCATGATATGAATATAGGCGTGTTCCAACCTTTGGGCGGAGGAACGGAAGTATTTCATGTTAGAGCTGTAAGTCAATCAGCCAGTGAGCTAGGTAAGGTTGTTGACGAATACTTTGCGGGTGCTTCTTGGGCTCAAATTTGGGATGAGTCAGCAAAATATGTCAATGAAATTGTTAGTGACACCATCGAACACTGTCAAATTATCTATACAAGATAGAAAATTGATTTAAAAAGCCTGCTTATGCAGGCTTTTTTTATTGTTTAATAAAGTTTATTAGTCAGATGAATTGAACCAAAGTGGGGCTAACGCAATCAATAGACCAGTTACTCCAACTAACATCATTACAGGATTAGGCATTCCTGTCATTTCTGTTCCAAAATATTCGATATAGCCTGTGGCCATAGGTGATAACTCAACACCAGTTTCTCCTAACATTTCAAATGCTTTAGCAAAGCCACTATATGAATTCATTACCGTAGATCCTATTGTCCAATTACCCATAAATACGCCTATTGCAAACAATGAACAGATAATTTTACCAACCATATTTATTCCTTTCTCAGCTGCCACTGATGAAAATCTAGCTGCTATCCATATTGATACCATCATTGATATAAAAAATACTGCATTAGCTATCCTAGCAGTATGTAATGTTGACCAAATCTCTCCTTCCATAATTGCCTCCATAAGTTAATATCTCAAAATTAAGATACGTATAAATAATACACTATAAATAAAATTACTTGGATTTAATGAAAAATTAAGTCGTTAACGGTTCAAAAAAATAGCTCACATAAGAATTGCCATCTTTATCTTTTCTACCTAAAGCATCTTTAAATACCAACTTGACCTTCATATCAAAAGAAATATTTTTAGGATTAGGATCAACATTTATTAAATTACCTTTAATTGTTCCTCCGTTATCTAGATCAACTATTGCTGAAATATATGGAACCTCAATTCCAGGAAATGATCTATGAACAATAGAATATGAATATAGGCTTCCTGTATCTGACAATCTTATAGTTGAAAAATTATTTAGTTCAAAGCATTTAGAACAACTTATCCGATTGTCTAGAAATATTGCATCACATGCATTGCATTGTTGAGCAGATAGGTAGAAATTCTGATTTTTATCTTTTTTAATAAAAGATGTAGCGCCATAAAAGTCAGTATCTTGATTGGACATATTTGTTTTTATGAATAAAAATTAAATATTAGTTAATTTAATCATAACTAATAACATAGGGGGCAACAAATGAAAGCTTATGTTTTAGGTTTGCTATACATGGAAAGTTGGGATTGGTATGAAAAATATTTTCCTGAAACGGCAAAATTGATTTCCGATCACGGTGGTAAATATCTAGCTTCAGGTGTTAAGCCAGATATGAAAGAGGGGAAAGAGCAACCCTCAGCTTATGTGCTGTTGGAATTTCCAGATCTTTCATCTGCTCAAAATTGGTATGAAGATCCAAAATACAAACCTTTAATTGACTTAAGAAATTCTGGCGGAAGATCAGAAATTTTTATAATTCCTGGAGATTCATAACATTCATGGCTAAACCAGATAAAAATTTATCAGAATGGATAGATGAATTAGATAATTCAGAATTAATGGCTATAACGCTCGGCGAGCTTATAGAGACAAGAGCTGCAGAGTCTCCTGACACAGAAGCATTAGTATATTCCAATCAACCCGGTGTGAATGACATAAGGTGGACATATAAAGATTTAAATGAAATGTCTACCAATCTTGCTAAGGCCTTTATAGATTATGGATTTAAGCCAGGAGATACAGTGGGTGTTTGGGGTCCCAATCATCCTGAATGGATTCTATCTGAATATGCGTTAGCTAAGGCAGGTTTAAGAATTGTTACCTTAAATCCATTATATAAAGAGCAAGAGTTAATTTTTGCCTTAAATACAGTATCAGCTGTTGCAATAGTTCACGCTGAGGCAATTGGTGAAATCAAATGCTTGGATGTAATTAATAAAATTAAAAGCGAAATTCCATCCCTTAAACATAACTATTCATTTGATGATGGTTTAAAAAACCTTATCAAAGAAGGAAGATGCTCTAACTCATTGCTGCCATCAGTAGATCCAAATGATATTTTTATGATCCAATATACATCTGGCACGACTGGAGTTCCAAAGGCTGCTCAGATGACTCATCAATCATTAATTACATCATCTAAAAATAGTCATGTTCGTTGGAATATAACCGTAAATCAGAGAGTTTGTCATGGTTTTCCACTTTTTCACATTGGTGGCTCTGCTTGTATGACTCTTGGTGCTGCTGCAACAGGAGCAGTTTCTTTGCCTCTATATATTTTTAAACCAGATGTAACGCTAGATATCCTGCAAAATGAAAAATGCTCTGTCTTTATTGGAGCCCCTGTTTTATTAACAGCTATGCTGGAGGTGCCTAATTTTAAAGAATATGATCTAAGCGCCTTAAAATGTTTAATAGTTGGTGGATCAAATCCACCGCTTGAGCTTTTAAAAAAATTTTCTGATGAGTTCGATGCAGATGTAGTCAATGGTTATGGCATGACAGAAACATGTGGGCTAACTTCTACTGCACTTCCCAATGATCCCCCAGAATTAAAGGCTATTGCTGGACTTGCATTACCCGGCGTGTCCTTAAGAGTTGTAAATAAAAATAATGAAGTGGTTAAAAATGATACGCCTGGAGAATTGCTCTATAAGGGTCCTGGGCTTATGAAGGGTTATGGTAATTTGCCTGATGGAAGCTCTGGAATAAATCCTGATGGCTGGTTTCCAACTGGAGATCTTGCGACCATGAATGAAGATGGATATATAAATATTGTAGGAAGAGCCAAAGAGATGATAATTAGGGGCGGTGAAAATCTTTATCCTATTGAAATTGAAAATTACTTGCTTGAACATCCTGGAGTCCTTGAGGTTGCTGTATTTGGTCTGCCTGATAAAAAATATGATGAAGAATGTTGTGCAGTTGCAAGGGTAGATTTAACAAAAATAAATAATCCGGATGAATTGAGAGATTGGTGTAAAGAGCGGATTTCAAGATGGAAAGTTCCAAGATACATTTTTTTTATTGATTCTTTCCCAGTCACTCCATCTGGAAAGATTCAAAAATACAAATTACAAGAGCAATATATTCAAGATTTAAATCTTAATTAGTAATTTTTAACAGGCTGTTTATAATAATTTTATGGATTACTCAAAATATAAAGAACTTAAAATAACTAAAAAGGATAGGATATTAACTATTACTATTAATCGCCCCGACGATATGAATGCTGTAAATGAACAGTTACATGCCGATTTTTCTACTATCTTTCTTGATGCTGAATATGATGATGAGATCGATATAGTCATCCTCACAGGTGCAGGTAAATCATTTTGTGCCGGTGGAGACCTCAAATGGTTGTTAGGAGTTCATGGTGACCCTGTAGCAACTGCGTATCACATTAATCATGACAGAAAGATTCAAAATGCAATGCTGGATATGGAAAAACCCATAATTGCTAAAGTTAATGGACCTGCTGTTGGTTTAGGTTGTTCTTTGGCACTTTTTTGTGATTTTGTATACGCAACTCCAAGATCAAAATTTGCAGATCCTCATGTTTCTGTTGGGCTTGTTGCTGGTGATGGTGGCTGTGTAATTTGGCCACAGCTCATAGGTTATGCTAGAGCCAAAAAGTATCTTTTAACAGGTGAGATGATAAAAGCTGAAGAAGCACTCGATATGGGTCTTATAGCAGAGGTTTTTGCTGAAGATGAAATTGATAACGAAGTTCAGGCATTAGCTGAAAAATTACGTGATGGGGCAAAATATTCTATTCGATGGACTAAGACTTCTATAAATGCTGGCCTAAAAGTTATGGCTAATTCGATAATTGATAGGGCTGCAGCCTTTGAAAATGTTACCCAGCTAATGGAAGATCATAAAATTGCATTAGAAGCCTTTGCAAAGAAAGAAACTCCTAAATTTAAACAGAAGTAAACCAGGTGATTTCTTGAAGAAGTTTCTTATTATTACTGGTGGCAGCAGTGGAATAGGATTTGCTACAGCAAAACTTTTTCAAGAAAATAATTATTCAATTATCAATCTTTCTAGATCTAAAATAGACTTAGATAATGCAATACATATCGATATCGATTTATCTACTCCCAATTGGCAAGAATCATTAGAATCAAATTTTAAAGATTTACTATCTTCTTCTGATCAAATTTGTCTAATCCACAATGCAAGTAAGATGCAAAGTGACACAGTCGAATCATTTAACGATGATAACTTAAGAGAGGTAATAGAGGTTAACTTAGTAGGACCCTCCATTTTAAATAAAATTACTATTCCATTCATGAAAAAAGGATCATCGATTCTCTATGTTGGCTCAACCTTATCTGAAAAAGCAGTTCCACATATGTCCTCATACGTAATGACAAAGCATGGAATGATTGGTCTGATGAGAAGCACTTGCCAGGACTTATTTGGAAGATTTATTCATACAGCTTGTATATGTCCGGGAGCTACTGAAACAGAAATGTTGGTTGAATATGTTCAAGGCAATCAAGAAGCCTTAAAAATCATGGCTTCTACTTTAAGTGAAAATAGATTAATTACTTCTGAGGAAATAGCTAAGACATTATTTTTCTGCGCAAATAATTCTGTTGTGAATGGTTCAGTAATACATGCAAATCTGGGTATTCAAGAAACATGAATGCATTCCAAGAGCCAGAACATATCTCTATGCTAAGAAATACTCTTCGACAATTTATTGAAAAGGAAATGCCTAGAGAGAAGGTCAATCAATGGGATAAGGATGATTATTTTCCAAGAGAGGTTTTTGATAAATTGTGTGAATTAGGTGTTACCTCCTTAACGGTTCCTTCAGAATATGGTGGGTCAGGAAGAGACGTAATGGCAACGATAGCTACAATTGAGGAACTATGCACTAGAAGCCTTGGTATTGCTTCAGGCTATATTTTTTGTGCATGTTATGCAGGACTTAACATTTCTGAAGTTGCCAGTGAAGAGCAAAAACAAAAATTTCTCCCTGAAGTTGCAAAAGGTAATCTGCTATTTTCGTATGGAATTAGTGAACCCGATGTTGGAGCAGATGTAGCAAGTGTTAAAACTAAAGCTGTTAGAGATGGTAATCAAGTCGTGATCAATGGAACCAAACGTTGGTGCTCTGGACCAAATGTTACAGACTATATTTATACAATCGTTAAATCTGGACCAGAAGAAGATAGATACAGAAACCTTTCTTTGGTATTAATACCCCCAAAATCTGATGGAATCATAATTGAACCCCAACAAACTCTTGGACAAAAGGGGGTTGGAGGTACCTGTGATGTAACTTTCAATGATGTAAAAATACCTTTTGAAAATGTAATAGGGGGAGAAGAGGGGTGGAATAATGGATGGAGCAAGATTGTAAGCACAGGGTTAGATGTAGAAAAAATTGAAGTCTCAGCAATGGCTTTAGGGATCGCAAGAGCCGCCGTTGATGATGCGTGGCAATATTCTCAAGAAAGAATTCAATTTGGCAAGCCTATATGCCACAACCAGTCTGTAAGACATATGCTCGCTGAAGTTAAAACAAAACTTGAAGCATGTAGATTAATGACATATCAAGGAGCATGGCTTGCTGATCAAAATGTTACAGCTACAGTTGAAATGTCAATGTCAAAACTCTTTGTAACTGAAACAGCTCTAGAAATAGTTTTAACCTGTCAAAGGATCTTAGGCGCTTATGGATATGTTAGAGACTTTGATATGGAGAGATATGTTCGCGATATGTTAGCTATGCCAATTTTAGGTGGCTCATCTGCAATTCAAAAAAATAATATTGCCAATAGATTAAATTTACCTAAATAGTTATTTATGCTGAAAGATCAAACAGCAATAGTAGGAATTGGGGAAACCGAATTCTCAAAATCAATTGATTCAACAGAACTAAACCTTGCTTGTAAAGCAATTAAAATAGCCTTGGATGATGCTGGCATTAACCCTGACCAAGTTGATGCTTTAGGTAGTTTTACCTATGAAGAGACACCTGAATTTGAAATTGCAAGAAATTTAGGTTTTGGAAATTTAACCTATTGGAGTCAAGCTCCATATGGTGGTGGAGCAAGTTGTGCCGCTATTGGTCAAGTTGCTATGGCAATTGCTTCAGGGATAGCTAATGTTGGAGTGGTTTGGAGATCACGCAAAAGAGGTGATCCTAGTTCTAGAATGTGGTCTCATACAAATGAACAAATCTTTGATCATTGGAAATGGTCTAGACCATCGGGTTTAGTGAGGCCAGTTGATGAATCTTCTATGCTTATGAGAAGGTATATGTATCAATATAATTATGATAGAAAAGATCTTGCAAGTGTTTCTATTGCTTTAAGAAAGTACGCCAATTGCAACGAACGCGCTCTTATGCATCACAATTCTCTTACTTTAGAAGACTATATGAATGCTCGAATGATTTCGGATCCT
>CACJSU010000001.1 GCA_902596165.1 uncultured SAR86 cluster bacterium | reverse complement strand
CATTCGTTGAAAAAAGAGACGCAGATTTTAAAGATGAAAATTAATTTTACAAATGAACAAAACCTATTTAGAGACGAGGTGCGCACTTGGCTGGAGAGCAATGTTCCTGAGACATCACTTTTATCATTGGATACTAAAGAAGGTTTTGAGCAGCATAGGGAATGGGAAAAAACATTAAACCAAGGAAATTGGTCAATGGTTACTTGGCCTAAAGAGTATGGAGGAAGGGGTCTAGACCTAATTCAATGGTTAATATTTGAAGAGGAGTATTATCGAGCCGAAGCTCCTACAAGAGTGAATCAAAATGGAGTTTTTTTACTCGGCCCAACATTGATGGAATTTGGAACTCATGAGCAGAAATCTAAATTTTTAAACGCTATGGCTACTGGTGATCATATATGGGCACAAGGTTGGTCTGAGCCGGGCGCTGGAAGTGATATGGCTGCTATCAGAACAACAGCAGTGCTAGAAGGCGATCATTACAAAATTAATGGGCAAAAAACTTGGTCTTCAAGAGCAGCATATGCTGACTGGACCTTCGGTTTATTCAGAACAGATTTAGACTCTGAAAGACACAGAGGCTTATCTTTTATATTAGTGCCTTTGGATTTGCCTGGCATTACTGTCAGACCCATACCTCAATTGGATGGCGAACCAGGTTTTGCAGAAATATATTTTGATGATGTAAAAGTTCCCGTAGAAAATCTACTTGGCGGTGATGGTGAAGGCTGGAAGATTGCAATGGCAACAGCAGGATTTGAGAGAGGTCTAATGCTAAGAAGCCCAGCGCGCTTTCAGCAAACAGCCGCAAAACTATTAGAACTTTATCTTGCAAAGCAAGACCATTGCTCTCCAATGATTCAGGCTAAGGTTGTTGAGGCTTGGGCTCAATCAGAGTCATATGCTTTAAGCATTTATCATACTGCATCAAAAATGCTTGATGGAGGTTCCATTGGTTCAGAATCTAGTTTAGGCAAGATTTTTTGGTCTGAACTTGATCACATGATGCATCAAACAGCATTGAAAATCTTGGGAGCAAGCGCAGAATTATCCCAAGAATCTAAATATGATGCTGCTAAATGGATCAAGGGCTTTATGTTTTCTTATGCAGGACCAATTTATGCAGGTACCAATGAAATTCAAAAAAATATTATTGCTGAAAGGTTACTAGGGCTTCCGAGGTAAAAAAATGAACTTTATTTTTTCAGAAGAGCAAATTCAATTTAAGGGTGCTATCAAATCTTTTTTAGCTGAAGAATGCACTCCCTCTTCCATCAGAGATGGTTGGCAAGCAAATAAGTCATTTAACCTAGACCGATGGAAAAATTTGATTGAGCTAGGGGTCTTGAACTCAAATCTTCCTCAAGAAAAAGGTGGTTTAGGTATGGATCAAGTTACATTAGCCTTAATGGTTGAAGAGATGGGTTATGCCGGATTACCTGAACCAGTGGCAGAGCAAACTTTTTTAATAAACGATGCAATTCCTTTCCTGCCTAAAAATATTACTGAAGCTATTGAGAGTAATTACAATGATGGCGGTCAGTATATTGCTCTTGCGCATCCTTTAGCTCCGAACCCACTGTTTTTAAATGACTCAGCCGGACTGATTTTGCTTGATAATTCTGAATGCAAGTTTATTGCAAAAGACGATATGGATTTTGAAGTGATATCCTCTAATGATCCTTCTAGAGAGCTCTTCAAGATAAATTCTATTAATTATGCTATTTGCACATCTGAAAATTTTGATGAAATTAATTCTGCCGTTTCAGCAAGAGGGGCATTAATGACAGCAGCTTTGTTGATTGGATTGGCCCAAAAAATGATAGATTTAAGCTCAGTTTATGTTTTAGATAGAACTCAATTCGGCAAGCCAATTGGATCATTTCAGGCTGTTAAACATATGTTGGCTGATGTAGCAGTAAAAATTGAGTTTGCAAAACCTGCTGTATATAGAGCTGCGTATTCTTTGTCTGAGAACAATCCAAAATCCGCTTTACATTGCGCTCATGCAAAATTTATGTGTGCTCAAGCTGCTGAACTTGCCTGTAAAAATAGTATTCAGGCTCATGGAGCAATGGGCTATACCTGGGAGATGGATCTTCATATATACATGAGAAAAGCTTGGTCGATGATGGCTTGTTGGGGTAATGAAGACAGGCAACAGGATATAATTTTCAATACACTGTCTTCCACTAATGAAGAGCTTGGTGTTTTATATACTTTTTAGGGGGACATAGCTATGCGAGATGCATTCATAGTTAGCGCGTTGAGAACACCAATAGGTAAGAAGAAAGGAACTTTATCAAATATGCACCCTGCTGATTTAGGGGCTGTTGTTCTTTCTGCAACTTTTGATCAGGTAGATTTAGATCCCGCGTTAGTTGAGGATGTAATTTTTGGTTGCGTTGATACAGTTGGCCCTCAAGCTGGTGACATAGCTAGGACTTGTTGGTTGGCTGCAGGTCTTCCTGTTCATGTTCCAGGGACAACCGTTGACCGTCAATGTGGTTCATCTCAACAAGCTGTTCATTTTGCTGCTCAAGCTATTATGTCTGGTACCTCTGATGTAGTTATTGCAGGAGGCGTTCAAAACATGAATTTGATTCCCATATCTTATGCAATGATTGCTGGGCAAGCGCTAGGTTTTGCTGATCCATTTTCTGGATCAAAAGGCTGGGTCAACCGCTATGGTAATAAAGAGGTAAGTCAGTTTAATTCAGCACAGATGATTGCAGAAAAATGGAATATATCCAGATTAGAGATGGAAAACTATGCATACCAAAGCCATCAAAAAGCCATGAAGGCTATTGAAGAAGGTTTGTTTAAAGATGAAATTGTTTCTGTTCAAGATTTTGACACTGATGAGACTCCGAGAGCAGAAACTTCATTGGAAAAAATGGCTTCCTTGAATCCTTTGATTGATGGCCATGATATTACAGCCGCTATTTCTTCGCAAAATGCGGATGCATCTTCAGCTATTTTGATTGTTTCTGAAAAAATTCTTAAAGAGCATAACCTTATTCCCATGGCTAGAATAGCGCACATTAGTGTTAGAGCTGATGATCCAATCTGGATGCTTACCGCACCTATACCTGCAACAGAGTATGCAGTTAAAAAGTCAGGCATCCAATTACATGAGATTGGTTTAGTTGAGATAAATGAAGCTTTTGCATCTGTTGCTATGGCTTGGCAGAAAGAGATGGAGTACCCAATGGATAGAATTAATTCAAACGGAGGAGCAATCGCCCTTGGTCATCCGCTTGGGGCAACTGGCGCAAGATTGATGACCACATTAGTTCATAATATGAAAAGAGATAATATTAAATATGGTTTGCAGACTATGTGTGAAGGAGGAGGTCAGGCAAACGTTACAATTTTAGAGAATTGCTCATGAACAATCTAATGAACCCAGAATATCCCATAGGAAGAAATCTTTTTAAAGATCAAAATATTTTAATTACAGCTGCAGCCGGCTCCGGAATTGGCTTTTCAACAGCGAAGCGATTTCTTGAGGAGGGGGCAAATATTTTTATTTCTGATGTTCATCAGGGAAGATTGGATGAGGCAATAGAAAGTTTGCAAAAAATGAATATGGGCGAAGTCAAAGGTTGTCTTTGCAATGTCACGAACGATAAAGAAATTGAAGCTATGTTCAAAGAGGCCATTGCTTGCTATTCATCTTTAAATGGTGTGATTAATAACGCAGGGCTTGGGGGAGAGTCCTTGCTAGAAAATATGACCAATGATGCTTGGGATCTAGTAATGGACGTCACTCTTAATGGTGCGATGAAAATTATGAGAGCTGCCATTCCAGCGCTTAAAGATACTCAAGGCGTAATTGTTAACAATGCATCTGTGTTAGGTTGGAGAGCGCAAGCAGGTCAATCTCATTATGCTGCTGCAAAGGCTGGAGTGATGGCTTTAACAAGGTGTGTTGCATTAGAAACCGTAGATCATGGAATTAGAATTAATGCAGTAGCTCCCAGCCTTGCAATGAATCCACATCTGTCTAAGACTAACTCAGATGAATTGATAGCTGAATTAGAATCTAAAGAAACTTTTGGTAGAGGGGCTGAACCTTGGGAAATAGCAAACATTATTTTGTTCCTAGCATCCGACCTCTCTTCGTATATGACTGGTGAGGTGATATCTGCATCATCTCAAAGGGCATAGATGGAAAAACTAGCCTATCAACTTTGGAAAAAAGATGATGATAGTCTAGAAACTTTTAAAGAATTGCTTCTTAAAAACCTTAGTAAAGATATTGGCGAGCTAGTTTCAGAATTACAAATTAATATCGCTGATGCTGATGTTTTACCAGCAAATAATTTAGCACAATCAAACTATCCACCCACGCCAAATGCAGTAATATTTATAAAAGTAAAAAGTTATTTTTTAGCAGATACACTCGAAAGTCATCTAAAAAAAATTACAAAAAAAATTCATGGCTTTATTGTTAGCGAATCAATTATTTTAGAAAACTCAAAAAAAAGTCCTTTGGGCTCAAGATCAGAAGGGTTTTCACAAGTTGTTTTTTTAGAGAAGCCTGAAACAATGTCTTCATTTGAGTGGTTCGATCATTGGACCAACTACCACACAGAAATTGCGATTCGGACCCAATCTAATTTTATTTATATTCAAAATACAATCGTTAGGCCTTTACAGAAAGCATCGCCTTCATTTATTGCGATTATCGAAGAGTGCTTTCCATTTGAGGCTATGACAGATCCAGAGGTTTTTTATGATGCTAAAAATAATCCAGAGCAATTGGCAAAACATGCTCAGATCATGATGGATAGTTGTGAGAAATTTATTGACTTTAAAAAGATTGAGGTAATTCCTACAAGTAGGTATAGAATAATTTAAGCCAACAAAGAAATTAAGAGAGATGAGGAGAGAACAATATGAATGATTTAAAAGTTGCATTGGTTACAGGAGCTGCAAGTGGCATGGGTAGAATTTCTGCTAAAAGGCTGGCTGCGGAGGGTGTGCATGTTGCAGCTGTAGATGTAAATGAAGAAGGATTAAACGAGCTAAAGCTAGAATCAAATAACATCTCTATTTTCCCATGTGATTTATCTGATTCAAACGCCGTTAAGACCATGATTCAACAGGTTCAATCAGATGTGGGCTCAATTGATAGAGTTACCCAAGCAGGCGCAGTAATGCCAATGGCCAAAATTCAAGACTTAGACTCAACTTCAATAAATAATTTAATGAGAATTAATTATGAGGGTACTGTAAATATTGTTAGCAATGTTTTGCCATCAATGCTTGAAAAGAATAACGGGCAAATAATACTTTTTGGTTCAATTGCAGGAATGTGCCCTCTCGAAAACATGTCAGCTTATTGTGCTTCTAAAGCAGCCGTAAATATTTTTGGCGAAATCTTAGCTAAAGAGGTTAAAGATACAAATATTAGAGTTATGGTAGTTTGTCCAGCCCAAACTGACACTCCTTTGATGAGATTTGTTGATGAGACTGATGCGCCTGATGCAATTAATACTGCAGTGAAAAAAGGCATGCTTTGCGATCCAGAGGAAGTGGTTGATCAAATAGAAAAAGACTTACTGACTAATAAAATTATTTGTTACCCTTCAAAAGAAGCTGTATTCGCCACGAGAATAAGAAGATTTTTCCCAAATTATTGGTGGAAATTAGTCCAAAAAAACTCATAATAAAATAGACAATGGAATATGTAGATAAATTACCTCCTGATAATAGAGATCTTTCTATGTTCCCAGGACAGTATGGCTGGCCTTTTCTTGGCAAGACAGTCGAGCTAGTTAAAGATACTTTGGCAATGTGTAACAAGCACTATGATAGATATGGCCCTGTTTCTAGGTTAGATATGGTTCGCAATCAAAGAGTTTTAATGTGTCTTGGTCCAGAATTTAATGAGGCAGCCTTATTTGATCCCAAGGGTAATTTTAGTGTTGCGGGTGGTTATGCAAGTTCACTGGGCACCTTATACCCTGAGGGTATGTTGCTCAGGGATGACAAAAAACATAAAAAGACAAGACGGGCATCGCAACCAGCATTTAAGACAGATGCTCTTAAGTCATATGTTGATATGTTGATTCCCATTCAAGAGCGACGCATCCAAGCGCTTCCCATTGATGAGGAATTTGTATTCTATGACAATATTCAAGAAACATTGATGGATGTTGCCGCAAGAGTATTCATAGGTTTGGATGAAAAAAGCCCAGAAGCTCAGAGGCTGAACTATCTCTTTTCAACAATCAATGAGGGATTAGTAACTCCCTTACCTTATGATCTTCCATTTTTAAAATTTAGAAAATCTATGCAAGCAAGAGAAGAATTAAGGAAATTTTTTATTTCAAATATTCCTCAAAGAAGAGGATCAGATGCGCAAGATATGTTTACTAGATACTGCAATGCTCAAGATGAGGATGGAGAGTATTTAGATGATATCGATATAGACGGCCACTTGGCCTTTTTGTTATTTGCAGCATTTGATACCACTACCAGCGCATTGACTAATATTCTTTATTACCTTGGTAAAAATCCTCAATGGCAAGATAAAGTCCGTGAAGAAATATTTGGTATCAACAATGAAATGCCTACATTTGAAGATATGTCAGAAATGACCATGACCGAATATGTATTTCAAGAAACTCTTAGATTTTATCCATCAGTGATGATTTTAAATAGGCGCACCACGAGAGATGTAAATGTTGCTGGATATGACATACCTGCAAATACTGTTGTTATGCTCAGCCCACCATTTACTCACCGCATGAAAGAATGGTGGTCAAACCCTTTAGAGTTTGATCCTATGAGATTTTCTCCAGAAAGAGCAGAGCATAAAAAACATGGATTTAGTTACATTCCATTTGGTGGTGGTGCGCATAAATGCATTGGTATGCATTTTGCAATGATGAATGCAAAACTATATTTATTTAGATTATTAAAAAATTATAAAGTTAACTTAAGATCCAATTATGATCCAGCATTCATGCATGTCCATTTGCCAAGACCAAAAGACGGACTCCCATTAACTTTAACTAGGATTTAGTTCAATGATTCCTAAAGGTTCTTTTCTTGAAGTCAGCGATAATTTTACATTTCATTATTACGATGAAGGTGATGGAGATGTTGTGGTTTTGCTCCATGGAAGTGGAACGGGGGCTTCTGGACACACTAATTTTAAAAATAATTTTAAGGCCTTAAGAGAAGCAGGGTTTCGAGTTATTTTGCCCGATCTTCCTGGCTATGGCTTTTCTAGCAAGCCAGAAAATGAAATTTATTCGTTAGACTATTTTAATGGCAAAATACTTGAACTCCTTGATGAGTTGAAGATTGATTTATTTTCATTGATTGGTAATAGTCTGGGGGGAGCTTTATCAATTGGTCTTGCTTTAAATGAGCCTGACAGGATACAAAAATTAATCTTAATGGCGCCAGGTGGGGTTGAAGATCGAAAGGTATACGATGAAATGCCTGGCATTAAAAAGTTATTATCAGATTTTCTTGGCGGCAACATGGATCAAGAAAAAATAGAAGGGTTGCTTGAGCTTTTCCCATTTGATAAATCAATTATTAGCAAGGAAATGATTGAAGATAGAATGGAAATTTTGCCTCTTATGAATACTCAAGTAATGGCCACAATGGACATTCCAAATATGGAGTCTAAACTTTCATCAATTCACCAGCCTGTCCTGGCTTTTTGGGGTATTAATGATCAATTCATCCCCTTGTCAGGCTCAATAAAAATCGGTCAAAATTGTCCAAATGCTCAAATTATGCTTTTCAGTCGGTGTGGGCATTGGGTCATGATCGAAAAAGAGCAAATCTTTAACGAGTCTTGTATTAAATTTTTATCATCTTAATCAATGAATTTAAATACTATTAACGAGATAGCATCTGAACTCTTTTTGGCATTAAAAAATCAAGAAACAATTCAGCCGCTCTCTGAAAAATATCAAGAAATAGATATCAATGATGCCTATCAAATATCTCGGAAATTTCTTTCTTTGAGAGAGGATCAAGGAGAAAGAGTTATTGGTAAAAAAATTGGTGTTACAAGCCCTGTTGTTCAAGAAATGCTTGGTGTTAATCAACCAGATTTTGGTTTTTTAACAGATGATATGCATGTTAAAAATAAGTCAAATTTTTCAATAGAAAGCTTTTTAATTCAGCCAAGGGCAGAAGCTGAAATTGCTTTTATTCTAAAAGAAGATTTTCAAGGTCCAGGAATAACCAAAGAAGATGTCATTTCTGCAACTGAAAAAATTGTTCCATGTTTTGAAATTGTTGATTCTAGGATTGATGATTGGAAAATTAAAATTCAAGATACTATTGCTGATAATGCCTCTTGTGGAATTTTTGTGTTGGGAGAGGGCTCATCCTCTCCTGAGAAATTTCAAATGGATAAGTTAGAAGTTATTGTTCATAAGAATGGAGAATTTTTGTCATCAGGTCTTGGCTCTGCAGTTCAAGGCCATCCAGCGGAAGCAGTTGCATGGCTTGCTAACACCTTAGGTAAATACAATATTCCATTGCTAAAAGGTGAGTTTATTCTTTCTGGGTCTCTAGTTCCTCTTGAGCCAGCTATAGCTGGTGATAGTTTTTCATTGGAACTTAAGGGGGTTGGAACTTGCGAAATTAATTTTATCTAATTATGAAAAAAGTAAAATGCGCAATCATCGGATCAGGAAACATCGGAACAGATTTGATGCTAAAAATCATTAAAACCTCTCAATCATTGTCCTTAAATGGAGTTATTGGAATTGATCCTGATTCTGAGGGTTTAGCAATGGCAAAATCTCAGAATATCCCAATATCAACATCAGGTTTATTAGGATTTATGGGTATGGATGAATACCATGACACGGAAATATTTTTTGATGCAACATCTGCTGGTGCTCATAAGAATCATCATGATTTAATTATCAATGATGGGAAGCAGATGATAGATCTAACCCCAGCAGCAATTGGCCCGTATTGTGTTCCAGTTGTCAATTTAACTGAACATTTAAAAGAAAAGAATGTAAATATGGTGACATGCGGTGGTCAAGCTACTATCCCAATGGTTGCAGCAGTAAATCAGGTCTCTAGTGTTAAGTATGCTGAAATAGTTGCGTCTGTTTCTTCAAGGTCTGCTGGTCCAGGAACAAGAGCTAACATTGATGAATTCACTCAAACAACCAAGCTTGGACTTGAAAAAGTTGGAGGAGCAGACAGAGCTAAAGCAATCATAGTTTTAAATCCTGCAGAGCCTCCCTTGTTGATGCGAAATACTGTCTTTACTTTGTGTGATCCAGTTGATCAGGAGTTGGTTAAAGATAGCATTGAAGCTATGGTAGGGCGTGTTCAATCGTATGTGCCAGGATATCGTTTGAAGCAAGAAGTTCAATTTGAAAGATTTGGTTCTAATAATCCATGTTCAATTCCTGGCTATGGTGAGTTTGAAGGCTTAAAAGCATCAATTTTTCTTGAGGTTGAAGGAGCTGGACATTACTTACCAACCTATGCAGGAAATTTAGATATTATGACTTCTGCAGCAATGGGAACAGCGCAAGAATTAATTAAACTCAATTCATGAAAAAGCTATATATACAAGACGTCACACTTAGAGATGGAATGCATGCTATTCGACACCAATACGGCTTAGATCATGTCATTGAAATTGCAAAAGCATTGGATGAGGCTAAAGTTGATGCCATTGAGGTGGCTCATGGAGATGGGTTGTCTGGATCTTCTTTTAATTATGGCTTTGGCGCTCACACTGATCAAGAGTGGATTGGAGCCGTGGGGGAAAAATTAAATCATGCAAAGTTAACCACTCTTATTTTACCTGGAATAGCTGTAAAAGAAGATCTTAAATGGGCATGGGATCTTGGTGTCAGGTCGGTGCGAGTTGCAACACATTGCACAGAGGCAGATGTTTCAAAGCAGCATATAGAGTTTGCAAGAGAATTAGGGATGGATACTATTGGTTTTTTAATGATGTCACATATGACCTCTCCATCAAATTTAGCTGTACAAGCTAAATTAATGGAGTCTTATGGAGCTGAATGTGTTTATGTTGTTGACTCAGGTGGTGCGTTAAGCATGGAGGATGTGGCAGATAGATTTAAAGCTTTCAAGGATACCTTGGATTCTCGAACTCAAACAGGTATGCATGCCCATCACAATTTATCCTTGGGAGTTGCTAACTCTATTGTGGCAGTTGAAAATGGAGCCAATAGAGTTGATGCAAGTCTTGCAGGGATGGGTGCCGGAGCAGGAAATGCACCTCTTGAAGTTTTCATTGCTGCAATTGATAGACTTGGTTGGACACATGGTACTGATCTTTTTAGGTTAATGGATGCTGCTGAAGAACTCGTTCGACCCTTGCAGGATAGACCCGTTAGAGTAGATAGAGAAACGTTAACATTGGGTTATGCAGGAGTTTACTCGTCCTTTTTAAGGCATGCTGAATCAGCTGCCGAAACTTATAATCTTGATACTAGAGAGATCTTAGTTGAGCTAGGCAAGAGAAAGATGGTGGGGGGTCAGGAAGATATGATCGTTGATGTGGCTTTAGATTTATTAAAAAAGAAATCTAAATCATGAAAATTGGCATGACCCTTCCGGTCATGGAGCCTGGCCTGACCAGGCAAAATTTAGAGGATTGGACACTTAGAATAGATGCTGGCCCATGGTCACATATTGCCCTAGGAGAAAGAATATTATTTCCTAATCCAGAATTCATTTCTACTTTAAGTGCGGTGGCTGCTTGGACTAAGCGTGTAGAGATTATTGCAACCATCTCTGTATTAACAATGCATAACCCGATACTTAGCGCTAAACAGTTTGCAACCATTGATATGATTTCAGAAGGCCGGTTTACCCTTGGCGTTGGAGTTGGTGGTAGGGAAGAAGACTACAATGCTATAGACTCAAAATGGTCTGATAGAAGATGGGGCATACTTTCAAATCATGTGAAAACGATGCAATCTGTTTGGTCAAAGGAGTATCACCCTGATCTTGGCCCAACAACTTTTTCTAAGAATGGACCAGAAATATTAGCAGGTGCAGTTGGTCCTAAAGCCATGGAAATGTCTTCTGATTTTGCTCAAGGTTTAGCTGGGTTTTCATTCAATGCAGATATCGAAGAGATTAAAGATTCATTTAATCGAGTTATTGGCGCCTTTAAGAATAAAGGCAAAACTCCAAGATTGGTTACAAGCTTTTGGTTTGGTTTGGGTGAAGGTGCTCGATCAGATATTCAAACTCATCTTGAAAGATATTTAAGTTGGATGGGGGATGATCTTGCTAAGGATTTAGCAAAAATAGCAGGTTTTTCAGGCAGCCAAGGTGATTTAAATGATTTTCTTTTGTTAATTAAGGCTGCAGGTGCAACAGACGTAATTTTAGTTCCTACCTCAAAAAATATTGAGCAATTAATCTTAGCGGAAGAAGTGGTTGCTAAATTTAGATAAATTTGACAAATCAAATCCACTTGTTACTCGTTGATTATTTGATGTATTTATATAATAGTTATTATTAGTTATAAAAATACAGGGAGAATATTTTGACTGATCAAGAGTTAATAGCACCTGAGCTTCCAGAACAGAAAGATCCTGCTGCTAGCAATTTGGAGTCTGGTTGGTACAAAATTGCAAAGAGTCAGGACATCCCCTCTAAGACAGCAATCCAGGTTGATGATTTCCCAACTCAGATTGTAGTTTGGAGAGGAGAGGATGCTGTTTTAAGAGGCCTTGATCTGTATTGTAAGCACATGGGAGCTTCATTAGCCTGTGGGGAAGTTGATGAAAATAGCATTCGATGCCCTTTTCATGCCTGGCGTTGGGGAGGAGACGGCCAATGTGATGATATTCCATATGCAAAAAAAATTCCTGCCAAGGCCACCACCCGATCATGGGAAGTAAGTGAGGATAATGGGATGGTATATGTTTGGTTTGATAGAGATCAAAAACCAGCAGATCCAGATGGACAAAAGTTTAATTTAAGATAGGAGATAGTCATGAGTGATTTACCAGATAGGTTTCCAAGAGGGTGGTTTGTTTTGGGTCATCAAAGAGATTTTCCGATTGGAGAAACAAAAACAATTTTTGGATTTAATAATAAAATATTAATTTCTCGAAATGAGGACAGTTCTGTTGAAGTGGATGTTGGCGGTGATACTTCTTGGCCAGTTTTGGAAATAAACCAAATGGTTATGGTATGGCATGACATAGAGAAACAAGCTCCTGATTTTACTCCTGATAAAATAGAAGAGTGCTATTCAGATGATTGGTCTGATTATGGTATGGCGAGTTTTTTGGTAAAGAATAATTGTAGAGAGTTGATCGATAATATGGCTGATAAAGGTCATTTTGGTCCAGTTCACCAAGCTCCATTTGAAGGGTTTTGGAATGAAGCTAAAGACCATACCTATACACAAGAAATGACAGCTGACAGTCCGATACTAGGAAGGGATTTATTTTCCCAAGCCAGATACGAAGGTCCAGCCTACATGACAACATATATGAGTGCTGTTCACGACGGAGCGAAAGTTGAAAGCAGACTTTTGGTCAGTCATATACCTTTAACCCTCACTTCTTTTGTTATTAATTTTGGAGTCATGGTTAAAAAAGTTCCTGGTATGTCTGCTGAAGATGAAGCTGCCTTTATTCAAGGCTATGTTGATGCGAATAATTTTGCTTTTGGACAAGATGTAGCTATTTGGGAGAATAAAATTTATATTCCCGACCCCGTGGTTTGTGATGGCGATGGGCCGTTGCATAAACTAAGAAAATGGTACGGACAATTTTTAGTTAATAGAGCTGATATTCCTCCAGGTCTAGATTTAGAAAAAAGAGAATTTTAATTTCCGCTGCGATTTTTTAATAAAGTGAAGCTCTCACTCGATGATCTTGATCACAAGATTCTTCAAATTCTTGAAGAAGATGGTCGTGCACCAGCAAAATTCATTGCAGAAAAGTTATCTGTAAATGAGGTAACTGTTAGCAAACGTCTGACAAAAATTATTGATGGAGGTTTTTGTAAAATCATTGCAATAGCAGATTTTGAAAAATGTGGCTATGACTATTTGCTCCCAATCGGCATAAGAGTTCAAGGTGATAAATTGGAGGAGGTTGCAGAGATTCTTTCTCGGCAAAAAGAAGTGTTCAGTGTAAATGTTGTTAGCGGAATTCAGGATATAGAAATTCTATGTGCCACCCAAACTTTACATGAAACAAAAATATTTTTAGATGAAATCTTGCCATCCATTGTTGGAATTAAGAGTATTGCCCCTGCAATTGCGTCAAGCGTGTATAAATTTGAAACGGACTGGACCCCTTTTGCAAATGAAGCTTGATCAAACCGATAAAAAAATTATTCAATTGCTTGGGGCTGATGCAAGAATGTCAAACAATCAAATGGCCAAGGTGATCGGAGTAACTGAAGGCACTGTTCGTAATAGAATCCAAAAACTTATTCAGAATAAAGTTATTAAAATCTCTGTTATAAATAATATCAATCGCATGGAGAACCTTCTTTAGCTTTTGTAGGGTTGGATGTTGAAACTAGAGCTAAAGACTCTGTTGCAAAAGCTCTTTCAAAAATGAAGGAAGTAAGGTTTGTTTCAAGTCTCATCGGGCGTCATGATCTTATGGTGTTCATTCTGGCTGAAGATGTGACTAAACTTTCTAAAGTTTTATATGAAGAAATTTCTTCTTTGCCTGGTGTAAGGTTTTCAGAATCCTCTATTGGGTTAAAGTATTACAAATATGATTATAGATGGGCCAGGATATTAGATTGAAACCATTAAATACATTAACAATACCCAAGCTAATCAAGCTGCAAGCTGAAAATTTTTCCTCAAAGCCTGCATTAATTTCTGACAATGAAGTGTTATCTTTTACAGATCTAGATAACCTATCAACTAACATTGCTACTCATTTAATTCATCTTGGTATTTTACCAGGCGATCGAGCCGCTATTTGGGCTCCAAATATGAATGAATGGGTGCTTGCAGCAATTGCTATTCATAAAGCAGGCGGAGTTTTAGTTCCTATTAACACCCGAATGAAAGGCAAGGAGGCTGCCTATATTTTAAATAATTCAGAGGCTAAATTTTTATTTAGCGTAAAAACTTTTCTTGGGACAGATTACTTTGAGTTACTAGAAAATGAAGATCTACCTCATTTGCTACATAAAATTACGCTTGATGAAAGTGAGCCAAAAGACTTAATTCAATCTTTTGAAACTATCAAAGAGCAAGCTTTGGATGTTGAATTGCCTGAAGTAAGCGAAACTGATATGGCTGATATTATTTTCACCTCAGGTACAACTGGAAAACCTAAAGGAGTTATTTCTTCACATTTACAAAATATTAAAGTGTTCGAGTATTGGTCTACTTACATTGGCTTAAATGAAAATGATCAATATTTAATTGTAAATCCGTTTTTCCATACTTTTGGATATAAGGCTGGTTGGCTAGCCTCAGTGATGAGAGGGGCAACGGCTTACCCGTGTCCTGTATTTGATGCAGATAAAATTATTAAGATAATCAATGAGCATCAAATTTCTATGCTGCCAGGACCTCCAACTCTTTACCAGTCAATTCTTACCAGTCAATTAATAGATAAGTTAGATATTTCTTCTTTAAGATTGGGGGTTACTGGAGCTGCCTCTATACCAGTTCAGCTTATTAAGGATATGAAAGAAAGATTGGGTTTTGAGACTGTCATTACAGCATATGGATTAACAGAAAGCACAGGAGTGGTTACCATGTGCACTCCTGATGATGACTACGAAACAATAGCATCCACCTCAGGCTGTGCTATCGCTGATGTAGAGGTGAAGTGTGTCAATCAAGACAATCAAGAAGTTCCGGTCGGAGAGCCAGGAGAGATTTTAGTAAGAGGCTATAATGTAACTAAAGGTTATTTTAATAATCCTGAGGCGACCAAAGAGACTATCGACACAGAGGGCTGGTTGCATACCGGTGATATAGGAATACTTGATCATAATGGCTATATTAAAATTACTGATAGAAGCAAAGATATGTTTATTGTTGGGGGATTTAATGCTTATCCCGCTGAAATTGAAAATATTCTCTGTGACCATCCTTCAATCTCCCAAGCTGCAGTTATTGGTATTGCAGATGAAAGAATGGGAGAGGTTGCCAAAGCATTTGTTGTATTAAAACCAAATCATGAACTCCAAGAAGATACTTTGGTGCAATGGTCAAAAGAAAATATGGCAAATTATAAAGTTCCAAGAGAGATAGTATTTGTTGAAGCCTTACCTACAAATGCAGCAGGAAAAGTAATGAAATATATTTTAAAGGAAGGCTAATGAGAATTGTTATTTCAGAAGATACAAATAAATTTTACCGATCAGAGCTTTTATCCATTGATCCTTCTATGGAGATTATTTCTTTGAACCCAGAAGATTCAACTAACCCTTCGTGGGAGAAGGTACCTGAGTCAGATGCTTTTTTTATGTCCTACCAATTTTTGTTTGCTGCTAGAGATTTTCCAGAAATTTTTAATTCCCTCTTAGATTTATCTAAGCGTATGAAGTTTATTCAAAGTGGATTTGCTGGTATGGATGCTCCAATCCTCCAAGAGGTCTTGAAGGAAAAAGATATATTAATTGCCAATGCAAGCAGTATTTATGCAATTCCAATTGCTCATTACGTTTTTTCACAAATCTTAAGGTGGAATAAGAGAATAGATCAGCATATTGAATTACAACAATCTAAAAGTTGGACTCCATTAGGTGGAGATGGAGAGTTGACTAATAAAACTTTAGTTATTCTTGGTTATGGAGGTATAGGCAAAGAGGTGGCTAAACTTGGCAAAGCTTTTGGTATGAAGGTTACTGGAATAAGACGAAATCCAGTTGATGACGAGTATGCAGATGAGGTTCTAGGGCTGGATTCTTTTGAAGAGTTGCTACCATTGACTGATTATTTAGTTCTAGCACTTCCTGATAGTTCGCAAACAAGGGATATTATTAATCAAAATATCTTAAAGAAGCTTAATAATTCAGCTATGTTAGTTAATGTAGGTAGGGGGACCGCAATTAATGAACAAGATCTGTCTGATGCGCTTCATGATAAAGAGATTGCAGCAGCAGCATTAGATACCACTAAGATTGAGCCGCTAGAGAGCTCATCACCATTGTGGAACACCCCAAACTGTTTTATTTCAGCTCATGATTCAGCTCATTCATTGTTATCAATACCCAGAGCCTTTAGCTTATTTGCTGAAAATATTAAAAATATTAAAAACGGCGATCAAATAGTAAATCTTTTTTCAGAATAAAGAGAATGATTGGAATCATATATGATGCTTCTAGCAAACTAATGGTAACTATTGAGTGGGAATAAAGGGTTGCTCTTAAACCCACATAAACAATGGGTTTTAGAACTTCAAATAAATTAATTTAATTTTTTAAGTTATTGATTTTATTGCCTTCTAAAAATCTCACTACATAGATTACTGCATACTGAAGTAACTATTGCGCTTCATAAGTCACTTAACATCTTCAGTCATATGATATGACTCTTAGTTGCCTACTGGTTAGCTAAGGGTTTTTTTGTTCCACCAGAAAATAACTGGGGTTATTAATGCTGTTGGAAGCACCCACCATACCCATTCTGGCTCAAAAGGAGGATTAACAACTACAACAGCTGTAATAACTGCAATGGTTCCTCCCATCATATTAGATAAGTGCCTTGAGATTCTTTCTTTTCCTGTAGCAGTATTATTTTTATAACTCTTAAAATCAGCATAACCCAATGTAATAGCTAAAAATCCGAAAACCAGAAGCACTATGTATTGTGAGTCATCATTAGAGAAGAAAATTGCAGACAGTATCAACATTCCTAGTCCTGATAAGATCGTTAAGCTGACAGCAATCCAATCTGAAGTAGTTGCGATACCCTTTCTATTTCTAGCGAAGCGCATCCCTGCAAAAGCTAAATAGAAAGCAAAGATAGCTATTAAAAACAAAAAGATGTTGCTACTGATAATCGACATTGGAATAGCTGTTAAGAAGATAATAGCCATACTCCAGAAATATGCTCTACCTGAAAGCACATGCAGTTTTTTACCTTTCTCAGACGAAACTGCCAGAGCAGCACAAAGCAGTGCAGTTGTTCCGGCTAGGATATGTATTGGTAATAGAATTGTCATCGTTACAACCGTATTTGAACTTTCTTATATGTATTAAGGGAAAAGGACGCAGCATCGAAATTTAAAAATAGAGTATTATTTGAGAGTCCATATTGCTCCTTGGGTATGCCTAAAAAATTTGTATCGAGCTCCCCGTTTTCATTTTCGTCAATGTGTAATTTAATCGCGTAAGTCCCTGGAGGAATATCAAAGGAGCGTTGATATGATCCTTTACTAACTTTTTCTTGAATTGTTGCCGCCACTCCATTTTCGTCTCCATCTGATTCGAAAGCTCCCTTAGAGCTTGAGATTTCTAAATTAAGTATGCCTCCTTTTGTGATGCCTTGGACTTCAATGTCCAAGGTGGCTGCACTTAAATGAAAAGAACACAAAATAAATGAAAGACAACCAAAATATTTCATCATTATATTTACAAATCCTGTTATTATGTTTACAAAGTCAACATTAACTATAAATGCGAATGTATACTTAGTCAACATTATTCTTATATGAGCTATCACAAAGAAAATCTGAAAGAGCAATTTGCTGAAATTGCATGGGACATCTGCAAAAGAGAGTCTTGGCAGAAAGTTAATATGCGAAGGGTTGCTCAGAAAGCTGGGGTTTCAAATAATGCCTTTTATAGACATTTTAAAGACAAAAATGATCTTAAAGCAGAATTGATGCGGAGGGGTTTCGAAATTCTTTATGAAGGCATGAAGGATGTAACTAATAATTTCTCAAGTTACGGAGCTCATTACATAAGATTTGGATTGGACTACCCGCATATTTACGATTTGATGTTTGGGAATACGGATTTAGATATGTCTCTTTATCCTGATTTAGAAGCTCTATCCAATGCATCCTTTAATGGGATAGTTGAGGGACTGAAATCTTTTATGCCTGATGAATCAGAGAATGATGTTATGATAAAAGCATACAATGTTTGGGCGTCAGTTCATGGAACAGTTGGAATTTTGAGACGTAAGGATTTGCGGCGTAACAGAGATAAAAGTCTTGAATGGATTGAGAATAACTTAGAAGAATATTTGGAGATGACAACGTTCCGTTGAAGGATCTGAAGTAAAGACTTGAAATCGATGGGTAGATGAAGTTTATCAACTAGTATTGTTTCACTATGAAACAAGTTTGCGGTGCTCTCGATGCGGCATAGTGATTTGACTGGCAGACGAACAAAGATGCTAACTCCGCGCACTATAAAAACACTGCAAAGTAAATTTCTCTGCCCTGCAACACAGGTATTTTCTGAGTTTGAGTTAGAGTAGTTATTGAGTGGGAGTAGTTTTTACTCCTTAAACCCTTATAAACACTGGGTTTCTTAACTACACACTGACTACACACTTCTACCTTAAATGCTTGTTCTTATGGCATTTAAAATTTAGCGTTACACACGATACTACACACTAAGGAAACTACTGTGTGTCATAAGTAACTAATTTATATGCCGCCAGTATCACAAATCTATTTGAACTTTTTTATAGGTATCGATAATAAATGACGCAGCATCGAAATTTAAAAATAGAGTATTATTTGAGATTCCATATTGCTCCTTGGGTATGCCTAAAAAATTTGTGTCGAGCTCCCCGTTTTCATTTTCGTCAATGTGTAATTTAATCGCGTAAGTCCCTGGAGGAATATCGAAGGAGCGTTGATATTGTCCTTTGGTAACTCTTTCTTGAATCCTTGCCGCCACTCCAGTGTCATCTCCATCTGATTCGAAAGCTTCCTTAGAGCTGGAGATTTCTAAATTAAGTATGCCTCCTTTTGTGATGCCTTGGACTTCAATGTCCAAGGTGGCTGCGCTCAATTGAAACGCAAACAGAATAAGAAAAAGAGAAAAAAAGTATTTCTTCACCATATTATCCTCTAGGTGTTTTCTTTGAATGTTCTTTCATATAAGTTTTGAGCAAATAGGGGGGTTTCTTCTTCATTATGTTTTCGCACAAAATAACCGGTTAATGCTAGAGCAGAGAAAATTTTCATAATGAAATTAGGGTGTTCTACCAATACAGTATTTTGGAATTTACATTCATTGTCAGATACAGCAATTAGACGCATTTCCCATGTAACCTTAATAACAATTCTTATAAAGGGCGCTAAATAAAGATCAGTAAGCGATACCATCTTAACGTGATCAGGTTCTTTAACTTCTGCAACATAGTGTTGAACTAATAAACCTCCTCCTACACTTTCCACATTGACAGAAGTTTGTGTTCCATCAGTATGAATGCTCGATCCAGCACCGATATGTCCGCGTGCTGTGCTTTGGTAGTCTTTATCCGATAGGGTGAAGACCCAATCGTGAAGATTGAATGCTTCTTTGGGTGCACTAATTGGTGTTTCACATACAGTTGAAAATAATTTTTTCATTTTATTCCTCCTCAAAAGAAGTTAATGCTTCTAAGTATCTTATGGGATTACCTAAGATACGATAAATATAATCGTCATAAAGTGCATAAGCTAAAGGAGTATTTGACTCCATTTCATCAAGAGTCTCAATTGTCCATTCTGGAGAATCACCTGGTAAAAAAGAAGAATATGAGCCCCATGCAGTATAAATCATCCAGTATGCAAAATCTTCGGCTATTGCTCTTTTATATGCAATTGGGTCTGTTTCTGAAAGGTCTCCAAATTTGCCAGTTGGATCATAATAACCTCCATTTATAGCTTCATTCATCGCTAATACTAATTGAGATGACGGATCTTCATAGCTCCATTCAGAAAATGTTTTCTCAAGCATTAATGTAATTGTATGTATGAGAGGCTTTATAATTGCATTGGCCTGAGCCACATTTGTCTTTGCTTCTTCTGAGGAGTTTTGAGTGGCCTCCCAAATAAAATCAGTAACTATATAGTTGTCATTTATAAAATCCCATCCTGGATAGTTTGTTTCATTTAAGGGCGGGTCGTAACTGCTCATTCCTGTTGCTCCTACTCGTTGCAAGGCTTGAAAGTAAACAATATTACCCAGCAATAGATTTCTGTCAGGATCGCTTGTTATGCTATTTCTACCAAAAGTAGCATTTACAATATCTCCAATTTTTTTCATGAAATCATCTGTCACATCTGGAAGGCCTGCAACGATGAGACCATATGACTTTAGATGTTTGTCATATGGCGCATAGTCATTGCTTTTAATCAAATTTCCATCCCACCAAGACCAAGTTTCGTCATCTGTAGGATCATTTACTACTTTTATCTGAAATATCTCGGTTGCAACTCCTTTCGCACGATCTGTATTACAAAAACTTTCATCTTCAACAGTAACGTGGATTCTATAAATATTGTCATCATCATTATCCACAGGATTTTCGTAATCTGGAGGTTCATTAAAAGTTACCACTCCTGTGACCCTATTAATGCTTATTAGATATTGGGAGTTAAAAAACGTACTACCATTTGTAAATTGGCCTCCATCGTCATTACCATTTATTTCAAAATTTAAACGATCTCCATCCGCATCAAAGGCATTAATGGTAACTTCAGTTGTTTCGTTTTCATACCAAAGGATAACATTGTCTGTGGTAAATACTGGTGCCGTATTCACGCTCGTGAAATCACACACCTCATCATCTCCACCGCCACTACAACTGGCAAGGATGAATGTTGAAACTAATATATAGCTAAGAACCTTTTTCATATTTATAATCAATCTTTCGATTAAGATCATAATCTTTAAAAAACGACCAAACTTCTGCTGTTGCACTCATACTATGGTTATTTATACTTGGCCATGTGTGGCCCATGGTACTGTGCAATATGAGATTAACACCAACTGTATTTGAACAATTTTGGTATGAATCAAAATATATATAGCTTCCGTCTGATAAATCCGTAATTGAGGATAATGGATCTTCATTACAGTTATTATATTCACTCCAATATTCCATAACTTCTGGAATAGTCTTAGACCATGGAAGTCCAGTATAAGGAACAGTAAAATCTTGCAATCCATGAATTTGTAAAATTGAAGTAGCATTAGTAGGACTACAATTATTATATGTTTCAGGTGTCATTGATCCAGTAACAGATGCTACTGCCGCAAAAAGGTTAGTATTACAGGCTAAGTGATAACTCATATATCCACCATTAGACATGCCTGTTGAGTAAATGCGTTCATTGTTTATAAAATATTCGTTATCAACTAACTCTGTAATAGTTTCAATAAAATCTACATCATTAGCAGGGAAAAAGAAGTATTTAAATGAATTAAGTAGTGCTGAAATAGCAGTAGGTCCTATTGTCAAACCACCTACATTCCAGTGAGTTACTCCATTTAATAAAGAGCCTTGTGGGTATACTATGATATAAGAATCTTCTTCAGCTAAATTTTGAAAGCTTGAATAAAACATTATATCTGTTGCAGAACTTCCGTAACCATGCAAAACAAACATCAGTGGTGCATTTGAAGACGGTGTGTATGATGATGGAATATAAATATAATATTCTCTTATTATATTATTATGAGTAAAACTGCATTTTTGAGTATTTGATTGGTAACTGCTGCAAGTTAAATTATAAGGATTCTGAATTGGCGTTTCAGGAGCATTATTTGAAGTAGAACCACCGCCTCCACCGCCACTACAGCTGGCAAGGATGAATGTTGAAACTAATGTACAGCTAAGAACCTTTTTCATATTTATAATTGATTGTTGGTAAAATATTTATTGTTGCAAGAGGTGTGTTTCCTGTGCATATGTTTACTAAGTTAACATATTAGTAAACAATGTTTACTTAGTCAACATTTATTTATATAGTGACGTAATATGAGCTATCACAAAGAAAATCTTAAAGAACAAATTGTTGAAATTGCATGGGACATTTGCAAAACAGAATCTTGGCAGAAAGTTAATATGCGTAAGGTTGCTAAAGAAGCTAAAGTTTCAACAACTGCCTTTTATAGACATTTTAAAAAAAAAGATGATCTTAAAGCAGAATTGATGCGCAGGGGTTACGAAATAATTGATGAAGGCAGAAAGGATGCTGATACATTTGCAGGTTGGGGCGCTCATTACATAAGATTTGGTTTGGACTATCCGCATATTTACGATTTGATGTTTGGAAATATAGATTTAGATATGTCTCTTTATCCTGATTTAGAAGCGCTTCATGATGCAGCTTTTGACGAGGTATATTTAGCACTAAAACCTTTCATGCCTGATGCGTCAAAGAGAGATATCAAGATAAAAGCTGTCAATATTTGGACTTCTATTCATGGGTTAGTTGGGCTTTTGAGGCGTGAGGTTTCGCAGGGTGGTGAATCCAAAGAGTTAAAATGGATTGAAAATAATTTAGAAGATTATTTGAAAATGACAACGTTCCGTTGAAGGCTGCTATCAACTCATTCGAGGGCTACACAGTGTTTAGTGAGGGAAGTGATAAAATATTGATATGACTACAAAAAAGGTAAATAACAGAGGGAAAGTTTTAACCCTAGTAACTACACACTTACTACACACTAGTAAAACACACCTCGGAAACCCTCGTTTTACTTGGATTTCTAGTCATGTCGACTATTGAGTGGGAATGAAGGGTGACTCTGAAACCCCTATAAAATACGGGTTCTTCAGATACAAACTTAATACAAACTTATGACAATACCCTTATTCTTATTTGATTAGTGTTCTGTAGATACAAACTTTAGTGCAAAGTTTGGTCACTTACAGCAAAACATAAGCACAAGTTAATCGAACTCATCTCAAAACCATTTTCTGATGTTCTAAAAAACTGACACAGGGAGACACAACTTTCTGTGTCAGACCCAACTATTCACTCCATAAGAAATATATAATCTCCTTGATAGAAGCTTTTTTAAAACCCTTTTAAATATAGGTTTTTAGTGGGTATTATTCATTGAGTAGAAATAAAATGAAAAATTATTTAATTGGATTAGTCATTCTTTTACTTTCAAGTTGTTCTTCCCCAAAAACAACAATTGCTGAAAATGAATTCGAAGTTTCTAATAAAGGAATTAACAAAAAGCAATCTGAGCTTATTTTTGATTACACGAAGTCATTTCCAAACAATACTCAATTATCGATTGCCATAATTAAAAGTGGGGAAATTAACTTTGTTGGAATTGAAAGAACAAATGACAAAATAAAGTTTATTGAAAATTATAAGAATGTTTTTGAAATAGGTTCTATTACTAAAGTATTTACCGCGACCTTATTATCAAATTTTGTTAACGAACAAAAACTTAGATTAGATGACAATATTCAAGATTATCTGGATTTCAAAATAAATACTGAAAAAGATATAACTTTTAAGGAGCTTGCAAATCACACTTCTGGGCTTACAAGAATGCCTTCAAATTTTTATACCATTTCCAACGTTTTGAATGAAATAACTGGTTTTGGTGAAAACAATCCCTATAAAGATTACAACGAAGAAAAGCTCATAGATTTTTTAAAAAAAGATATAGAATTAAATCAAGAGCCTGGAATTAAGTTCGAATACTCTAACCTTGGTTTTGGTATTTTGGGGTTTGAGTTAGCATATATTTCCAACTCGTCATATGAATCACTTCTCCAAGAGAAAATATTTATAAAATACGAAATGGAAAGCTCCACAATCAACATAGAAAATATACGATCGGAACTCGTTAAAGGGTTAAATCCGAACGGAAAAACAACAGCAAATTGGGATTTAGGTGCTTTAGCAGGCGCTGGGGCAATTTTTTCTACAGCAGAAGATCTATCAAAATTTGCTTTAGCTCAATTCGACAAAGAGAACAATGAATTAACTCTGACTCAAAAGCCAACATATAAAATTGATGACGATAAGCAGGTTGGACTTGGATGGCATATTTTAAAAATGGAAAATGATAGAGAATTAGTTTTTCATAATGGGGGAACTGGTGGTTATAGGTCTTCAATGGGTTTAGATTTAGAAAATAAAAACGGGATAATTATTCTGTCAAATGTTTCTGCATTTAATGAAATCGATGGAAATATCGACCAACTAATGTTCGAGCTAATACAAACTTTGTATGAAACACCTAGTTTATAGGCATATTCATACAAAAATGGGTGCAAAATGAGAAATCTCTTATACAAAGTTGATACAAACTTTTTTGAAACCCCTTTAAATAAAGGGTTTCAGATTAGTAAACCTATTGAATGGGAATGAAGTTTTTTGGGTGGAGAATGGTATTTACGGGTCTTACCCTTGAATTCACTGTTGTAGGTTTCATTTTTTATAGCTTTCCTGTCATTTGGCCTTACCTAATATCAGAGCTAGGCATGACCGAAAGTCAGCTCGGTATGGTTTCCGCATTCTATTTTATACCTGTGGGAATTTTGGCAATTGTCGTAGGGCGCGCCCTTGATAAGTATTCTGTTAAAAATTTTATGATGATCGGGGCTATAATTTATGCCGCAGGACTGTTCTCTTTAAGTTTCATAAATTCTTTTTGGTCTCTTCTAACAATTTATCTGACCATTCTTGCACTGGGGTCTATTATGATGGGAAATTTAGCTGTAGCTAAATTAATCTCAAATTGGTTTGATAAAAATGCTGGCAGAGCACTAGGTATTGCAGCAATAGGTATTTCCTTTTCAGGGGTTGTGCTTCCTTTGGTTGTTGATCCTCTTCTTGATTTAGTGGGCTGGAGAAATGTTTATGTAATCTTTGCTTCTGTAGTTCTTTTAATTATGTTACCTCTTATCTTTTTTATTGTGATTGATGATCCAAGATCTGTTAATCAAGTTAAAGATGGTATGAAGAAAAATAATGAAGAAGAATCTTTACCTCAGGAGATAACCGCAAAAGATCTTATATCTCAAAAAGTTTTTTGGATGATTTCCTTAGCATTCGCCTTCCAATTTCTTTCAATGATGGGTGTGCTTGCTTTTTTGCCCGTTCATGCAAGCAAAATGGGGCTAGATGAAACTTGGAATCTTTTAGGCCTTCCTGTTAAACAATATGTTTTTGCTTATGCTTTATCTGCTTTTGGTGGAGTCCTTGGAAAAATAATATTTGGATATCTCATGGACATGATGAAAGCTGCATATCCTTCGATGATGTCGATGTTCCTTCAAGCAATTGGAATCTTTGGAATTACTTATTTTAATGAACCAATTATATTTTTTATAAGTGCATTAATATTTGGTTTAGGTTTTGGTGCTGCAACTCCTCTTATGACTGCGTGTTACCTAAGAATTTTTGGGGCACATAATCTTGGGAAAGCCAGAGGTATATCATCTCCAATTATTTCGCCGCTTCAACCAATTGGAATTCTAATAACAAGCATATTGATAGGTTTCCAAGATACTTACTTTGTAGCTTTCAATATTATGGGATGTTTTGCTCTTGTTGCTGCAGTTTTTGCGAGCCAAATTCAAGAGCCTGAAAGAATTATTTAGTTACAAATGTGCATGGGAATTTCAGAAATAGAAAAATAATGAGCATATGTTTCATCTAGCTCTGCATTTCATAGCTCCTTTATTAATTGCTTTTCTATTTTTTAAAGAAAATTGGAAGTCCTCTTATTTAATAATGATAGCAACCATCCTAGTTGACTTGGATCATTTATTTGCGAGCCCAATTTACGACGCTAATCGTTGCAGCATAGGATTTCATCCCCTCCATCAGTATTGGTTTATTGGCATATATATAGCTATGATTTTTTTTTCAAAAACTAGATTAATTGGAGCTGGTTTAACCATCCATATGGTTTTGGATGCTTTGGACTGTTTTTAAATCTTTTTTTATAAAATAAAGAGTAAATTAATTAAAGGCTCTTGTTTGCAATAGCTCTAAAAAATTCAATTGTCTCAAGTTCGCTCGCCATATCTGTGTCTTCAGCAGTCCCATATGAGCTGTTAGCAGATAATTTGACAATTACCATGTTGGATTCTGGTGCAACATAAATCATTTGGTTGTAAACCCCAATTGCCATGAATTCACCTTTGTCACCACCAGGCACCCACCACTGATAGCCATATCCCAAGGGGTAATCAGAAAGAGGATTATCCCCTGGAGTTAGATGTGGTCCATCTGGGGTGATCGAATCTTTTACCCAAGATTTAGGAACAATTTGTTGTCCATTTAATTTGCCATCTAAACGGTAAAGCTCTCCAAATTTTGCATAATCTCTTGCTGTGATATTTAGTCCAGCAAATGCCATTTCCATGCCTTCAGAATCAAGCAGCCAATAACCCTCATTAGAAGCACCCATCGGATGCCAGAGCATTTCTGTCATGTAGTTAGTAATTGTTTTTCCCGTAGCCCGATTAACTAACATGCCAAGAGCTTGAGTATCCATAGAATTGTAATGATTTCTTGTTCCAGGTTTGAAGTCATCACTTAAGGTTTGAATAAATTCATCGAACGAACCGCCCAAAGCAAAAATTTTAGCCCATCGATTGATATCTGATTCAGGATCACTGTAATCCTCGTTCCATGATGCGCCGGAAGACATTTGTAGCACATCTTTTATACGCACGTTGTTATATGGTGAATTTTTTAATTCAGGCACATAATTTGAAATTGCCTCTTCTATATTGTTAATATGACCATCTCTTATTGCAATGCCAACTAGAGCAGAAATAAAGCTTTTGGCAACAGACATAGACATCCACTGAACATTTTCTCCTCCAGTTAACCAGTACTTTTCAAATTGAATTCTTCCATTTTGCAGAATCAATAAAGCGCTAGTGTCTGTTTGCTGAAGAAAATTCTCAGTCCCAATTACTGCATCATTGAAATTAAAGCTTGCTGGTAAAGATATAGTTTTGCTGGATTTAAAATTTAAAGGATTAGAAGAGGGCGATAAAGTTGATGAATCAATGAATTTATAGAACCTATTTAAATTTTCATACTGCTCTTCTCCTGAAAAAAGAGTCCCGATAACTGTAACCCGAGTATACAAATCTTTGTACATAAAGATCACAATCAAAGCAATGATTGTCAGTAGAGCTAATATTTTTTTTAAAATTTTTTTCTCCTAAATTTGGTGCCCTCTCCAGGAATCGAACCTAGAACTACTCCTTAGGAGGGAGTTGTTATATCCGTTTAACTAAGAAGGCTTGTATTAAGCGTCTGTAATATCAAATATATCTATGTTTGGCCCATCAACGCACATCTCCTCAATAGCGCCAACAGTTCCATCCTCTGTTCTAAAAGCTAAATATTTTTCATAGTGCTCTTTTGAGTCCCAAACCTCTGTAAGAACAAATTTGTGAGGATCTTCAACATGCAATGTGAGATTAATATTTTGACACCCATCAAATGCACGGGTGACATGAAAAGCCTCCCTACAAATTCCTGAAAACTGATCAACCAAACCAGCCTTTAAAGTTCCGCTAAGTAAAACACTCACTGTCATAATGACTCCTAAACTTTGTAAATTAAAACCTTTCTTCATGTTAAATTAAAGACTATTTAATAGAAAGAGCTACTGAAAATATACCTTTCGAGTTAAAAATATTAGAATAGGGCGCAAGGACTAATTCCATGAGCAAAGAAATCACAATCACACTCCCTGACGGATCTCAGAAGCAAGCTCCTGTTGGTATTAGTGGGCTTGAAATTGCAAACATGATTGGCGCTGGTCTAGCTAAAGCTGCTGTTGCCTTTAGTGTAAATGGTGAGCAAAGAGACCTTAGTGACATTGTTAGTCAGGATGCCGATATTTCTATTTTTACACTTGATTCAGATGAAGGTCTAGAAATTATGCGGCATACAGTTGCGGCTCAGGTGTTAGCTCGTGCTATAAAAAATCTTTACCCAAAAGCCAAATTAGCCATCGGCCCAACCATTGAAAATGGTTTTTACTATGATTTTTTATCTGATGAGAGGGTTTCTGTAGACGATTTACCAAAAATTGAAAAAGAAATGGAGAAGATTGTTGCTGAAAAATCTGACATCACCAAAACGATTCATTCAAAGAAAGAGGCGATAAAGAATTTTGCTAATATAAAAGAAGATTACAAGGTTAAGATCATCGAAGACTCTGAGCAAGAGGATAACTTTCAACTCTACAATCAAGGTGATACCGGCTTTATAGATTTATGTCGTGGCCCTCATTTGCCAAGTTTAGATAAAGTTGGAGCTTTTAAACTTACAAAGATCGCGGGTGCATATTGGAAAGGCGATTCACAAAATGAAATGTTATCTCGAATTTATGGCACGGCTTGGAAAAATGAAAAAGATCTAAAAAAATATTTAACTCTTTTAGAAGAGGCTGAAAAGCGAGACCATCGCAAACTTGCCAAAGAAATGGATTTGTTTCATTTGCAAGAAGAGGCGCCTGGAATGGTTTTTTGGCATGCAAAAGGTTGGTCAATATATGTAGCTTTGCAAAACTATATACGTAATAAGCAAATTGCTAATGGATACGAAGAAATCAACACTCCTTTAGTTGTTGATCGTAAACTATGGGAGGCTTCAGGCCACTGGGACAAATATCGTGAAAATATGTTCATCACAGAAATTGATGAAGAGCATGCTAATGAAAAAAGAGTAAATGCTCTTAAGCCTATGAACTGCCCCTGTCATGTCCAGGTATATAATCAGGGTCTTAAATCCTACAAAGACCTTCCAGTAAGACTTGCAGAATTCGGCTCCTGTCATAGGTATGAAGCTTCGGGCACCATGCATGGCCTAATGAGGGTTCGAGGCTTTACTCAAGATGATGGCCATATTTTTTGCACTGAAGATCAAATAGAGAGCGAAACAGCTGACTTCATATCATTGTTGTCCGAGATTTATGCTGAGCTTGGCTTCGAATCCTTTGATATAAAATTATCAACTAGACCTGAAACAAGAGTTGGCTCAGATGAGGTTTGGGATAAAGCAGAAACCGCATTAGAAAATGCAATTAAAAAACTTGATATCCCTTATAGCGTTGAAGCAGGAGATGGAGCTTTTTATGGGCCTAAACTAGATTTTGTTTTAACTGATGCAATAGGGCGTGAATGGCAATGTGGTACTTTTCAGGCTGATTTTAACCTGCCTGATAGACTGGATGCTGAGTATATTGGGGAAGATGGCGCCAAGCATCAACCTGTCATGATGCATAGAGCAATTCTTGGCTCTTTTGAGAGGTTTATTGGCATCTTAATCGAAAATTATTCAGGTAAATTGCCCATATGGTTGGCTCCAACTCAATTGTCAATTTTAACTATCACCGAAGAAGTGAATGAATATGCTATGAGTTTGAAAGAAAAATTTGATGCAATTAATTTACGAGTTGAGCTTGACAATAGAAACGAAAAAATTGGTTATAAGATAAGAGAACATAGCAATGCCAAAGTCCCGCTTATGGCTGTGATTGGCAAAGAAGAAATGTCTGCTAAAACTGTTTCTATTAGGAATTTGCGTGAAAACAAAACTAATACTTATACTATTGATGAAGCTATCAAGCTATTAGAGACAGAATCTCACTCGCCTTAGTAAATTAAATTCTCCAACCCTCTCTATCAAAAACTCTAAGATATGTCAGTTGGTCATGCTCAGATTCATTGACTACTTTGACAAAATCGCCTGATTGAACAAGAATCACATCGCCTGCCGTTAATGAAAATGAATCTTGGTGTTCGATACCTTCACTTGGATCGGTTCCATGTCCTTCCATGGAATTCATATATTCAACAACCTCCATCATTCCTCTGCCATTTACTATAATGTAAACAACATCTGAATCGCTTAATCTATGACCCACTGTAGATTTTCCTGGTTGGATTACGGTTTTACTCGCTATAATTTTACCTAGCAAGTCGTTTGTCCAAACCGAATAATCATCGGTAACTTTATAAGGGGAGCCACCGACTCTAAAATTTACATATTTCTTTGCCATATATTTTTTAGTTATTAAAGTTGTAGTGAATTTGAATTTATTTCGTATAAATTGTCAATAAAATTTTAAAAACCTTTATTTATCAGAAAAATTAATGATTTTTTAAGTAGTTTTACTACATAAATTATTTTTTAAAGATAAATTTACAAATATGTTTATAATTACATCAGCGCGGTTTTGTTTGGCTTTTAGGCGCTATATAAATGTTGCTAAAAATAGATTCTAGTCTGAGTATCTTATTTAGCTTGGCCTTCTTTTTAAAATTTAATTGGAGAAATAATGAGCGATAAAAAATATACAAATCCTGCAACTATTGCATTACACGCTGGCTGGAGAAAAGATGAAAATACTAATTCAGTAGCTGTTCCAATACACATGACATCTAGTTATCAATTTGATGATACTGATCATGCTGCAAACTTATTTGCTTTAAGTGAGCTAGGAAATATTTATTCAAGGATTATGAATCCTACTAATGCAGTTTTCGAGGAAAGAGTTGCTGAACTAGAGGGAGGTGTAGCAGCTCTGGGTCTAGCTTCAGGACAAGGAGCTTCAGCCTATGCTATCCAAAATTTATGCAGTCATGGCGACAATTTCGTTGCATCATCTCATCTGTATGGCGGAACCTATAATCAGTTCAAAAATCCATTCTCCGACATGGGGATTGAGGTTAGATTTGTTGATCCAAGTGATCCACAAAACTTTCTTGATGCAACAGATGATAAAACTCGAGCTTATTATGGTGAAGTACTTCCGAACCCAAGCTTCCAAGTCTTTCCATTGCAAGAGGTTGCAGACCTAGGTAGACCATTAGGCATTCCATTGATTGTTGACAACACAGCAGCACCTTTGATCTGCCGTCCGTTTGATCATGGAGCAGCAATTATCCTTCATTCTGCAACAAAATATATTGGTGGTCATGGAACTTCTATTGGAGGAGTATTGATTGATGGCGGTAATTTTGATTGGGAGGCTCATCCTGAAAGACAGCCCAAGCTTAATCAGCCTGATCCTAATTACAATGGAGTAGTTTGGACTGAAGCAGTTAAGGCATTGGGGCCAATAGCTTATATTTTAAAAGCAAGAACCACATTGTTAAGAGATATGGGAGCTGCAATGAGTCCCTTTAATGCTTTCATGTTCATTCAAGGTTTAGAAACATTACATTTAAGAATGAAGGAGCACTCATCAAATGGACAAAAGGTTGCAGAGCACCTCAGCAAACACTCAATGGTTGAAAGAGTTGCTTATCCTGGAACATCTTCTGGTTTACCTAAGGAAAGAGCAGATAAATATCTGTCCAATGGCTGTGGTGGGCTGCTAGGCTTTGAAATAAAAGGCGGCCATGAAGCAGGTAAAAAGTTTATCAACTCACTAGAGATGCTTTATCACGTTGCTAATATTGGTGACTCAAGAAGTTTGGCTATTCATCCAGCGAGCACTACTCATTCTCAATTAAATGAAGAGGAGTTAGCTTCAGGCGGAATTAGTTCAGGTTATATTAGATTATCAATTGGGCTTGAGCATATCGATGACATTTTAGCTGACATTGACCAAGCTTTAGCTAAAGCAGATTAAGTTCGTTTGTCACAGAATTTCCTTAATGTTAGCTATGTAATCATTGGTTCCAGAGAGAGGCTCTCAAGAGTTAAATCTTATCAAATAGAAAAAGGGACAGAGTGTTTGCTTTGCCCTTTTCAGTCCTTACAGGAGCTTCCGTCAATATTAGATTCAAAAATTGCTGATCTAGATTCATCGGTTATATCTTTAATCCCTGCTGGAGCTTTCCCTAGAAAGGCTGCTAGAGAGCAGCTTATTCATTTTTCTAGAAGCGCGTATCAGTTTTGGGGTTGGTATCATTTTGGGAATAAGTTTAAAGGAGCATCTCAAAGGATTAGAAAGTTAAATACCTTCTTGAATAAAGTGCCTCAATTAGAACAAGGTATATTTTTTTCAAAATTATTATATTTTTCAGTAGGAGGGCTTGGAGATAGTGGTGATAACCCATTTGCTGAATTAGCTAAAAGATTTTATCTGAGATTAGATCCACAAAAACCACTTCCTTCCCTTACAATAAGGGCAAAATCACTTTTATATTAGGACTGCATGAAGCTTTTATCAGCTCAAAATATTACTTATTCCATAAATGAAAATAAGCTTTTTCATAACCTTTCTTTTGATATCAATTCCGGAGAGGGATTGCATATTAAAGGTGGTAATGGGTCTGGAAAAAGCACATTGCTAAGAATCATTTTGGGAATAACATCACCATCTAAAGGTTTTGTTAAGACACATGCTCAAGATTTAAATATGTCTTATCTTGGTCATAAAAATGCAATAAAAAATTATCTTACACCACTTGAGAACTTAGAATTGTTATTCAATGATGCTGAGTTAAAAATTGCATTTGAATGGCTAAGAAAATTTGGTTTATTTGATCTGCAGGATGAGCTTACAGCTAGTTTATCCTATGGGCAGCAAAAAAAGTTAGCCTTGATAAGAGTTTTGGCCAGATCTTCAGATTTGATTATCCTTGATGAGCCCTTAGTTGGCTTGGATCAAGCAACAGCTGACCAACTAACCAGTTTCCTTATTCACAAATTATCAGAGGGAGTTAGTCTGATCCTTACTTCACATATCAACCCAATGATTGACTGCAGAGTACTAGATATAGGAGCAAATGGTGCTTAGATTAGTCAAAGCAGAATCTTTCAAGCTTTCAAAAAAGTTAAAATCTTGGCTAGGGCCTTTATTAATTATGGTTCTTGTTCTTATTGCATTTCCTTTGAGCATAGATATCTCTCAATTTGATTTAGATAAATTTTATTTCTCGATTATTGTTGTCTCTTTGTTAATGACTTCTTTTGTAGCAACAGAGGGCATGTTTGAAGAGGATTTTGAAGATGGATCGCTTGAGCAAGAATTTCTGATTGAAAAGGACTTCTACAAACTTGTTCTTTCAAAGATATTTGTTTATGTGTGTTTGATTGGAATTCCCATTGCATTTATAGGTGCATTGTTTTCATTTGCTAATGGAGTTGCCATTGGTAGTTTTGCCAGCGTATTTTTATTGCTCAGCCTATCAAATCTTTTGCTATTCAATTTATTTGCTTTCGGTAATGCTTTATCAATTAACAAGGGCGCAATGTTAGGAGTTCTTTCTTCTTTACCACTTGCATTGCCTGTTATCATTTTGCTTGGAACCGCAGTAAGAAGCATTCAATTTGGAGATGATTTTGAAGCAATTATTACCTTAATGACAGGTATAGGGTTGTTGATGTCAGCCATCATGCCATTAATTATCTCTGCGGCCCTAAAAACACATATAGATTAACCAACTTAGGTTTATAATACTGGTTGTGATTACAGCATTTATTCATCAATTTTCCTCTGCAAAAAGTTTTGTAAATATTACAGAAAAACTATATCCATTTTTTTTAATAGTAGGGGTTTCAATGTTAATACTTGGATGGACATGGGGCTTGTTATTTGCTCCTCAAGATGCAGTTCAAGGAAACTCCTATAGAATTATATTTCTTCATGTACCATCTGTAATTTTTGCCGAGTTAATTTACTTTTTTATGGCTGTTTGTGCACTAATGCACCTTGTGTGGCGAGTAAAGTTAGCAGCGTATTTAATTAAATCTGCAGCACCAATAGGCGCAATGATCACATTCATAGGTTTATTATCAGGGTCAATATGGGGAATTCCTACCTGGGGAACCTGGTGGCAATGGGATGCAAGAATTACATCAACATTAATACTATTCATTATGTATCTTGGAATTTTAACCTTGCATGGGTCTTTCTCTAATTTAGAAAAGGCTGACCGGCTTATGTCAATTTTGGTTGTTATTGGGGTGGTGAATATCCCTATTATCAAAAAGTCTGTTGATTGGTGGTCAACACTCCATCAACCAGCATCAATTTCAGTCTCAGGAGGCAGTTCAATTGATCCATCAATGTTATATCCATTACTTATCTCGGTAATTGGCTTGGGTTTTACGCTTATTGCCCTTGGTATTTTAAGTAGCCGCTCTTATATATTTACCAGAGAAAAAAATAAAAAATGGATTTTAGAACATGTTTAATTTAGCTTTTGATAATTTTAATGAAATTTTGTATATGGATGGTCATGGTATTTATGTTTGGTCAGTGTATTTAATTGGCATATCTATTATTTTTTTAAGCTTTCTGATTGCAAAAAAAAGGATTGTAGATATACAAAAAAAAATAAACACAAAAAATGCTTCAAGCTAGAAAAAACCGTCTTTGGAAATTAATCGTTATTCTTTTTTTGTCTGCAGGCGGAATTGCATTAATTCTTTTTTCTTTGAATTCAAAGTTAGATCTTTTTTACACACCTTCTGAGATGCTTCAGGCGGAGTTAAAATCTGGTTACAGGATTAAACTTGGTGGGATGGTAAAGAATGGCTCTATCAAGAGAGATGGAACCATTATTAAATTTCAAGTTACTGATTTTGTAAAAGAAGTTCCAGTAACCTTTGACGGAATCCCGCCTGATCTATTTAAAGAGGATAGTGGGATTGTTGCCTTAGGGTATTTTATAAATGGTATGTTTGAGGCAGAAGAGATTTTTGCTAAACATGATGAAAATTATATGCCTCCAGAGTTATACATGGAAGAAGACAAAGTATGATTGGTGAGATTTCACACTTTCTATCCCTATCAGCAGTTGTTTTGTTGAGTCTAGTATTAATTTTTAATCTTTTCTTCTCTCTTAATAAATTTCATCCAAATCAATTAATCCTTTCAATGAGACTTTTTAATCAAGCTTGTTGGTTGGTATTTATTTCATTTGGTATGTATGTTTATCTTGCGATAAGCGATGATTTTTCAATAGCATACATAGCCAGTCATTCAAACTCTCAATTGCCAATTTTTTATAAGGTGACCTCTATATGGAGTGCCCACGAAGGATCAATGTTTTTATGGATAGTATTTTTAACAGCATGGAGTATTTTGTTTATAAACTCGCTTGACAAAGATCACCCTTTAAAAAAATTAACTTTATTAATGTTGAGTCTTGTCATTTTAGGTTTTTTGTTATTCTTACTCTTAACATCCAATCCTTTTGAAAGAATTTTGCCATTTGGGGTTATTGAGGGAGCAGATATAAACCCTGTTTTACAAGATCCCGCTTTAGCCATTCATCCTCCGATGCTCTATTTAGGGTATGTTGGATTTGTAATTTCCTTCAGTTTTATTACAGCCTACTTGCTAAATGGCGATTTTGAATTGCTATGGGAAAAGGATATAAAAAATTGGTCTTTTGTTGCTTGGATTTTTCTTACCATCGGGATCGCTCTTGGAAGTTGGTGGGCGTATTATGAATTAGGCTGGGGAGGGTATTGGTTCTGGGATCCTGTTGAAAATGTTGCTCTTATGCCATGGCTTGCAGCCACAGCATTTATGCACTCATTATTTGCATCCTCAAAATCAAATGTCCTTAAAACTTGGACCATGTTTTTAGGCATCTTAATTTTTGCATTAAGTCTCTTTGGTGCGTTTATTGTAAGATCTGGAATTATTGATAGTGTGCATTCATTCGCAAATGATCCTAAAAGAGGGTTGTATCTTTTAGGTTTTTCAGGGTTGATTACGCTCCTTGCTCTGTCAATTTTTGCATATCGACTTCCAGCCTTGAATTCCTCAAAATTGGTTGTTACTGGCTCCAAGGAATCATTTTTATCAATGAACAATATACTGATGGTTACTAGTATATTTTCTATATTTCTTGGCGTTACTTACCCTCTTATTATTGAATCTATAAGCGGAGAAAAGGTCAGTATAGGCCCACCATATTACAATACAATTTTTTCCCCATTAATCTTAATAGCTGCCGTATTTATTATGATTTCGGTTGATGCTTTATGGCAACGTTCAATGTCTCTGAGGGCCTTATTTGTTACTGTGACTGCTCCAACATTATTATCTTTGCTTTCTATGTATCTTATATGGAGGGCCACCGCAGTTTTTTCCATTCTTGCATACATAGGAATTTTTTCTGGATTGCTGATTCTTTTTAGCTACCTTTTTAGAACCATTAATAATGTTTTCAATAAAAAATATATTAATAAAGGCAGTGCAGTCGCTCATGTTGGCCTTGGCTTATTGTTTTTTGCCGTGTCTATGAATAGCATTCTCAGTTATGAAAAAAACTTAAATCTTGCTCCCGGTCAATCTATTTCGGTGAATGAATCAGTGCAAGAATTTTCTTTTGATGATATTCGAGTTTTAAAAGCTTCAAATCATGATGTTATTTCTGCTGAGATTTCATTAATGCATGATGATAGAGAGATATTTCTAAATCCTCAAAAAAGACAATATGCTACAAGAGGCCAGATTACTTCAGAATCAGCCATTCATGCATCTGTATTAAAAGATACATACTTAACTATTGGTGATAAGCTCGAGAATGGTAGTTGGACCTTTTCACTTAAAATAAACTATTTCATAAAGTGGATTTGGTTTTCAGCAGCGTTAATGGTGCTTGGGATGTTGCTAACAATTTTTAAAAAGAAAGTTTTATGAATCAGCTCCTCAGGTTTTTGATTGTCATTCTTCCAATTCTTATCCTAATTTTTTTTGCAAAAGTGCTTTTGGTCGAGGAAGAGATTAATTTTGCTAATTTTGAAGCAAAAAATTTTCCAGAATTTCAATTAAATGATTTAAGTGGAAATCCTGTTGAAGCTGAGTCTTTGAATGGGATTAAGCTTGTCAATGTTTGGGCGAGTTGGTGTATTACATGCCTTATTGAACATCCATTTCTAACAAAACTTTCAAATAATGACATTGAGATTATTGGCTTGAACTACAAGGATACCGATTCCAAGGCAAATGCTTGGCTTGAAAAACATGGTAATCCTTATTTGTTCTCCATGTATGATCCAAGAGGTGACTTGGCTTTTGATCTTGGAGTTACTGGAGCACCTGAATCATATTTGCTAATTAATAATCAGGTTGTTGGTCATATTCAAGGCGAAATGAATCAATCAAAATGGGAAACAATTTTTTTACCATTAATACAAAAAGCCAAGCGAAGCTCATGAATATCAAGAAACTCCTTGTAGTGATTTATTGCTTTTCCCTATCTACCTCTGTATTTAATCAGATGGTATATGAGTTCGAGGATTCAGTTCAGGAAAAAAGATTTTACGAATTAATATCAGAGATAAGATGCCCAAAATGTACTAGCGGAAGCATCGCTAGTTCTGATGCACCCATTTCACGAGACTTAAAGAAAAAGGTTTATCAGTTAGTTCTTGATGGCTCAACCGATGAAGAAATTAAGCACTATGTGTCAGAAAGATTTGGTGATTTTTCAGACTACAGACCTCCACTTAGAGGCTCTAATTATTTTCTATGGTTCGGACCATTTATTTTTCTTGCTTTAGTGTTAGTAATCTTTTTTGTAAAGCGCAGAATTTGATGCTAATAATCATAGTCATTTTATCTATTTTGCTTTTGCCTGTAATCTCCTATTTACTTCAACCTCTATCAAGCCAGAAGTCTTTAATATTTTTGTTTTCTTTTTTTATTTTTGGTGGATTTTTTATTAATTTCATTTCACCCAACCCTTTATTAGGCTCATGGGTTCAAGTAACGCAATCAGAATCAATTTACAGAACTATCTCAGATAATAAAGAATTTGATGATCTTCTAATTAATAAATATTTTCAAAATCAATCATTAGAAGAAGAGTCTTTTATGCTTGGAGTTGAGGTTTTTTACAAGGCTTTAGAATTAAGATCATTTAAGTCTGCAGAGAGCATTCTAAAAACTCTAAGCTCACAATTTACATCAGAGAATTTTCAAGTGCCTATCTTTAATCTCTTAGCTGATTTGCGAGACTTAAAGTATCCAGATCTAGCAAGCTCAAATCTTTTGCTGAACATTGAAAATCCACCTACTTGTAATTTGGAATCATTGAGTTTCTTTGTTTCCATTCCTAATGGACCTTCAGTAAATATTGCTTCTAGAGAAATTACTTCCCCTGAAATTGATAAACCTTTTAAATTAGATAAATCTCATTCTTTGGTAAGAGGATTTGATATTACTTCGGCTTTTTTACAGCAAGAAATCATTAAGATTGAGGCTCAAGCCAATTGCAAGAATATAGTTTTTAGCGCTTTTAAAACCCTAGATTTAAAGTACTCAAAAAGCAACCAAGAGGAGCTATTTTTTTATACTAACGAATGGTTAAAAAAGCAACAATAGTTTAAAATGAGTGAAGGATAAATTTAATGCAGCTTAAACACATCAAACTGGCTGGATTCAAGAGTTTCGTGGATCCCACGAGGATATCTTTTCCTACAAATATGGTTGCTGTAGTTGGGCCCAATGGGTGTGGCAAATCCAATGTTATCGATGCTGTTCGATGGGTTCTCGGAGAGTTATCTGCAAAAAACTTACGCGGCGAATCCATGTCAGATGTTATCTTTAATGGTTCAGATTTAAGAAAGCCATCTGGTCAATGCAGTATTGAACTTTTGTTTGATAATTCATTGGGCAAGCTAGGAGGCGAATATTCTAAATACAATGAAATTTCAATCAAGAGAATGATGACAAGGGACGGCCAATCTCATTATTCTATAAATAATACTAGATGCAGGCGAAAAGACGTCCAAGATATTTTTCTAGGTACAGGTCTTGGGCCAAGAAGCTACGCCATTATTGAGCAAGGCATGGTCTCAAAAATAGTTAGCGCCAAACCAGAGGAGATGAGAGTCTTTATAGAAGAGGCGGCTGGAATTTCTAAATATAAAGAACGGAGAAAAGAAACAGAGCAAAGAATTAAAAAAACTAAAGAAAACCTCTCTAGAGTAAAAGACATCAGAGATGAAATTCAAAGATTAATTAATAGACTTGAAAACCAAGCCAAGGCTGCAAAAAAGTATAAAAAACTCCAGATTGAGGAAAAAGAGCTTAAATTAAATATTTCAATTTTGAATACATTAAGTGCTAAAGCCAAAAAAGATTCTTTAAGTTCAAAGATATCTCAACTTAGCAATCAGGTTACTGTGAAATCTGCAGAAGTGAATACGCATCAAGCATCCATTGATCAAATCAAGACAGAGCATGCATCTGTGCTATCTGCTTTTGAGATCGCACAAAAGAATTTTTATACCATTGGCTCAGAAATAGCTCGGCATGAAACAAATCTTCAAAACATCAACAAGGCCATTCTTGGGCATGAAGAAGGCTTAACTAGAGCAAAAGATCGATATGCCGAAGCATTAGATAATGAATCTAGTATAGAAAATCTAAGCCCAAAAGAAAAAGCAATGAAGCTGCTAGATGCTATTTCAGAGGGTCTAAAAGATTTTGGTCCCAGCGCTGATGGTCTTCGCAACAAAGCATCTGAGCTTAAAGATTTACTTACAAGCATTCTTAAAATTACTTCAGCTCAATCTAAAAATATAACTAATGAATATTTACATAGGCAGAATGAAATTTCTGAACAACTTGATCAAGCAAAAGAAAATAAATTTAAAGTAGAGGCTGATTTAGCTCTGCTTGTTGAAAAAAGTTCTTCTGCAGAATCAGAGTTAAATTTAATTCGTCAAAAACAGTCTGTTGTAGACGCATCTATTCAAGATGTAGAAAATAAAAAATCTATCGCTTCCTTAGATCTGCGCTCATTAGAAGAAAAGCTTAATAATTTAAAGCTTGACTTAAGAACATTTGAGGTAAATCTAGATAATGCGTCACAGACATTAAAAAAAGCTGGGATATCAATCTCTGATCTTAATCCTGGAGATTTTGAGTCAATGGAACTTTCAGATTTAGAGTCATCTCTTGCATCAATCCAGTCTTCTATTATTTCTTTGGGTGCAATTAATTTAGCAGCTCCAGATGAGATTGCTGAGGAATCAAAGCGAATTGAGGAGCTTGATTCTCAGCTTGAAGACCTCCATGAAGCATTGAACAAGCTCCAAAGCGCAATTAAAAAAATAGATGTTGAGTCAAAGATGAAGTTTGATGAAAGCTTTAATGCTGTAAATTCAAAAATACAGGAAATCTTTCCAAAACTTTTTGGTGGAGGTAAAGCTGCTTTGCAATTAATAGATGGAGATTCATTCAATTCAGGAATTACGCTTGCTGCTCAACCTCCTGGCAAGAAAAATGCAACTATCTCTCAGCTTTCTGGTGGAGAAAAAGCAATGACAGCGCTTTCATTGGTGTTTGCATTATTTGAACTAAACCCAGCGCCATTTTGCATGCTTGATGAGGTTGATGCGCCATTAGATGATATAAATGCAACAAGGTTTGTAGCTATGGTTGAGGAGATGTCTGACAGAGTTCAGTTTATATTTATTACACATAATAAAATCTCCATGGAGAAAAGCGATCATTTAATGGGGGTCACCATGCAGGAGGCTGGAGTTTCTCGTGTGGTATCGGTAGATGTAAAAGAAGCACTTAAATTAGCTGCTTCATAGAATGCCTAGCAATATACAAATTATCTTAGTTGCTGGGGCAATAGTTTTTTTCTTGGTGATCTTATATCTTTTTTTTAGACCTTTATTCACTCGGAAACTAATTCAAAATTCTCTTGATGATTCTCAACCTATGCTCTTTACAGAAGAATTGGAGCAAGGAACTTTAGAATTTGATGATGATAATGACTCAAACCAGGAACAAGAACTAATCATTTTAAATTTAGTATCCATGGACAAATCTAACTTTAATATGAATCAGGTTCTTACCTTGTTAAAAAATTTAGATGCAAAATATGTGAATGGTTTTTTTAGTTATAGAGATTTAAATGGAAGAGAGGTTTATAGAATAGCAAGCGGATTAAATCCAGGCCTTCTAGAGGCAGATACTGAGACTCATGTGCTTTTGATGGCTTTAGATTTAAATCAAGCAAATGATCCCGTGCGAGGATTTGAAGCAATGCTTGAATCTGCTTCAAGTATTTCAGAAAAACTTCATGCGAGTATTTGCGATGCAAAGAGGGCGCCCTTGAGTAAGCAGATGACTGATCACTTAAAATCCAGAGCTCAAGAAATTAGTCATCTTAACTCTATGAAAAATATTTCTGCCCAATGAGTAAGCCAAGCAAGAAATACATTTCTATCCAAAAGACAATTCGCTCTTATGATTATGAGTATTATATTCTTGATGACCCATCAATATCTGATCATGAGTACGACGAATTATTTAGAGAGTTAAAGCAAATTGAATCTGAGCATCCAGATTGGATTACTCCTGAATCCCCATCTCAGAGAGTTGGTATCAAACCCGAAAATGATTTTGATACTTTTAAACATTTTCAGCCCATGCTTTCACTTGCTAATGCATTTAATGAAGATGATTTAAATAATTTTCATGATCGAATTCTTAAAAATTTAGGTGCAGATAAGCAAATAGATTACTTTTGTGAGCCTAAGATGGATGGCGCAGCTGTTTCTTTAATTTATGAAGAAGGCATTCTTGTAAGAGGAGTAACGAGAGGAGATGGAAATCTTGGAGAGGATATTACTTCTAACATTAGAACCATCAGATCTATTCCATTAATTTTAAAAGAGTCTAAAAGTCCTTTTCCAACTATGATTGAGGTAAGAGGCGAGGTATTCATTAGCAAACCAGACTTTGAGACATTGAATCTAAGTGCTGAAAAAAACGGCGAGAAAATATTTGCAAACCCCAGAAATGCTGCAGCTGGAAGTTTAAGGCAATTAGATCCGGCTATTACAAGTTCAAGACCGTTAGCTTTTTTTGCTCATGGAATAGGATTATGTCAGGGTAAGAAATTTATTGATTTACAAGAAATATTTTCAGTCTTTGTTTCTTGGGGGTTACCTGTCAATAATTTAAATAAATTGTCATCCTCTATCGATGAGTGCCTAAACTATTTTAAAGACGTAGAATCCTCTAGAGATTCTATTCCGTTTGAGATAGATGGGGTAGTATTTAAGGTTAATGAGCTCTCATTGCAAAAACAACTTGGAGAAATTGCAAGATCACCAAGATGGGCGATTGCACATAAATTTCCAGCTGAGGAAGTGCATACAGAAATAGAAAAAATAGAGTTTCAAGTTGGAAGAACTGGAATTTTAACTCCTGTAGCAAAACTTAAAACAGTTAACGTTGGCGGAGTAAATGTAAGTAATTGCACCCTTCATAATCTTGATGAGTTAAGAAGGCTTGATCCTAGAGTCGGAGACGGAGCTGTAATTAAGAGGGCAGGTGATGTAATTCCCAAAATGGTTAAGGTTATTCCAAAAAAGAACAATAGAGCAGATGCAGTTGAGCCGCCAAAAAAATGTCCAAGTTGCCAGTCAGCAATAGCTCACAATTATCAGTCTGAATGGACAATTTTTGATACAAGCAAATCAATGCCCGTAAAAAAATTTTCAAGCAGTTATGAAGCTCAAAAATTTGTAGAAAGTAATCATTCGGAAAATTTGAGTGTCTTAGAAGAGCACCTAGACACTCCGTTTATAAAGTGTACAGGCAAGAATAGTTGCCCTGAGATTTTTCAAGGCAAATTCACTCATTTCGTTTCAAGAAAGGCAATGGATATTGATGGGCTAGGCCAGGAAATATTATTCACCCTAATAAATAAAAAATTTATCAAAGATTTTGCTGATATCTACTCCCTTAGTGAGCATCGAGCTGAGCTTGAGAAGTTAGAAAGATTTGGAGAGAAATCTGTTGATAATCTAATCAAATCTATAGATAAGTCATCATCCGTTGAATTATATAAATTAGTTTTCTCACTAGGCATTGAAGAGGTTGGTGAAACAACAGCAAGAAATTTAGCAAATATTTTTGGAAGCATAGAGGCTATACAGAAATCTTCCTTTGAAGATCTAATTGCTGTACCTGATATAGGCCCAAGAGTTGCAGCAAAAATTGTAGACCATTTTGCCGATACCGAAAACATAGTTTCATTGAAAGCATTGCTACCATATTTGAACATTGCTAACCCAGATATCAGTGCTTCTGAAAAGGATATGAAATTTTTGGGTTTGCAGATTGCAATTACTGGAAAAATTTCTCCAATGTCGCGTGAGGAAGTTAAAAACTTATTAATGTCAGAGGGTGCAAAAGTTACAAGCTCAATTTCTAAAAAAACAAACTTTTTAATTGCTGGTGAAAATGCAGGTTCTAAACTTGAAAAAGCAAAATCTCTTGGTGTTAGAATTATAGAAGCTGCCGATATAAAATCTTTTATCAATGATCCAAAAAAATTCTTATAGCATCTTATTTATTTTAGTGCTGACACTCTCTGCCTGTGTGAGCTCACCCCCAGAAAAACCAGATAATATTTGTGAGATTTTTCAGGAAAAGAGAAGCTGGTATAAAGCTGCAATTAGATCAGAGAAAAAATGGAAGCTTCCTCCATATGTCTTGATGGCATTTATACATCAAGAATCAAGTTTTCAAGCTAAGATTAAGCCAGAGAGAAAAAAGTTATTAGGTGTTATTCCGTGGTTGAGACCATCATCTTCTGTGGGCTATTCACAGGCCTTAAAAAATACATGGCAAGATTATAGGGACGAGACTGGCAATTCTAGGGCTAAGAGAACCAGTTTTAGTGATTCAGCTGATTTTGTTGGATGGTATGCAAGTAAAGGCTTTTATCAGGGATTTTCAGCAACTGATGCTCGATCACTATATCTTGCCTATCATGAGGGTTACACTGGGTTTAAAAAGAAAACCTACAGAAAAAAGCAATGGTTAATCAGGGTTGCTGATAGAGTTCAGGCAAGATCAAATATGTATCAAAAGCAATATTGGGGATGCGCAAAGGAACTTCAGAAAAAAAGATTTTTCTTTTTTTAGGATTACACTTCTCTGAGAGTTAAGCCCAGTAAAGCTGCTTCTTCTCTGTAAGCCTCACCAGCAAGAATAGATTTTTTAGAATTCTGAGTAAGATATTTTTTACTTACTCTTATTAAATCTTCAATTGAGCAGTTAATTACTTGCTGTCTCATTTCTAGCCGTTCTTTGGTTGTGATGTTCTCTAAATTAAAATTAAAATCATTTTTTGCTTCACCTACTGGTGACAGTGGTTTATCAATAGATGAAACAACACCTAAGATTGCCTCTTCAAGATGTTGATCAGTAATTGATGTTTTTGACCATTCGATAGCATCCTTAAATGCGGCAAAGGTCTCTGTACATTTTGGATCTCTGTATGAAAAGAATTTAAAGGTATTGGTTGAAGTATCATTTGTAGCGCCCGCTCCATATGCTCCTCCTTTTTCACGAATTGCTGTATGCAGAAAGCCATTCCTTAATACAGTTGCCAAAACAGAAAGGGCAGGTGCATCAGGGTGTTCTCTTGGCACGCCTTGAAATGCTTCAGCACAATAGCATACTTGTGATCCTGTGATCCATCCAATCTGATCATTTATTGGTTTGGTCAAGGATTGTTCAGCTTCATACTGAATATCATTAAATTCCATAGATTTATCATTAAGAGCTTTTGGAGAACATGCTGTAAAAATCTTGAACGGAGCCCTTAAAACTTTTGAATGGATGCTTTTTAAAATACCAATTAACTCAATAGCATCAGCAATTTCTTTAATTTTTGAGATAGCTGCTTTGGAATGATTTAGCATTTGCAGTCCAGACATTTGAAATGCTGTAGCAGAGAATGCATTTAAGCTGCTAGCAGCTGAATTCATGGCTAAAATATGACCATTTTGATTTAATGATTCCTCATTTCGTGCAATAAAAATATTAAATAAATCTAATATTCTACTTTCTTCATCAAACCTAACATTTTCTATAGTTCTTAATATGAGTTTTTCCATTGCATCGAAATTTTCTTCTAGAGATTTTGAAGAAATACACAGGAAAAGTTTTCCTGGCGAGTCCTGACCATCTGTATGTAGCTTAAAGGAAGCATTGATGCCGCCGGTGATGCTTGATTGAAGAGCTTGAATTTCTTCATAGGAACTTTCCTTTAGACCCACTTCAGTGAGAATAAAGGTATATAAAGAAGAGAATAATAACTCTTGAGATGAAAGGTTTTTGCATGGGAATAAAAAATCAGAATACATTAGACCATTTGTTCCGACCTCGTAGACCGATCTATTATTTTTTAGAAAGGAGACATGGGTATACTCACGCTTTAAAGGTATATCCTGCTTGGTAACTTTTGGCAAAATTTCAACATCATCAACAGCCTCCTGACGATCTTTCAATGCTTTGGCAAGATCATTAAGTTCTCCAACATCCTTATCAGTTAAAGCTTCCTCTTTACTTCGTAGTGTTGATGAGAAGAAATTTTCTAAGTTCTCATTAAATTTAGGATCTGGCTTCAATTCATAGTTCAGCCTATGTTGATTTTTTATTAAATTGGCTGATATTAATTCTTCTAAGTAACCTTTTTTAGATATTAAAGTTTTTAGTTTGGTGAAGTTTGCATCTAAATCCAACATTGAAATAGGATCATCATGATGTATACATGCATTCATACATCCAAGCATTAATTGCAGCCCATAAGGCATTCCTCCACCCGATACTTCTCTTTGACCAATCTCTAACTGATGAAGAGAGGAATTGATTAAGTCCTCGGGCACACCATCTATGATAAGTTTCTCAAGAGTTCTTAAAATCAATGCTTCAACATCGTCAGCTTTATTTTGTCCAACTCCCTCAAGACCAGCCATAAATACAATTTCTTTATTACTTGGCTCAATCCCTAAGAATGGAGAGGGAGATTTTCCTAATTTTGATAGTTCCAAAGCTTTCCTAAGAGGAGACGCAGAATTATCAAGCAATATATTCGATAAAAAATATTTTTCTAATAAATTTAGCGGATCATGACTATCGCCAAGCAGCCAGCTAATAACCACGTGATGATTTGATTCATCGCCTGGAAGTGGTTGATAGGTGCCGCTGGCTTGAACTGGACTTGTAAATATTTTTGCGGGCTTGATTATTAGTTGCTCAGAGGCAGGCGTAAATTTTTGAAAAACATTTTCTTCTAAATGATTATGGACCTCATCTATAGCAACATTACCAAATGTGAAAAAGGTTGCATTGCTAGGATGGTAGTGTTTTTGATGGAAGGCAACTAAATCTGCATGCGTTAAATCAATAATTTTTTCAGGATCCCCGCCACTATTGTGATGATATGTAGTTTCTTCAAAAAGATATTTAGACATTCCATGCCATAGTTGATCTGTTGGAGAGCTCATCGCTCCCTTCATTTCATTAAACACAACCCCTTTGATTTCTAATTTATTATCATCATTGATTTCCAGTCGATGGCCTTCTTGAGAAAAATCAAGTGGATCTAATCTTGGAAAGAAAGCCGAGTCAACATAAACATCTAATAAATTATTAAAGTCTTTACTATTTTGAGTTGCAAAGGGATAGGCAGTCCAGTCACTTGATGTAAATGCATTCATAAATGAATTAAGGGATCGTCTGATCATCATAAAAAACGGATCCCGAACTGGGTATTTCTTTGAACCGCATAAAGATGTGTGCTCTAAGATGTGAGCTACACCTGTAGAATCCTCAGGGATAGTTCGAAAGGCAACCATAAAAACTTTTTCATCATTATCCGCATCTAGATGAATATGTTGAGTGTTAAATTTTGAATGCTTATAAATTTGCGCATTTACATCCAGTAATTCAATTTTTTTCGATTTTTTTAATTCAAACATGCTTTATAAATTAAATAAATGCATTATATTAGTCATATTATTGAGAGATTACTATTACCTATGACACTTAAAAGAAACTTTTTAATTTTTTCTGTTATTAGCATTTTCGCAGCCTGTACCTCTTCACCATTCACGGAGCTAAACAGTCGAGATAATTTTCAATTGGAAGAAGAAACAAGTTTTAAAATTCAATTGAATAAAGACTTGTTGCCTGTTGAGATGGATCCAATTTTAATTGAAAATCTTGGAGATGCAGCAAAGGATTATCTCGAAGGAGTAGGGCATCAATTTTCTGAAGATGCTGTAATTTCAATAGATGTTAGTGTCACAACAAAGGAAAAAATTAAATATGATGATTTCCGTTTTTATGGCTATCCGATGTATAGAAGTTATCTTTATGAACCAGACAGAATTAATTCTGTCCCAGAATTTTTTCTACGAATATCTGTAAGAAATGAGCAGTTAGATAAAACTCTTTGGACTGGGCTTACCAAATGGCGAAAAGGCTCAAGCTATGCTCCAATCGATATACCTTCTGCAGAAATGTTGGTAGAAAATCTATTAGTTAATCTTTAAATCTAAGTGGCTCAATAGCCAAGGCTATCCCAGAGGATATTGGGCTTGGAGAGTTGTTAATTAGAGATGCGACATGTTCTCCCAGTATAGGCCCCAAACTAAAGCCTCTTGAACCAAGGCCGCCAATAGCATAAATATTTTTTTCAATTTTTCCTGCTAGAGGCAACCTATCCTTGCTGCTCACTCTTAAATTAGCTGTCATCTGCATGTCATCTGAACCTTGCAAAGAAACATTAAAGTTTTTGTTTGTTCTCTTGATCAGCTCACGTCCAGCTGCATAACAAATTTCAATATTTTCAAATTCTCTTTCATGTGTAGAGCCAATCCAAGTGATCCCATCTACCTTGGGTAGGATATAACCGGCGGAATTGATCGGAAGATCTAAATCAATTTGCTGGTCACCCTTCAAGCCAACTAACTGACCTTTTGAAATTTTCAGGCCTGATACGTATCTCTCCAAACTTGAGCCATTAGCGATAATTAAATCATCAAAGCCTGATTTTTTTTCTTGATTTGAAAAATGAATGTCTATTTTAGACTTATTCTTAAACCAGCTATTAAAACAATAATTATAAGAAATTTTTATATTTGGATGGCTAGTCAATTCTTGGCAAATTAATTTTGGAAATAAATAACCACCTTTTTTAACTAATAATCCATTGGACTCAAATCCATACAATTTCTTCATTTTTTGCTTATCTATAGTTTCGAAGAGATCTTCTCGATTTAAATTCTTCATGTCTGTCATCCATTGCTTTTGATAATCATTTGAATGGGAGAATAAAAGACCTGTTTTTTTATAAGCATTGGGCAGTTGAGAGTATATTTTTTCAGCAAAAAAATAACTTTGAGCAGTTAAAAATGAATAGGGCGAATCATTTGCTGAAAATCTTGGATACATTGCAGCAATTGGATTGCCTGATGCACCAGCTGCAATATCATCTGAAAGCTCGAATATTTCTACATCAGCTCCATTTTGAACAGCTGCATAAGCTGCAGAACTGGCTGCAATACCGCTTCCGATAATACCTATTTTTTTCTTTTTATTTCGTTCGATATTTACTGAAGGATTTGGAGATCTTATTCCGGTGAGCTTATGACGCTTCCTTCCAAAGCCTTTGACCTTATTAACTTTAAAACCAAATTTTTTTAACCCTCTTTTAACAAAACCTGCGGAAGTAAAAGTTCCAAAAGTCGCATTGTTTGCAGATAAAAATTTTATATATTGAAAAATAGAATTGCTCCACATTGATTTATTTTTGCTGGGATCAAATCCGTCAAGATACCACGCATCAATTTGATTGTTTGCTAGCCCTAGAAGATTCTTTAGCCCTGGCTCAATATCATTTTGAATAAGCGTTAGTCGAATTTTAAGAGAGGGGAAGTAGATTCTCTGCGAATCGTTATGGGAAGGATCATAACTATTTAAAAAAATATTGCTTACCTCTTTCAGTTCAGGGAAATTATTAATGATCTTTAGTATCTGTGCTTTGGTTGGTAGCGCCTCATCAATTGCAAGATATTCAAGATTAAGAGAATCAGAGTTTTTATTATTTTCAAGCCAAAATTTTGCCGTGACTAAAAAATTTATTCCAAATCCAAATCCAAGTTCGCCGATATGGACCCTAGAGCCATTTTTAATTCTTTCAAGCAGTTGATTGGGCTCAATAAAGATATTTGTAATTTCTGAGATTGCATCATCCTGAAAAAATCTATCTTGATATGCACTGGAGTAGGGAAGGTTATCTTTCCAAACAACTTCTTGGTGCCTCTCTTCAAATGGATTTTTAAAACAGCTATGATGAATTGACATTTAACAGGAGCTTATGAAAAAAATTAGTACTTTCCTACAACTATTTATTATAAGCATTCTTTTATTGGGTTGCTCTAAAACTGATCCAGTATCAATGCCTTTGATTGAAAAAACCTCAGAGGTAGAAAAGCTTTTTGAGCATTCAAAAGAATTTACTCAAAAAGTTTATTCCTATGAGAATGGTATTCATGCTGCGGTTGGCTATGGAATCGCAAACTCTTATTTAATTGAGGGCGATGGGTTTAATATCATTATTGATGCTACAGATAGTGTTTTTCAGGCCGAAAAAGTTTTCAAAGAGTTTAATGCAATTAACGCTAATCCCATAGCAGCAATTGTTTATACCCACAATCACGGAGACCATACCTTAGGAGCAAAATATTTTCTTGATCAACAGGATGAGGCTCCCTTAGTCATAGCTCACGAATCAACTGCAAAATCTGTTGAAAAAATTTTCGGAATTCTTAACCCTATTATTTCATCACGCTCCTCCAAAATGTTTGGCACTGCTCTTCCTGAGGAGGATGTTGTCAATGTTGGTATTGGTCCTTATTTAAGTGTAGGCAGGAGTGCCCCAGGGTACATTAAGCCAAATGTAACTTTTGATAATGAATTGAAAATCAATATTGCAGGCATTGCATTTGAATTTTTTCATGCGCCAGGAGAAACCGATGACCAAATTTTTGTTTGGTTGCCAGAATATCAAGCTTTATTCCCAGGAGATAATATTTATAAAACATTTCCAAACCTCTATACCATTAGAGGAACCTCGCATAGAGATGTTAATGCTTGGGTAAATAGTCTTGATAGGATGATAGCTCTTGAGCCAAAGAATATTTTTCCAAGTCATACATTACCCTTTTCAGGCGATTCTGCCATTGAGACATTAATGATTTATCGAGACGGAATTCAATTTATCCATGATCAAACAATCAGGTTGATGAACCAGGGTATGCATCCAGAAGAAATTATTGAAAATATAGAATTACCTGCAGCAGTTGCTGCTTCTCCATACTTGCAAGAGTTTTATGGCACAGTGCGATGGTCTGTTAAAAGCATATTTAACGGTTATCTGGGCTGGTTCTCTGGAAATATTTCAGAACTTGACCCCATTTCAACTTTTAAAAGAGCAAAATTTGTTTCTAATATGATTGGCGGTCCTGATGCTTTATTTGCTGAACTTGAAAAGGCTATTACCAATGAGGAAATGCAATGGGCATTGGAGTTATCAGATCTTTTGCTGGCAATGGATTATCGTGCCTCAGAAGTTACCAGATATCGGGCTGAAGCCGCTTTTTATCTGGGAACCATGGCCTCCAATCCCAATAAAAGGAATTATTTTTTAAGTGAAGCTCAAAGACTGATCGGAGATCAGGAGCCAGATAATATTATTCCACCCGAAGCTTCAATGCTTGATCAAATTCCAATGGATATGTTTTTTGATGTTTTGAGGGTTAATCTTAATCCAGATAAGGTTGATCCAAATGAAATTATCACTGCTTGTTTTGAATTTTCGTCTGGGTTGACCAAAGCAATGATTTTAAGAAATCAGGTTGCTCAAATTAAAGGTGTTCTGCCAATTGATTGCACGCTAAATATTCAAACTGATGAGCAAGTTTTAAAACAAGTTTTAGCAGGAATTAAAAATCCAATTACAGAAATTGCTAGTGGCAATCTTATTGTAGATAAGGATATTCAGTTCCTAAAGCTCTTAACAGTGTTTAGGCCTTAGTTGGTATATCTTTAAAGGCCAAACCTTTATCAGCCCTTGGGTCCTGAGGCAGACCAAGCACTCTTTCGGCGATTACATTTCTTAGAATCTCATCTGTTCCACCGGCAATTCTTAAGCCAGGAGCTCCCAACCAAGCGCCTTGAAATGAGCTGACTCCTTCATTTTCATCTATCAGCATGCCAGCCATATCGCCAGAATCTATCCCAAAGTTACCTATTTCTTGCAGTTTATTTGCACTGACTATTTTTGTAATTGACGCCTCTGGCCCAGGTGCCTCACCTTTAGATAGTGCAGAAATTGTTCGAAATTTAGTGTATTTAAGACCATTGGCTTGGCAAAACCAGTCAGCCAGTCTTTCTCTTACTGAATCATTTTTAATCAAGGCCTCTCCAGCATCATCCTTAGTCTTAGAGAGAATTAACGCTTCCTCAATATCGGAACCTCTTGCATCACCAACAGCCAATCTTTCATTCATGAGTGTAGTTATAGCAACTTTCCATCCATCTCCAATTTCACCGAGACGCTGCGAATCAGGGATTCGAACATTATCAAAGTAAACTTCATTAAACCCAGCCCCAGTTCCTGCTTGTCCAGTGATTTGTTTTATGGGTTTTACAGTGATTCCAGGAGATTTCATATCCACAAAAAAGAATGTCAGTCCTTTATGTTTTGCAACATCAGGATCATGACGTACAACCAAGATACCGAAATCAGAGTAATGGGCGCCAGAAGTCCAAACTTTTTGGCCATTAATTATCCAATCGTCACCATCTTTTTCAGCCTTGCTTCTTAATCCAGCGACATCAGACCCAGCAGCTGGTTCAGAAAAAAGCTGACACCAGATTTCTTTTCCTTCAGCCATAGGCGCGAGGTATCTATCTTTTTGCTCTTCAGATGCATACTGCATCATCACAGGACCACACATGCCCAGACCAATCTCAAATATACCTCCAGGTACATTAAATTTCGCTTCCTCTTGCCCCCATATAATTCTTTCAATCGGCGAGGCTTCAATGCCTCCATATTCTTTTGGCCAATGCAGCATTGCCCATCCAGCTTCATATTTTTTTTGTTGCCAGGCCTTTGCAACTTTAAGGTGATCTTCTAGTGATGAGTCAGCATGCCCACTGCCTTTACTCTCTTTAAGCTCAGCATTGGCTTCTAACCATTCTCTGCATTTAGCTCTAAATTTAGCTTGATCTGGTGTGTCGTTAAAATCCATAATTTACCCCTTTGCCAAAGTGTTAGTTTTTTCTAAGTTTGTAACTAATTTTTCTTTCCAAGCTGCCTCGGATCCAAGTAAAACTGATAGAACCTTAGATCGTTTATAAAATAAATGACAGTCGTATTCCCATGTAAATCCATTGCCACCATGAGTTTGAATATTTTCTTTAGAGCATAATTGGAAAGCTTTAGTGGCACTTACCCTTGCAGTTGCTGCGGCAAGCGGTAGCTCTGCAGACTCTGAAGATAATGCCCAAGCACCATAATAACAATTTGATTTTGCAAGCGTGACGGCAATGTACATATCGGCAAGTTTATGCTTTATCGCTTGATAAGAACCAATTTGCCTACCAAATGCAAATCTTTCCAAGGAATATGCTTTAGCCATATCAAGTGCAGCTTGCGAGCCACCAACTTGCTCAAATGCAAATAAAACTGCTGCTTGATCAAGCAGATGTTGAATATAAGTCCAACCATTACCAGATTCTCCAATTAACTTAGATGGGGTATCTTTAAATTCAACTTTGAAAAAGGCTCTTGAAGTATCAAGGTTTTTTTGTTGAGTTACTGTGACTGAAGCGTCATCAAGATCAACCAATCTCAAATCGGTGCCAGCGCTTGATTTAACAACTACAATCATATGTGAGGCCATTCCAGCATCTGGAACAGCGATTTTGATGCCATTAATTTTGTCAGATGCTAGTGATACAGAAAGATTAGATTCTGTTGCTTGGTGCATATCCTCGGCTATGCCATAGGTGCCCACAACTTGTCCTGAAACTAAGTTTGGTAATAATTCAGATTTAATCTCTTCACTGCCATACTTAATCAGGGCCTCAGTAAAAAAATAAACGGAAGAAGAAAAGGGGACCGGCGCAAGTGATCTGCCAAGCTCTTCAGCAATAACACAAAGCTCTAAATGGCCTAATCCAAGACCTTGATATGCTTCAGGAATCCTAATTCCAGTCCAACCAAGCTCAACAATTTTTTGCCAAAGTTCTTTATCACCCTCAAGGGAATTGTCCATGACGCTTCGCGCATTTGAAAGACCTCCCTCTTTATCAAAGAATTTTTTGGCTTCATCTTGTAAAAATTTTTGGTCGTCTGAAAAATCTAAATTCATATTATTGTTATATAGTTTTAAGTTAAGGCTTATAATTCAAAGCCATATTAGAACATATAATTTAATACAATTTAACAAACTGATTCTTATTACTAATAAACATGAAAATCTCTGCTACTAAAGATGGTAACTCATACGTCGATAAAAGCTCCAGTGGCTTGTTTCTTGGGGTTGTGTTTGTTTTATTATTAATTGGAATTCTTGTTCTATCTTTATGGGTTAGCGAGCTTTCTAAAGCTTCTAGCAATATAAACTCTAAAGTAGAATCTAGACTTTCAATATTAGAAGAGCAACTTCAATTGGCTGATTCAACTTCCACTGAATTTTTGTCTGATATTAATTCTCAACTTCAATTTCTTGACAAGGAAATTAGGAAATTATGGGATTTAAGTAATAAACGTAACAAAGTTAATATTGCAAAACTAACGCAAGATGTTGCCAAACACTCCACTGCTCTAAAAGAAATAGCAGTGACCCAAACAAATGACCAAACTAATATAAATGCTATTAAAAATGAGTCTCTTAAATTGAAAGCTTTAGTCAATGAACTCTCTCAAGCAAATAAAGATAACCTCATCGCACAGAATAAAATTGCTGAGTTGAATAAGAGCATTTTACTTCTTGAAGAAACTGTTCAGGCATTTGATTCGTATAGAAGGCAAAACAATGAAATGCTTCAAGAGATGCAATTGAAAATTTCTAGTATCGAAACCCTAACTTCGCCTTAAAATTATTTTACTTTCACGTAAAAAGTTTGGGATTTTACTAAAAAACAGGTATATTTTTAAAATACATTCTTCACATTGGAGGGGGAAACCATGAAGAGACTATTAAGCATATTAACTGTTGCTGCTTTCATAGCTGCACCAAACATCTCGATGGCTCAAGATTCTGAGCTTGTTCTTGAAGAAGTTGTCGTAACTGCAACAAAGAAAGAAGAGAATGTTCAGGACATTGCACAAACCGTTAATGCGGTTTCAGGCACAACATTGGATGATTATCAAATAAGAGATTTAAACGAATTGGCTCAAGTTGTATCTGGTGTTGAATTTACTCAGATTGATCCTAGAAGGTCGACTATTATTATGCGGGGCCAAAAAATGGATCCTGATGGTGGAAACGATCAACCAATTCAGGGCTATATTGATGAAGTGCCTCTTCGTGCTGGAGAGATGTTTCTTCAAATGTACGATACTGAACGCGTAGAAATTCTTAAAGGTGCTCAGGGCACTCTGCAAGGAGTTGTTAGTACAGGTGGTGCGCTTCAAATATATACTCGATCAGCTCAAGTGGGCAGTGATGAGCGAAATGGATATGTCAAAACTACTTGGGCAGACAATATGACCTCAATACTTGAAGCTGCCAGTGACCTCCATTTGTCCGATACTTTATCTATGAGAGTTGCAGGAGTTATGAATAATAACGATGGCAAGGAAGTAAGAAATATTAGAACTAGAGTTAATGAATCTCACAGTTATGATTCTGGCAGAATAAGTTTAAGTTGGGAGCCTTCTGATGAACTCTCTGTAAGATTTAAATATCAAAATATGGAAGTAAACTCCATATATCCTCAACCAGTTGCTGGAAGTAATGGAACTTTTCCTTTTGATGCATTTGCATTTGTTGCAGGGGCTTCAAATCCATTTTTTCCTCCTGTCACAGTTGATTACGCTGGCGCAGCTAATGCATGGGTATCAACTATTGGAGCATTGGCTGGATCTGCTGCTGCAGGTCAGCTAGCATTCCTTCACAGACCCAGTTATGCAGACATTCCAGCTGATGGATTAAAACCTGAAGACGGGGTTGCTTTGCATTATCAAAACCCAAGACAAAATACCAGTGCTGAAGTCCACAATCTAATGATTGATTATGATATGGGTAGCCATGCACTAGCTATTAGGTGGTCTGATTCACAAAGTGATTCCATGGGTCTGATTGATAGAGACTATGCGGGAGCCTATACATATGGGTATCCACAAGAAGTTAGAACTAATACTGGAATTGAAACCATTGAGATGAGGATCTCAAATCAAGATAACGACAAGCTCGAGTATACCATTGGCTTCTTTTCAAGAGATTCTCAAACATATACCGATGCAGACTTAGATGTCTCAATGGACAACTATGAAGTTGCTCCTCATATCTTTAAACCTCTTGTTGGGTTTGAATATAAGACTCCTAATCAAGCATGTGTTGCTGAGAGAGCAAGTCCAGGATTATTTGCCGCTAAGCCAAATGTTATTACCTGCATGGGAATTCCGCTTGATAATAAAACCGAAGCTTACTTTGCAAACTTTAAGTACAATATGACTGAAAATACTTTCCTTCAATTTGGCTTAAGAGACCAAGAAATGATTGGGTATAGAGCTCAAAACTTATACTTGCCAGTTACTGCTCTTGTAACCGCAGCAACAGGTGGTGGATTGACAATTCCTAGAATTCCAATCAACCTTCAGAACTCTGACAACAATTCAACAACTGGAAGTTTTAAGATAGGCCATTATCTCAATGATGATGTAATGATATATATCTCAACTGAGAGTGGTTACAGAAGTCCTGGGGCAACCATTTCTCCAGTTGCAATCAATCCTTCATTAATTACTTTTGAAGAAGAAGAGAGTGACATGACAGAGATTGGTATGAAGGGTACTTTCATGGATGGCAGATTAAGATTGAATGTTGCCTACTATGACTACGCATTTGAGGGATATCAAACAAAGTGGGATAACGTTTCTGCAAGAGTATACAGTGCTGCTGGTCCAGGGCTTGTCCAACAAGTTCAAGGAGGTATTTTTAATAATAATGATGCCACTATCTCAGGTGTTGATCTTGAGTATGCTTATGTAGTTAATTCTGATCTTACTTTAGGTGGAAGTTTTACTTCTACCGATAGTGAATATGATTCAGGCTCTATTGGTTATGCTAATGATCCTTCATATACTGGTATGAGTGCCGCAACAAGAGATGTCAGTGGTCAGCGTGTAAATGACGATGCCGAATCATCTTTTACTTTCTACTTAGATCACACTGTGCCTGCATACTGGGGTGGCGAGAGATACACAAGATATAATGTTAGCTGGAGAGACGAGCGTACTAGCGCTATCAATCCAGAGCTAAAAATTAAAGCTCTTTATCTTGCAAACATTATTGTTGGATGGAGGTCTTCTGATGGTGTATGGGATGCAAGTTTATTTGTGAAGAACATCACAGATGATGTTGATTTATCTCATATTCAAGCCTACTACTCAGACTATCACCTACCCGGTGGAGGTAGTTTACCATCTAAGTTTTATGCGGCTAATACCAATATGGGAAGACAGTTAGGAGCTCAGCTCGTATATAACTTCTAACAAGTTGGTCTAATATGACTTTTAAAACGGCAACTTAGGTTGCCGTTTTTTTTAGAAATAATTTTTATGCAAAAAATATTTTTATTACTCGTATTTACTTCTAATTTGTTATACGCAAATCAAGACCAAGTCTATCCGAATGAAGATCGAGAGCCTTGTGGTGTTTATGTCCCAAACAAAATACCATTATTTGGTGATTTACATGTTCACACCGCTTTATCACTTGATGCTAATACTCAGGGAACATTAAATACCCCAGACGATGCATATAGATACGCAAAAGGCCAACCACTTTATTTGCAGCCCTATGATGAAGATAGAACAAGCTCAAGAAGAACTAAATTAAATCAAGCATTAGATTTTGCCGCTGTAACAGATCATGCAGAACTTCTTGGAGAGGTTAGATTGTGTTTGGATTCTCAAAGCGTTAAGTACAATAGTCTTCAATGCAGAGCTTATAGAGGCTTTCCAAAATTGTCATATTTTTTTATGAATGCAAAAGCTAGCATGGGAAAGCCTTTAGGGATGTGTGGGGATTCAAGAGAAATATGCATAGATGCCGCTGAGAAACCATGGCAAGAGATTATTCAGGCAGCAGAAGAGCATTATGACAGGACCGAATCTTGTGCTTTTACAACCTTTGTGGGTTATGAGTGGACTGGTGCAGCATATTCAGGAAATAATCTTCATAGAAATATTATATTTGAAACTTCAAATGTCCCCTATCAGCCAATAAGTTTTTATGAAGCGCCCACTCGAGATGAGTTATGGGAGCAGCTTGATCTAGAGTGTTCACAAGATTGTAATTATATGGTGATTCCCCATAACTCAAACCTTAGCAATGGATTTATGTTTGAAAAACCAAGCCAAGATGAAATCTACCTTCAGAATATCAGAGAACCTTTGGTTGAAATTTTTCAACACAAGGGAAGTTCTGAGTGTGCAATTAATTCAAATGATCCTTTATGCAGTTTTGAGCAATTACCCTATAAAGATTTTAAAGCAAAATTTAGCAAGGATTTTTCATCCCCTCCAAAATCTAGCTTTGTTCGCGATGCATTAAATCAAGGATTGCTTATTCAAACACAAGAAAATATTAATCCCTTCAAGTTTGGTTTTATTGGTAGCACAGATACCCATTTAGGTACACCTGGATTAGTTGATGAAGATGTTTTTCCTGGACATGGTGGAGCAGGCAAATCTTTTCGAGCCTCTATTCCAGAAGGCCTTCCAGATGATATTGAATTTAACCCAGGTGGTTTAGCGGTTGTTTGGGCTGAAGAAAATAGTCGAACCTCTATTTTTAATGCACTTAAGCGAAAGGAGGTATACGGAACCTCAGGGCCAAGATTTTTAGTTAGATTTTTTTTGGGCGACAGTTTAGATGTTGATCTATGCCGTCAACCAGACGCAATTTCGCGAGCTTATGAAACTGGCGTTCCCATGGGCGGTACATCTCAAGCTGATCTTATGACTAAAGCTCGATTATTTATCTCTGCTTCAGCAGACTCATCATTGAAAGACCAATACATCGAAAAATTACAAGTGGTGAAAGGTACAATTGTTGACGGTGAGGTTACCACTTCAGTTCATGATGTTATGACTCATGAAACTGTTGGTCTGGATTTAAATTCTTGTGAAGTAACCGGTATTGGAGTTCGTTCAATGTGCACTGTTTGGGATGATCCTAATTTTATTCAAGGTGATGAAGCCTATTATTATGTTCGAGTTGTCGCAAATAAATCTTGTCGCTGGTCACATGATCTCTGTATAAAAAATCCAGAGCACTGCGAAGATAATAATTCAAATATTCCAAAGTTTATCCAAGAAAGGGCTTGGACATCACCCATATGGCTTGAAAACTCCTTGGATATTTGACATAGGCTAAAGATTTATGTTCCATTAGGTTATGAATAAATTAGCGCTTCAATTATTTTTAGTTTTAGCTTTTATTCCTATAGCTATATTGATAAGTTCAATAATTATCACATTAGCTCCACTATATTGTTGGGGTCTTGCAATTAATGCATATCGTTTTGGTAATACTAAAGAGTTGTATTTTTGGTTAGCAATGGGTGTAGTGGCTTTTTTCTTGGCATTATTTGTCTTGGGAGTTTTATAAGTGTTAAAAGCATGCATTCTTTTTTCGGCAGCTTGCTTGTTTGCAATCGGTTGTTATGTAATGTTTAAGCCTGACTTAAGTGATTTAGGTTTTATTCCTGTTGTTGCAACTAATGCGGAAACTGCCTCTGAATTTAGGTCTTTGTTTGCAGGTTCATTTATTGCCTATGCTTATCTCTTGGTTCGTTATGCTTTTTCTTTTAATACAATTTCTATTGCGCAAACCATTGCATATATAATGAGCCTTATTGCATTTGGAAGACTTGTGAGTTTCTTTTACGAAGGGTTGAATTCATTTGGTTTATTTGTATTTTGTGGAGAAGTATTTTTAGTGATTGTCCTAATAATGGCACATCGAAAAAGAAAAAATGAAATCCCTTATTTTTAGTTTTTATTGTTTATTGAAAACTTCTTAACATTTAACAATTCTGTAATATAATTCTTTTTCTTTCTGGGGATGTGGTGGAACTGGTAGACACGCTTGGCTTAGAACCAAGTGCCGAAAGGTGTGGGGGTTCGACTCCCTCCATCCCTACCAATATAATAAAATGATGAAAAAGTTTGTTTTTGGATTTTTTATTTTTATCAGCTTATCCTCTTTTATTTTTATAATCTCATATTTAAATCCCGGAGTTAGCTTACCAATATTACCTTCCGCTAATGCTGAAATTAAAGAGCAAGAGAACCTTTCGTGGTTTTCTCGTGCAGCTCTTGATTTTTATTTTGATATAAACATTCTTCGAAAGGCAGATGCAGGCTACGTGGCTATTTTTGCAAAGAATGGGCGAATAATTCATGCAACAGCTAAAGGTATGGCTGATATTGATAATCGTATTCCCATGCAAACTAATACAAGATTTAGGATTGCCTCTATGACTAAGCCTATAACTGCAGTCGCAACACTAATTTTAATTGAGGAGGGTAAACTAAAACTTGATGATCCTATAGAGCAATACTTACCCCTAGCAAATAAAATTAGAGTAGCCCTTCCTGATAATCAGATGCTGGATAATGAATTTGTTACAGAACCTCTAAAAAGATCAATAACCATTTTAGATTTACTTACCTTTAGTTCTGGAGCTGGCTATAACGACTCTGTAGATAACAAAGATCAATCGGAGCTTGCAAAACTGTGGGCACAAAATGATATTTATAAGGGGCTAGGTAGTCTTGAAGATAGGGTTAACAAAATATTACAACTACCTTTTTTTGAGCAACCTGGAGAGATTTGGCGCTATGGATGGTCAACAGATATTTTAGCCAGAATAATTGAAATAGCATCTCAAAAATCATTTGATCAATTTCTTGAAGAAAGAATCTTTAAGCCCTTAGACATGACTCAAACTAATTTCTTAAGCCAAGAAAATAAAGACAATAAAATAGCTGAAGTTTATTCTCGAAATGGTACCTTCAATTTAACACTTATTGAAACTCCAAGGAGCAATCCATTAGATTGGACACCAGGAAGTAGTGGCCTTGTTTCAAATGCAGAAGATTATATTAAATTTGCTTTAATGCTTTGGAATGGTGGCATTTACGATGGAAAAAGAATTTTGTCATCCGAATCAATTTCTTTAATGTCATATCCCCATATACAGTCAGGAGTTCTATCAAGTCAAGTTGATGGCTTGGGTTTTGGTTTAGGTGTGGGCGTTGTGATAAATGCTAAAAAAACTATCCTTTTTGACAGAGATAATGATTTTTTCTGGAGTGGTTTTTATGGCACTAACTTTTTTGTAAGCCCTAAAACAGGTCTAGTCGGTGTAATCATGTCACAAAATCAACCGCTTCCAGCATCACCATGGCCTGGTTCCTTTGGGGTATTTTTGGCTCCAGGATTTGCTTTTTCAGGAATATAAGTTCTTTATATTTTGATTCAAAATAAGGCTACTAATTTTTTTTAATTCAAATATCATTAGATTATGAAAAATTTTGATTTTGTTATTTTAGGTGCTGGTTCTGCTGGATGTGTTTTAGCTAATAGGTTAAGTAAAGATCCAAATACATCAGTTTGTTTGATAGAAGCTGGTTCAAAGGATAGCGATCCAAGATTGCATGTACCTATTGGCTTTGCTTTTGGGATGACCCAAAGTAAATACAGTTGGTCTTATGATACTGTTCCACAAAAGGAATTTGAAAAAGTAACAATCACCGAGCCAGAGTCAGTGGTTGTAGATTCTGCTGGCGGTACTCATAAAATGGCAAGTGAGAGTCAAGAACATAGAAAAGGATTTCAACCCAGAGGGAAAACATTAGGTGGTTCGAGCTCTATTAATGCAATGTTATATGTTCGAGGTCATCGATGGGATTATGATCATTGGTCAGAGCTTGGAAATGATGGTTGGTCGTATGATGAAGTGCTACCTTATTTTAAAAAAGCTGAGCACAATGAAGTTCATAATAATGAATATCATGGCCAAAATGGACCATTAAATGTTTGTGATATTCGTCATCAACCGGAGTCATGCAAGTCTTTTGTTGAGGCTGGATCAAAGTTATATAACTACAATGAAGATTTCAATGGAGAAGAGCAAGAAGGCTTTGGTTATTATCAAACAACCCAAATTAACGGCAAGAGATGCAGTGCAGCTAAAGCGTATCTGGTACCAGTACTCGATAGAGACAATCTTACAGTCATGACTGACACCCAAGTCAATAAAATTTTAATCGATGACAATCAAGCAAAAGGCGTTGAATGTATTGATAGCGATAACAATTCTTTCACAATCAATGCTTCAAAAGAAGTCATTCTGTCTTCTGGGGCATTTGGGTCTCCGCAAATACTATTACGATCAGGAGTGGGGCCAGCTAATGAGATTAGTAAACATGGCATTGATCATCATGTTGACCTTCCTGGCGTAGGAAAAAATCTTCAAGATCATATTGACTACATTACGGTCCATAAGTACAACTCCATGAAATTGATTGGATTTAGCTTAAAAAATATTTTTCTTAAATATCCGTATGAGATTTTAAAATATCTTTTCACTAAAACTGGCCTGTTTACCTCCACCGTGGCAGAGGCTGGTGCTTTTGTAAAAACCAAAGACGAATTAGATATTCCGAATATTCAATTTCACTATGCTCCAGCAATGATAGTTGATCACGGCAGAACACTGCTTTGGGGAACAGGTATGAGTTGTCATTCTTGCTTGTTAAGACCGAAATCTAGAGGTGAGGTAACTTTAGCATCTGCAGATCCATTTGCTGATCCCTTAATTGACCCAAAATTCCTTAGTCATCCTGATGATATGAAAGACATGATTGATGGATATAAGATTATGATGAAAGTTCTTGGTGCTGAGCCATTTAGTAAGTACATATCCGAACATACACAAAGACCAATAGATATTAATGATGATGCAGACATAGAGCAAGCTATGCGCGAGGGAGCAGATACAGTTTATCACCCTGTGGGAACCTGTAAGATGGGAAATGATCCCATGTCAGTAGTTGATAGCAGGTTGAAAGTCCATACTATGAAAGGGCTAAGGGTTGTAGATGCCTCTATTATGCCTACTTTGGTAGGTGGTAACACTAATGCTCCAACTATTATGATTGGAGAAAAAGCATCTGATATGATTATTGAGGATTGGAACATACTTAAATCCGCTTAAAATTTTCTAAAACCTTTTAATTTAGCCGGTTTTCCCAGATGGTCTATAATGGTTCATGGATAATAAATATGATATAGCCAAAGACTGGCTTCCAAGATACACAGGTATGCCTGTAGATGACTTTGGGGATTACATTCTTCTTACTAATTTTCAAGACTATGTTGAGCAGTTTGCTGATAGGTTCCAATGTAATATTCAGGGTGAAAATAGGCCTATGTCTTCAAGCACAAATGATGCAGGTCTAAGCATCATTAATTTTGGCATAGGTTCACCTAATGCAGCAACGATTATGGATCTATTAGTTTCAAGAAAACCAAAAGGGGTATTGTTTCTTGGGAAATGTGGAGGATTAAAAGATTCGTCTGAAATTGGAAACCTTATTTTGCCAATAGCCGCCATTAGAGGAGATGGAACATCTAATGATTATTTTCCTCCTGAAGTGCCCGCCTTGCCTTCATTTAAACTGCATAAATTTGTCTCTGATAAAATATTAGATGCCGGAACAGACTATCGAACAGGGGTCATTTATACAACCAATAGAAGAGTATGGGAGCATGACAAAGCTTTCCTAAAAAAACTCAAAAAGACAACTGCCATTGGTATTGATATGGAAGTTGCCACTATTTTTATTGTTGGTCACTACAATGAAATCCCTCGAGGGGCCTTACTTTTAGTGTCGGATGTTCCCGTAACCCCTGACGGTGTAAAAACAGAAAAATCTGACAAAGCTGTTACATCAAAATGGGCTAAGCAACATCTAGAGATTGGAATTCATGCGATGACAGATCTAAAAAATAGCAGGGATAAGATTAAACATTTTCGCTATTAATTAGTTTTCAATAATAAATTCTTGAAAGTAATTAAATATATCTTGACTTGAGAGTTCTCTTGCCTTTCGCATGGCATCATTTACTTGTAAATTGATATTTCTGCCCGCTTTATCCATGATAAATATTCTTGGAACGCCATCTTGAATACCCTTATCATAAAGATCAAATAGCTCAGTATTAATTTCATAGCTACCAACATCTATATGAAGAATTTTTGAGCGAGTCTCAAGGAAAGTTTTTACAGTAGGGAGTTGCATCACTCCTTCTAGTAATTTAGCATCTGGACACCAATTAGCTCCAAAAATAACAATAGGTTGTTTATCTTCATGGATTGTAATTTCAATAAATTTCTTTAAATCATGTTCTGTAACCACTGCACCCGAGTATGGCTCAGGGTGAGGAAGGTTTGGACATTCCTTTGAGTCTAAAATTAAATTCATGCTTTTCATTCCTTAAAAATATTTAAATTTTGAATATTTTAAGTGTATCCTATTCATTTGATGGGTAAATCAATCAATGTTCTTTTAGTTATAGTTGCAATATATTTAGCAGCCAGAGCAATAGTTGCTATGTTTTTTTATGACCAATTGCCTATTCCATTTATTGTCACAGAATTTGATTTAGATCAGATAAATGAATATCGAGCTCGGGTACTTCTTCCAGGCTTCTTTATTACATTAATTTATTTTATCTTTAGATTTTTTTCTGGCAAAAACCCAACATCAGTTATGTGGCCAATATATGTTTCAACTATTTCCTTGGTTATTACTCACGTCATTGGATTTTTAGTATTCCTACCTTTTACTAAGGATACAATTATAATGTTTTTGATTACTTTATTTATTTGCCTAGTCGCTAGAATTGGGCATAACAAAAGAAAAAACGAAATTTTTTAGGAAATATAATGATTTGGATTATTAGACTTTTTCTGATGGCATATGCAGTTTTATATTTTGGCATAGGCGCATGGGCGATCATTGATCCTGTGAAAGATGCGCTTGAGCTTAGTTATGAAATTCCTTCTTTTATGGATGCTGTGGGCTTAAAGGTTTCAGGGGAGATAGGTTATTCAGAGGTGGCAGGTTTGTATGGCGGCATCAATATGATTATTGGCCTGTTATGTCTGCTGGGCCTTTTCAGCAGAGGCATAGCAACATATGTATTATCACTGCTTGCATTTTTAACTTTTAGCATTGCTCTTGGCAGATATCTTTTTGCATTAATTCCATCAACGCCTACTTTTTATAACACCTTCTTTATTTTTGAAGTGGTTACTTTTGTACTCTCACTATTTTTTTTCTTGTATATGAAATATCTATACAATCCTAGAAAGAGCAGCGATGTAGAGAAGGTAGCTACTGACTAAGATTACCCCAGCGCCTATATACAAACTTCTTTTAAATTTTAATTTGGTCAATGAAATGGCCAATAAAATAAAAGCTAAGCTTAAAATTGCAAGGATGCTGAAATCTCTTTCCATGACAATTGAGCTGAGTTGAACAGACCCAAAAAATCCAATAATTGGGATAACAAATACTAAATTCAGAACATTGGACCCAATTATGTTACCAACAACCATTTGATGTTTGCCTTTTTTAAGGGCTGCAACTGTAGCTGCTAACTCAGGTAAGCTTGTTCCTAAAGCAATGATTGTTAGACCAATAATTAGCTCAGATATACCCAACAATAAAGCTGTGCTTTCAGCATAGATAATGGAGATATTGGCCCCTGCTATTAAACTAACCAGACCAATCATTGACAAAAATAAGCTTTGTGTAAATTGAGAGGCTTCCGAGCTTTCATCATCTGGAACACCATCCGTTTTCATGAGGATGTACATAAATAACATAAACAAACCAACAAAACCCATGCTCTCGCTAAAAGAGATGGTTCCATCTGCCAAAGTTAATCCAAGCAAGAAAACCGTTAAAGCAAATGGCATTAAATTCCATAAATGAGTTTTAGAGGCCGCATTAAAGTAAAGACAAGAGACGCCAAAAATTAGAGCAATATTTGAAATATTCGAACCAATAGCTGTTCCAAGAGCAATATCTTCATTCCCATTTAATACTGCAGATATTCCAACAAATACCTCCGGAGCAGAGGTCCCAGCTGCAATGAGCGTAAGCCCAATTACCAGATCTCCAACACCTAAATGTTTGGCTATGATAGATGCATGGTCAACAAATTTATTTGCTCCCCAAACAAGAATTGTTATTCCTGCTAGTAGCAGAATAAGATTTATAGTTAATTCCATGAGAGTATTCTAAAGGCAATGCTATTGAATTCATAATGATTTCAAGAGAACATAAGCATTTATTAAATTAAGTAAGGATGAGTATGAAAATCGCAGAACTGTTTAATGTTTCAGGAAAGGTAGCAATAGTCACCGGTGGCTCAAGAGGAATAGGCGAGATGATAGCTGCAGGCTTTTTGGCTAATGGCGTCAAGGTATATATTACAGCCAGAAAAGAAGCTGCTCTACTTGAAAAAGCTAAAGAATTATCAGATAAGTTTTCGGGCGAGTGCATTCCTGTGCCCTGTGACTTGAGCACTATGGATGGAATGAGTGACTTTGTTGAATTTATTCAATCTAAAGAAGAGCATATTGATTTTCTCATAAATAATGCTGGCGCTTCATGGGGAGAGCCTTATGCTGAGTATTCGGAAAAAGGATGGGACAAGGTAATGGACTTGAATGTAAAAAGTATCTTTTATCTAACTCAAAAACTTACCCCATTGCTTAGTGTAAATTCATCATTAGAAGATCCATCTAGAGTGATCAACATTGGTTCTGTAGATGGAATGAATGTTCCTGTAATAGAAGCTTATGCTTATGGTACCTCTAAGGCTGCAGTTCATCACTTAACAAGGATTTTGGCTAAAAGACTTGTTGGTGACAATATTTTAGTTAATGCAATAGCACCAGGCCCATATGAATCTATGATGTTAGGAGCTGCTGTCAATCATGACTATTCATTTATAGAATCAAGGAATCCACGAAAAAGAATTGGCTCTCCTGAGGACATAGCTGGATTAGCAATATTTCTTTGCTCAAGAGCTGGTGCATACACAGTTGGTGCCACTATTCCTTCTGATGGTGGTTTGGTCGGAACAGCAGGCCATGATTTGAGTTAATTATGACTTTGTATGAGAAATATTTCTTACCAAAATTATTAGATTGTTGTTGTGGCATGGAGGGCTTTCAAAAAAAGAGAGCCCAGATTATTCCTAGAGCCCACGGAAGAGTTCTAGAAATTGGTATTGGATCAGGTTTAAATTTTGACTTTTATAATTTTGAGAATGTAACTGAGGTTGTTGGAGTTGATCCGGCTGTTAGCTCGGTGGCAATTGCAAAATCTAGGGCTTCAAATTTTGACTCGAAAATTTCTTTCATTGAGACAACTGCTGAGTCAATTAATTTGGAATCTTCTACATTTGATAGTGCGGTTATTGGCTTTAGTCTTTGTACTATTCCTGATCCCATGCAAGCTCTCGCAGAAACTCACCGATTGCTTAAACCTGGAGGTTCATTATTTTTTATGGAGCACGGTCTATCGTCTGAACCTAATGTTCAAAAATGGCAACATAGAATTACACCTATTTGGAAAAAAATTGCCGGTGGCTGTAATCTGAATAGAAATATTGAAGAGCTCATTCTTGCTGGAGGCTTTAAATTTAAAGATTTAAAAAAGAAATATATAAAAGGCCCAAAAATAGCTTCTTTTTTATATTATGGTGAAGCTCCTAAGACTTAAGCGCGCTAACTTCTTCAAAGGATTCAATTATGAGATTTCTCATCCAAATATGAGAGCCATCATTATCGTCGCTAGAATGCCAAATTAAGTATTGTTCAAGAGCAGGAACATTAAATGGAAGTTCTAGGTAACTCAACCCATGTTTTTTTGCAAAAGTCTCTGAACAAAGCAAACAGAGATCTGTTGATCTAACAATTTCTGGAGTCACCTGATAATGCTGAGATCTAAGAGCAATTTCTGGTTGTAGCTGCATTTTTTGCATTTCCATCTCCACAACAGAAGCACCTCTTTTTCTATTAGAAATGTTGATATATTTTAATTTGAGTAATTCATCAAGCGTGATGTCTGATTCTTTAGAGATAGGGTGATTGGCGCGATGAGCTACCACAAATTGGTCGGTAAATACCTTCATTGAATTAGTATCTTTTGAGTTAGGTATAAAAGGATCTACAGCAAAGCTAAGCTCATTTGTTGCCAAGGCATGGGGTACCTGATCTCTTGCAGAATAATAACATTCGAGTTTTATATTCGGAGCTTGTTTTTCCATTTTGCCCATAAGGATTGCCAGGATTCGCCCTTCATTTATATCGCCAAGGGATATTCTGAAAGTTTTTTGGCTGGTTGCTGGGTCAAACTCATCAGGCTCATTGACACTTTTTTGCATCAGTTGTAAAGCATTTTGAATGTCTTTAATAATATTTTCTGTTTTTTGAGTCGGCACCATGCCACTTCCAGTCCTAACGAAGAGCTCATCGTCAAATTTTTCTCTTAACCTAGACAGGGCATTGGAGACAGCAGGCTGAGTAATGCCAACCACTTCCGCTGCTTTTGTAAGAGAGCCTTCGGTATAAATGGAGTTCATAATGACAAACAGGTTTAAATCAAAAGAACTTATTTTCATTTTTGTTTCATCCTATAGCTTTGCATCTTGCTTGCAGTTATTATGGTTGTTGGCAGATTGATTAATAATAATAAAGTTATTTTATAACATTCACAATACTTATATTATAAATAACAACCATTAATAAGAGGCAATAATGAGAGATTTAAGACCAGAGGTTCAAGCTTTTCTTGATAGGGTTTCAGCATTTATAGATGCTGAAATAAGACCTAATGAAGCAAAATATGCGCAACAAGTTGAGGAGGGCGGACGTTGGTGTGTTCCACCAATAATGGAGGAGATGAAAGCTAAAGCAAAAGCTGAAGGATTATGGAATTTTTTTCTACCTGGTTATGAGGGTGAGTTTGGTACAGGCTTAAGTAATTTTGAATATTCACATCTTGCAGAAAAAATGGGAGCAGTAGGAATTGCATCTGAGGTATTTAATTGTTCAGCTCCAGATACTGGCAACATGGAAGTGCTCGAAAGATATGGTTCTGAAGAACAACAAGAGACTTGGCTTAAACCTCTTTTAGCTGGAGAAATTAGATCTGCTTTTGGCATGACAGAGCCTGGAGTAGCATCTTCAGATGCTACTAACATGGCTGCGACAGCAGTTCTTGATGGTGATGAATATGTTATTAACGGAGAAAAATGGTGGACATCTGGTGCTGGAGATCCCCGATGCAAGATTATTATTTTTATGTGTGTTACTGATCAAGATCCAGATTCTCCAAGACATAAAAGGCACTCTCAAATCCTTGTACCTATGGATTCCGAGGGCATAGAAGTAAGAAAAATGATGGAAGTTTTCGGATGGGATGATGCTCCGCATGGCCATGCTCATCTCAAATTTACAAATGTAAGAGTTCCTAAAAGCAATATGATTCTTGGTGAGGGTAGAGGTTTTGAAATTGCTCAGGGCCGTCTTGGACCAGGTAGGATTCATCATTGCATGAGAGCTGTTGGCTTGGGCGAAAGAGCCTTACAAATGATGTGTGAAAGATCTCAAAGTAGAGTTGCTTTTGGTAAGCCTTTATCTCAGTTAGGCGGTAACATGGATATCATTGCCAATTCAAGAATTGAATTAAACATGGCAAGACTTCTTACTTTGCAAGCAGCGCACATGATGGATACTGTTGGAAATAAAGTTGCTGCCAGTGAGATTGCTCAAATTAAAGTGATTGTTCCAAATATAGTTTGTGATGTAATTGATCGAGCTATTCAAATGCATGGTGGTGCAGGGGTATCTCAAGTTTTTCCACTGGCAAGAATGTATGCTGGAATGCGAACTTTACGACTAGCCGATGGGCCGGATGAAGTGCATAGAAGGTCAGTAGCCAGATACGAGCTTGGAAAATATGCTGAATACAATAAATCAAAGGTAGAGTCATCCAATATCAGCAGATCTTAGTAGAGAGTTGAGCAACAACTTAATTTTTTACGATACCGAGACAACCGGCTTAATCAAAGATTTTGCCCAAATTCTTCAGTGCGGATCAATTCAAGCAAACCGTAATTTAGAAATCCAAGATGAGCAAAATTTAGGATGCGCTCCTCTGCCATGGGCGATTCCTCATCCAATGGCAATGGTGACAAACAAAAAAACTCATCTTTTTAATTCCAATGTGTCGCATTATGAGATGATGCGAGATCTTAATCGTCAATGGCGTCAGTGGACCATTGATGAGCCTGGGGTTTTTATCACCTTTAATGGTATGGCTTATGATGAGGAGCTAGTGCGACGGCAATTTTATTGGAATTTATTTGAATCGTACCTTACCAATACCAATGGAAATAGTCGGTTAGATCTTTTGTTGATGATGAATAATATTGCTGCCTTTTCTCCTGCTTTATTAAATATTCCATTTTATGATGGCGGTCCTGCAATTAGTTTGAAGCAGGCAGACTTGGCTGAAGCTAATGGTATTGAAATTGGCGATGCTCATGATGCGATTGCTGATTGCAAATTGATGATCTCATTGCTAAAAATCATCAATGAAAAAAAACCTGAGTTACTAGATTACTTTCTTAATATTTCCTCTAAAGCAGGTGTTCAAGAAGCTATTCAAAAGCCAGGCTTTTTAGGTCTGGGAGAGGTCTTTAGGCGCGAAGTTTTTAGATATCCTGTTGTTCCTTGTGGCAGTAAAGCGCCTAATGATTTAATGTTTTTTGATCTTAGCTTTGAACCTGAAGAAATCTTTGATCTTGATACCCAAGAAATCTACTCCATGGTTCAAAAGCCTGGTAAATCAGGCCCTTTTAAAAAATATGGAATTAATAAAACAATACCCATATGTCCCAGTTCTATGATTGACGATAAAAATGCCTTTGATATAGATTTTTCTGTCTTAGAGGATAGGGCGAAGCAAGTTAGAGATAATGTAGATTTTCAGTCACTTGTCAGTCAAGCCATGGAGGACAAAATCAATAACTGGAGCAATGAATATGATCATATCGAGCAAATGATTTACTCGGGAGGCTTTCCATCTAAAGAAGATAAAGATCTCATGGCAGACTTTCATCGTATCGATTCAGCAGAAGAAAGGATAAAAATTTGCCGTAATATTAACGATGAGCGCCATAGGCTATTTGCAGAAAGATTAATTTGTCAGTTTTATCCGCAGGCAGCACCAGAGGATATGATGAGCCGATATCAAGCGCTTATAACTCAGCGTCTTAATGAAGAAGGCCCTTGGGGCTCAATGAGTAAAGTGATGACAGATCTTGAAGCACTTTTGGATAAAGATAATTCTGCAGAAACCCAAGCAATTCTTGAGGAAACAAAAGAATTTTTAACTCAGAGATCTATTGCAATAGACTAAATTTCTAAAATTTTAATTTCTTTCAGAACAGTTTTGAAATTTTTTGACTATAAAAATGACAATTTATCATTTATATGTATACTAGTAAGTTCGCTCTGTAAAAGTTAAAGTTTAAAGAAATGCAAATAAGTGAAATAGATACAAAAATAAGCTTGAAATCTGCACAAACCTGCAAGATCGGGAAAGCATTTAAAGAGCGAAGACAATTGCTTTCTTTATCAGAATTTGAAGTTGCCTCTGAAATACATGTAAATGTAAATTACATCAAGGGTATAGAGCATGGAGATTATTCAATTTTTCCAGCAAGAGTTTTTGCACTTCAGTATTTTAAAAAATATGCTAATTTTCTTAATCTAAAATTAGATTTTTTTGACATATATAATTCTCAATAAAAGCTAAAATTACTCTCTTACCAAATTAAAAATTCTTTTTATCTAGCAGATTTGAGACTTATGTTATTAATTGTCTAGCTGTATAATATTTTACAATTTAGACCCGTAGCTCAGTTTTGGTTAGAGCGTCGCATTGACATTGCGAAGGTCGATGGTTCGAGTCCATTCGGGTCTACCACTTTAAAAGTTTTGCTAAGTGTCTCTTGATCATTGCTATGAATTAAAATAGATTTAGCTAATGAAAAAATCTGATATATATTTCCATAACTTTGAATCAATTGATAAGACTAAAAAATCTATTCTTTTTATTGCAGGGGCTGGCATGGACCATCGATTGGTTCGAGCCATCAAGTTGACTGACGCTGAATATAACAAGCCTTTAATCATTGATCTCCCTGGTCATGGTGACTCAAAGGGATCCTCAAGCAACAGCATTGAATCTTACAGCCAGTTTTTAGTGAATGCTTTAAAGGACTATAACCTAAAAGATCTATCTTTATGTGGACATAGCATGGGCGGATTAGTTACCTTGGATATCGCACTTAAACATGAACTTGCCGTCAAAGAGCTGATTCTAGTTAATAGCATTTATCCAACAAGGGTTGCTGATGCTTTGCTTGCTAAAGCTAAAGCAGGGAATGGTCATGCCGCTGACTTTATAATTAAGTATGGTCTTCATAGAAGACTTCTTGGATTAAAAAATGCTTTTTCTGACTCTAATGATCCAGTGATGCTCAATGATCTAGAAGCATGCAATAATTATCAATTAGATTTAAATGATTTAAAAAACCTAGGCACTTCTATTTCAATAATTTTAGGCGATAAAGATAGGCTGGTAGATCTTAAGGCTGTAGAAAATTTTATTAATATGGTTCCGAGTAAAACTTTTACAATGAATGAGGTAGGGCACTTCTCTTTTTTTGAAGATCCGGCTGAGTTAAGCAAATTAATTTCTCAGATTGTATAAGAACTTAAGTCCAAACAAATAAGATCATTGGAATTGAGATAGCCACAATCACAAATTCAAGCGGAAGGCCAAGGCGCCAATAGTCTCCAAATTTATAATTCCCTGGAGCCATTACCAAGGTATTACATTGGTGCCCTATTGGAGAAAGAAATGCGCAGCTGGCTCCAACCGCAACTGCCATCAGAAAGGGTTCAACTGGCTGCCCAACTTGAATGGCAAGATTCGCTGCAATAGGCGCCATAATCACAGCAGTTGCTGCATTATTCACAATATCTGAAACAAACATCGTAATAACTAGAATCATTAAGATTAACCAAGGTAATTTCATGCCTTCCGTGCTAGCAGAAATGAAGTTTGCAATGTTTAAAGAAATTCCAGATGTTTCTAGTGCTTGTCCAACTGGAATCATCGCTGCAAGCATGACCACAACTGGCCATTCAATATTTCTATACAAATTTCCATTTAAAACTTTGATTGATATAAAAGCTATTACGCATAATAAAAATGCAACCACTATGTCAACTACATTGAATGCAGTGAGCCCAATTGCTAATCCAAAAAAGATTAAGCTTTTTAGCAATCTACTTCTGCTTGGAATAGTTTGCAGATCTCTTTCCATCAGTGGCATCAAGCCTAAATGTTTTATTCTTTCTTTAACCCCTTCATCATCAATTGTTCTCACGCCAAGAAGCAATACATCTCCAACTTTGAATGCTTCTCTCGCAAGCCTCGTTCTAAATTTTGCACCCTGGCGCCATAATCCAAGCAATGCAAGATCATCTGAAGCAAGTCTTTTGAGGAAGTCATGCTTTCTACCAACAAGTCTAGATCCAGCTGTGACCATAACCTCAATTTCAGCCAAGTCTGACTCTTGGACCGTGACCAAATCATCGGCAATCTCAAATCCAAGGGCTTCTTGAATAGTGGAAATATCATCGGGCGAAGTTTTAATAACCAAAATTTGTCCAGGCTGAATCTTTTTACTCATTGAGACTCTTGAGACACCTCCAGTTTCATTGACTACGCCTAAGACTTCAGTTTCAGGGCCTGAAATCTTTTTAATTTCTGATAGTCTCATTCCAATCGCCTTACTATCATTTTTAACGGTTACTTCAAAAAGATAGTTTTTTAGATCTATCAATCTGGTTGCATCATTTGCATTCTCGCGAACCATTACAAACCTGAATCCTATAAGTGCTATAAACAAAACACCTAAGATGCTAACAGCAAGCCCAACAAATGAATAGTCAAAAAAGTTAAAGGCAACGCCAGTATATTCTTGTCTGTATTGAGCAATAATAATATTTGGTGGCGTTCCTATCACCGTGTTCATGCCGCCAAGAATACTAGCAAAAGCCAATGGCATTAAGAATTTTGAGGGATTCCATTCCATTTTTTGACATAACGATAATGTTATTGGCAGCAATAAAGCCATGGCTCCAATATTATTCATAAATGAAGATAAAAATGCTGCAACAATCATGATCATTATCATGTATTGATTTTCTGAAAGAGTCAGTCGAGATATTAAGTTTCCTGCCAAACTTACCATTCCTGCTTCTTGCAAACCTCTGCTGATCAATAGAACAAGTGCAACTGTTATAACGGCAGGATGTCCGAACCCTGAAAAGGCACTTTCTGCAGGCACTACACCAAATAATACTAATGAAGCCAAGCATACTAGCGTCACTCCGTCATAACGCCATTTACCCCATACAAGAAGGCCCATCAGCACAGCCAGTGCTATAGCAAGAATAGTTTGATCAGTCATGCCCACTTTTCCCCTAATTTGATTTCATCAAAAACCCATACTATCAAATAAATGCCTTATTTAATTATTATTATTTTAAGGCCTGGTTTTTTCAAATCACAGACTCAAGTTATAATCACATTATGAAAAATGCACTCGATAAATTAAATAAATTTTTTGGAGCTGTGATTGCTATTAATATCTTTCATCAAATTGTATCAAGTGCTGGCTATCTGACTGTTGATGCGCCCATCTTTAGGGGCTTGTACTTAACTTCTATTATCATTTTTGCAATTGAGTTGCTTTTAAGAGCTCTAGTAGAAAAGAGATTATCATTTTTGCTATCAATTGATGGACTGGTCTTAGTTAACCAAGTATTTTTTTCTATTTATGATTTAAGAATTCTTCGATTATTTAGATTGTTTGATATTTTTAGTCAGTCCAGATTTTTATTACCCACAAACACGTTAGTTAAAACAATCATCAAGCAGAGAAATGCCTTGCTTGGATCGCAAATTATGGTGATTTCGATCTTGTTAGTTGTATCAACATTTATACATTTTTTGGAATCTTCAGTACAACCTGATGTCTTTGGGAGTATTCCATCTACGATGTGGTGGGGCATAGCGACCTTAACTACGGTGGGTTATGGTGATGTTGTTCCTATGACTGATCTCGGTAAGTTACTAGCAAGTTTTACCATGTTAGTTGGGATAGGAATGTTTGCTTTGCCTGCGGCTATTCTTGCTTCTGCATATTATGAAGAGATTCAAAAGAAGAATTTCTTAGTTAGCTTTGAAGCCATCGCATCTGTGCCACTATTTCAAGAGCTTCCTATTGGAGCTGTTGGTAAAATCAATGAAAAACTCCAAGTGGTTTTGGTGAGTGAGCATGAGACTATTTTCTCTAAAGGAGATGAAGCTGATTCGATGTTTATCATTGAGTATGGAAAGGTCAAAGTTGAAATTGAGCAGCCAGTTTTTCTTGTTGCTGGCGATTACTTTGGAGAAATGGGTTTACTTGGAAATGTACCACGTAATGCAACCATTACTGCGGCCGATGATACAAAATTACTTGAGCTTACTAAATCGGATTTAGCTGAACTATCTGAGGAGCATCCTAAACTCTTTCAGGAATTAGAACTCAGCGCTTCAAACAGAACAGCGGATTAATCGTCTCCTTTATCAGGAGCAGCTTCATGAGATATATCTTTAGCTTTTAAACCTTCTGTAGAGTAATTTGCAACATCCAAAGGATCTGTATTTTCGACATAAACAGAAGTTGAAGGATATGCAAACTCAGAACCATTACTTCGAACAATTTTAATAATTTCAAAAATTAGATTTTGTTTAATCTTAGAAAAATCAGTTAAGCCAACTGGATCTGTGTAGCAGAGAACTCTTACATCAATTGAGCTTGAAGCTAGCTCATCGGTTCTAGCAAACGATTCTTGATTGGGATTAATCACAAATTCACTAGAGGTATTAATAAAGTTTGTAATTTCTCCACAAATTTTAGCTAATTGCTCTTGAGTGGTTGAGTAGATAAGATTTAGGGTCCAGCTAATTCTTCTGTACTCCATGTTGCCATGATTGATCACTTTTACGTCTGAAAGATCCTTGTTTGGTACTAGCATTGGAGCCGTATCAAACATTCTGACGAGGGTTGATCTAAAACCTATGTCTTCAACCATGCCATGTAAAGAGCCAGGAACTTCGATTCGATCGCCTGGTTGAAATCTGTTTTCTCCGATAATTAATAACCCTGAGATAAGATTTTTAAATAGATCTTGTGCCCCGAGGGCAACAGCTACGGAAAATAATCCAAGACCAGCAACCAATGGACCAATTTGAATACCAAAGATATCCAGTATGATTCCAAGCCCAATAATCCAAATTATTATTCTTGCAGCTCTTTCAAGCCACATGGTCATGGATCTGGTGAGAACAGCGCTTGAAGTAAAAGCTTGAAAAATTGGAGCAATGCTGTTGGCTAGAGCACTAAAAATGGTAAAAGCTATCATTGCTTTTACTAGATTTGTAGCAAAAGTATCAGCCATGCCTGAAAGAGGAAGATAGACAGTAATAAAGTAAAGGGCAACCGTCATAGGAATATATCCTAGAGGTTTTTTTAAAGATTCCAGTAGAACATCATCTACCTCAGATTCAGTATGGGCAGTAAGTTGTTCCAACCATTTAAGCACTCTGCCAACAAAAAAAGCTCTGCTTATGGCTCCAGCTATAAATATGAGCATTGATACGATTATCTCGGTTATACCAATACCTAAGAGGCCTTCTTCCCAGACGTTTGTAAAAATTTGTAAAAATCCTTCCATAATTAATTTAGGTTATATGAAAACATAGTAGAGATTGATTCATCGTTTTTCTCAGCCAACAAAGGCGGATCTGAGTCATGAAAAGATGAATACTGCATCGTTATCTTAAAATTTTCATTTACTTTAAAATCTAAGGCTAAAATCATACTTGCTTTGTAGTCATTCTCAAAATCATCTAAGCTTGGTTGGAAATATACAGTAGGTTTGAAGAAAATATTTTCTGCTACCTCGAAAGAATTATGAAGGTAAAAACCTAAGCGATCTGTTATTTTAGATTGTCCAGCAAGATCTGTCTCTTCTTCATTGAGCAGACCAGTACCAAGACGGGCTGATTTGGAAAGTTCATATCTTAGGCCGCCTCCAAGGACGGATCTTTTTTTATAATTTCTGAAGGGGTTTTCACTGTATTGTGCAAAAACCTCCCAGTTAATAGCCTCATCACCAACCCAAATATATCTCCCATGCATGAAGGTTGATTTGTCCATCAGTTTATCGTTAGACTTTCTTTCGCTTTGCTGAAGAATTAGAAAAGACTCTGCTTTTTCGGAATTATTATCAAACCTTAGTTGCGCTGAGTAATAATCTCTGTCTCTATTACCGCGAGCTGCATAGAGATTAGCGCTAATGCTTGTAAAAAATCCAACCTCGCCTTCACGCCTCAAATCTTCAATATTAACAATGGCTTGAGCCAAAACATTTAATGAGCTTAAGCACATTGCAAAGATTATCATGTATTTAAACTTATTTATTTTTAGCAACATAGACTCCTTCCCAATCAGCAGATGGTGGATTAGTAAGATATTCTTGAATTCTTTCTTTCATGTGTTGGTAGTATAGTTCAAGGTCATTTGAGGAAGGTATTAATTCATCAATTAATGAAATAGCCACTTCCCAGTTTTGCATTCTATATTCTTGTAAAAAAGCTTTGTGTTTTTCAATAAATCCTTTTGTAAATTTAGCCTCTGGTTTAAAGCAGGTATAAATTGTCTCGGCAGAAGATTTGCCTTTAACGGCAATTTTGTCAATTTCAATAATCGTAAAAGTTGAATCATCAATGTAAGTATTTTCGCCAATTATCATGTGTAGGCCATAATTAGAGGATTGACTTTCAAGTCTGGAGGCTAAGTTAACCGCATCACCAAGGACGGTATAATCAAAGCGCTTATCCGAACCCATGTTGCCAACAATACAGTTTCCAGAATTGATTCCAATACCTATTTCAAGCTTGAAATCTATATTTCCATCTGTTTCATCATTGAATTGATCTAAAGCTTCATTCATTGAGTGCGCTGCCTGAATTGCTAGTTGACGATGGTCTGCTTGATCGGTAGGTGCATTCCAAAAAGCCATGATGCAATCACCCATGTATTTATCTATGGTTCCACCATGATCTAGAATTGCATTAGACAAAACGGTAAGCAATTCATTGATTAATTGCGTCAAACCCTCTGGGTCGTCCTTATATTGTTCAGATATTTTAGTAAACCCTCTAATATCTGAGAACAAAAAAGTCATTTCTTTTCTCTCTCCGCCAAGAACCAATGATTCGCTCGATTCAGCCAAACGATTGACCATTTCAGGAGAAAGATATTGTGCAAAAGCTCCTCTTACTCTGCTGCGTTCAAGTTCAGTAAATAGAAAATTAAAAAAAGTGACTGCCACATAAACACTCAATGAAATTATCAAAGGAGATATCGGATCAACCAAAAAGAGTTTAGATTTAAAAAAATAATAACTTGAACCCATGATTCCACCGGACCCGACAAGAAATATGCTTAATCCACCAATGGGTCCTAAAGCCTGAATACCCAGAGTAATCAATACAGCCAAGAAAAGCCCGGCAATAAATTCAGCTCCAAAAAGCCAGTCAGGCCTTTGTAAAAATTCATTGGCAAAAATTTGCTGCATAAACTGTGCAATGATTGTTACTCCCGGAACATTTTTTTCTGTGGGCGTAGATCTGAGATCTAGCAATCCAGCAGCTGAAGTTCCTACAAGCGCTACCTTGCCCTCAAAAAATTCAGGCGGTATTGTTCCTGATATTACATCAATGGCTGAGACTGACAGAATATCTTTAGTTGGTGCGAAGTAAATCCACGCATTTCCTTCTGGTGTTGTTGGGATGGTGAGAGGGCCTAATTTGATGTTATTGATACCAGTTTGAGCACCATAGGCCTCTTCGCTTGATGCATTGGATGATTTAATTTGAAAAGTTGAGGCGCCGACTGCAACCCTTGTCATCTCGAGGGCAAGACTTGGCACTAACTGCTCATCAATTCTCTCAAACGTAGGTAATTGACGAACAATTACATCATTATTTCCAATGCTCATTGAGCCAACTCCACTGGCCGAATCATCAAGAATTTTAATGTTATTTTGTGTACCCAGATAATTTGCAATGAATTGCTTAGGGTCATCGCCTTGAGTCACTAACCCAAATTTATTTTTGGAGGGTTTGGTATTATCTTTATTATTTAATGCCTGACCAAGGACCACAGTTCCATGTTTTGAAATAGCATCAGCAAAGAGCTCATCATTGCTTGGAAGGGCGGCTAGTTCCTTGTTTATCGCTTCATCAAAAGAATAATTGGCAATTAAATTTTGTGGATTGGTTCTATCTGGTTCTGCGAACACAATATCAAAGCCTAAGGCAGCTGCTGCATATGCTTGATTGGTTAGTTTCGCTAATTGATTTCTTGACCAGGGCCATTGTCCAATTTCTGCAAGCGAACGATCATCAATATCAATGATAACAACAGGATCTTCAGAATATACCTCCCTAGGTAAAATTCTTTGAAAGGTATCAAAAGAATAATTTTGAAGACTGGTAAAAATTTGCAGAGGATTAAAAATGGGTAAAAAACTTACAAAAATAGCGAAACCGATAAGACCATATCTAGAAAATTTTTTGTAGTCTTTTTTCATGTTAAGTTTTTTTAACCCTTAACAAAATCAGCAACTTTTTGAAGATATTTTTTATGAGTTTTTCTGGGTAGATCCAGGAGGTTTACTGAATTCATTAAATCTGCAAAAACATGAATGGTTTTTCTACCTCTAAGCAATTCTCTTAATGCATGTTGATAAGTCCAATAGATATATGATGAAGCCAATTTAAAATGTCTTAAATTTTCATCAGTTAAGCCCGGCTCTTCTTTTGATTTGATGGCTTCTTTTAACCATGACTGAGTCAGCGGAGTCGTCAAAGCCCATGCTTGATTGATGCTATTTGGATTTTCAATTAACCAGTTAGCAGTGTAGGTATCTTTATATAAGTCGATAGCTACAAACCAGCCATAGTAAACTTTGAATAGGTTTGATTTTTCACTTTCTAGCTCTTTTTCGAGACTATCGGCCCTTTCAAGAACTACTTGAATGATTGCAGCCTCATGTATCTCATCAAGATTATTAAAATATCTATAAAAGCTTCCATAAGCAGTTTTTGCTTGTTTTGAAATGCTGCCAACAGAAATTTTTTGACCACTATTTATTAGATCAACAACCGCTTTTACCAGCTTAGCTTTTGTGAGCTCAGACTTTTTCATGAGAGCATTATAACCTTTGAAATACAATAGTTTCTTTTATATCTTTTTTAAATGATAAATTGTCACATTTATGGTTAAATAAGCACCATATTAGGGTTTGATATTTAGTGGATTGAAATATACCTTCCCAACACTACCATGAAATACAGGGCTTTTTTGTTAGTTTTAGGCACTTTATTGTGCTTAGACCTATCTGCGCAAAACGTTCAACCCACCCTAACTGATCCTGAAGAACTTGCAGCAGCGCAGCAGCAAAAAGAAGAAGTTTTTAAACAATTATTTAAAGATCCAACAAATCTATCTATGTTGTTTAAATATGCCAACTTATCTATTTTGGTTGGGGATCTAGAGGGTGCCATAGGTGTTTTTGAGCAAATGCTTATCTATGATTCAGAGCTTCCAAGAATCAGATTAGAGCTCGGTGTTTTGTATTTCCGTCTGGGAGCTTATGCTTTGGCCAATAATTATCTTAAGAGTGTCAAAGAGTTTAATCCACCGCCTGAGGTAGAAGCTAGGGTTGATCAATTTCTAGAGGCCATAGTATCTGCAGAAGAGCCGTTTAAATGGCGGCAAAACTTAAGCCTTGGATGGAAGCACACAACCAATGGTAATTCAGGCATTAATGCTGATTTTATTGAAATTGGTGATTTTTTGTTAGATGTTGACCCTGAAAGCAAGAGAGAGGGAGATCAGTCAACCTTATACAATTATTCTTTAAGCATTGATCAGGACTTAAATCATCCTCGTGGGGATAATATTCAATACTTTTTTAGTTATGGCGCTGATCGATTCAATACTTATACTCAATTCGATATACAAAGCAATGTCTTGTCAGCCAGAAGAAACTTTAATTTAGATGAAAATTATTTTTCTTTTTTTAATTTAGAAGACCCTGTTTTTAGCCCCAACATAAATCTTTTAAGGATTTTTCTGAATCGAGAAGAAATATTACGCAGTAGCCGAATTTCACTTGATTATAGCGGGCAATTGGATGATGGGTCCTCCATGCTTTTTTCATATTATCGCGATGAGAAGACTTTTAAATCAGGTAGACAAAAAAATGGCCGTATTAATGGAATTAGTTTTGGCCAAAGCTATGTTTGGCCAGGTTCACAAGCTTTGTATGGCTATAAGATCATACTTGAAAACTATCGAGCAAATGCAGGCTATGAGTTTTATGAAAATTATGGAATTGAATTTAGCTATTCACAGCCTTTAAAAGAAAATTGGCAATTTTCATCCAAGTATAGCTACCAAGATAAATCGCATGACGAAGATTACCCTCTTTTTGGCGACCGACATGACCAGATGGAAACTTTAAGATTTAATTTTCTCAAACCCATCGGCGCTTGTTGGTCTTTGAACTTTGGATGGGTGCTGACCGGTACTCACAGCACCATCAATATTTATAAACGTAGTGGAAGCAATTTGTCTGCTCAAGTGAACTATCAATGCTTTAAGGGCCCCATTGCCAGATCCAGAGAGTAACATTGAAATCATTTAATAAATTATATTTATCAATGTTGTTAATGGCCTTGCTAGCTAATGAGGAGGCCATGGCGCAAGAGCAAATTGGTGTTGCATCTGCCGTTAATAAAAACACTACCGATTTGACGCTGGAGCAAGAACGCAAGCTTATCGATGCAGGCTATGAAATCATTCAAAACCACACCATCGAAACCGATGGCATTGGTAGGGCGCAAATGTTGTTGCTCGATGGCACAGCTTTTTCGGTTGGACCTAATTCAAGCGTTGTTTTAGATAAGTTTATTTATAACCCTGAGACGGCTGAAGGCTCGCTCGAGGTTACAGCTAGAGGTCTGCTGAGAATTGTTGGCGGCAAGGTTACCAAAAAACAACCTGCCTTAATTCGAACCAATTCAGCCACGGTTGGAATCAGAGGCGGTATTGGGATAGTGCAAACCAATGGCCCGCAAACCAATGCAACTTTCCTTTATGGAACTGAGATGACCGTGACCCCTAATTGTGTTGATCTCGATACTTTTGGCGATCAATGCTCTGCTGATTTTGCCACGACCGTGACCGAACCAGGGTTTTCCGTCTCAGTCGAAGATGAAGATTCTGAACCCAGCGAACCAGTTGAGGTCACCGAAGAAAGTTTGGAAGCCATACAAGAAGAATTAGAAGCACCCGAAGAAGCCCCAGAAGAAGAAGCTGCTGCTGAAGAAACACCAGCTGAGGAAACTCCAGCCGAGGAGACTCAAGAAGAGGAGTCAGCTTCTAGTGAAGAAACTTCAAGCGAAGAGACGCCAGCTGAAGAAACTCCAGTTGAAGAGACTGCTCCTGAATCAAACGAAACTGAAACTGCAGCAACAACAGAAATTGAAACTGAAACCGAAGTGGCAAGCGATGATGCCGGCGATTCAACCGACATAGAAGTCGATGAAGGTTTATTGGATTCCTCTGGTGTGTCCGATGTGTCTTCGGATGTTGCACCTGAAGAGCTTGGCACGGCGGAAGAATTTGAGGTGGCCATTGAGCTTGAAACTGTAGAGGCCGATGATGCCAACGAGAACCCAACCGAGGATGTGGCCGAGGAGGTAGCTGAAACAACGCAAGAAACCACCGTTGAGGTTGCACCCATCTTCCAAGTCGATGCGGGTGAGTCCATTGAATCCATCAGTGAAAACGTGGCCAATGAAACACTTACCCCTCTAGTTTTTATCAATCCAGGCGAACTATCATATTCGGTCACCATTTCTGGTGATGATGCTGAACTGGTTGAATTTGATACCGAAACCCAGTCGATTAATCTAATCAGTGAACTTGATTATGAAACTCAAACCAAGCTTTCCTTCACTGTGACCATTGAATCTGAGAATGCCGATATTTCAGAAATAGAAGTGCTTTTAGATGTAACCAACATCGATGAACCCATTGAATTAACTTCAAACTTGCTGGCTGATTCGTTTGCAGAAAACATTGATTTACAGTCAGCTATTTTAGAAAGTACAGCCATAGACCCTGAAGGGGGAGACATTTCATTTACTCTCTCGGGAGAGGGCAGCGAAAATTTTAGCGTGGATGCAAATGGAAATATTTCATTACAGACTGAATTAGATTATGAGACCACCACCAGTTACGACCTAACACTCACTGCCAGCGATGGAGTGAATGACACCGTCTTTGAAATTAGTTTCAGCGTTATTGATATTGATGAACCTGCCATTTTAACTGCCAGTACCTCCGCGACTAGTTTTGCTGAAGACAGTCTCACTGGCATCAACATAGGTACTGCCTCAGCAACAGATCCAGAAGGTCAAACTGTTACTTTTAGTCTTTCAGGTACAGGGAGTGAAAACTTCAGTGTCGATAGCTCAGGCAATATCTCATTGGTTAATTCACTAGATTATGAAACTGCAACAAGTTATACCCTAGCTTTAAATGCATCCGATGGAGTGAATACCACCACATCAGAATTAATCATTACGGTTGATGATGTTAATGAGGCACCAATTCTCTCTAACTCTTTAGCTGCATCTTCCTTTGCGGAGAATGTCTCCACCGGAACCACCATCGCAACAGCCTCAGCCTCAGACCCAGAATCACAAGCCATCACTTATTCGTTGAGCGGGACTGGCAGTGGCAATTTTGCAGTTGATTCTGCTGGAAATATTACAGTTGCAGCTGGTTTAGATTATGAAACAGCAACTTCCTACAGTTTAACTTTAAGTGCTTCGGATGGAGTAAACACAACCAACAATACTCTTACTATTACAATTGATGATGTTAATGAAGCCCCAAGTCTGACTAATTCATTGGCCGCATCTTCCTTTGCGGAAAATATTGCAACTGGAACCACCATCGCATCAGCTTCAGCTTCAGATCCTGAAGCGCAAACCATTACTTACTCCTTGAGTGGAACTGGCAGCGATAAGTTTGCCGTAGATTCTGCAGGTAACATTACTTTATCCAGTGCATTGGATTATGAGACCACCACTTCCTATTCCCTAACACTGACTGCCAGTGATGGCACAAACAGCACGTCAAACACCATTAATGTTAGCGTGGATGATGTTATTGAGCTATCGATTGCCTTGGCCAGCTCATCAATCAGTCTCAGTGAGACTGCGACATCTGGGACAAGCGTAACCACCACCACAACCACCACCGATGGCAGCGGCAGCGTGACTTATTCTCTTTCAGGCACCGGCAGTGATAAATTTGCAGTCTCTTCAGATGGCACCATCACCACAGCAGCAAGCCTGGATTATGAAACAACCACCTCTTACTCATTAACTCTAACCGCAAGCGATGGTACTAATACAGTTACTGACAGCCTAACGATTAATATTACAGATGTAGACTTATCTCTAAGCGCTAGCTTGGCATCCGCTGCTCAAAGTGAGGGTATTTCAACGGGCACCTCCATTGCAACTTCTTCTACCTCCAATGCTGAAGGTACCGTGACTTACTCTTTAACCGATGCTGACAATAAGTTTACGATTGACAGTTCAACCGGTGCAGTCACTCTGGCCAATGCACTAGATTATGAAACCAAGACCTCGCATGAATTTACGATTACTGCGACCGATGGGGTGACCACAACTTCTGAAACTTTTACTTTAAGCGTTTCAGATTTAAAAATTAATACCTTAGCCGTAACCCTGGCCAACAGCGGCGCAGCTTTAGCAGAATCTTCCAGTTCAGGCACCACTGTTGGCAGCTCAAGCATCACCAACCCAGAAAGCGAAACCGTCTCTTACGCACTCAGTGGAACCGGCAGCAGCAATTTTGCCGTTGACAGCTCGGGTAATATCACCACCAATGCAACCTTGGATTTTGAAACGGCCAAAAGTTATAGCTTAACTTTGACTGCCACCGCAGGAGGCAACACCACCACCGATACCTTTACCGTCAATGTAGGGAATGTTGAAGAGCTTCGTTCAGGGGTTTTACGTTACTCAGCAGCCTATAACTCAGCTTCAAGAAGTGGCTTTAGCGCCACGGCTACGCGCGGACCTTCAGGCTCAAGTTTGCCTGCCTACACTTTAGAGCAAGTTGGAACAACGAATACAATTCTTATTACCAACGTAGATGACACCACAAACAACTATGTACCAGTAGAAATCAATTCTGGAACTAATCTCAATTGGCGCTATTATTTCCCCATTGATACTGCAGGCAATGGACAGTATGCCTTTGCACCCAACAGTGCTTCAGTGGATGGAAAGTACTATAGTCCTCTAGGTACTGCTGTTACCACCACCATCAGCAACTCAGAATTTATCACTGCAGGAAGATCCCACGGCGGTGAATTTTGGTTCATGACCACTGATAAGTCTGCAGCTGAAATTGATTATACTTCTGCCCTTGCCAGAGCGAGTGGCACCTTAATAATTTATGGTAGCGCTACTGGTTACAGTAGAGCTGGTTGGAATTCTGCGATTAGTGCTGCTGGGTTAGATAGCGCAACGCTCTCTACCAATTTACCTGATGATATTAGTGGTTATTCTCTTATTGTTGATTACAGGCTTAGTTATTCTAATAAAACAAGCTATACGTCTGAAATAAGTGATTTGGCAACCTGGCTGGAAACACCCGCCAGCACTCTTGTCTTATTAGCTGGCGAGCAGTGTTGTCAAGCTGCTCAAATGCTAGCTTATGGCAATCTTTTATTGGATGCAGTTGGCGGAGGTGAAGTTGGTTCAGCTACAAGGGATGGTTCTGTGGATACTGAAAACTTTGATATTTCTAGCTCGGTTGTCTCGTCGCTTTTCTCAACTTTAAGCGGAGATCAATGGTATTGTGCTGGTTGTGGACCGAAAATAACGCAGGTTTCAGGCTCAGGTGTGAATCTTACTCATTCTCTTTCATTTTGGTCAGGAAGTGAATTAGGTAGTGGATACAACGGCAATATATTTATGTCTACAGATATAGAGTGGCAGACTAATAATGTTCAAGAAGAAAATCAACAATTACTTAATGCCTTAGCTGATTTGCCTAATCAAACTGGTGGGTCTAATACAACAAGCACTTACAACCTCTATGAAGATCAGGTCACCATTGCTGGAGAAATTCAGACAGACTCTAATTTTACTTCTATAAACACATCTAAAAAAGTTTATGCATTTGCAGTTCAACCGCGTGAAAATTTTGCTCCCACTGGTACCACCAATGATTATTTTTATCCTAACTTTATTAATCGCTCTGCATGGTCCTATGGGGATGTTGGATTAGATTACTGTGCATCCCAGGGAAATAATTCAACGGCGTGTCAAACTTATGATAATAATTATGATTTCCACACTCAGAGCCTTAATGGGGGTTACTTATATTCTGATCGATTTGATAATTCTTACCAACGAGTGCCAGAGGGGATGTCTCTTTGGTGGCAAGTTCTCAATCCAAGTGGTGTAGGTGTTGGGTTATGGGCTCAAATTTCTATCAAAGATTCATACGATGGTGCATCCGGTAGCACCACTCGAGATGATCAACAAAGTTTACTCAACGTCGTGATTTCTAATATTGACTACCGTAAGAACGACACCACCCGATACTCAGCAGGGGATACTGGTCATGGTATGGATGGTTATCACTATTGGTCTTATCAAGGCGCCACCAATGCAGACAATAATGGTTTAGGACTTGTCTATGGTACTTCTCCCGTCGAATGTGCCACTTCCCATGACAGTGGATGTTTCTTTGGTTATTCAAGCTCCTATCCTAAAGGACTCATGCTGACCTCCTCTGACCCATACAAATCTGGCAGCATGACTTTAGGAGTTAATTACGACAGCAACAATGATTCTTTTTCAACTGGTTCATTCAATCAAGCAATAACTTTTCAGTTCATCAGTGATAATAACACTGCAGAACAATCACAAACTCTTAGTGAGTTTAGGCATTCGGATTTTTACTCCTCAAGTGCCACGGGTTACAGCGGATTTTTCAGTGGTATTTTAGAATTTGATGTCAGTGGCACAGGTAACTCTCAGCTTTCTTCGATTCGCTCAAGCAGCACGCTTGCAACCTTTACGTTTGATACGACCAACGATGATGTGCAAGTGGTCGCACCCATGACCATCAGCGCCGCACCCTCAAATAACTATACGTCTAATTGGAGTACGGTGGATACCGGCTCTATGACCTTGAAGTTTGGGGATGCCACCAACGATGAGGCAAAATCAGCTTACATTTCAAGTGAAGTCTTTGGTGCTGAGATTCAAGACGATGGCGCGCAAATTGATGGGACTTCGGGGGGTTCCAATAACTTGGCTGGAGTCATGGTCTCTTATAACACGTTAGATAAAGAGGACGCTGATTTATTCCACACCGGCGGTAATGATTCAATGCCCGATACTGCTTATTCAACTTGGGGTTTTTGGGCCATGAGTGCGGTTGATGTCTCACCTAATGCTGGTACCCAGAATGCTTCGGTGCACTTAGGCACTTGGGTGGGCGGTGAAGTGGTTGATCAAAGCGAAATACCAACTTCAGGCTCTGCTTCGATGAGTGGGGCAGCGGTGATGAATGTGGCTTATCGTTACAATCAAACCGGCACCAACTACGACGTGCACAAATACACCACCACGGCCGATGTGGCAGCAACCTTTAATTGGGGATCCAGTGGTTATTCTGGTACTCTAGCCTTCACCAATTTTGATGACAAGAACCCCATTGTTGATAATGCAGGCTTTGCTTCCTTCTCAGTTGCTATTTCTGGCACCGATAATACTTACACGGGCAATTCAACCGACAGCTTAGATAATTCTTGGTTGGGTGGTGCGTCTGTGGCTGGAGCTTTATATGGTGATTCATCACCCGATGAGAGTGGTGGTAGAGTGAATGTCAATTTATATAAATCAGGCGATACTGGCACGGCTGGAGCCAATGATTTTTATTTCGCTGAAGGGATCTATCTAGTCGATTAATTAAGGGTTGTAAAAATGCTTTCTATCATTATGATGAACAACTTATGAATAGTTTTGTAAACTTTTTTCTAAAAATAAGAAACAGTAAAATCTTTAGCGGGATAGTCATTGCTGTCATAGTGGCATCAGCTATTTACGCAGGGGTAAGCTCCTATAACATACCACCTGAATACACTATTTACTTAGATCTATTTGACTATGCCATCACCTTATTCTTTGTTATCGAGATAATTATTCGAATGATTTCTGAGAGATCTTTGGTCAAATTTTTTAAAGATGGCTGGAATATATTTGATTTTCTTATTGTCACAATTTCCTTGGTACCCATCAGCAATGTTGAGAGCGTTTTTGTTGCCAGGTTACTAAGAATTATTCGAGTGCTGCGAATCATCACCGTGGTTCCTGCATTCCGACATATTATTGATTCTTTGGTTAAAACCATTCCCAGAGTGGGTTTCATTGCCTTGCTCATGTTTATTTTTATGTATGTCTGGGGCGCCATTGGCACCATGTTCTTTGGATCAGTAGACCCAGAGCATTGGGGCAACATAGGTCTGGCTTTGATAACCTTGGTTCAAGTTGCTACCTACGATGACTGGGCTGCCATCATGGGTAATGTTATTGAAGTCTATCCATATGCTTGGATTTTCTTTGTTTCTTTTATCATTATCAACGCAGTAATTTTGTTAAACATGGTCATTGGTGTCATTGTGGATGTGATGACTGGTGGAGCTGGGATTGATGATCTATTAAACAAGGACGAATCTGAATCTACTTAGCAGCTCTTGCTAGACAATCAGCAAAAGTTTTTTCATCAACATTTCCGCCAGATAGCATTATCAAGGTTCTAGAGCCTTTAAATTTCTCTTTGTTATCGAGCAGGCATGCCAATGCCACTGCGCCACTGGGTTCAAGTTTTAAGTTTAATCGATTGAAGGCAAAACTCATGGCTTCGCAGATCATCTCATCTGAGGCAGAAAGGCCTGTTACACCATAATGTTGATTGATTGCAAATGGTACCTCTCCAGGGGTTGGTGTTAGAATGCCATCGCACAAGCCATACCTATTGGTATCGACTGCAATGCGTTTAGCTGCATTGAATGATTGCTCATGATCATTCCACTCCTTAGGTTCTGCGGTAAAGATATTGCACTCTGGATTAACGTGCTTCAAGGGAATGCATGAGCCAGCAGTCAATCCGCCACCACCGGCACAAATTATCGCATTATCAATCTTTGGATTGTTCACATCATGAATGACTTCGTACGCTGCTGTTGCTTGACCGAAAATTGTTGCAAGTGAGTCATAGGGTTTTATTAATGCAAGGTTTTTTTCTTTCGCAATCTCTGCAGCCATTTCCTCTCTGCTGTCTTTGGTTCTGTCATAAAAAACAACATCAGCTCCAAAAGCCTTAGTATTTTCAATCTTTTTCACTGGCGCATCTTTAGGCATCACCACTATGGCTGGGGTATTAAATAATTTAGCAGCATGAGCAACACCTTGCGCATGATTGCCTGAAGAGTAGGCAATCACACCATGTTTAAGTTGCTCTTTTGAAAGCCTTGAAATAGCAGAGAGGGCGCCTCTTATTTTAAAAGAGCCAGTAATTTGCAACGACTCAGGTTTAAAAATATATTTACCTGCAAGTTCTTCATTTAAATCAGGACAAGTGACCACTTGAGTGTGATTAATGAATGGGGCAATGGTTTGATGGGTTTTAACTACTTCTTCAAACCAAACAATTGGTTCGAGTTTCATTTGGCCGCCTTACCTCGCAAAAGATCTTTAATTTGAAGAGGTAGATAAGCAATATAAAAAAGTAGAATTGCTAACGGTATGGTGCCAATTAAGTGCAGAGGTGGATCTGGGAAATAATCCATCAGAGTTCCTTCAACAGGTCTTGCAACCAAATACCAGTAATTTGCTGGCGGTCCTATGAGTAAATTCACACAATAAACAAAAATCAGAAGAACCAAGGTCACTCCAATGACTTTAGGAATATCACCAAGAATAGGACGCTCATTTCTCACCATTAAGACGTAAAACACTGCCAACAAGATAAAGCTATGACCCCAGAAGAAAGGTGAATACTCACCGTGTGGAAATCCATACTCAAGGTCAGGGGTTGCCAAAGCCATAGTTGCACCGCAGATGCCCCAAAAATAAGCACAATGAAAAAGAATTTTTGGTGCCTTTTGGTTTAGTAGGTAGTAAATCATTGCCAGCTGAGAGAAATCACACATATGCATAGGGAATTCGCCTTGCCATGGAAGGTCAAACAGGAAAATATCGTAAAAAGGCTGAGTTAACATATGTAAAATTATTACTCCAGCAATTATCTTTCCACCTAATATTTTTTTTGTTTCGCTTTGATTCTGAAAAAATTTAGGATACCCATAGATTACAGCCGCACATATCATCAGCGTAATGAGATGCTGTGTTCCAAAGACTTCAAAGGCTGGATAATCCATTTATAAATCTAATTTTTTGACCCATGTTATATCAGACTTTTCTAAAAATATATCTTTGTAAAAATTTGTTACATAAATATGCTCTTATCGATATTTTTTATAAAAATTTATGTATTATTTTTACCAAAGAATAAAATTAATTCTATGTCACAAGATTGTTTATTGTTAAATGGAAATGGGCGACCGATTAGCTACCTACCATTATCAGTAATCACTTGGAAGACAGCTATCAAACTGACTATCACCAGAAGCGTCATTGTCATCAAAGAGCACAAGGATTGGGTGGTAAGGTCTCCAAGTGTTGAAATGAAAGTTCCAAGCATCTTAATGTTGCAAAGCTATCATCCATTTCATAGCTACGTTAAATTCTCCAGATCAAATGTATTTCTAAGAGATTTGTATACATGCCAGTATTGCTTTGATGTTTTTGAGAAAAAAGATCTTACCATGGATCATGTAGTCCCAAGGTGCAGAAAAGGGGGATCAACTTGGGATAATGTGGTAACTGCATGTAAGACTTGTAATTTGCAAAAGGGAGACAAAGATATGCGTCCAAAGGTAGAGCCCAGCAAGCCATCACTTAGTCATTTAATTCGGGGCCATAAAATTAATAAAATAAACTTTCCTGACAGGGAGTGGGATAAGTATATCTTTCAGTCGTAGTTATACTTTACGCTGCACCCATAAGCCACAGTAGTATTTGTTGCTAATTTCTTATTTTCCTTCACATCTGAAAGCTGAGTTGCAACATAGTTTGTTGCATCGGCAAACGATGCGGAAAAAAATTTCATACCTTTGCCAATGTCATCAATCGCTCCTTTATAACGAAGAACACCTTTGCGGTCGATCATGTACATGTGAGGAGTCGTTTTAGCTCCGTATTGCATCCCAATTTCACCTGACTCATCAATCAGCACATGGCTTGGATATGCATTTCTTGACTTGGTTAATTCATTAGCTAGAGATGGGCTGACATGGCCTTGTTCTCCTGGGGTTGAAGAAATAATAGTCAGCCATATAAAACCCTCATCCTGAGCCATTTTTTGTATTGCTTGCATGTTGTTCTCATCATAATGTCTAGCCACGTAAGGACATTCATGATTGGACCACTCCAGAATGACTGGTTGATCTTGAAAATCAATTAAATTAATTTTTTCTCCATATGAATTAACTGCAGAAAATAGCGGTGCTTGTTCGTTTACATTTGGATTCTGTAAAATAATTTCAGCGCTAAAAGTATGCGCTGTAAAAAGTATGAGGATAAATGAGCTTAAGATTGATTTCATTGAATACTCCTGATTAATAAGTCTTCGGTTAAAACAGCTGGTAAAATTTTAGAATTTCTCATGCCAGGTTTCCAAAAAATATAAAGTGGAATTCCTGAGCGTTCATACTTAGCTAGTCCGATTGCAATATCCTCGTTCCTGTTTGTCCAATCTGCTTTAATGTATTTAATATTTTGTTCAGCCAAGTAATCTTGAACTGATGTTCTTGCAAGTGCAGCTTTCTCATTTGTCTGGCATGTTATACACCAAGCTGCGGTAAAGTTAATCAGGTAGGCTTGATTCTTTGCTTGCAAATCAGATTCAACCGACAGGTTCCAACTATCCGCATCAGCTGATTGTGTAATTTCATTCGTATTATTTGGTAAATTATTAAAAATCTGAATTGATGCGATGAATGTAAGAAATAACCCGACCCACTTCCAACGACCTTCAAATGCGGCAATCATCCAGATAGCCAGACCTAGTAATAAACCTAAAATTAAGAGTTGGATGAGCGCATCTCCGGAGGTTTGTACCATAAATACCCACATTAACCACAAAGCCGTTGCAATCATTGGAAATGCAAAAAATTGCTTTAATGTTTCCATCCAAGGCCCTGGTTTTGGCAGAGAGCTAATCCATTGCGGCTTAATTGCCAGAATAAGATAAGGACCAGCGAATCCCAGACCCAAAGACAAAAAGATAGGCAAAGTTGCAAAGGATGGTTGGAGGAGAGCGTAGCCCAAAGCCGCTCCCATAAACGGAGCTGTACAAGGTGAGGCCACAACAACTGCTAAAACACCTGTAAAAAATGAACCTGAAAAATCATTTCTATTTTGAACGCTTGAACCTATATTGGTGAGTCCTGTGGCAACATTAATATTCGTTAAGAGAATCATGCCAATGCCTAACATAATCAACGTTAAGATCCCTACAACAACCGGTGATTGCAGTTGATAACCCCATCCAATCATTGATCCGGTCGACCTTATGATCATAAGCGCGGTTGCAATTGACAGAAAAGTAGACATGACCCCACCAACAAATGCTAGGGCATGATTTCTTATTTTTACGTGGTCATCGCCACCCATAGAAACAAAGCTCAGAACTTTTAAAGAAATCACTGGGAAAACACATGGCATAAGATTCAAGATCAAGCCACCAATCAATGCAAATAGAATCGCTTGCCAAAGTGACATGCCGCCTGAAGAGGCTATTTGCTCTTCAAATTGAAATCCTTGGCCATCCAAGCTGATAATTCCAGAAAATGATTCAACTCCATCTTGAACTAAGGGCAGAGTTATTTCAAAAGTATTCTCATCAATTGCTGTAATGACTTGATTGGGAGTGTAGGCAAATAAATTGCCTTCTCGAGGGAATATATATGCTGTAGAAAATTCTTTGGGCGACTGAAAAACCACCTTAAGCTCATCTCCGCTAACAGTGCTTTTGGTTTTCACAAGCTTGGTTGGTAAATTATCTATCGCTTGATCTAAAAGATCACTTGAAGATACTGATGTTAGATCTAGGGTTAATGTTGCTTGTTCAGGAATGCAAATGTCTGCACAAATTAAGAAATCAAAATCTAGACTTATTTCAGTTAGCTCTGTATCGAGTGAACGAAAAACTTGAAAAGGAAAAACAACATCACCTTCATATCCAAAGGTCATGAGAGGTGGGTATGGAATGGTTTGAGGGGTAGGCCAGCTTACGTTTTCAATGATGACGCCAGCATCAGTCGTCCATGTTGCTTCAAAAGGGCTGCCTGAATCACCTGGATTTTCCCAATAAGTGTGCCATCCATCTTGCATTTGCAAACGGATACCCACATAAAAAGATTCTTGAGATGAGCTTTGCAGATTGGTTATCAAACTTGCCTTTGCATGACCAGTCTCTACTGGATTGGCTAGAAGAACTGAGCTCCATAAGATGCTTAAGACTAGAAAGATATTTTTCATGATGCTCATGTTAAACCATTGTAATAAAAAAAGGGGAGCCTAGGCTCCCCGATCACATTATGAATGAGTTATTTGCTGCCTAAAATTTTGGGAGCTTTAATGTCAATCATGCGTGGCTTTTGAGCATCTGGAATGATCTTCTCTAATTCGAGAGTTAACATTCCATTGACTAATTCAGCGCCATGAACTTCGACGTTTTCAGCCAAAGTAAATTGCTGCTTGAATGCTCTTTGAGCTATGCCTTGATAGACAACCTCATTCTCTCCATTCAGCAATTCAGCTTTTGGGCCCTTGTGCTCAATGGTTAATACGCCTTCTGCCAACTCAATGTTGAGGTCTTCTTTTGCGAGACCAGCAACGGCAACATCAATAAAGATCTTATTTTGATCTCTCCTGATGTTATATGGAGGATAGCTTGAAGATCTTTCTGTGGTTTCAGAGAATCTCTGCAATCTATCAAACAGGCTTTCAAACCCTAACACGCGAGTTGTTAGGAACGGATCGGTAAAATTAAGTACCATAATATAGTCCTCCTTAGTAGCGACTAAATGTGCATATCCAATTGGCATATGCGGTTAATATACGTAGACCCAAATGGCATCTACATCTTTTATTTAGGTGCTTTTAAGAAAAATTCAAGGAAAATATTGAAGAATTTATTCGTCCCAGCAAGTGACAAAGTTTTCAACATCTAGCTCGGGTATTTTTTTACTGGTGCCAGTAGGAGTGCCAACATATAAATATCCAATTACCTCATGATCAGAGGTTAAATCTAAGTACTCAGCTATTTTTTTGTTGAAGGCAAATTTACCAGTCCGCCAAATTCCAGCATAGTTTTTCGCATGCAATGCCAAAAGAATATTCTCTGCTGCTGTTGCAGTCGATAACATTTGCTCAACTTTAGGAACCTTGGGATGTTCGGTGATTTTTGTTGTAAGAATAATGATCATTGGCGCTCTGAATGGTGCAGACTGATATTTTTCCATTTGTAAGGGTGTAACATCTTTTAATTCCTTTGAAGCAAATTCTGTGAAAATTTCAGACAGCTTATTTAAACCTTCTCCAGTAACTTCAATAAAACGAGATGGTCTCAGCCAGGCATGATCGGGAGCTCGAAGTGCTGCTTGATATATTTCATGCATCTCATCCTTTGAAGGAATAGGAGTGGTTAATTCGCGAGGAGAATTTCGCGTTAGGAGATTGGTCATTGCATCCATGCTTCTATTCTAATAGATGAAGAATTTTTTTTTAATAAATACTCCAATCTTTTGCTCTATGCGATTAAACTAAACTGAGTAAACATTATTTAACTTAACCAATTTATTTATGGAAATAACGCTTTTATATACATCCTTGATTACAATTTTTGCCATTTTTTTAGCACTTAGAAATGGGGTCATAAGAGGAAAAACCAAAACAATGCTAGGAGACGGCGGTTCTTCAGAGTTGCTCCAATCCATGCGAGCTCATGGAAATTTAATGGAGCATGCGCCCATTGCATTAATCCTTTTATTGTTGCTAGAAATGCAAGGAGTGGTAGATTGGAAATTGCATTTGATTGGATCTACATTTTTTCTTTGCAGAATTTTACATGCTTATGGCATTACAATTTCGAGAGAGAGCACTCCTTATCGAGTTGTGGGGGCACTGGGCTCATGGGTATTAATGATGGGGATGAGTATATATGGTATATATGTTTATCTTGTCTAAAGTGGATGAACTTTTTTTATAATTTAAGGTCAAAATTAGTATGAAAGATTTAAAAAAATATTTTCTTATTTTCAGCTTTGTTATCGCGACACCTGCTCTTTTAGCAGAAACAGCTGATGACTCTGCACCAGATCTCACGGGCACAGTTTGGCAGCTAGTTAAAAATGGCTCTCCAAGCTCATCGTTTGGTAGTGGGCAAGTTGTATATTTTTTATCCAGTGATGCATACCACACACATAGAAGTAGAAAATTTCAAACTTGGGATACTTTTTCTATGGTTGATGGAAGAAACCTTGTTCGTTTGAAAAAAAATGAAAGCATAGAGATACTTGCATCTAAATTTAACGGCTCAATCTATGAAGTAAAACTTCTTAATGGTTTTTACAAAGGTAAAACCTATTATTTAATTGCAGATGAGCTTGAGAAGAATTTTAAACAGGAGGCCAAAGATAATGACAGCATCTAAAAATATTTTTAGTATTCTTTTTGCCATGCTTATGGTGAGTTGTTCCTATAGTTCATTGCGACCCGAGGTGGTTGATCGCTCTGATGCGCAAAGAATGCAAACAGTAATTTTTGCTACGGTTGTTTCAGTTGATCGAGTTATATTATCCGGAGATGGTGAAACTGGTGCTGTGGCTGGAGCAATCATTGGCGGAGTTGCAGGAGCTTCAGTAACTGACTCTGAGACTGAGTCGGATATTGCAGGAGTTTTGGGTGCCTTAGTAGGCTCCGCAGTAGGTTCAAAAATGGGAGATGCTGCAACCAGGAAACCAGCTATTGAGCTGTTGCTGGACTTAGATTCAGGCAAAACAGTTTCCATTATTCAAGAAGAAGGAGATTACAGTTTTGATGTTGGGCAAAGAGTTAAAATTATAAAAAACAAAGGCAAGTCTAGGGTCATGCCTTTGCAATGACCTCTGAAGCTTTCACGGTTGTATATAACAAAGCTCTGGATTTAGTTTCGAGGCGAGAGCATTCTCGTCATGAACTTAGGCAAAAGCTCAAAAAACGATTTCCTGAAACGATACCTATCATCGAAGAAGCACTCGATAAACTTGTCTTAAATAATATTCTTGATGATGAGCGATTTGTGGAAATGTACCTTAACGCAAGAGCTAGAAAAGGTTTTGGACCAAAAAAAATAGAAATGGAATTGTATTCAAAAAAGGTTGATTCAATGCTCATTGGCAATGCCATTGAAGCCTATGAAAGTTGGGCCGAAAATGCGGAAAATGAACTAAAAAAGAAATTTAAAGGCATAAAGCCGACTGATTACAAATCAAAGATGAAGCAAAAACAATTTCTTTTCAATCGGGGATTTAGTACTCAAATTATTGAGCGGATTTTATAAAATCACATGGTATGATTTACTCCTATGTCATACCAGGTTTTAGCGAGAAAATACCGACCCTCTACCTTCTCTGAAGTAGTTGGTCAGCAGCATATTTTAACGGCTTTAGAAAATAGCATTCAGCACAACAAACTTCATCAAGCCTATATGTTTAGCGGTACTCGAGGGGTTGGAAAAACAACAATTGCTAGGGTTTTTGCTAAATGTCTTAACTGCCAAAAAGGGGACATGCCCCAAGTAGAACCCTGCAATGAATGTAGTGCTTGTTTAGAAATTAAAGCAGGCCGCCACATAGAATTTTTAGAAGTTGATGCTGCATCTAGAACCGGTGTAGATGATATGAGGGAGCTGTTAGAGTCTGTTCAATACAAACCCGCAAATGCTAGGTACAAAATCTATCTCATTGATGAGGTGCATATGTTATCCAAAAGCAGCTTTAATGCTTTGTTAAAAACATTAGAAGAACCGCCACCTCATGTAATGTTTTTGATGGCTACAACGGAGGTAGAGAAAGTTCCCAAGACCGTTTTATCTCGCTGTCTGCAATTGAATCTTAAGACTATTCCAGAAAATCAAATTCGTGATCATATTCAATCTTTGTTAGATTTAGAGAATATTAAATATGATGAGGAGTCTTTGGTTTTGATTGCAAGTTCTGCTCAAGGATCAATTCGTGATGGATTAACACTTTTAGATCAAGCTATCGCACATGGAAATGGAGTGCTTGAAGCAGATCAGGTAAAAGCATTATTAGGAACGATTGATCAATCCTACATTATTGAGCTTGTTAAAAATGTTGCTGCCTCTGATGGCGATGGAGCCTACCTAACTTTAAATAAAATCACTGAACTTAATGTTGAATATGAACAAGTCTTAAAGATTATAATTTCAGTATTTCATAAAATTTCAATACATCAACAGCTTCAAAACAGCGAAGATGCGGGCATCATGCAATTAGCAGAAAGCATTGATCCTCAGGTCACCCAATTGCATTATGAAATTGCTTTGAATGCTTTAAACAAGTTTCATGTTCATCCCCATCCCAAGCAAGCTCTTGAATTATGTATTTTGCGTATGCTTGCCTTTCAACCTATTTCAGAGGGAGCAGCCCCAAAAATAGAAAAAAAAAATCCTGAATTAGCAGCCAAGCCTACTACACCAAAAGAAAATTTGGCTGAAGTAACTGAGATTCAAACAACTGAACCTAAAGAAGTGCCTCCTGTTGTGGAGGCTTCAGTGAAGTTGGATGCTGAGGAGTCCTCCATGCCATCTGAGCTTGATATGCTTAGTTGGAACTCAATATTCAATTCATTAAACTTATCTATGTTCGTGAGCCAGGTTTTTTCGGAGTTTGAGTTTGTTAGTTTTGCAGATAACACTTTGACCTTAAAAAAATCAGACGAGCTCATCAACCCAACTGAGGGATTAAAAACAGAATTTTTAGAGGAAATTTCAACACATTTGGGTCATAAAATATCATTAATAATAGAAAGTGGAGAGGTCCTAGCTTCTCCAGCAGCCGTTGAGGTTGAGAGAGCTCAGGACCAGCTCAATCAGGATAAGGATGCTTTATTAGAGAATGCTGCTGTTAAAGACATTCTGGATTCATTTGACGGAAAAATTATTGATGACTCTATTAAGAAGGTGAGCCCGTGAGTAAAGATTTGTTATATGAGCTAATTGAAGCTTTAACTATTTTACCTGGAGTTGGTAAGAAGTCTGCTCAACGCATGGCGCTATTCTTACTTGATAAAAATAAAGATGGGGCTTTGCATTTAGCTCAAACGCTAGAGGAATGTTTGGATGCCATTCAGCGATGCGAAGTTTGCCGGCAGCTGACATCAGAGCCAATATGCAGGATTTGTAGTGACGAGTCACGAGATGCTTATAGTCTTTGTGTTGTTGAGAGCCCTTCAGATGTTTTGGCTATCGAATCAACCGGAGGTTTTAAAGGTAAATATTTTGTTTTAATGGGACGCCTCTCGCCGATCGATGGAGTGTCGCCTGATGATCTCGGAATCCCAGATTTACTGCGTCACATACAGGGAGCAAAGATTGAGGAAGTAATTCTTGCAACTAGTTCAACTGTTGAAGGTGATGCAACAGCATCCTTTATTAATGATCATCTTGAAAGTGTAAAAGTTTCAAGAATTTCCTATGGCATTCCTATTGGAGGAGAGTTAGAGTATGTCGACGGCAACACTATTGCGCGAGCTATCCAAGGGAGGATTGAAATTTAATGTCTATTAAACCAGATGTATGGATTAAACGAATGGCTGAATCAGAAGGAATGATTGAACCTTTTTCTGAGAATCAGGTGCGGGTTGATGAAAATGGAGAAAAACTCATTTCGTATGGCGTTTCAAGTTTTGGCTATGACGTGCGCTGCGCCAATGAGTTTAAAGTTTTTACAAATATTCATTCCGCAACCGTTGATCCCAAGGTTTTTGATGACAATAGCTTTGTCGATATAACTTCAGATGTATGCGTTATTCCACCTAATTCTTTTGCGTTAGCTAGAACAGTTGAATATTTTCGAATCCCAAGAAATGTATTAACTATTTGTCTTGGCAAATCAACATATGCAAGATGCGGTATCATTGTTAATGTTACTCCGTTAGAGCCAGAGTGGGAAGGGCATGTAACCCTGGAGTTTTCAAACACCACCAATTTACCAGCAAAAATATATGCCGGTGAAGGTGTCGCTCAGATGATTTTCTTTGAATCTGATGAGGATTGTGAAGTTAGTTACAAAGATAGAGGCGGAAAATATCAAGGGCAAACAGGAGTGACCCTCCCAAAAACTTAATAAAGCTTCTTCAGTTCAAGCATGGTATCTCCATCTTGATCTTCGTCTTCAACTTTTATTATCAAATGATCAAGTTCAGGGGCTAAAAAGTATCGAGTGGTTCTATCATCTTGCAGTCTAATCCTTTCAACTATAATGCATGAATATATAGTGCCATCAACTTCAAAACTTCCATTATCAACAACCTTATAATTGTTTGCTTCAATTGCTCCTGTTTTTAAATCAGGAAGCATCAATGAAAACTCTTTGAGACCAGCAATAACATTTTTTCTGATTTGAATTTGAACATTCAAAGGATCAAATACGTTTTCATCTTTCAATAAGTTTTGAACCCATTCATATTTTCCTTTCGATGTTAAGGTCCCAGTATTCTGATCAAAATCTAGTGTTCTTTTGTCAGATATTAGTGTCCATTTAACATCCACATAATATTTGGTGGAGGTCATCAGATTATTTATTTCCGTAAAATCTGAAATGATTTTGATTTTTCCAAGTGGAAATTTAGCATTGAATTGAATAGTTCTTTTTCCATCTTCTTTGTGAGAAATGAGTTCTCTAATTCCTTGCATGGAGATCCGAGAATTAGTAAAAACATATTCTCCTTTATAGTCAGGAATATCTTGGGATGAAAGATCAAAAGAAATTAAAACAAAAAATAACCCAAGCAATTTATACATTAAAGAACTCCATGTGATTTGGTCCAAAGTGACTTTCAGTCTCGAATTTCACTTCATCGCCTTGAAGGCTAATGAATCCTTTGGCTATGTCTGCTATGACTTTTGGATACACGGCATGCTCAATCTTATGAATTCGATTGGTTAATTTAGCCTCTGATTCAGCTGGATCTATTTTTAAAGCCCCTTGCGCTATAATGGGCCCTCCATCCAGCTCATTATTCACATAATGCACTGATATACCATGCATTAAATCTCCATTTTCAATAGCTTGTTTGTGAGTATTTAATCCAGGGTATTCGGGTAACAAAGAAGGATGAATATTGATTAATTTTCCCTTAAGAGCATCAGTAAAATCATTCGATAGAATACGCATAAATCCAGCAAGCACGACAAGGTCCGGTTCTATGGGGAGAATGTGCTCTAATAAAGCTTGATCAAATTCTTCTCTTGAATTGAAATCTTGATGCTCAATAACTTTGCTCATCAAATGAAACTTTTTAGCTCTGTCTAATCCTTTGACATTAGATTGATTAGAAATTACCAACTCAATAGATGCAGGTATATTTCCAGTTTGGCATGCTTTGGCTATGGCCTCTAGATTTGAACCGCCTCCTGATATCAGAACAATTATTTTTTTCATGACTAACTGTATTGAATTTGTTCTTGAAGACTGCCCTTTGTTATTGTGCCAATTTCAAAGGTCCGAAGTTTATGAGCGGAAAAAATTTTTTGCGCTTTTGAAATTTCTTCTTTGTCTAAAATACAAACCATCCCAATCCCACAATTAAAAATTCTTAGCATATCTAATGTGGAAATTTTTCCTTTTTCTTGCAACCATAAAAAAGCTTTAGGAAATTTCCATGCAGTAAGATCCACATTTGCAACTAAACCTTTTTTTAGAATACGAGGAATATTTTCTGTCAAACCGCCTCCAGTAATATGTGCCATACCTTTGACATTGGTTTTTTTGATTAGTTCTAAAACAGACGCAGGATATAAATGTGTTGGCTTGAGCAAAACCTGCAATATTTTCTCAGGAGCTTTGTGTTTTTTAAGTATAGAGCGTATTAATGAGTACCCATTTGAATGAGGTCCGCTGGACTCCACACCCAATAAAATGTGACCAGGTTTTATTTTTCTGCCATCAATTACATTATTTTTTTCAACAACGCCAACTGAAAATCCAGCTAAGTCAAAATTATTTTTTGCATAATGACCTGGCATTTCGGCTGTTTCGCCGCCAAGGAGAGCGCAATTACTTTTTTTGCATGCTTTAGCAATGCCTTTAACAATTTTTGCTGTAGATTTAGGTTCAAGTTTTGATGCGGCAAAGTAATCCAAAAAAAATAATGGTTCAGCACCACAAGTAACCATGTCATTAACACACATTGCAACTAGGTCTTGTCCAATAAGGTGAGTTTTATTGTGAGCTTGGCTAAGAGCCACCTTGGTTCCAACTCCATCTGTGCAACCTACTAAAACAGGATTTTTGTATTTAGATCCAAGTTGAAAAAGACCAGCAAAACCTCCAATTCCACCTAAAACTCTTCGATCATGAGTCTTGTTAATACTTGTTTTAATCGAATTAACTAATTCATTGCCTTTTTCGATATTTACACCCGCCTTGGCATAAGGATCTGTAGGTTTTGTTTTGCTAGTCATTTACAATAAAAAAATATGATTAAAAAAATTAAAATCTTACTTCTACTAAATTTTTTAATGGTTAACACTGCTTTAAGTAAAGAGTTGCCAACATTGTTTGAAGTTAAGATTCCTGAAGACCAGTATACCAATACTAACGACGGATTAAATAAAGCATTTAATCAATTGATTCAAAAATTATCAGGCTCTAGAAGCAAAAAGTTTCTTTGGAGAATCGGTGATGCCAAACTTAATAAGATTGAATTTGTTTCTTCTTATTCAACAGAGATAATCGAAGATCGAGAATTTTTAACTGTTAAATTTAACAGTGAAGCATTAATCCCTGAACTACGAAGAATAGGTACTCCGTTGATAGGCTTCAATCGGCCTGTCATTCTGATCTTGTTGAAAATTGATACCGGCGAGTCAGCGCCTCTTTATCTAGGAAGTTACGAATCAAGCGATAAGCTGTCTTTAGAAATTAAACAAATTTTTCAAAATATAGCTCTTGAGAGAGGAGTCTACCTAGAGTTGCCTGAATTTGATTTAGAAGATCAAAATTTGCTTAATCAAGTCAATATACTTTTCTCACCATCGGATTATATTCAGGAGAAATTTTACAATGATGCATTTTTAGAAATTGAATTGGTAAGAATTGGCATCAATCAATGGTCAGTAAACGGAGATCTTGCAACTCTCTCTCCCATTCAGGAGAAGGAAGTAAAAGCATTTTTTCAAAATTCTGTTCATGCGTTCTTGGATAATTTTCTTGAGGTAAAGCCACTTGAGCCTGGTGCATCGGGCGAAAGGGTGATGGTCACGATTCAGGGGCTAAATAATTTTACAGACTTTCAATCAGTTGAATCTGAGTTGGATAAAATTTTTGCAATTAAATCGAGGTCTTTTCATGCTTTTGAACGAACAAAAATTGACTACATAACTCAATTATTTCAAACAAAAGATTCGTTGATGAAGGAGCTTAGAGGCAGCACTAAATTTTTAATTAAAGAATATAATGCTGAAACTAACCAACTCAAACTAGAGTATTTAAATTAACAATGAGTAAATATTTTATTTTTATACCGAATTTACTCTCTATCATCAGAATCTATCTGATGTACCCTTTGCTTACATTCATATCTGAAGAAAACTATCTCTTTGCTTTATATATTTTTGTTATTGCTGCTGCAACAGATGGCCTTGATGGTTATTTAGCAAGAGTAATGAACTGGCAAACAGATTTAGGCAAGATCCTGGATCCGATTGCCGACAAAGTATTGCTGATTGGAACCGTTTTAATTTTATGGATGAATTCATACATTCCTATTTTTGTGCTTGCAGTCTTTGTGCTCAGAGATTTTATAATCATCATGGGGGCAGCATTTCATATGACGGTGTATGAAACCGCAGCACCGAATCCAAATATATTTGGAAAAATTACAACCTTTGTTCATATTGGATATTTAGCTGGTGTATTTATTGATATTATCTTCGGTTTAAATTTCGTCAATTTCATAATTAATTTTTCAGTTGCCTTGATAACTTTAATCAGTTTATTTTTATATGGATTAAATTGGTTTAAATTAACAGCTAAGTTACATCGTGAATAAACCAACTCAGCTTATTTTCCCATTTCAGATTAATCAAAAAGCATCTTTTGAGAGCTTTTTTTGCTCACCTAGCAATTTGAATCTGATGGCAAGACTTAATGAAATTGTAATTAGCAAGGATGCCCATGAATTAATTATCCATGGCGAGGAGGGGGCTGGAAAATCTTTTTTAATGCAAGCGATTTGCAATGAGCTCAGCTCTTCGGGAAAACATTTTGCTTTTATACCAATGAACAAAGCGCTTAATATGGGTACTGAAATATTTCAAAATTTAGCATCCCTAGATGCAGTTTGTATAGATGATCTGGAACTTATGTTGGCAGATGAAGATTGGGAAACAGCGCTTTTTAATCTTATAAATGAATGCCAGCAATCTAACTGTAGTTTAATACTCTCTCTTGGCGGAACTAGGCCTGTAGAGGAAAATACTGAACTTCCTGACCTATTATCAAGAATTAAGCGCATGGAGTTTATAGAACTTCATGCTGTCCATGATGAGTTCTTTAACCAAGCAATTGATTTTGTAGCTCAACAATTAGATATCAAAATAGAGAAGGCTGAGCTAGAGTTTCTTATAAAACATCAGACGCGGAAATTTTCATTGCTTGTTAACAATATTCTTGCTCTTGACAAGCAAGCAGCTTCTTTAAAAAGAAAGATCACTATCCCTCTGATTAAAGAAACGCTTAATATTTAATTAATTAGTCAAGATCCACCAAACAATCTTTGCAAGTTAATAATGCTTTTGGCTCTTGAATGTCTGCTAGTGTTTCATAGAGATCCGCAAGACCATTCAACGCTGATAAAACTTTCGGTTCCCCAACAGACACATCAAAATTTTCAAGTAATTCTCTAATAATTAGCTCTTCAGGAGAAAGCTCTTGGCCATAATATTCAACTTGATAATCTTCTAATTCTGCCATGTTAGCAGCGTATGCAATAGCATCATCAATGCCGCCAATCTCATCTACCAATCCTATCTCTTTAGCGCTTGTTGCAATCCAGACTCTGCCGCCCGCAATTGCTTTAATATCTTCATAAGATTGAGATCTTGATTCAGCAACAAAGCTAACAAATCGATCATATGCATCGGCGCCCCAGCCCGCAAATATTTTGTCTAGGTCATCATCGATTGCTTGTGTTGGATCCCAGCCACCATGCTTGGAGGTAACCACACCATCAAAATTAACACCAATATAATCCATGGCGTTTTCTAATGTTGGCAGGGCAATTGCCACACCTATAGAGCCTGTAATCGTTGTGGGTTCTGCAAAAATATAATCAGCTGGAGTTGATATATATACCCCACCAGATGCAGCATAGTCACCCATAGATACGATCACATCGATGCCTTTTTCTTTGGCAGCAAAGAGCTCATCTCGCATCATTTCGCTGGCAATAATAGATCCACCTGGACTGTTGACCCTGAATACGATAGCTTTAGTATTTTTATCTTCATGCGCAGATCTGATTTGTTTTACAACTCCGTTGGCGCCAGCAACACCCTGAGTTATTTCTCCCTCCATGATTGCACCTTCTGCGGTGATAACTGCAATATGATTGTCACTTTCTGATAACTCCTCATCTATTTGTTTTGCATATTCGTTATAGGAAATAGTTTTATATGTTTCAGTTTCAGCTTCCTCATCTAGACCAAATTCTTCAATCATGTATTGACGAAATTCTGGAAATGATTTGGTCCCATCAATAATATTGTTTGCTTCAGCATAGGCAATATTCCCAATTGCAGCTTCACCAAAAAATCCAACGTAGTCATCTGCAAAAGATTGGATATCATCTGATTCAATCCCACGTCCTTCTGCCATAAGTGATTTCATCTCATCCCATATAGGAAAGAGCAGGGCCTCTCTTTGCATTCTGTCATTATCAGACATGCTCGATCTCCAACTTGTTTCAGTTGCCGATTTAAAATCTCCCTGAGAGTAATTGTGTATAGTAATTTTAAGATTATCGAAAAGATCTTTATTGTAGTTTCGCATTCCACCAAGACCTCTGACACTTATACTTCCAACTGGATGCACCCATACTTCAGATGCCTGAGAAGCCATTAGATAAGAGGTTGTAGAGAGACGATCATTCATGGCAATCACTCTTTTACCAGACTCGCGAAGTGCTTTTAGTTCTTTGGCAATATTGATAGCAGTAGTAGGTCCTGCAAAGCCTGTTGCAGAGAAATCAATAAACACAGCAGGAATCTCTTCATCTTCAGCTGCAGCTCTTATTAATTGAATAAGATCTCTTGTTTGAATTTGATCCATTGATGAGTCAGCACCAATGCTCGATAGAAAATCTGTATTAAACACCTCTTGATCAACCACAGTTCCAACAGGATCAATAAAAAGCACTCTGCCACTTGGATCTTTTACCTCAGGCCCAGAAGAGGTAAGGGCTCCAATGATGATGATTGTAAAAAAGATCAAAACAAAGGCTGTACCAAGGTTTAGCATTACTGTTCTAGCTTTTTCTAGAAATCGGCCAAGCCAAGAAAAAATAGATTTAAGTGCGTTCATAGATATTCTCCAGAGTGATAAAAAATTAAAGGATCAAAAAACTAAAAAGGGTTGAAAAGATAGCTCCAATCAATGCTATCAAAAGCATAATTAAAACAAAAGCAACAGTTAATACCACCACAGCCATTGAAAAGATAAAAGCTAGGAGGGTGAAAAATAATGCAAAAATTTTAGCAATGATTGAAGTTCCGCAAATTGCTATGGTTACACCAGCAATAATTAATAAAACAAGGGCGATCATTTTTCTTCCTCATAAATAAATATTTGTTCCAAAGGAACGTTAAAGTGTTTGGTCATTTTCATGACTAATTTTAATGATGGATCAAACTTTCCTGTTTCAATTGAGTTGATGGTTTGCCTACTAACTTTAAGAATTGAAGCCAGATCATCTTGACTGATGTTTTCTCTTTGGCGCAATTCTTTAAGGTTATTTTTCATTCAATTATTCAGCAATATATTTTTTATAAAAGTAATAACCGCCAAATCCTGTACCAGCTGCAAATGCTAAAAAGAATTCATAAAAAGTTGGCTGATAATTAAAATAGGGTGCCAATACAGTCAAGATCGAGCCAAACACTAAAAAACCATAGGCACCACCAGCAAAGGTAAAGTTGTGATAGCTTTTATAAAAATCATCTTGAGCGCTATAAAATTTTTTATAAAAGTAAGCGCCTATTAAAAAAAATACAATCATTAAAATTCTAATAAAAAGAAGTCCATTCTCTGAAATCCAAGAGTCTGTGATTGGTTCATTTCCAAGAAAACCAATGTGTGATAAATGCATTCCCCACAAAATAGAAGCCATGAAACCAAATGCCAAAGAAGTTAAAAAGTTTTTCTTGTCTTTTGCATTTAGTGATTTAATATCAATCCACATGCCTTTGTGAACAATTTTTGCCATTTTTATTTATCTCCAATAATTCTAATAAAAATATAACGTTTGCATTTTTTAACCATGGAGGATGTGATCGCGGAACTTCTAGGGAGTTTTAGACCATAGATGCAAACGTTATATTTAAATAATATGTAAAGTTTACTTGACTGTCAAGTTTACTTTACATTTAGTTGTTCGCGTGCGGCGTAGACTGCCACTAAAAACACAGCAACTATTTCAATTAACTCCAACCAACTTAACAAGCTAGCATTTGGCAAACCAAATACAATAAGGCAAGCGCTCATAAAGTAGATTAAAATAATAAATCCAAAGATCTGATAGAGCTTTGCTGATGGGCTTTTATAGGCTTTATATCCAAAGAATATAAGAGGTAGCGACCAAACAAATATACCTATTAAAGGAGTCCCTACTGATAGTCCTTGCAATAAATGCGTTATAAGCAGAGCACTGATCAACATTAGGAAGCTTTTGTTGAGATTCATTTTAATTTTAGTATTAGCTCCGCTATTCGAGCACCCGTTGCGATAGCTATTTCTTTTTCATCTGGAGTAAGGCCTCCAGATTTATTTGTGTTGGCTACATGAGATGGTCCATATGGAGTTCCGCCACTTTTGGTGCTATTAAGCTCGGGGATGGAATAAGGAGAACCAACAAAAATCATGCCTTGATGCAGCATGTAAGTCATTAGATTAAACAGTGTAATTTCTTGACCGCCATGTTGAGATCCTGTTGATGTAAAAACACAACCAGGTTTATTTTCTAATTCATGGTTTGACCATACATCTCCTGTTGAATCCAAGAAATATTTGAGTGGAGCTGCCATTGAACCAAATCTGGTTGGTGAGCCAAGCGCTAATCCAGAGCAATTAACAAGGTCTTCTTTTGTGCAGTAAATTTCACCTTTATCTGGTAAATTTGGTTCGGTAGCCTCAGCTACAGTGGAGACTTTTGGAACTGTCCTTATCTTCACTTCAAGCCCTTTTTTTTCTGCGCCATCAGCTATAGCGTGAGCCAAATTATTTACAGCCCCCGTTGCTGAATAAAATAAGATAAGAAGATATTTTTGATGCATAATAGTTTCCTTTTGCAATACTATAAAACATGAAATTTAAATTACCATTAACTTTATTTTGTCTTTTTCTAGTTTCTTGTGAGAAGGGAGATGTAGAAATTTTCGATTCAAGGCCAATCTTTTCATCCAGCTTCAGCGGTAAGTGGGTTTTGGTAAATTATTGGGCAGATTGGTGTCCACCCTGTATAAAAGAAATACCCGAAATAGTTTCTTTTTCAAAAAAGCATCCTGAGGTTGAGGTTTTTGCATTTAATTTTGATCGACTTGACGCTGAGGATTTGCGACCACAAATCAAAAAATTTGGTATTACCTATCCCTCCATTATCACCCACCCAAAAACTGTGTGGGGCATTCAAACCCCCAAAACACTTCCAGCAACTTATTTTATCTCACCAGCTGGAGAGATTGTTTTTGCTAGTTTAAAGCCTCAGGATGAGGCGAGTTTGTCATTGGTATACAAAGACTTACAAAATGGAGTTCAAATACCCATCTTGAATTAAAGACTCTGGGTTGACTTTATTTCCATCAAAATAAACCGTCCAGTGAAGATGCGGTCCTGTTACTCGACCGGTGGCTCCGACCAAGCCTATTTCATTAGATTGCTGCACTAAGTCACCAAGCTTTACTTTTATCTTGCTCATATGCGCATAAGATGAAAACAGACCATGCCCATGGTCAAGGATTAAGGTTAAACCGGTATAAAAATAATCACCAATTAAAACTACCTTGCCTTTTAGTGGAGCAACAATGGATGTTCCAACACTCCCGCGAAGATCTAGAGCAAGATGAGCTGATCTAGGTAGCCCATTTACAAATCTTTGCTTGCCAAATGGTGATGTCACAATTCCTGGAACCGGAGCAACAAAATCAAAAGAAGGAGTAATCTCTCTTGTGGAATTGCTTAAGGCAGTTCTAATTTCTATGGCCTCTTTATTTGCTCTAGCTTGATCTTCTTTGCTTAAGGTAACCTTGCTTTCATCGGCAATAGTAATTCTCGACTCTCCAAAGTTCACCCAATTTACTTTTACATCTACATGGTGTCTGGTAATCACAAGATCTTGTTTTACGAAAGGTAGGCTTACCAATTGCTTTGCCCCTGAAGAAGTTTTAAAAATTAAGACATCAGATGTTTCTTGAGCCGCGGCTGGAATTGATATGATTTCTCCACTCTGACCCTCGAATAAACCATTTGCAAAAGTTTGCATGCTTACCAAGCTAAAGAAAGTTAGCAGACTGAAGCCCTTAATCTTTTTTTGAAACATTTGCACTAAATCCTCCATCTGCAAGACGAGCAGTTACACTTTCACCAACCTTAAGGTCCTTTGAGGATTTTAAGGCTTGCCCATTTTCATTCATGACTATGGCATAGCCTCTATCAAGAACAGCCAGAGGACTAATTGCTTTGAGATTAGAATTAAAACCTGCCAGCATTAATTTTTTCTTATCAATTAAATTTTTTATTTGAGAATTCAATGAGTAGAGATTATTTTTCAGGCGATCTTCATGTTTATCAAATCTTTGCAATGCGCTTGAATGATAAACTTGACTGGCAGCTAATTGGAAGTTTTGTTTGGCGCCACTCATAATGCTTTGCATGATATTTGTAAGACGAATCTCAACGTTATCAAGAGATTGAGATTGTTCCTTCAACATCATGATTGGACTTTTTAAATTTTGTGAGGCAAAGAGAATTGCCTGAGATTTTTCAGTTAATCTTGCTTGCAATAAATGACCAAGGGTTGCTTTCCATTCTTCTAGCCTGTCTTGGAGTTGAAAATAATATTCTGTAACAAGTTCAGCAGCTGCTGTTGGAGTAGGCGCTCTTAGATCGGCAACAAAATCCGTAATGGTAAAATCAATCTCGTGCCCAACCCCAGAAATTATAGGCAGAGGGTAGTCAAATATTTCCCTTGCAAGACTCTCGTTATTAAACGCCCATAAGTCTTCAATTGATCCTCCTCCTCGACATATCAAAATCACATCAAAAGCATTTTTAGGATTTAGGTTGTTGTAATTTAACGCACTATGCAAAGCATCGATTAAAGTCTTAGGGGCAGTATCGCCTTGAACCGTTGCAGGGATTAAAGAAACTTGGCTGATCGGAGCGCGTCTTTGAATAGTGGAGAGAATATCTTGAAATGCTGCTGTAGATTCTGAGGTTATAACTCCAATGTGTTTGGGATGTATGGGAATTTGTTTTTTTATTTCTTGAGCAAAAAGACCTTCCGCGTCTAATTTTTTCTTGAGCTCTTCAAATTGATGCATTAGATTTCCAGCTCCTGCAGGCTGCATCGAACTAACAATTAGTTGATAATCTCCGCGCGGGGCATAGAGACTCACTTGTCCTTTTAAAATGCATTGATCACCATTTTGCGGATCGAAGTTTAGTCTTAAATTTTGATTTCTAAACATGGCACAGCGAATGGCACCTTCTTCATCTTTTAAAGTAAAGTAAATGTGCCCAGAGGAGGGGCGAGCCATGTTTGAAATTTCTCCTAGGACAGAAACGCCTCTGAATTGATTTTCTAAAAGTTTTTTTGCCTGTTGGTTTAGTTGCCCAACAGAGATAATTTCATCTTCATGTTCTACAATGTCAGCACACATAAATGAAGTATATATTGATGTCATCACAATTAAAGTCAGCGCAGAATTTTTTTATCCTGTGTCTTGGAGGAAGCTTGATTGGATTAGCTCCATTGTTTGTAAGATGGAGTGAGTTATCACCTTCATGGAACTTATGCTATCGAATGTTCTTAGCTCTTCCATTTTTAGCCCTTATAAACTTTTATTACAACGGCTCTAAAGCGTTTAAGCTAAAAAGTCGTAAGCATTTATTACTGGTACTGGTTGCCTCTCTCGCTTTTGCAGGGGATATGAGCTCTTGGCATTGGAGTTTGGAGTATACTTCTGTGGCTAATGCAACGATTTTTGTAAATACCGCCTCGATTTATATGGTGATCTTTGCTGTCTTAGTATTTAAAGAATCAATTTCCAAACAATTTGTCTTGTCTTTTATTTTAACTTTTGTTGGAGTTATAGGGCTTATATATTTTTCAAACATTAAAACTGAGGGAGCCTTAATGGGTGATGGAATTGCTTTGATGGCAGCATTTTTATACGCCACTTACTTATTAATTATCTCTCGATTAGGAGAAGAGAGCTCAATTAATATAATTTTCTACACCACACTTTTCACTGGAATGTTTGGGTTGATATTTGCTTTGTTTGAATCAAGAGAGTTTTTACCAAGTTCATCAGCGCAATTTTATAATTTATTAGCAATGGCTATCTTGTGCCAAGTCGGAGGCCAGTTTTTTATTACTTACAGCTTGCCAAAGATCAAAGCTTCCCTTGGATCTATTGGTTTGCTAATGCAGCCAATTATTGCAACTATCTTTGGCGCCATAGTATTTTATGAGTACCTAAATTTTATTCAATTAAGCTTTGTCATCCTAGCATTGCTTGGTATATATTTTGCTAGATTAGAGATTCAACCCACAATGGAGTTAAAGCATGAAACCCAAAACTAAAGCGCAAGAACTTGGCTTTCTCTCGCGAGATTATGCCGTAGCAAAAGATAAAAAAAATTGGTTAGCCCTGTTTGATAAAGATGCCATAGTCCAGGATCCCATTGGCAAAAGTCCACTAGATCCAGAGGGGAATGGTCACCAAGGGATAGCTGCAATTGAAAAATTTTATGATACTGTTATCGCCAATGGCAATATTGAATTTAACATCTTAGAGTCGATTCCATGTGCGGAGGAGTGCGCTAACTATGCAGAAATAGTAAATGTTGTTGGAGATGTAAAAATAGAAACAAAAATGATTGTAATTTATCGTGTAAATTCAAGTGATAAAATAGTATCATTACGGGCCTTTTGGGATTACCAAGCTATGGAAGATCAACTTAAGGCACTATTTTAAATATTGGGTGATTAGCTCAGTTGGGAGAGCATCTCGTTTACACCGAGAGGGTCGGCAGTTCGAGCCTGTCATCACCCACCAAATATGCAAAAAAAAGCCCGGAAAGTTCCGGGCTTTTTTACAGAATAAATAATTACTCTTTGTCGCTAACTGCAGCAGCCCAAATAGCTAAACCAAATGCGATTTTGTTAATAAAATCTGCAAGGTTATAGATAAGGTTAGCATTAGCCATATCAGGATTAGCTCCCATTCCGAGGAAATATCCAATTGGATAGATCGCCCAACCAACGGTCACAATTAGTCTGATTGTGCTGAATGCTTGTTGTGCAGCAGCATTGCCGCTAGAAGCATTTAACTTTCCAGCTTCTCCTGTAAAGACTTCATATATGATGTATAACCAAGCCGCCATTCCTACAACAAAGCAAATCATTGCATTAGAGCCTGTTTCACCCATGAAACCAGCAACTAGCATAACTACAGAAGCACCTAATAGTTTCCAGAATAAACCTGAAGAAACATTCGTACACACTCTAAGAATTAAATAGAATTCAATTACTTGAAGCGGAACTGTAATTAACCAGTCAATGTATCTGTATACAGTAGGCGATGTTCCAGTGTCTACCCAAACACCTCTCATATAGAGATAGTGCCAGAATGCAACACCAGTAACTAAACCTGCTACTGATAAAGATGTTTTCCACTTACCTTCGACATTATCTCTCTCTGCGAAAAAGAATACAGTAGCTGCAAGCATAGCTGCAGTTACAAGCCAAAAGGAAATACCCGTCAAATCACTAGTTTGAAGATCACCTGTTGAAGCAAATGATGGCATGCTTATCAAACCAATGAGAGCCAATAAATATTTCATTTAACACTCCTAATTATTAATATATTAATACTCTCCCCCATGGAAAGTTATTACAGAATATCAAAAATTAAACTTTTGAGTAAAATAATTTTACATTTTTATATACATTAAATTTGACAAAATATTTATTAAAAGGTACATAAAAAATAAGTTGCAGAAAACTTAAAAAAAGCTATCATTCACAAGCGTTCGCGGTCCGGTAGTTCAATTTGGTTAGAACGCCGCCCTGTCACGGCGGAGGTTGCGAGTTCGAGTCTCGTCCGGATCGCCATTTGAATAAAGTATGAGCAGTCAAATAGCACTTATATTCTTCAATCTAATGATTGCTGGAGTAATCCTTTGCCATCTTCTTTTAACCACTCCAATCATATTTAAAACTCTTGAAGAAGAAGAAGCATCTCGTTTTTTGCGAGCAATCTTTCCTCGATATTATATGCTGATATTTCTTTTATCGCTTCCAGCTTTATCTATTCTTTACTTCCAAGATTCGGTATTGACCTGGTGGTTAGGATTTAATCTTTCTGTTCACGCATTGGTTGGACTGATCGGAATTCCGATAACAAATGCTGCAAAAGATAGAGGTTGGAATAGAGTATTTTCATTCTCTCATGGTGTAAGTGTTTATTGTACCATCGTAATTCTTGCTCTAAGCATTATTCAGTTCTTCTTATTAATTGATTAAATTCTATTTTGCATAAAAAATTAAATCTGGAAACCAAAGTTTGCGAAAACTGCTATCGCTCATTTACCTGGAGAAAAAAATGGGAAAGAGCATGGGATGAGGTAAAATTTTGCAGCAAAAAGTGTAAAGCTGAATCAAAAAAAAATTGAACTAATGCTTGAACTTGATCTTTTAAGCACCATATCGTTTCAAAGGGGATAAATAATTATTATGGCTAGACCAAAAACAAAATCTTTTCAAACTGAAACCAAGCAGCTTTTACAGCTGATGATCCATTCATTGTATTCGAACAAAGAAATTTTTCTGCGAGAGCTAGTATCTAACTCTTCCGATGCTCTTGATAAGCTTCGATTTAATGCTATTGAAAACTCAAAGTTATTAGAAGGAGACACTGATTTAAAAATAAATATTAGTTTAAATTCTCAAAATAATACCGTTACCATCGCAGATAACGGAATCGGCATGACGGAAGATGAAATTATTGAAAACATTGGAACTATAGCTAAATCTGGTACCGCTCAATTTTTATCTGAAATGACTGGCGATAAGAAAAAAGACTCTAATTTGATAGGACAATTTGGAGTGGGTTTTTACTCCGTATTTATGGTTGCAGAAAAAGTATCGGTTCACTCTAGATCAGCAAATGTATCTTCGGATGAGGCTGTTATGTGGGAGAGTGCTGGAGAGGACACTTACCAGCTTTCAAAGATTCCAAAAGAAGAAAGGGGAACCAAGATAACCGTTCATCTTAAAGAAGACAATAAAGAATTTTCTGAATTGATGCGGGTTAAGTTTTTGTTACAAAAATATTCACAATACATTAACTTTCCATTGGTTTTAAATCCTGAAGAGGGAGAGCCAGAAACTATCAATGATTCCGAAGCTATCTGGTTAAAATCAAAGAGATCCGTCAAAGCAGATGAGTATAAAGAATTTTATAAGTTTATAACTTATGACTCCAATGATCCTTTAACTTGGATGCATAATAAAGTTGAGGGTAAGCAAGAATATTCAAGTTTACTTTTTATACCTGAAAAATCTCCGTATGATCTTTGGAATAGAGATACCCCTAGAGGAATTAAGTTATTTATCCAGCGAGTCTTTATTATGGATGATGCTGCTCATTTCCTTCCTTTGTATCTACGTTTCGTTAAGGGTGTGGTTGATTCAAGTGACTTGCCTCTTAATGTTTCCAGAGAAATACTCCAAGATCACCCTCTGGTTGATTCAATTAAAAAAGGCTTGAGTAAGAGGGTACTGGATACCTTGAAAAAAATGCAAAAAGATCAACCTGAAGACTATCAAAAATTTTGGAAGGAATTTGGTCTGGTAATTAAAGAGGGTCCTGCCGAGGATTATGAGAATTCTGAATCTATTGCTGAGCTCTTTTTGTTTGCCAGCACCGCATCTGAAGAAAATAAAGTTGATACCACTATGGATCAATACATCGAACGAATGAATTCTGATGAGGAGAAAATTTACTACTCCATCGCAGATACTTACGAAGCTGCTGCCAACTCTCCTCATATTGAGCATTTAAAGGCGAACGGAACAGAAGTTTTACTTTTAACTGATAGGATTGATGAGTGGCTTATGTCCACATTAATGCAGTTTAAAGGAAAAACATTAGTTAATGTTGCTAAAGAAGAATTAGAAGAAGGGACGAAAAAACCAAGAGTCACCAAAGAAAAGCAAGAAATTATTGATAAGATGAAAAAATCTTTAGACTCAAGAGTTTCAGATGTAATTGCTAGTTCTCGTCTTGTTGATTCAGCTGCGTGCTTGGTACTTTCTAAGGACGAGCCTGGAGCACAACTGAAGCGCATTCTTGAAGCCTCTGGTCAAACTTTTGCAGACTCTAAACCTGTATTTGAAGTTAATTTAAAACATAAGCTTATTAAAAAACTAGGTAATATGTCTGGTAAAGAATTCTCTAATTTTGCTGAGTTCTTATTTGATTATGCAATCATAGCGGAGGGTGGGTCTCCTAAAGATCCTGCTAAATATCTCAGACAATTAGACAAATATCTAGGATAGATGATGACCAAAAAACAAGTTGCGGTTCTCGGGGGTGGGAGCTTTGGCACGGTTTTGGCAAATATCGCGGCATCAAACGGCTATGAAGTTCGCTTATGGGTTCGAGATGCTGAGCAGGCTCTGAGGATCAATTCTGAGGGCGCAAATGCAACTTATCATCCTGAATTAAAGTTATCAGATAACATTACTGCTAATGATAATTTGGCCTCAGTGGTTAAAGATTCTCAATATATTTTAGTCGCGACACCAAGCATAATCTTTGAGGAAGTGATTTCTCGTTTAGAGCCACTGGTTGGTCCTTCTATGATCGTTATTTCTTGCACTAAAGGAATTAAATCTGAGCCTTTTAGAACTATGACAGATATTATCAATCAGCACCTAGGACATATTATAGGTGATGGAGTCGGCGTACTCAGTGGTCCAAATCTTGCTAAAGAAATTGCAGAAGAAAAGGTAGCTGGAACCGTGATAGCTTCAGAGAATGAAAGTATAAATTTTGAGATTAAATCAATGCTATCTTCAAAAACTTTTAAGGTCTTTTCCAGTCAAGATATACAAGGTGTTGAATTGGCTGGAGCCTTGAAAAATATTTATGCAATTTGTTGTGGTATTGCTCATGCAAAATTAGTTGGAGAAAATGCCTTGGGATTTATTGTGACTAGAAGCATGGCAGAGATGAGTAGATTTGCTGTGGCTAAGGGCGCAAATCCAATAACCTTTTTAGGTTTAGCAGGCATGGGCGATTTAATGGCAACATGCACATCAAAGTTATCAAGGAACTTTCAGTTAGGTGAGCTCATTGCAGAAGATCTTTCTCTATTAGATGCAAAAGACAAAGTTGGACAAGTTGCTGAGGGAGCAAGAACACTTGAAGTTGTTTATCATGAAGCAAATAAAATGAATGTGAGCATGCCGCTGGTAAGTTCGTTATATAAAATTTTGTATTCTGACACTTCATCAGAACAATTAATCCAAGATTTGCTCGATCACCCCAATGAAGTTGATGTAGAATTTAGTTATAAGGAAAACCATTATGAATGACATAAATAAAGACGAGTTATTAGATTTAAATAAATGGAAACGATTTTTTTTCATGGTCATATATTCTTTTGCAATTAATGGTGTTGTAGGAATTCTCATCATTATTGCTGCAGTACAATTTTTTATTTATTTATTTACTTCTAAAATTAATAATCAGCTTCAGTCTGCTAACAATTGGTTGCATGACTTTTTTAGTGACTCTTTAAATTTTCTAAGTTTTAACACAGATGCTAAACCGTGGCCTTTCAATGATAAAACTGAAGAACCAGATTCTGATGAAGAGGTTGGCATTGTCGAAGGGGAATCAGAGGAAGTTAATCTAGACGACGGGCAGCCTGAACAAACTACACCTTAAGCAAAGATAAAAACTCTGCTCTTACTTCAGGATGCTCTTTAAAGCTGCCACCTAGTCTGCTTGTAATCGTTGAGCTACCGGTATCTTCAACACCTCTCGACTTAACGCAATAATGTTGTGCATCGACCATCACTGCCACATTTTCTGTATCTAAGATAAAGGAAAGTGCGTGATATATTTGTTCAGTCAAACGCTCTTGAATCTGAGGTCTCTTAGAAAAATATTCAACAATACGGTTAATTTTTGATAAACCTAACACATTTTTTTTAGGAACATAGGCAACCGTTGCTAAACCATCAATGACAACAAAGTGATGTTCGCAATTAGATTGCACTGAAATATTTCTCTCTACAATCATTTCGTTATAATTCATTTTATTTTCAACCACTGTTGCTTTTGGAAATGCATCGTAATCTAGCCCCCAAAAGATTTCATTGACATACATTTTAGCGACGCGTTTTGGCGTATCTATTAGGCTGTCATCTTTCAAATCTAGCCCTAACGTTGCAACAATCTGATCAAAATGATCTTCAATTTTGTCTATTTTTTCTTTCCGTGATAAACCATTATCAATAACTGGAGTTTCTACTCCCACTGAAACTAAATGCTGGTGTACCTTTTGCCCTAAAGCAGGGTCAGTTTTTGTTTTGTCATAGGACATGTACCTTTTCTCCTTCCTTACGCGGATATTTTATTATTCTAAGGTATATTCAAACCGTTTGTCCTGTGATTTTAGGAATTATTTGTACCAATTCTTGACATTAAAACCATAATTATTTTTCAAAAAATTCTTGGTAAGGCAGAGTTGATTCTAAATTAAACTTCTCATTGTTTAATTTATTAGTGATTTGGTGAGATTCAACATCAAAATCATTCATTCCATCAATTACATTTTCACCAAAAATATATCTAGACTTGATTTCGCCTTGAAGAATCGTATTTTTGCTTTCTATTAATTGATTATCAATTTTTTCTTTTTGCTTATGATATTTTTTTATTTGATCTTTTGAATATTTACTTTGCAACATTGCTTTTGTTTTAGAGGGCGAGGCAATCAAAGCAGTGCCATTATTGCCTCCAAAGCCTTTTGCATTCAAAATTGCAAAATCAAAATCATTGTTCTCAAATTCTAAATTTTCTAATAAGAAATTTACATTTTCAGTATATACATTCTCAGCAAGTTTTGGAGTAGAGGTTATTCCTGGAATTAAATTATTCCTCCAGCTTCCAAGAGTGCTAATCATTTGATCGCCTCCTGCTGCTGCTAGAGAATGACCGAGGTAAGATTTAATAGCAGTCACAGGTAAAGATTTGATGTCAAAAGCTTTAGAAATACTTGAGATAATATGAGATTCACTTTCTCTATTTTGCGGGGTACTAGTCCCATGTGCATGAAAAATAATTTTATTCAGGGCGTCTTCACCGAAATGTCTTTTAATTTCGCTGAATGCTTTGCCAACTGTTAAGTAGTTTCCAGCGCCAGGGCCGGAAATTGATTTCTTATAACCATCAGCGTGAATGTGGCTAGACAATGCTGCACCATGAATATTGAGACCAAGCTCAATAGCCAGACTATCTGCCATCAAAATCACAAACTGTGCAGACTCCCCCAGGCTCATCCCAATATTTTCACCAAAGGGTCTACAAATTTTTCTATGATTAGGCTGATCAGACTCTTCACCTAGTTTTGCTTGAAGCTTCATAAGATTTTCATCTTCTGCCAACCCTTTGGTAGCAGAAAATGCTTCATATATCTCAGGAACAATTCCAGATTCTGCTGCTCCAACTATGCTTATCAAAGATTCTCCAGATTGAATCATGGAGATTCCTAGTTTTAGATTGTATTGAAAAGTTGCACATGCACCGGTGTAGTTACCAGTAGATCCCATGCTACCTAGTACGTAAGCGTGACTAAAATCTGCACTGCCTTCCCCTAATGACATAGCCATATGTTTGCTTGTGATTCTAGAACCAGCCATGGGTGCTTGAAACATCCCTCCCATTCCGTATTTATCGGCTTGAGCAACAGCGCAGCCAGAGACGCATGAGATTTTTTGTCGAGGCACTTTTAGAAGAATTTCTTCCCATGGCAAACCCAGACTCATTACGGCATCAGATAAACCAAAAATAGTCATTGCAAGACTGCGTGGGTGCTGTCTGGAATTGTAAGTATCGGCAGGATTAAATCCTGAGGGTAGTTGTCCTCCAGCCAGTGTAGGTAATTCAGGAGATCTAAAATTATGATCTTTAAAAAAATCATCATCAATAGTTCGAATAAGAGTTTTCTGTAGAATCTTTTCTCTTGAATTTGTCCCCATTAGGTGACCAAGACTTTGTAGCACCTCAGTTTGATTTTTAGAATTGATGCTATCAAAAAGCATTCTATGATGAGAGAAATCAAAGATTGATCTCCCAGCCGCGTTAATTCCACCATAACCAACAATTAATGGAAGGTTAGACATATTAAATTAATTTTTGAGCAGCCGACAACGTATTAAGAATCAAGGTATTTATAGTCATTGGACCAACCCCTCCGGGAACAGGAGTATGGGCAGAAGCTATACTCTCAATGCCTTCTAAATCAATATCTCCACATTTTTCTGCAGGATGATAGCCTGCATCTATAACTACAGCCCCATTTTTAATCCAGTCTTTCTGAATTAAACGAGGTACTCCAACTGCTCCAACCAATATGTCCGCATTTTGAATATGCTCTTGAAGATTTTCTGTTCTTGAGTGACAAATGGTTACAGTTGCATTTTCATTCAACAGCATCATGGCCATAGGTTTTCCAAGAATGGGACTTCTTCCTATAACAACTGCATTTTTTCCAGAAATTTCTATTTTGTAGTGCTTAAGGATGCGCATGATTCCTGCTGGGGTGCATGAACCAAATGCCTCTTCTCCCATGGTCATTTGACCAAAACCCATACAGGTTACCCCATCAACATCCTTTTCAACATTTATTGCATCAAAACATTTTCGTTCATTGATCTGCGAAGGCACAGGATGTTGCAATAAGATGCCATGAACATTGTCGTCCTGATTAAGTTTTTTTATTGCTTCTAATAACTCTTCTGTTGAGGTCTCTTTGCCAAGCTCGACTGCTATGGAATCCATCCCAAGTCTTGCACACGCATTTTGTTTCATTTTTACATAGGTCGCTGATGCAGGATCTACACCAACCAAAATGGTTGCCAATGTTGGCGTGATTCCATTTTTCTTTAATTTAGATACGCTCAGCTTTATATCTTCCTCAGCCAACTGAGCAAGAGCTTTTCCGTCTAAAATTTTTGATGGCATATATTCATTTTCCCATCATTAAATTTTTATGCAATGGAGATTGATTATTTAACCTTAAAACTTTAAGATCACTCGTCTCGGGGTATGGCGCAGTCTGGTAGCGCACTCGCTTTGGGAGCGAGTGGTCGTAAGTTCGAATCTTACTACCCCGACCAGTGCGCCTGTAGCTCAGCTGGATAGAGCAACGGTTTTCTAAACCGTGGGTCAGGAGTTCGAATCTCTTCAGGCGCGCCATTCTCAAAACCTTTTACTCGCCTTACAAATTCTACTTTGAATACTAAATGTATCTGCCGAACATATAGTAAAATATGAACAAAGTTATTATGAATGTGTAAATTCTATTTTTAGTTTTCTTTTTCATTAATAAATTAGGAAATTATTAAAGTAAATATATATTGAATTAAGTTGATGGATAAAAATTTTTTTAAAGTAGCAGCTTTCTATGCTTTTGTAGATTTATTGAATCTCGATAAATTGCAGAATACATTTATCGACTTTTTAAAAAAAGAGAATATCAAAGGCACCGTTCTTCTTGCTTATGAAGGAGTGAATGGAACTGTGGCTGGAACAGAGGCTGGGATTGATAGATTTAAAAATTTTCTTAAGTTAAATCATCTCTATGAGTCACAGAACTTTAAAATTTCATATTGCAAAGAGGAACCATTTCCTCGTCTTAAGGTTAAGTTAAAGGATGAGATTGTTAGCATTGGTAATGAGCTGGCTGATCCCGCAACAATTGTTGGTGAATATGTTCAACCTGAAGACTGGAATAATTTAATTTCTCAGAACGATGTTTTGGTTTTAGATACTAGAAATACCTATGAGTATTCAATTGGTACTTTTGAAAAATCTATACAACCAGAGACTACAAATTTTAGAGAATTTCCTAATTGGCTTGAAGATCTTGAATCTTCTGGTGTTGATAAGAATAATAAAGTGGCCATGTTTTGTACTGGAGGGATTCGCTGCGAGAAAGCATCCTCATTGATGAAAGCAAAAGGTTTTAAAAATATTTATCATTTGCAAGGCGGTATCTTAAATTATATGGAAAAAGTAGATGAAGAAGATTCATTGTGGAAAGGGGAGTGCTTTGTTTTTGATGATCGGGTAGCCCTAAATCACAATTTAGAAGTGGGTTCTTACGATATGTGTCATGGTTGCAGGATGCCTATTACAGATGCAGACAAATTTAAGGAGGAGTATGAAAGGGGGGTGAGCTGCCCGAATTGTTTTTATGAAAAAACACCTGAGCAAAAAAAACGTTACGCTGACAGACAAAAACAGGTTGATTTGGCCAAGCTTAGAAAAGAAAAACACATTGGAGCAAGCTATCAATCAAGCAAAAAATGATGCCAATTCTCTATAGTTTTAGAAGATGCCCATATGCCATGCGAGCACGCATGGCATTAATTTTAGCCTCAAAAGAATGCGAGCTAAGAGAAATTCTTCTAAAGAATAAACCTGATGAAATGTTAGAAATTTCTTCCAAGGGAACTGTTCCAGTTCTGCAATTTACTAATAAAGTTTTGGATGAAAGTTTAGACATTATTTCCTGGGCCATGGAATCTCCTGCTCCTCATGTCCATACATACACCGATGCAGAAGAATCATTATCTAAAGATCTTATCAATCTGTTTGATATAAAATTTAAACACCATCTTGACAGGTATAAATATTCATCTCGGTACGGCATCGATCCAGAAGACCATCAAGAAGAATGCAAAGTTATTCTTGAAAATTTAGAAGATAAGATTAACCCTCAACCATGGATTTTTGGTAAAGAAGTTAGCCTTTTAGACATTTCAATCCTTCCGTTTATTCGACAATGCAAAATCGCTAATCCTGATTGGTTTTTTTCACAAAGCTTTGTCAAAGTAATTGACCTATTGAATTATTTTGAAAATAGCGATTTGTTTATTCGGGCCATGCAAAAGTATGAGCTATGGGATCCCAAAAAAAACAATGGAAAGATTTTCCCCTAAATTTTTACAAGCCAATTGAATCGTAGCTGATAGCGATTCTATCCAGCGCTACTTTGTATGCTGCAGTGCGCAGATTAGGAATATTATTCTCAATCATGCTTTGCCTTATTTTTTGATATGCTTCTCTTATCATGTCGTCGAGACCAGATCTGACTAAATCTATTTCATTTGCACCTTCAATGAATTGCTCCTTAAATTTTTCTGGCATCTCTTTTCCAGTCATGGTCTCAATTGCAGAAATGAGAGTGTCAAACTGAAAAGCATTCCTTCTTTTTTCAAGCCTGCCAAAACGAATGTGTCTTAAATTTCTAATCCATTCAAAATAACTAACCGCAACTCCTCCAGCATTTGCCAAAATATCTGGAATAATAGTTATATTACGCTCATTCAGGAGTTCATTTGCTTCAAAGGTAATAGGTCCATTTGCTGCCTCGACAATCAGCTTGGCTTTTATTTCGCGAGCGTTCGCTTGATCAATTACATTTTCTCTTGCTGCGGGAATAAGAATGTCACACTCCAAGGTTAGGCATTCTGATGTCTTAGCTTCAAATTCACCTTCGCTGCAGCCCTCAAAGGTTCCATGCTCAGCGTGAAACTGTTTTATTTTCTCTACATCTAAGCCATCAGAATTTAAAATTGCTCCATTATGCTCCATGACACAAACTATCCTGCATTCATCTTCTTCTTGTAAGAACTTCGCAGCATGATATCCAACATTTCCAAGTCCTTGAATAGATACTCTTTTACCTTTTAGACCACCTTTAAATCCTGCTTTTAAATAATCATCTTCATGTCGGAAGAACTCCCGAATTATGTATTGAACGCCTCTTCCAGTTGCTTCTGATCTCCCAACAAGGCCTCCTTTTTGGATTGGTTTCCCTGTAACACATGCCAAAGCATTTATGTCTGTAGGATGAATTCGCCTATATTCATCAGCAATCCATGCCATTTCATCTGAACCCGTTCCTACATCAGGCGCTGGAACATTTTGAGCGGGATGAATTAAATCCCGTTTAATAAGTTCTTGGGCAAATCTTCGAGTAATTTTTTCTATCTCAGCTTTTGTCCAATCTCTTGGGTTAATTTTTAAGGCTCCTTTAGAACCCCCATAAGGCACTTCTATAATTGCACACTTGTATGTCATGAGAGCAGCAAGAGCTTCCACTTCTTCTTGCGATGCATTGATGTCATATCGAATACCGCCTTTGGCTGGTTCAAAATGCTCTGAATGAACTGAACGCCATCCAGTAAATGTATGTATTTCATTTCTAAGCTTGACGCCAAAATTGATTGTATAAGTTGAATTAGAAACTCTAATTCTGGTAGCCAAATCTGGTGAAATTTCCGTAAAACTCAGAGCTTGATCAAAAAGTTTATTGGTGCTATCTAGAAAAACCTGGTTAACCAAAATATCCCCCTTAAAAAAATATTATTATATGCTTTTTACATCTATAATGTTTCGTTTCTTGGCGGGCGTAGCTCAGTTGGTTAGAGCGCTGGATTGTGGCTCCGGAGGCCGTGGGTTCGAACCCCATCGCTCGCCCCATTAAAATTAGATAAATAAAATGAGCAGTAAAATAAAAAAACTTAAAGATTTAGAACGCAAGCTAACCGTTTCAGTTTCTGTTGAAGATTATGAAAAAAAGTATGGCGGCAAGCTTTCAAAAATTAAGTCAACGGCTAAACTGGATGGTTTTAGAAAAGGCAATGTTCCAAATGATGTCCTTAAACAGCGTTATGGTGATTCTATTCACTATGAAGTTTTAAATGAGCTTATTCAGGAGAGTTACCCAAAAGAGCTTCAAGAGCAGAATGTTAAACCTGCATCTTCACCTGCAATTAGTATAGAAAGCGAGGATGCTTCAAAGCCTATTTCGTATTCAGCAGTTTTTGAAGTTTTTCCTGAAATCAAGCCAAAGCTTTCTCGATGGAAAAGTTTTGAAAAATCTGAAATCACTCTTGACGACTCTGATATTGATCTGGCAATTAATGATATTTTAAAAAGGTATTGCGAATGGCAAAAGGTTGAAAGGGTTGCAAAAGAAAATGATCAAGTCATTATTGATTTTGAAGGCAAAATTGATGGTGAGGGTTTTGAAGGAAATGAATCTAAAGATTTTAACTTGGTTATTGGTTCAAAATCTATGATTCCAGGATTTGAGGACAACTTGATTGGCAAGAAGTCTGGAGAAAGTTTTTCATTCAAAACAAATTTTCCTGAAGACTATTTTAAAAAAGATCTGGCTGACAAGGAGACTGAATTCTTTGTCACTGTTCATGAAGTGCAAGAGATGCATAAAGCAAAAATTGATAAAGAGCTTTTTGAAAAATTAGCGATGGAGGATGTCTCTGATGAAAGCAGCTTTCGTGCTGAGATTTCAAAACGAATGGAAGGAGAGATTAAGCAACAAGAAAAATCTCTTACCAAAGAATCTATTTATGAGACGCTTCTTCAAAGCAATGATTTTAAAGTACCAAATGCTACAGTTGCTGAGCAGGCTGAACTAATGCGCAAGGATTCATTAATGCGTATGGGTCAAACTATTGAGAATGCTCCCGAGGATCTTTATCCAATTGAAGATTTTAAAGAAAACGCTGAAAAAAGAGTGAGACTCGATCTCTTGTTTTCAGCTTTAGTACAAAAATATGAACTTGAAGTAAAAGAGGATGATTTGAATGCTTTTATTGATGAGGAAGCTGAGAAGTACAAAGATGGTGAGCAATTTAGATCTTGGATTCAAAGTCAACCTCAACAGCTTGATCAGTATAGAATGGTGATTTTAGAAAATCTGCTCATTGAAAAATTAGATTCCGCCCTTAAATCTAAAGTAAAGGTGATAAAATTTTCAGAACTAGCAAATAAATAAATTATGGAAAAAATAAATTCTGGTTTGGTGCCGATGGTTGTAGAGCAGACTCCCAGAGGAGAGCGTGCTTTTGATATATACTCACGACTTTTAAAAGAAAGAATTATTTTTCTATCCGGACCCATAGACGACTATATTTCTAATTTAGTGGTTGCTCAGCTTCTATTTTTAGAATCAGAAAATCCCGAAAAAGACATTAGTATTTATATTAATTCACCAGGCGGTGTAATTTCCTCAGGCCTTGCTATTTACGACACCATGCAGTTTATTGCACCCGAGGTTTCAACATTGTGCATAGGTCAGGCAGCAAGCATGGGATCGCTTCTGCTTGCAGGCGGTGAAAAAGGCAAAAGGTTTGCATTAACAAATTCGCGAATCATGATTCATCAACCACTTGGTGGATTCCAGGGTCAAGCTTCTGACTTTGAAATCCATGCAAAAGAGATGCTACTTGTTAAAAAAAGGGTTAATGAGATTCTTTCTAAGCACACTGGCAAAACTTTAAAGAAAGTTGAACAAGACACTGATAGAGATAATTTTTTGAATGCTAAAGAAGCTAAGACCTATGGCATAATCGATGAAATACTAGAGAGCCGACCAACTACGAATGGAAAATAAAGACAAAAATAAATTATCCTGCACTTTTTGCGGCAAAGGCCAAGAAGAAGTTCGCAAGCTTATTGCTGGACCGAGTGTCTACATTTGTGATGAGTGCGTTGACCTTTGTAATGACATTATAGAGGAGGAAGTCAAAGCCGAAGATGAAGAGGTGCTCGATGTTCTACCATCCCCTCTAGAGATATTTAAGCAACTTGATGATTATGTCATTGGTCAAGAAAAAGCTAAAAAAACTCTTTCAGTTGCGGTCTATAATCATTATAAGCGATTGAGGTCTAATGCGAAGAAAGATGAGATAGAACTACAAAAAAGCAATGTTTTATTGCTTGGACCAACTGGAAGTGGAAAAACACTTTTAGCACAAACATTGGCAAGAGTGTTAAACGTCCCATTTACTATTGCAGATGCAACTACCTTAACTGAAGCTGGTTATGTTGGCGAGGATGTTGAGAACATAATTCAAAAGCTTCTCCAAAAATGTGATTATGACCCTGACAAAGCTGCCCTTGGGATTGTGTATATCGATGAAATCGATAAGATTGCTCGCAAATCAGATAACCCCTCCATAACACGAGATGTATCAGGAGAGGGAGTGCAGCAAGCACTGCTCAAATTAATAGAAGGAACGGTTGCTTCAATCCCGCCCCAGGGAGGGAGAAAACATCCGCAGCAAGAATTTATTCAAATAGATACATCTAACATACTGTTTATCTGTGGTGGAGCCTTTTCAGGTATAGATGAAGTCATAAAACATCGAACAGACAAATCAGGCATTGGTTTTGGCGCTGCTGTTAAAGATACTCAAGCATCAGCAGCCTCGATAGTTGAAGCTTTAGAGCCTGAAGATTTAGTAAAATTTGGTTTAATCCCTGAGTTTGTAGGTAGATTGCCAGTCATTTCAACATTGCATGAGCTTGATGAAGCAGCATTGGTTAGAATTCTCCAAGAACCAAAAAATGCCCTAGTAAACCAATACAAATACCTGTTTGATATTGATGATGTTGAATTAGATTTTCGAACTGAAGCTTTGCTTGAGATTGCAAAGAAAGCGCTACAAAGAAAAACCGGAGCAAGAGGCCTTAGATCAATCATGGAAGAGCTCTTAATGGATACCATGTTCGAACTTCCAAATGTGGACTTGGAAAAAGTTATTATTGATGAAAATTCTGTTATACACTCAACAGATCCTATTAAGGTTTATAAATCTCCCAAGAAAAAATCCTCTTCTGCTGGTTGAATTTAATTAATTCTCCCTCATTATATTTATATGGCTAATATTAAATATGATCTTCCGCTTATTCCTCTCAGAGACGTTGTTGTTTTCCCAGGAGTTGTTTCAACATTATTTGTTGGTAGAAATAAATCTATAAACGCCTTAAATGCAGCAATGGCTGGCGAGAAAAAAATTATTTTAGCCGCTCAAAAGGATGGCTCATTGGACGCCCCAATGTTTGATGATTTATTTAAGGTTGCAACCATTGCTAACATCCTTCAATTAATAAAATTACCTGATGGTACAGTAAAAGTTCTTGTCGAGGGATCTCACAGAGCTCAAATGGATTCGTTGGAGTCAGATGATAAGTTTTCTAAGGTTAGGGTAAGCCTCATCACTGAGTCTGCAATTGATCTTAAAGATGGAGAAAATCTTGCAAGATTTATCAAAGCTAAGTTTCATGATTTTATAAAAATTACAAAAAAGATTGCTCCAGAGGTTCTTGCCTCAATCGATGCTTTAGATGATTTATCAAGAATTATTGATTCAATAGCTGGCCATCTTCCAATGGAAATAAAGCAAAAACAAGAAATCCTTGAAACAGCCGATTTCCAATTAAGAGCTGAAATTCTAATCGCTTACATTGAGTCTCAATTAGATGAGATGGATGTTGATAAAAGAATTCGAAATAGAGTTAAAGGACAGATGGAAAAATCTCAAAGAGAGTATTACTTAAATGAGCAAATTAAAGCTGCTCAAAAGGAATTGGGTGATATCAGCGAGGAGGGTGATGAAATCTCGCAATTAGAGAAAGACATTGCTAAAGCAGGGATGTCTAAAGAAGCATTAAAAAAAGCAAACAATGAATTTGCCAAGTTTAAGCAAATGTCACCTATGTCTGCAGAGGCCTCAGTTGTTCGTTCTTACTTGGATTGGCTAACTGGAATTCCCTGGAAAAAAAGAAGTAAAGTTAAATCAAATTTGAATTCCGCAACAGAAATCTTAAATGAAGATCACTTTGGCTTAGACGAAGTGAAAGAAAGGATTTTAGAATATTTAGCTGTTCAACAAAGGGTAAAAAAATTAAAAGCGCCAGTCTTATGCCTGGTGGGTCCTCCTGGCGTAGGTAAAACTTCTTTGGGAAAATCGATAGCAAGGGCTACGAATAGAAAGTTTGCCAGAATGTCTTTGGGTGGAGTCAGAGATGAGGCAGAAATTAGAGGACATCGCAGAACTTACATTGGATCTATGCCAGGAAAAATTATTCAAAAGCTTTCAAAAGTTGAAGTAAAAAACCCATTATTTTTATTAGATGAAATTGATAAAATGGGCATGGACCATCGAGGGGATCCTGCATCAGCATTACTTGAGGTTTTGGATCCAGAACAAAACAATTCCTTTTCAGATCACTATCTAGAAGTTGATTTTGATCTTTCCGAAGTGATGTTTGTTTGTACTGCTAATAGTTTAAATATTCCTGGCCCTTTGCTTGATCGAATGGAGATCATTAGACTGCCTGGCTACATAGAGGATGAAAAGTTAAATATTGCTAAACAGTATTTGATCCCTAAACAGCTTGAAAGAAATGGGCTTGAGGAGAAAGAAGTTAAGCTTAGCGATAAATCGATTTTAGATATAGTCCGTCACTATACAAGGGAGGCTGGTGTTAGAGGTCTTGAAAGACAGATAGCTAAAATCTTTAGAAAATCAGTAAAAGAAAGAGTTCTTGCAGATCCTAAGAAAATTAAAAGCTCTATTAATATTACCCCAAAAAATTTAGAAAAATATTGTGGCGTACCTAAATTTAAATTCGGTGAAGCTGATGTGGAAGATATAGTTGGCAAGGTTGCTGGCCTGGCTTGGACTGAGGTTGGTGGAGAACTTTTGACCATAGAGTCATCATATGTTCCTGGAAAAGGACAGGTTATTAAAACAGGGTCATTGGGTGATGTCATGCAGGAATCTATTCAAGCTGCGTTAACGGTGGTTAGATCAAGATCAGAGAAACTTGGTATCCCAAGTAATTTTTACGAAAAATTTGATGTTCACATTCATGTTCCAGATGGTGCAACTCCCAAGGATGGTCCTAGTGCAGGGGTTGGTATGTGTACTGCAATGATTTCTGTCTTCACTGGAATTCCTGTTCGTTCTGATACTGCTATGACTGGTGAGATTACTCTCCACGGTCAAGTAACAAAAATTGGAGGCCTTAAAGAAAAGCTTTTAGCTGCAAAACGAGGTGGGATCAAGAGAGTTATTATTCCCGAAGACAATGCTGCTGACCTCAGAGAAATACCATCTCAAATTACACATGCATTAGAGATACTTCCAGTTCGATGGGTTGACGAGGCCATTACTCATGCCTTAACTTCAGAGCCAAAACCGGTTAAAAAAAGAAGAAGTGCTAAAAGCCTCAGCAAATCAAAATCACCTAGCGCCAGAGCAAGTTCCAGAAAACCCCATTAGAATAGGTTTTAAAGCTTGACATTTCTTCTGTGATAGCTTTTCATAGACTTAGGTAAATTAATAAACCAGAGGAGAATTCAATGAATAAATCAGACTTAGTAGATGCAGTAGCTTCATCAGCAGACGTTACCAAAGCTTCAGCTGGAAGAGCTGTTGATGCGGTTTTAGATTCAATAGGTGATGCGTTAGGTAAAGGCGATACAGTTTCGCTTGTAGGTTTTGGAACTTTTTCAGTAAGACATAGAGCTGCAAGAGAAGGAAGAAATCCACAAACAGGTGCTTCAATGCATATTGCTGCATCAAAAGTTCCAGGCTTTAAAGCTGGTAAAGGATTAAAAGATAAAGTTAAATACTCTTAATTAACTTTAGACATAAATGTCTTTAAAAAAAGGGTGCATAAGCACCCTTTTTTTATGTATGATTGTTAGCTTTTATTTAAAGAGGATGAAGTTCATATGATGGATTCACTAAGAAACTTTCTGTCAGGTAAACGAGTTATTGTTGTTACGGTCCTTCTTGCAATACCATTTGTATTCTTAGGTTCACAATCTTTTGGCACCACTTTTGCAAGTTATGGGACTGTGAATGGCGAGCCTGTATCTCAGATGGATGTAAATCTTTCAACCAATCAAGTTTCACAAAGACTTAAATCTATTTATGGCGATGATTTTTCTTTAGAAGATTTAGATGAAGAAGTTTCTACTGAGTTAATTAAAAATGAAATTATTAATCAAAAAACCCTTCTTTCTCATGCTAGAAAACTTGGCCTAATTGTATCTGAGAAAACAGCAAAGCGAGAAGTTATAAATATTGATACCTTCCAAGGTGAAAATGGTTTCGATCAAATGCTTTTTGAATCAACAATAAGAGCTAATGGTTGGACTCCTGAGGAATATATTGATCTTGTAAGAGAAACTATGTCACTAGATAAACTTGTATCCGCTATGGGAGTTACTGCTTTTCCAATTGATAGCGACTTAAAAGATTTAGCCTCATTGCTTGAAACTTCAAGAGACATAGATTTTATAAAAGTAGATAAAAATTTACTTGTCAATCAACAAGAAGCAAGCCTTGAAGAGGGGCAGCAATTTTATAATGACAACCCTTTTTTATTTCTTTCAAAAGAGCAACGAGACTTTTCTTACCTTGTCTTAACCTATGATGCATACAAAGAGCAAGTTGAAGTCCCTGAAGATTATGTTGAAGAGGCATATTCAGACTATTTAAATAACCTTGAAGGGCAACTTCAAAATAGAATTTCTCATCTAATGATTGAAAAATCTAATTATGAAAGCTCATTCTTGGCCTATGAAAAAATAAACTCTATATACCAAAGCATTCAATCAAAAGAACTTTCGTTTGAGGAAGCAGTATCTATATCAAGCGAAGACCTAGCATCAAAAGATACTGGCGGTGATTTGGGTTTATCATCTGGAGATGCATTCCCAGAAGAGTTTGAAAGCGCAATATTATCAATGCAGCTTAACTCCATTAGTCCAATCATAGAGCTTGAGGATTCACTGCATATTTTAAAATTAACGGAAATTATTAAACCCCAAATAAGAACAAAATCTGAAATGTCCGAAGAGCTATTAACTGAGCTTGTTGATGCTGAAGCATTAGCTTTGATGCAAGATGATTTTCTGGAGTTGGAATCACTAGTGCTTGAAGGAGCTACTTTAAATGCATTAGCTAACTCAATAGATGATGCAGTCCAGGTCACCGGTTTAAAGGACATAGATAGCATTGGACTAAATGGTTTTTCTAATGTTGCATCCTCAGAACTATTTGATTCCTCTGTTTTACCTAATAAAATTGAAATATTTGAAGGCGATGAAAGTTATGCATTTGTAATGATGACACAGGCGCTTCAGCCAACTGTTCAGCCTTTTGCTGATGTTGCTGATTCAGCTATTCAAGAAGTGCGTAATGAGAAAGCTAACATGATCATCAATGATTTTGTTGAAGATGCAGAGGGCGTTATTGACGGCCAGAATGTATTGCCCGATTTAAGTGCTTTTTCTCAAGAAAGTTATAAAGGTGTTAAAAGATTTTCTTCCTTGCTTCCATCAGAGATTATTAATTCAACATTTGAATCACCTTTGGGCACCTTGGTTTCGAATGAAGCTTTCAATGGCGATCGTTATTGGGCAAAGTCCTCAAATGAGTCTGTGCCATCAATCGAAGAGCTTTCAGAGTCACTTGAGCAGTATCAAGGTTTTTATAATGAAAGTTTAAATCAGAAGTTTTCAGGGTTTATTGATCGTGCTTTTAAAAAAGGACAAAAGGTTCGTTTAAAGAATCTTGCTTCAAATTAATCAGCGTACTCTTCTGAAGACATAGCGGCAGTGTTAAAGCCTCCATCCACATAAGTAATTTCACCCGTGACTCCGCTTGCAAGGTCTGAGCACAAGAATGCTGCAACATTTCCTACCTCCAGAGTTGTGACAGCTCTTCTTAAAGGTGCTCTATTAGCATAATTAGTTAACATTTTTCTGAAATTTTTTACGCCCATTGCTGCAAGAGTTTTTATTGGTCCGGCTGAAATAGCATTGACCCTTATACCATCAGGCCCCATGGCAGCAGCAAGAAACCTAGTATTTGCCTCTAAACTTGCTTTAGCAAGACCCATTACATTGTAATTTGGAAGGGATTGTATAGATCCTAAATAGGTAAGTGTTAAAAGAGCTGCATTCTTATTCAACATGGGTTTTGCTCCTTTGGCCATAGCAGTGAAACTGTACGAACTTATGTCGTGGGCAATTTGAAAGCCTTCTCTAGTAGAGGCATCAACAAAATTGCCCTCTAATTCATTGGCTGGAGCAAAACCAATAGAATGAACAAACCCATCAAAAGACTTCCATGTTTTTGATAGCTCTTGATACATATTTGAAATGCTCTCATCAGATGAAACATCACATTCAAATAACAAATCAGACCCAAGTTCTGCTGCAATCTTTTCAACGTTTCCCTTTAATCTTTCGCTTTGATATGTGAAAGCCAGCTCAGCTCCTTGAGCATGCATTGCTTGGGCTATACCTGCAGCTATGGAATGTTTATTAGCAAGTCCTGCAATTAAGATTTTTTTATTTTGTAACATTATTTTTATCTTATATATAATTTGTTATGCATTATATATGAGTTCCTCAACCTTTAATAAGATGAATGATTAAGATATGAGATATAAATCATTTTTCAACATATGCTTGTTTCTTTCAGTAAAACAAGCATATAATCGATCATTGCGCGTTGTGTGTATGCATTCGCGTGTTTTTAAAACTTAGGAGTATTTTAAAATGATTGACTTAAATAAATATTTATTCAGTGCTTTTGCAATAATCTCTCTTTCCGTTCCTTTGGCTGTTGCTCAAGATTCCGATGAAGATGTTGAAGAAGTCATTGTAACTGGATCAAGGATTATTGATCCCAACATTATAAGCTCTTCTCAAATAGCAGTTGTAGATGGGCAAGACATAATCGAGGCTGGTGTTACCAGAGTTGAGGATTATCTTAATGATATGCCTCAGATCTCACCAGGCCAATCTATTACTAATTCTAATGGATCAAATGGTACAGCTACTGTTAATTTAAGAAACTTAGGCTGCTCTAGAACATTGGTTTTGATGAATGGAAGAAGGCTCGTTCCAGGTACGACGGGTGGAGGGAGCTGTGCTGACCTAAATACTATTCCTACCTTGCTTTTAGACAAAGTGGAAGTCTTAACTGGTGGTGCTTCTTCTGTATACGGTTCTGACGCTGTTGCAGGTGTTGTGAACTTTATATTAGATGACGAGTTTAATGGATTCAAAGCCGCATATTCGCATGGCTTTTATAACCATGAAAACGATAATAGTTCCTTAAGAGAGCTTGTAAAAAGTTACGGTTATAAACAAGCACCAAGTGATGTTCAAACTGGTGACACTGGTAAGTTCTCCATAGCATTTGGTGGAGATATTGATGGTGGAAGAGGTCACATAACAGCATACATGGAGCACACAGATACTAAACCTATACTCCAAGGTGATTTTGATATCAGTGCTTGTGCTTTAAGTGGGGGTACCACTCGATGTGGAGGATCATCAACTATTCCTCCAGGAAGATGGGCTGATTTTGGTCGATATGGTGGAGCAGGATTTGTTAATATAGATCCTTCAGTTACTCGTTTAGATCTCAAAGTTCAAGGGAATGAATTTGTTCCAAGAGCAGGTCAGACATATAACTATAATCCAACTAACTTCTTTCAAAGACCAGATGATAGGCTAAATGTAGGGTTTTTTGGTAAATATGAATTAACTGACAAAGCCGAAGTATATCTAGATTTCACTAGCATGAAATCAGAATCAAATGCTCAGATCGCATATTCCGGTACTTTTGGAAATATCACAGACCTTCCTTGTTATAATTCATTGCTCTCAGCACAACAATATAAAGTCGCTTGTAGTGATTGGGTAGGTATGGGTGGATCTCATGCTCCTGACTTTGCATCAGCATCTGCTGCATTAGCATATATTTCAGGGCTTGATATTGCTGTAGGTGATGGCTCTATAATTGGCTATAAAGCTCCATTGTATTCTTTAAAAAGAAATGTTGAGGGTAACCCAAGACAGGGTATCCAAATGTATAAGAGCTATAACACAACAATTGGCGTTAGAGGCGACATAAATGATGATTGGTCTTATGACGTTTATTATCAAAACTCAGTTGTTAATTATGCCAATGAATATAGAAACGATCTTTCAGTTACTGCAATCAACAGAGCGGTTGACGTAATTTCAGTGAACGGAGTTCCAACTTGTGTATCTAAGCTTCAAGGTATTGACGCAGATTGTATTCCTTATAACCTTTTCCAAGGTGGTTTACCTGGCGATCAAGGGATTCAAGGGGTTATTGATGGTGGCCAAGCCGCTCAAGACTATCTTGCTAAATCAACCTTTATTAATGGAGATGGAAAGCAAAAGATTTTTTCAGGTTATATCACTGGTGATACTGGATGGACAATTCCAGGAGCCCCAGGTTCAGTTTCAGCTGTAATTGGTTTTGAAACTAAAGAACTTGAAACAGACTTCAGACCTGATACTCCTACTAAACAGGGTGATAGATCTGGATCAGGTGGAGCTACATTACCTATTGGTGGCATGTACGATGTTGATGAATTCTTCTTTGAATTAGGTATTCCAGTTACTGCTGACTTAAGTCTTGATCTTGGATTTAGATCTGCAGAATACTCAACTGGTGCTGAAACTGATTCAAGTAAGCTTGGTGCTTATTGGACAGTGAATGATAGCGTCTCATTGAGAGCTTCGTTTCAAACTGCTCAGCGTCATGCAAATATTTCAGAGCTTTATTCAGCTGTTAGTGATGGACTTGTCGATCTTGATAACGACCCTTGTTCAATTCAGCAAAATGGAGATCCTGCTACTGCAACTCAAGCACAATGTGCATTGACTGGTTTGCCAGCAAGTCTATATAACACAGACTTAAATTCTCCAGCTGATCAGTACAACATTAAAGGTGGTGGTAATCCTAAGGTTGCTCCTGAAGAATCAGAGTCTACAACCATTGGTGTTGTTCTTACTCCTGAATCAGTTCCTGGTTTAACTTTAACATTGGATTATTTTGATATTACTGTTGAAGATGGTATTGGTACAGTTAGCGCAAAGACTGCTCTTGACAAATGTATTTCTACTGGAAGTGCTCAATACTGCGGCTTGATCAATAGACAAGCTGGTACAGGATCATTGTGGTTATCAGGTGGATACATTTCACAACAGCTTACTAATATTGGTGAAGAAACTACAAGTGGTGTTGATATAATATTTGATTATTCTTTAGAGTCCGCATGGGGTCCAATAGAACTTCAAGGTGTTACAACACTTCTTGATACATATGATATTACTGAGCTTCCAGGTGCAGCACCGATTGCATGTTCTGGTAATTGGGGCGGTTCATGTGGAAAGAATCCTTTGCCTGAATTTGCAGGTAAATATCAAGCAAAACTTACCACAGAGTATGATACAGATGTCACACTAGGTTTAAGATATCTTGGTGAAACTGATGACCTTAATTCAAACCAGATTGACTTTGATGCAATCACATATATTGATTTAACTCTGCAGCATATGCCTACAGAAAATCTAGTGGTTACATTTGGTATCAACAATCTATTTGATGAGGAACCAGAATATACCTCTGATGCTGGTACAGCGCCAGGTAATGGTAATACTTTCCCAGGTTACTTTGATGCCTTTGGTCAGTACATTTTCTTAAATTTGACACTTCAATATTAAGAAAAAAGTAAAAAAACTAAAAAGGGGTGCTTTGCGCCCCTTTTTTTTAACATAATTATCTCAATTCTAATTGTTACAAAAAGTTGACATATTGCATCAAAATGGCAACAATTAGCGGTACTAACAAACTTTTAGGGAGTTTATATGTCTAAATTAATTAAATTTTCTTTGGTTGCGGTTCTATCTTTAGGCCTAATGCCAAATACTTCATTCGCTCAAGAGGCTGAAGATGATGTCGAAGAGGTTATCGTTACTGGTTCTAAGATCAAGAAATCAGTTTTTGATAGTTCAAAGCCTTTAGAAATTATTTCTGATGCTGCTATTGAGAGAACAGGTCTTAACAACATTGGTGATATCTTACAAAGTATCTCATCTAATGATGGTAATGGTATCCGACCAGTTACAACTGCTACAAACGGTGGTGATGGTTCTAACGAAATATCATTAAGAAACCTTGGGGCTGGAAGAACTCTAGTTCTTGTTGATGGAAGAAGATGGGTCACAGACGCTTTTGGTGCTGTTGATATGAACACAATTCCTGCTTCTATCATCCAAAGAGTTGAAATCCTTAAGGATGGAGCATCTTCAATCTATGGTTCCGATGCAGTTGCAGGGGTAATTAACATTATTACCAAGAAAGACTATGACGGTTTTGAAATGAGAGCTTTCACGGGTGAATATGATGCTGGTTACGGAAAACAAGATTCCATCAGCATGCAATTTGGAAGCACATCAGAAAAGTCTTCTAGCATTCTGTCTCTATCATTTGCTGCTCAAGAAGAAATTATGGCAGGTCAAATTCCAAGAGCAAATCAACCTTATTATGGTTGCTCTAACGTGCCAAATAGTGGTACTGGTCCTCAAAACTCCCCAACTAACTTAGGACCTAGCCCTGAACAAAACTCAGGTTATGGTAACTTTGCTCCAGCAAGTGATAGTTTTGTTTGTGGATCATCGTTCCCTGCTTATGGTAGATACTTTTCTTTAAATAAATATTTAGAGCCTGGTAAATCAGGTGCTTTACCGGAGCACTTTATTCCATGGTCAAATGCTGGACGTTATAACTATGCTCCAGTTAACCATGTGCAAAACCCAATTGATCAATACTCTGTATATGCATATTCTGACTATGATATTTCAGATGATGTAACTGCATATGTTCAAATCAACTACACAAAATCAAGACGTGATAATCAGCTAGCGCAGGTTCCAATGACTGCATATGGTGGAGCTGGACCTCAGTGGCAGCTTAATAATGGTAGATTTGCTACTGCTGGCGGTTATTTCAATGTCTTGAACCAAGACACATCTTTTGGTTTTAGAGCTATTGCTATTGGTCCTAGGATTTATAGTTATGACTATGACATCTTCGGTATAAGGCTTGGATTAGATGGTAATCTTGAGCTTGGTGGTAATACTTATAACTGGAGTGTTGGTACTCAAATTAATGATGCTCAATACGATAGTAAGTTGTACAACTTTGTTGACCTTGTTCACTTAGGAAAAGCAGTTGGAGACTCATTTAGGGATCCAGTTAGTGGTGCATTAACTTGTGGAACTCCAGAAGCTCCTGTTTCTCAGTGTGTTCCATTTAATATATTTGGTGGACCAGATCTTGGTCTTGCTGCTGGAAGAATTTCACAGGCTGAATATGATGCCATGGTAGATTATGTTGGTTATGATGGAGTGCAAAATGCAGCCTTTGATAGCGACAACTACTGGGCCGAAATCTCAGGTCCTTTATTTGAAATGCCTTATGGAACAGCCTTCTTTGCTGCTGGTTATGAGAAAAGATCAGCAGGTTATTTTGATACTCCAGATGCGCTTATTACTTCCGGTGGTTCTTCTACCAACTACAGAGAGCCTACCTCAGGTAAAACTTCTGTTGAGGAATATTTCGTTGAGATTAATATCCCACTTCTTGAAGGTGTAACTGGTGCTCAAGAGTTAGAAGTAACACTTTCAGCAAGAACTTCAGATTACACTGCTGGTGGTATGGTTGGATTTACTCCAAATACCAATAACCCAGGAAAACCATCAACCAGTGAGATTGGTATCAGATGGAGACCAATTGATGATGTTCTAGTTAGGGCAACTATGGGTGAAACTTTTAGAGCTCCTACTGTAGGAAACTTGTATCGAGGCGGTGGTGAGTCTTTCCCACAAGCTACAGATCCATGTAATACCGATCAATTCCCAACACAATCTGCTGGAACTCAGGCTAACTGTTTAGCTGCTGGCGTCCCTGCAGGCGGTGCTGAGCAACCAACCACTCAAATTAGAGCATTTGTTGGTGGTAACCCATTCTTAGCTCCTGAAGAGGGTGAAAATGCTACCGTTGGTATCGTATACACTCCTAGCCAAATCGATGGCTTAAGCATGAGTGTTGATTTCTGGGAAATTGAATTAGAAAATATCTTTAACTCAATTGGTGTTGGAACAGTTCTTAACAGATGTTATGTTGAGTCTACTCAACAAGACGATAACTTCTGTACATTCGTAACAAGAACAGGTAACGGTGGTCTTCAGACTGTTAGAACAGCTCAAGTTAACTCTGCTCTGCAAAATGTTTCAGGTGTTGACTTTGTAATTAATTACTCATTCGATGTTGAAAACTATGGTTCATTCACTACAGGTTTTGACATGGTTTATTACACTAAAGATGAATTTGCTCAAGCAGCATCTTCAACCCCATCCGAGTCATTCGGTTGGTATGATGGTGGTGCTGACTTCAGATGGAGAGCTAACGCATCTGTATTGTGGGAGTACAATGACTTCACTACATCTCTTAACTTTAGATTCTTAGATGACAACAAAGATGATTGTTGGTTGTCTACATATTATGGATTAAACGATGAGTGTTCTAATCCTGATGATGCCAATAACTTTGGAGACTATGGTTATAATCTAATGGAAGTTGAGTATTACACAGACTTGCAAGTTGATTATCAGTACAGTGACTCAATCAATGTATTTATTGGAGCTAGAAACCTATTCGGTGAAGAGCCTCCAGTTGCATATGATGCATTTGCTCAAAACTTTGACTTTGCTTGGGACTTACCTGGTGGAGCATTCGTTTATGGTGGATTTAAGATCTCACTTTAAAAGAGCATAAACTAATTAAAAAGGCCGGTTTACCGGCCTTTTTTTTATATATAATACCTGCATGAAAAATAAACATATCCCACTCTTATTTCTATTCTTCCTTATTGGCTGCGGTGAAACTGTTTCACCTGTTGACGCTGGGTTAGATACTCAGATACTTCATTTTGGTAATGGTAGTGAGCCTCAAGGACTTGATCCGCACATTGTAACTGGTGTCCCAGAACATCACTTGTTAATCTCCATGTGTGAAGGGCTAACAATTGCAAACCCTAAAGGCGGAGAGAATTTACCTGGAGTTGCAGAATCTTGGACAATTAGTCCTGATGGTAAAATTTATACATTCTATCTTAACAAGAAAGCTAAGTGGTCAAATGGAGACCCATTGGTTGCTGATGACTTTGTTTGGTCCTGGATGAGAATTCTTACCCCATCATTAGGCTCTCAATACCCAGATATGCTTTATTACGTTAAGGGCGCTGCTGACTTTCACCAAGCTAAAACTAATGATTTCTCAACAGTTGGCGTAAAAGCTATAAATGATCATGAGTTGCAAGTAGAGCTAAAAAATCCCACACCTTTTTTTATTAGGCTCTTGAGTCACTACAGCACATATCCTGTTCATAAAGAAACCATCCTCAAGCATGGTTCAATTGATGATAGGAATGGTTTGTGGACTCGTCCCGGTAATTTTGTATGCAATGGTCCAATGAATTTAAAATCTTGGGAGCTTAATAAACAGATTACAGTAGAAAAAAATCCATTGTATTGGGATGCAAATAAAGTGAAACTTAATGAAATTAGATACTATCCTGTGTCTAATGAATCAACTGAAGATAGAATGTTTAGAGCTGGTCAGCTTCATGTAACAAATGTTGTACCTTTAGAAAAATGTCCAGTCTATATTGAAAATAATAATCCTAATTTAAGAATTGAGCCTTACATGGGTACATATTTTTATAGAGTTAATACCCTGCATCCTGTCTTAAAGGATAAAAAAGTTAGATTGGCTTTGGCTTATGCTTTGAACAGAAATCAAATTGTTGACAAGGTTTCTAAATGTGGGCAAAAGGCTGCTTATTCTTTCACACCACCTGGCTCAGCGGGTTACGAGCCTGATACTGAGATCCCATTTGATCCATCTTTAGCAAAAACTCTGTTAGCTGAAGCTGGCTATAAAGACGGTATAGGTTTTCCCGTCCTGGAGATTCTATTTAATACTCAAGAAGGGCATAGAAAAATAGCTCTGGCAGTTCAGCAGATGTGGCAAGAAAATTTAGGGATCTCCGTACAGTTAGTTAATCAAGACTGGAAAGTTTATTTGGCTAGAGAAATGACTGGTGATTTTCAGATATCCAGAGCAGGATGGATTGGAGATTATGAGGATCCAAATACATTTTTAGATACATTGCGACCTAATAGAGGTAATAATAAAACTGGTTGGGAAAATAAAGAATATGATCAATTGCTAGAGCTCGCAAATTCAACAAATGAACAATCTTTAAGGTATGACTATCTTATGCAGGCGGAGCGATTATTAATAAGTGAAATGCCTATTATTCCTATCTATACTTATGTCCGGCAATATCAGTTATCAAGTGATGTTAAAGGCTGGCACCCAAACCTGTTAGACACACATCATCCAAAATTTATTTATCTAGAAAGATAGCCTAAAAATGCTGCAAGTTATCCTGAAAAGAATTGCAATCGCTATTCCGGTTATTTTGGTTGTTGCATCTTTGACATTTTTTTTAGTACGCATGGCGCCTGGTGGTCCTTTTGATGCAGAAAAAGTTGTTCCACCCCAAGTCATGAAGAATTTAAATGCGGTCTATAATTTAGACGCCCCTTTAATTATTCAATATAGAGATTACATGTTTAATCTCATCCAAGGAGATTTTGGGCCATCATTTAGGTATCCAGGAAGATCAGTAACAGAGATGATTTTTACAGGCTTGCCGGTCACTTTTGAGTTAGCGTTTTATGCCATTATTGTTGCCATGGTCATTGGAAGTCTTGCAGGGGTCATCGCAGCTGTGAAGAGAAATACATTGCTAGACTATATACCTATGACTATTGCAATGATTGGAATCTGCATGCCTACATTCTTGCTAGGCCCATTATTGGTTTTATATTTTGGCATTCATCTTGAGGTTTTACCCGTTTCTGGTTGGGATTCTCTTGCTGGAGATAAGATTTTGCCATCTATAACTCTTGGGGCTGCATATGCAGCCTATATTGCAAGGTTGAGCAGAGGAGGTATGTTGGAAACGCTCAGCCAAGATTACATTCGAACAGCAAGAGCAAAGGGGTTACCAGAATATAAGGTAATTATTAATCATGCACTCCAAGGCGGGCTTGTCCCGGTGGTTTCATTTTTAGGGCCTGCAGTCGCAGGACTAATCGGAGGATCTTTCGTTGTAGAGACAATCTTTCAGATTCCAGGTCTAGGTAGGTTTTATGTTGAAGCAGCCTTCAATAGAGACTACACAATGATTTTAGGCACCACCATTTTCTTCTCAACTCTGATCATATTCTTCAATCTTTTATCTGATATCGCTGTTTTGCTGATGAATCCTCGTGCTAGGAGTGAGGCATGAGTCAAGGAAGCTCATTATGGTCAGATGCTTGGAGAAGATTACTTGCGAATAAAGCTGCTGTAGCTGGTGGAATCATTCTGTTGCTATTAATTTTCCTTGCTATTTTTGCACCATGGATAGCTCCCCATTCTTATGCATATCAAAATCTTGAGCTAGGAGCGCAACCACCCTCTCGTGATTTTTTGCTAGGCACTGATACTCTTGGTCGAGATTTATTTAGCAGGATTTTATATGGCGCAAGAGTTTCACTGTTAGTTGGGTTTGTTGCAACTGGTGTTGCTTTGGTTATTGGCGTCAGTTGGGGAATCATTGCTGGATATTTTGGTGGTAGAGTTGATTCTGTCATGATGAGAATCGTCGATGTTCTATATGGATTACCATTTATTATTTTCATTATTTTGTTGATGGTGATTTTTGGAAGGAACATTTGGCTTTTATTTGCTGCTATAGGAGCTGTTGAATGGCTAACTATGGCAAGGATTGTTAGGGGGCAAGTTTTAACAATAAAAAATCAAGAGTATGTTTTAGCGGCTCAGGCCATGGGAGTTACAAATATGCAAATGTTCAGAAAGCATATCTTTCCAAATATTCTTGGTCCCATCGCCGTTTACGCAACATTAACCATTCCTCAGGTTATGTTACTAGAGGCGTTCTTAAGCTTTTTAGGTCTTGGAATTCAGCCACCAATGAGTAGCTGGGGCACCTTAATTAGATATGGTGTTGAATCTATGGAAGAATATTCATGGTTGTTAATCTACCCAGGATTAACTTTTACTATTACCCTGTTTGCATTAAATTTTTTTGGAGACGGCTTGAGGGATGCGTTAGATCCTAAAATTTCTTCAGATTAATATGCTCTAATTATAATTTTTAAAACTTGCCCAGGCTTAATTTCATTGCTTGATAATTCATTGATATTCCTAATATCTGAGATCTCAATATTAAAGATATCTGCTATTCGATAAAGACTATCCCCTTGTTTAACACTGTATAAAATTGTTCTTTTTTTTGAGTTAATTGTTCGGTAAATATTTTTATTTCCTATATTTAATTCTTTGCCGATTGTTAAGGGTGAATTTAGTCTTAATCCGTTATTCTTAGCTATTTCTGCAGGAGAGATTTTGTATTGAATTCCAAGATTCCATAACGTATCGCCTTCGCTAATAATATGCGCTTGATAGGGGATAAATGTTTGATTTTGGTCGTTGCTTAACGGAATCAATAACTCTTGATTTAGGCTTAAGACATTAGAAGTTAGATAGTTAACTTTTTTTAAGACATTGACCTCAGTATCAAATTCTTCAGCAATCTTCCACAAACTATCTCCTTTTGAAACTTTATGTGTGACCCAGTTGATCTGACTTGTTTGAATAAAGTTATCTTTTTTGAGGTTTAAAATTTCCTCTAACTCCACTGGGATATTGAAGGTAGTTTTATTTCCGGGAGGCGAAGCCCATTTTGTATATCCTGCATTTAATTTATATACAAATTCAGGCTTCAAGCCAGCAAATTCGCTGAAGGATAATATTTCAACTTGACCGTCAAGTTCTATGCTTCCCAAAACTTTTTTATTAGGAAAATCTGGCAGAATAATTCCATATTTTTCAGCGTTAAGAACTAATTCAAGTATCGCCTTAAATTTAGGCACATATTCCTTAGTTTGTTTTGGAAGCTTAAGATTTTCATAATTAGTTGGCTTGCCTGCTCTTCTATTAAGTTTAATTTGCTTTTCAAGGAGAGTCGGGCCACCGTTATATGCCGCAAGAGTGTATGTAATTTCTTTGTTAAATCTATTGTGAAGATAGGCTAAATATCTAACAGCTGCTTTTGATGACACCAAAGGATCATGCCTTTGCTCATACCACCATGTATCTTTAAGGCCATATATCCTTGCTGTTGCAGGCATAAACTGCCATAGCCCCATTGCTCCTGACGCCGAGATGGAAAATGGGTCATAGTTACTTTCAATGTAGGGAAGAAGTGCTAGTTCAGATGGAAGCCTGTATCTATCTAATTCTTCAAGAACAAAGAAAATAAAATATCTTCCTTTTTCAAGTAGCTTATTCAGCTGAGCAGGGTTAGCAAGGTAAGAGTTAATATATCGAAGGGTTTTTTCATCAAGCTTGGCTTGCTCATTTGAGCTAGTTTTTCTTATTCGGTCCCAAACATTTGTATATTGCGGGAGGCTTTCAGATGCCTTTAATGGGATAGGTTCAATGTATCGATCAGCTTGAATAATTGAAGGTAGTTCACAGCTTGAGCTTACAAGTAATACAAAAATTAATAAGAATTTATTCATGATATTAAATTTTATGTTTTGTGAATAAGTCCCAGCTCTTTATATGTAAGTAAAAGATTGTCTTCATTAGTTACAATTAACCAAATATAATGATTAGTATAAGCTTTTATAAATTGATTAGTCATAAGCATCCATGTCATATTTTAACTCATGAAACAGGTAATTATTTACACTGATGGTGCATGTAGAGGTAATCCAGGTCCAGGAGGTTGGGGCGCTCTTATAAGGTTAGATGCGATAGAAAAAGAAATTTTTGGCGGTCAAGTAGATACAACCAATAATCAAATGGAACTTACAGCAGCAATCGAGGGTCTGGCTGCTTTAAAAGAGCGTTGCAGTGTAGAGTTATATACTGATTCAAAGTATGTAATGGATGGTATAACTCAATGGATTCAAAATTGGAAAAAAAATAATTGGAGAACTGCTGCAAAAAAAGATGTAAAAAACAAAGAATTATGGCAAAAATTAGATCAATTAATTTCTCAGCATCAAGTACAATGGCACTGGGTAAAAGGCCATTCAGGAGATGCTGGCAATGAAGCTGCTGATTTATTGGCGAACAAAGGGATCGATTCCATCTTATGACAAAAAAACTCATTGTTCTTGATACTGAAACAACCGGACTGGAGGTTGAGCAAGGTCACCGAATTGTTGAGGTAGGTGCAGTTGCTCTTGCTGACAGAAAAAGAACAGATCTTCATTTTCACTCATATTTAAATCCTCAACGATCTATAGATGAGGAAGCTGAGAAAGTTCACGGCCTTTCAGTAGAGCGGCTTTCAAATGAGCCAGAGTTCTCAGAGATTGCAGAGGAGTTTTTAGAGTTTGTAGAAGGTAGTATATTGGTTATTCATAATGCTGCTTTTGATTTAGGTTTTCTCAATGCTGAGTTAAAGAGAGCCTCCTCGAATTATCCACCGCTTGAGGAAATATGTGAAGTTGAAGATACTTTGCTAATGGCAAGAAGTAAATTCCCCGGTCAGCGAAACTCTTTAGACGCCCTTGCAAATAGATTTGAGATAAGCGGTTACGACAGAAGCTTTCATGGCGCCTTGTTAGATGCAAATATTCTAGCAGATGTATATATTCATTTAACTGGCGGTCAAAGTAAGTTTGAATTCATTGCATCAAATATAAATTCTAATTTTGAAAGTGAAACGAGCGAACTCAATATCGATTTAAAGAAATTTCCCATTCCAAAAATTATTGTCTCTAAGGAGGACATGTTGGCAAATGATCAAAGAATTGCTGCAATTAATTCAAAAAGAGATTCATCATGACAAAAGTTACAAGATTTGCACCCAGTCCGACCGGAGCCTTGCACATAGGAGGAGTAAGGACTGCATTATTTAACTATGTGTATGCTAAGCAAAACAAAGGAAAGTTCTTAGTCAGAGTCGAAGATACAGACCGTGAAAGATCAACGAAAGAGTATGAAGAAAATATTCTCAAAGGATTGTCTGATATTGGTATTAATCCTGATGAGCCTCCTGTTAGACAATCTGAAAGATCCGAACTATATAAGTTGGCTGTAGGTAAAATAATAGAATCTGGTAATGCTTATTGGTGCGATTGTTCAAAAGAAGCTCTCGAGGAAATGCGCAAAGAGCAGGAATTAGCTGGCAAAAAACCTATGTATGACGGAAGAAGTAGAAATCTTGGACTGAAACGGTCTGAAAAAACGGTCCTAAGGTTAAAAACACCAAAAGATGGCGAGTTAGTTTTTCATGATTTGGTTCGAGGCGAAGTGGTTTTTCAGAATTCTGAATTAGATGATTTGATTCTTCTTAGAAGCGATGGATCTCCAACATATCATCTTTGTAATGTCGTTGATGATTTTAATCAAGGAATTACAACCGTAGTAAGGGGAGAGGACCATTTAAGCAACACACCCAGACAAATACACATTCAACAAGCTTTAGGTTATCCACCTCTTGAGTATGCGCACTTACCAATGGTTCTAGGTCAAGATAAAAAAAGGTTATCAAAGAGGAATGCTGTTACAAGCTTGCAGGATTATTTTGATCAAGGGTACTTAGAGTCTTCTATGATAAACATGCTTGCTCGGTTGGGTTGGTCTAAAGGCGACAAAGAAATTTTTTATTTAGATGATTTGATCTCTGATTTTAGAATTCAAGAGGTTCAAAAAGCAGGCGCTGTTTTTGACTCAGCAAAGCTAGACTGGATTAATAATCATCACCTAGCCGCACTATCTTTAGATGATTTTAAGGACAGATTGATCCCATTTCTTAATAGAGTTGAAATTGACTTAACTCAAAAGCAAAACAGTAATGAGATTATTGAAGCAATGAGGAGCTCCAAGCCAACACTCCTCGGAGTTGCCAAAGATCTTATACCCTACTTTTTTCAAGTAAATTCATATGATGAAAAAGCGGCAAATAAATTTTTAATTGGATCGGAGCCTGTTTTGGAATATGTGCAAAGAAAATTAAATAAATTAGATACTTGGAATGAAGAATCTATAGATCATGCATTGCAGGAGGCTCAAACCGCATTAAGCTTAACTACTCCAAAACTTAATCAACCAATAAGAATTGCAATGACTGGATCTACTCAATCTCCTTCCTTGGGCTTAACACTTTCATTGTTTGATTTGGTTGAAGTGAACAACAGAATTGATGCAGCGCTAAAATATTTAGCTCATTCCACTTAGAAAACACATGAGGTAATTATTGCCTGGGGATGCTCTTGAGTTAAATGTTCTAAGGTATCTAAAGATGCTTCTTTAGTGATCCCATACTCAGCAATACCAAAAATTTGATTAGGCTCAATAACTAGATTGTTTGAAATTTTTTTTATGCCATCATAAGAATCTAATAGATTTAAGTTTTCCATATCCCTCACAGAATAAAAAATCTTTTTATTAAATTCCATTTCAGTTAATTGATCTGATTGAGTTAAAACAAAATAGTTTTTTGGAACATTCATAAATTTCACCTCATCATTTCGCAATATATCGCCAGCATCAGAAGACATTTGTTTTCCAACAACATCTAACGCTTCCATTGATTGGTATTTAAAAATACTTATTGATCCTAGCGATTTATAAAGCGGATTCAGTCTTGAGTTTACATAATTTCGTTCATAGCCTTCCAAAGAAAGGAGTGAAGAGGCAAGGGGAGCATGTTGGTTTTCATAGTAATCCTTAAAATCATCATCAGATAACCCATCCATCTTGTGAATGAATGCTAAAGCTTTAATCAATTTGAATTGCCACGCCTGCATTGGGTCTTCTTAAGTCAGCAAAACCTTCTTTGCCTTTTGAAGAGATTAAAATGCTTTGTGTTGAACCCATAGTTTTTGATTCTTCGAGCTTATGGCCATATGATTCAAGTATTTGTAGGGTATCTTTACTAAACCCTTTTTCTAAACGTAAATTTTTATAAGGCCAATCTTTATGAAGTCTTGGGAGCATGGTGGCCTCACCGAGATTTAAATTAAAATCTATGACCCCGGTTACAAGTCTTAATACCGCAGCAGGTATTAATGCGCCTCCAGGAGATCCTGTGATGAGTTTCAGCTCATTGTTTTCATCAAAGATGATAATAGGTGTCATGGTGCTCATGGGTCTTTTGCCTGGCTCAAATCGATTGCCTATGCTTGCAGAGCGATCAATGACCTCAGGGTCTCCATACTGATAAGCAAAATTATTCATTTGATTATCCATAAGAATTCCTGTTCCAGGGATAGTTACTCCTGAGCCAAATGAATAGCCCAATGTGTAAGTATTAGAAACAACATTGCCATGTTTATCAATGATTGAGTAGTGAGTCGTGTTTTCGCCCTCATGAAATAATGAATCAGGATTTAATGTACTTGGTGGAGTAGCTTTCTCAAAATTAATAGTCTTAGCCAAAGAAGTTGCTCTTTTTTTTGAAATTATTTTTTTTATCGGGACGTCATAAAATTGAGGATCTCCCATGTACCTTGATCTATCCATATGTCCGCGTTGTAATGCTTCTGCAAATAAGTGCAGGAAGCTTGCTGAGTTTGGCCCAATTTTATCAGTACTAAAGTTTTCTAAAATATTTAATCCTTCAAGTAATACTGCAGCACCACCAGCTGGAGGAGGATGCGCAAGAACTGTGTGATTTCTATAAGTTGTTTGGATAGGTTCTGCAAACCTAGGCTTATATTCTTGAAGATCTTTGGCAGAAATATAACCGCCATTTTCTTGCATGGCTTTAACTATCTTCTTGGCAATAGAGCCTGTGTAGAAAGCTTCTTCGCCATTTCGCGCTATTTCACGAAGAGTCCAAGCTAAACCAGGTCGCTTCATTAACAAATGTTCTTTTATTGGGCGGTTATTTTGATAATAAATATTTTTAGACTCATTGTTTAGGCTTATTTGATCAGCACTACCAATTGCTTGATTGAGATCATAGCTGACCTGAATTCCTTTTTGAGCTTGTTTTATAACAGGTTGTAATATTTTTTTTAATGGTAATTTTCCATAACGATCATGAGTTTGCAATAATCCCGCTACAGTCCCAGGAACACCGGAGGCTTTATACCCATATCTTCTTTGATCATAATTATTCTTTAAAAAAAGAAAATCATTTTTTGAAAGGTTTTTCGGTGCAGCACTTCTAAAATCTACAGCTATTGTTTTCTTTTCATCATGTAAATAAACAAGCATAAAGCCGCCACCACCTATATTGCCTGCCCTAGGCAGAGTGATTGCTAAAGAAAATCCAACTGCAACTGCTGCATCAATTGCATTACCGCCCATATTTAAAATTTCTACCCCAATATCTGAAGAGGACTGGTTTTGTGAAACGACCATTCCAGAATTTCCAATAGTAGGATGAAAAGGTGACGGATAATCAATATATCTAACTTGCCCCCATGCACTAGGAGCAATAAATAAAATTAAAAATAAAATATTTCTCAGAGTCATAGATTTTAAAATATCATTGGAGCTAAATAGAAGGCAAATATAGTAACCAGGAAAACTCCTATAATATTTAATGCAAAGCCTGCTCTTATCATATCTGGGATGGTTATTTTGCCTGACCCAAAAACGATCGCATTCGGTGGTGTTGCTACTGGAAGCATGAATGCGCAACTTGCAGCTAACACAACAGGAATTGTTAAAGCTACTGGGGCTACTCCAATAGCAACTGCAACTGCCCCAACCACTGGTAAAAATGTTGATGTGGTTGCAACATTAGATGTGATTTCAGTTAAGAATATAATTAAAGTTGCAACTGCTAATATTAGGACAATGGGCGGAACATTCCCTAAGATAGTTAAACCTTGCCCAACCCAGCTCCCAAGACCAGAAGATCCAATTGATGCTGCTAAAGATAACCCGCCACCGAATAAAACAAGCAAGCCCCATGGAAGTTTATTAGCTTGTTCCCAAGTCAGTAAATCTGTCTTAGCATTCTCTGAAGGAATGAAGAAAAAACTCAATGCTGCAAATATGGCAATCCCTGCATCAGTTAGGCCAGATAAAGGTAAAAAATTATCAAGCAATGTTCTAAACATCCAAGCGCTAGCTGCTAAAGAAAAAATGATTAAAACCTTTTTTTCATCTCTACCCAGAGGGCCTAAATCAGTCAGCATATTTTGAAGCTGTAGCTTTGTTTCAATGCTAGCTATGAAATTAACAGGATAAACTATTTTTGTTATTGCATACCAAGATGCACCCAGCATTAGAATAGCTAAAGGTACTCCTAATTTCATCCAATCAACAAAAGAAATTTCAATACCATATGTTTCTTGTATAAAGCCGACGAATATTATGTTTGGAGCTGTTCCTACCAAAGTAGACATGCCCCCAATTGAAGCTGCATAGGCAATACCAAGCAAAAGTGAGATTTCAAAGCTTTTTCTTTCTTTTGCAGAAAAATTGGGAATAGTTTCGGCAACACTTGAACATACGGCTAATCCAATTGGCAATAACATTAGAGTGGTCGATGTATTCATCACCCACATGCTTATGGAGGCAGAAACAAGCATAAATCCCCCGACTAATTTTGCTCCACTATTTCCAACAGCTATTAACATTTTTAATGCCAGCCGCCTATGCAATCCTGACGATTCAATTCCTAAGGCTAAAATAAAGCCACCCATGAATAAATAAATATTTGGGTTCGCATAGGGCAGGGCAGCTGTTTTAAAATCAGTTACATGCAGCATTGGAAATAATGCTAATGGTAATAGCGCAGTAACGGCTACTGGAACCGCCTCAGTTGCCCACCATATAGCCATCAAAACAGTAACTGCAGCAACAGCCCAGCCTATTGGTGAGAGAGACTCTGGGTTTGGTGTCAGAAGAATAAAAAAGAAAGCTGCTAATCCAACCCAAAAACCTCTTTTTTTGTAAGCCTGCATTATTTTAGTCTCGCATAAAACATTTCAGCAGCATAAGGAACCATTTGTTCTGTATTGCTGTGGCCCTTGGTGGTTGGCACTTCAACCATCCCCCATTTAAAAAATTGGTTAACTTCTTTAGATTTCGCAACTGCAGATTTAAAGAAGTTTCTTCCTCTAGCAAGTCGATGTTCTCCCTGCAAATTAATAATATCCCAATGATCTGCTACGTATGGAGTATTTGGTTTGGTTGAGGTGTCTGCTCTTCCAAGCATTAATAAGAAATACTTACTAAAAGCTTTCTTTAGTTTGATGTCATCTATATTTGAATTAGTTAAACCAAAAGGCCACTCTTGATCAGTCATTGACAGATACCATCCCAAATTAGCTGCAATTGCCAGGGTGGATGATAACTCTGGATGATGAAGTACAAGCCGATGTACAAAATGTGCTCCAGCACCATGGCCATATATACCCCAGCTCTTTGATTTGATTTTAAATTTTTTCAATGCATTTGTAGCAAGAGGCTCAATAGCACTAAATGCATGCAAATCTTTTGTAATAGGTTTAAGATTTTTGGTTTTAATATTGCCGTAATTAAAACCCCATACCTCTGGAAAGTTCTCTTCACTAAACTCAGGCACAACTACTAAAAGATTTAACTCCTTAGATGCTTTAACCCATTGATCTCTATATTCCTCAGCATTTCTTTTTCGTCCATGCATTACAATCACCAGCCTTGTTGCTGAGTTGATTTTATTAGGCTTGGCTACATAGACAGGTAAAGCAGAACCAGACCAACCGTCAAACTTGTATTCAAGGGAATCAGCCTTTGCATTCCAGGCAATAGAAGCAAATAGAAAAGTAAAAATAAATTTATACATCAATCTTTATAAAAAAAAGGGAGCTAAAGCTCCCTTTAATTTTAGCTTAAATATTAGAATGTAACTCTTAAATCTAAGTAATAATTTCTACCCCAGTCTGAGTGAGCATCTGCATAGTAGCCATAGTATCTATCTGCAGTGGGAGCTCTTTCATCCTCAAGGTTTTTTACAGCAAACCTAAGTCTTGCTTTGTGGCCACCTAGATCAAAATTATATGAAACAGTTGCATCCATAGTTGTCATTTCAGGAACTAAGTACGGCACTCCATTTTTTAACCCTAATGAAGTCTGAACAAATGAACCTTTTCTTAATCCAGTTAGGCTTGCGCCCCAAGGACCTTTATCCCAAGATACTCTAATAGTGTGCTTGTTATCATATATCCCATCTTTTTCTAGCAAGTCACCAAATCCTTTTAAAGGAATTGATTCTGGGATTTCACCACTATCTTTCTTAGCTTGTAATGCGGCAAATTCACCACTTGCTTTTTGCTCAAATTTATCAAGAAAAGTTCCAATATATCTCAAATCAAAATCACCATAATCAGTTTGAATATCGTAATAGATTCCTACATCCATTCCCTCAATAGTTCTAAGAGCCATATTGGTATAGTTATTTGTTACATACTTAATGTCTCCAAATGGGCACACACCAGCAGCTGCAAAGCCTGCGGCATCTCCAGCGTCAGGAGCCTCTCTCACTACAAGCGGGTCTCCAGCAAAAGTATCACAGTTGTTTAAACCATTAGCAAAACGTAACAGCATGTCATTAACAGTTTGGTTTTCTCTGCCAAACAAACCGATGGTTTTATCCTTCTCGATGGTCCATGCATCAACAGTTACAATCAAACCATCCATTGGAGTCAGAACTACACCAAATGAAGTGTTGTCTGATTCTTCGGCCTCAAGACCCTCAGCTCCAGTTGCAACTCTTTGAATTGTGTAACGTGAGTCAGAGTCAATAACATTCTCAACACTTTGCACTTCATTTACTCTAAAAGCGGCACGGTCGTATCTTGTTCCAGATCTAGCAACAATTTTTTCGTTGATTTGGATTATATTTGGCGCTCTAAATGCTGTTGAGAATGAGCCTCTTAATGTCATCCAAGGAGCAACTTCCCAACCAAGGGCAAGTTTTCCAACTGTGGTATCACCAAAGTCAGAAAAGTCCTCACTCCTGACAGCCACCTGCGCATTGATTGATTCTGTCAGAGGAATTTGTAGCTCTGCAAATAACGATGTCACATCTCTTGAACCAGAAACATCTGGTGTAGGCGATGAATTCACAACATCTGAAACTAATGGATAAGTATCACCCTCGAAATCAGTATAAGTGATGGTTCCATCCAATCTTGGATCTCTGTCATCAATAACTTCTTCTTCTCGATACTCAAAACCTAGCAAAAGACCAACATCTCCAGCAGGAAGCGTCATAAAGGATGCGTTTGACATTTTAAAATCAAACATATCCAAAGTGCTTTCATTTTTTCTGTAAACACTTATTAATGCTCTTTCTATATTAGAGTTCACTCCTGCGCTGAAAGGATTGTAAGCAGCTGGAGTAGGGTCGTATAAAGCAGCTTTTAATAGATTATTGGATAATCTATTTCTCGTTACATCTCTATGTCTTGCAATTGAGCTAACATATGCTGTCTCCCAATCCCAATTTCCTGAAGTACCTCTGAAACCTTGTAAGAATCGGTAAGTTTCTTTTTTTACATTTACAAGTCTCTGTCTTTCCTCATAGCGATAATTATCAATATAAAGATTCTTACCGGCAAATATGGCAGTAGGGACACCATCCACATTTACTTTAAGTTGATTGAGATAGTAGTTATCTGGACCAACCCTATGTTTTGATGAAGAGAATGCATAAGACGCATGAGCTGTTCTATCACTATCTGAGTTATAGGCTCCAATTTCTGTGAAAGACTCAACACCATTTCCCATGTCATGATTAATAAATATCACCATATTATTTCTGACAAGTTGTGATCTCACATCAGTTGGCCCCCAAAAGTTGCTTCTAAGAGCTCCATTACCATCTTGAGCAATACATGTGCCAAATCCAGTGTCAAAAAGAGGGTGTCCTCTATTTGTACATTTAGAATCACCAAGCGGGAATACTTCAAATTCACCATTTGAGTCAGTCCAAACATGATTGTAGCTCTCTCCAGCATGTTCGCTCGAGCTCACCATATCAAATTGCCCATAGATTGAATTTGAACTTAGATTCCTAAATGAAGTACTGGTTTTCCATGGAGAGTCATCAGCAACAAATGGTCTATGTTCTCCTGCGCCCCATCTTGGATCTTCTTGTGCATTAATGTTCCCTCGATCATAGTGATCAAAGAAAACACTTACATTCGTTGCTCCATCATTAAAGAAAGAACCCCATTTCACATTAAAAGTATTATCTTCTGTTTCAAAGTGATCATATGCAGAAACTTTGGCTCTAACCAATAAGCCTTCATAATCTTTTTGCAACACGTTATTAACAACTCCCGCTACAGCATCTGCGCCATAAATAGCTGATGCGCCATCACGCAAGATTTCTAATCTTTCCATTCCGTATGTTGGGATTAGGTTTGAGTTAACTGAGACTGTAGGAACAAAATCACCACCAATTAATTCAGTTTGATAGGTTCCGTTATTAACGAGCCTTCTTCCATTAAGCAAGGTAAGAGTATTACCAACACCCATATTCCTTAAGTTATATGCCCCAACATCTCCTCGAGATGCGTTCACACCACCAGATGCATCTTCAGCTTCATTGAAGTAGTTCAGCCCTTGCTCAGCAATATTTTCAAGCAGCTCATCACCACCATCAACACCTAAGGCTTCTATGTCTTTTCCTGAAAAGACTGATACAGGTAAAGCACCTGTAATTTTTGCCCCCTTGATTTGCGATCCCACAACCACAACTTCCTCAACATCACTTAATTTTGTGGAGTCTTCTTGAGCAAAGACAGTGAGAGAGGTTGGCAATAGCAATAAAGCAAAAGCGTATTTAAGATTTGTTAATTTCATATTTTCCCCAAAATAAATATTTCTATTCCTTTAATATTAACAGTTGAGGGCAATCTTTTATGATATTTAGTCAATTTTATTGCTAAAAATAAGAGCCTTATATATAACTATTTGTTATACTTAGATAACATTAAATAACTTTTAATAACTATGATTAGTTCAAGACATATTGAAGTTTTTTATCATATATATAATGAGGGTTCTTTAACTCGTGCAGCTAGAGTTCTCAATGTTTCTCAGCCGCTTGTGAGCAAAACTCTTGCATATGCTGAACATAAATTACAGTTGAAGCTGTTTGTAAGGCATGCCAGACGACTTTCGCCAACTCCAGAGGCGGATATTCTCTTTAAACATGCTGCTGAAGTAAATCAGCAGATCTCAAAGTTTAACAATATTGCTGAAAATCTTGTCTCCAATCCTTCATCTACTATCAATATTGGTTGCACTCCATCCTTGGGACTGGGCTTGTTACCAAACTTATTAAATGAATACTTGAAACTTGATCCGGATACTAGGTTTAATATTGTAAATTTACAAAGCTTAGATCTTGAAGATCAATTAAAGGAGCTTACTTTTGACGTGGTTATTTGTTTCAACCCAAATGATTTTGATCTATTCCAGAAGACTGTTTTGCATTCAGGAAAGCTAGTTCTCATAGCATCAAACAAGAATGCACCAAAAGAAAGTATTTTCAAACTGGAAGGAATTAAAAATCAACCTTTTATAAAGATTAAAAATTTAAAAACTAATGCAGCACAAAATAATCTTGATGACGTTTTAAAAAAAGAAGGAGTAACAGTCAATTGGATTGCAGAGACTGAAACTATTCAAGTGGCAAAAGCCATGGTTGAAAAAGGCTCTGGTTATGCAATTATTGATGATTTCAGCGCCGCAATATATGGGGACAAAATCTCAATTCATGAAATTGAGCCAGCGATTGGTTATAAAATATGCATGATCAGCAACAAAGAAAAACCCTTGTCTGTAAGGGCCAATTCATTTATTAATTTTCTCGAAAACCTTTCAGGCAAATTAGATCAACTGATCAAAATTTAATTGCGATAATCTAAAGGCGGTTTTCTATCCCCTAATAAGGGGTAATATTCAAAGTTAGCTCCAACTCTTTCTAAATATTCATCATGAGCTGACTCAATGATTTTTGGATTTTTAAATAAATCTTGAGCTGTATCTGCCAGAACTTGAGCTGCCAGTTTAGTTCCTTTTAACCCTATTGATGTTCCGCCTGCAGCCACACCTTGCCATGAATGACCAGCTGTTCCAGGAACCCAAGTAGCTGTTCTGAGACCTGCCTGAGGCACCACCCAACTTACATCTCCCACGTCTGTTGAGCCATAAGTGTGACTTGCTTTAAAGGGTTTAATTTTTTCCTGATCTCCAATCTTGCTACCTGGAGAAACCATGGTGGCGTATATAGTCTCTGCATATTCATTTTCTTTTTTTGAATATTTTATTCCACCACGAGCAACCAAATTTTTATGCATAACTTTTTGCAAAGTGTTATTAGGAAGCTTTGAATAATTTCCATGCATTACTTCATAAGTCATGGTTGTTTCTGTTCCCATGGCAGCCCCCTCAGCTGCTTTTACAACCCAATTGAAAATTTCTTGAACTTTCTTTCTTTGTGGATTGCGAACATAGTAATAAACTTCTGCTATATCTGGAATTACATTTGGTGCTAATCCGCCTTTTGTAATAACGTAATGGATTCGTGACTCTTGCGGAATATGTTCTCTCATCATATTCACCATCATGTTCATTGCCTCAACACCATCCAAAGCAGATCTACCTTTATGTGGAGAGCCTGCTGCATGAGCAGAAATACCCTGAAACTTAAATTTTGCAGACTTATTTGCGTTGGAGGATTCAGCATTTGCTGCATTAGAGCTGCTGGGGTGCCAATGAAGCACTGCATCAACATCATCAAATAATCCGGCTCTTACCATATACACTTTTCCTGAGCCACCTTCTTCAGCGGGAGTTCCATAAAACCTAATTGTTCCCTTTGTTTTAGTCTTTACTAACCATTCTTTTATTGCTACTGCGGCCCAAGCTGATGCAGCTCCGAATAAATGATGTCCACATGCGTGGCCTGCATCAACGCCTTCCTTGATTTCTTTGAAGGGTGAGGCTGTTTGCATTAGGCCTGGTAAAGCATCATATTCTCCCAAAATTCCAACAACTGGACCTCCATTTGAATATTCTGCAATAAATGCTGTTGGAATATCTGCAACCCCTGATTGGATTGAAAATCCATTAGATCTCAATTCATTTTTTAAAAGTTCTGAGCTTTTGTATTCTTGATATCCAACTTCAGCCCAATCCCAAATTTTCATTGCTGCGGTTTCAAAGGTATCTTGATGTTTGTTAATGCTCAGATTTAGACTAAAATCCGCATGTATTTGCAAAGAGGCAATTAGCCAAATGATACCAGTTGCTTGTTTGAAAAATTGATTTTTAGTCCTACGCATTCTTCTTCCTCTACTTGTTTGATAATATTTTCTTCATTTGATGTTAATACTAATCGACGGCCTTGTGAATCTTCAGCATAAAAAATAGCTTTAGTAGGATTTAACTTTTCGTAAAGAGTAGTGCAACCAATCACTTTGGCATTGCCTTCTTTTAGATCGGACATAGGGATAGGAATTTCTAATTTTTCTGCCTCTGCGGTAACATCCTTTGCTTCAAAATCCATCAATGGATCCTTGCCCCATATCGCTAAAGCTTGCTTAGTCATCATCCCGGAAACACCAGTGATCAGACCTATTTCATCTGTATGTTTTCGGATCCTCATAAGCATTTGTGCTGTTGCATGCAACATATAATTATTTAAAGGTCCTCCAGCAAAAGGCATTCCACCGGTTATGGTTTTATCAATATTATCAGGCACATTTAATGATTCAGCGAATAGTTGGACTGCCACAGGAAAACAGCTATAAAGCTCGTACAAGGTTGGGCTAACTTTATTTTTTGCAGCTGTTTCAAGCAAGAATTGAGCTGCCAATTGAAGACCAACAGGATGTGTAATATCAGGTCTTTGAATCACTCCAATCATATGATTGGTCTCACTTGAGACTAATGGGTAGACTCGTTGAGCCGATGGGATGTTTAATTTATTTGCAATTTCTTCGCTGGTAAGAATTAAAGCTGAAGCTTGATTCACATTCCAGCTTGAATTATGAAGTTTGTTATAAGGGTAGGCAATTCTATGGTTTTTAGCTGATGGATTTTGAATTTCCTTTGAGGTAAAAATTTTTTGATTCCATGCATGAGGATTTTGAGCAGCAATTTCAGAAAACTTTGCATAAAAATCACCAAGAAACCTTTCATGGTCCTGTATGGTACGTTTGCTTTTATGACGCATGGCGCTTTCTATGATGGCGTAATAGCCAACGGCCATCATTCCTAGGGCTTCAAGCTCCTCGGGAACATATAAGTCTTCTTTAGCTTTAACATAATGATCTGGATTAACATTTAGCTGCATTTCCTCAAAAACCAGTCCTTCTTTGAGAGCCTGAATTTTTTTAAACCTTGCCTCACCTCCAACAATAAGACTTGCTCTTATGTCGCCGTTTATAATTTTTTTACAAGCAGAATTAATTAAGTTTTGTTGTAGGACTCCAATCTTTGTAACACTTGTTTTAGCTTTAGAGAATCCATGCTTTTCTGCTATCCACTTGCCAGGATCTCTGTAGGCCCAGTAACCTTTGGGTATTTGAATTTCATCAATATAGTTTTTGATTTCTAGGGATTGGCTATCTTCAATTGCTTCAATGGTTGCTTTTTCCATTAAAATTAGCGCTTCATCAAGCTCAGAAAATGAGCCTTTTTGCTGTAGTGAGCCAATACCAACAAGGACGGGTCTATTTTTCATTGAATATCAATTCAGATTGCTCTGTTTTTGATCAATATATCAAATAATTCACTCAACAGATATTCGTGATATATAATTCATATTTTTTGGGGCTATAGCTCAGCTGGGAGAGCGCTTGCGTGGCACGCAAGAGGTCGGCGGTTCGATCCCGCCTAGCTCCACCAATCTGTTTTTAGGAATACGTTTATTGCTTATGAGCCTATTCGACTTAATTAGCCATTGCCGCTTCGTTATAGGCAGATATTAGTATTTGCCAATCGGCCAGTTGCCAATAAATATTACGTAATCGTTTTTCTTTTTCAAACGATCGCTTTAAACGCACCATGTTTGAGTTTTTCCAATTACTGCCTTGTCTAATTCCGCATTTATCAAAATCAATTAACCAAACCTCGTTTTCTATATCGAGCATAATGTTGTGGATATTTAAATCGTGGTGATAAATTTGATGATGATGAAATTTGGCAATGGTTTGCCCAATTTTTTTCCATACATCAGCGGTTAAGCTGTTTGCTAGTAAAATATGATGTAAGTCTTTAGCGCTGGAAATTTTTTTTGAAATGATATCGGCTTGGTAAAACAAGCCTGTCTTCTTTAACATCGCTGCGATCGGAGTTGGGCAATTTAAACCCATATTTTTCATATGCTGTAGTAGCTTAAATTCTTGCCATACTCGTGATTTTTCAATACCTGTATACATATATTGATCACTTAGTACTTTTCCAATCAAGCCACCGCGACGATAGTGCCGTAACACATATTCATTTTTGTTATGTTGAAAAAAGTAGGTGGTGCCACGGCCGGTTGCCTGTCCTGTTATGGCATTTTGTGTCTTCCAATATTGACCTGTAAACATTGTTGGGACAAGTTCAGTGAAATGGCCTGTATCAAACAACATGATGTGGGACTTAACTGCTTTTTGTTGTATGTATGCCATGCAACAATTTTGATCCAAATAATACTAAGAATAATTATTAGAAACCAAAATTCGACTCGAAGCAATCGAACTGAAATAAAATATTTTTATTTTTAATTTTTTAAGCATGCTTCCTAGTCTAGTTTCATATCATTTTAATATTAAAGTTAGGTAAGACTTTTAGTAAAATAAATATCCCTTGATTTATCTTCAAGGGCATCTATTTTTGGCTTAAACGGATATTACTACGCACTTTAGACAATTGAGAATTTTCAGTATAACGTCCTTTTGTAACATGACGAATATGAAAAACACCATCAATATGCTTAGGCTCACCATCAGTGCCAAGTAGCCAGCGAAAGGCGGTGTCTTCATAGGTTTTACGCCAACGGTCAGATTCAGTTTGAAATATTGACAGTTTTTCACAATAACCGATAGCACGAGCAACGTCACCATGAACAATTTGAAATGCGCCGCGTGCTTTATCACGGGATTTATCACGCTCGTATAAACTGAAATTTTCTGTTTCTATATCGATAACTTGTGGTTGGGCATCATTTGACAATAATGGGTCATCATCTTTTAACATCTTAGTAATTTTTTCTTCTTTAGGAAAAAACAATGAACCTTTCTCGCCTTGTAAACTATCGGCGAGTGAGTCTAAGCAGTTCTCATAAAATATAATGTCGCAATCTGTAAACCATATCCAGTCAGCTTCTGTTGACCGCGCAGCCATATTTCGGCCTATGCCACGTCTAAAGAGCTTTCCTTTGGAAAGTGGGTGGAAATTCCAAGTGATATTTGGCATGGTTATTTGACTAAAGAAGTCCAATGTAGCCTTTGTTTTGGTATCTTCTTCAGCATAAAAAACGGTCACAGTTAAACTTAGTTTTGTTGGTGGATAGTTTACAAACGAACTTAATTGATAGGTTAACATGTTGGCATAACCCCAACAGTGACTAACAATTTCTAAATCAAACTTTCCCTTTACTGCCTTGCGATCTACTTCAGCAGGTATTTTATCGCGAAACAATGACTGTGGTAAAATACGACCAAACACTAAACGATAAGCTTGTATAGCAAAGCTATTAAAGCCATTTGGTGAAAATGTTTTGGTTTCTATCATGATAAATAAGTAAGCCAAAAAAGGAATCTGTTCTAAAAAAAGGATACCATATTGCTTAACATCACTGCCAATCGAACTGAGCATAACGAGGACAATCGTGCCATGTTATCGGGATATTCAGCATGAGGGGTAGCAATAACTCCACAAATAAATGAATCTTGCTGCGAAGGTGCTCAAAGCTGAGTTAGATCCCAAGCCTAGTAGATTGTTTAATATTAAACGCCAGTGCCAAATCTTAGAGAGTATCTACCAAGAACTCTGTTAAACCGGTCTAGGGTTAAGTAACTATTCTATTTTTTAAAAATTATTCGCGTAACTATGATTTGTCTCGCTATGGTGCTGTTCATCTGCGCGAACACATTTGATAAGATCGGATAATTTTGCATCAGCGCCTAATTGGTAGTAATTGATTGCAAGATGAGGGGCAGGGGTGTTTTCTACTTTTCCAGATTCAACCATCTTTAAATATTCTGAGTAACTGTTAACTGCTTCATCCTCAAAATAACCAATCATCCTATGGGCAGTTCTGGTGAAGAATATATACATGAAAAGATAAAATAACCCAAAAAGTAACTGAGAAAAAAGCACAATAAATCTCTCAATAAGATTTGGTTTTGCAATTTCAATAAAAAACATTAAGTGCATTCGTTCATTTTCAGCCTCCGAGAGCATTTCTCTGATTTGCTCTCCGTATCCAGCTTTCATCTTCCTTAAACTCTTAAAATGCATCAAAACTCCAGCAACCATTCCCGGAACACCAGCAACTGTCTCCAGAACCACTGCTCTATGTCCATATCTCTTTGAAAAGAAGCTGTCAGCTATGAATCTAAAAAATTTAGTCATAGAGTAGGCGAAGTTATCTGAAACTCTTTCAGCGCTTGTTTTAATAATTGAGTTCATAATAAATTTTATTTATAATATATTATACATATAATTTATATTTATTTAAACGCCAATTTAAAAAAAAGTTGTCTATTCAAAATAAAAGATAACCAATGGTTATACAAACATAGTTTTTAATTAGTCAAATTGATAAAATTTTATGTTAGATTAGCTCCATGAAAATTGGTGTTCCCTCCGAAGTTAAAAATAACGAACACAGAGTTGGTCTGACTCCAGAATCAGTCAAAATTCTTACTGATCTTGGTCATGAATTATTTGTCCAATCTAATGCAGGTTATGAAATTGGTTTTACAGATGATCTATATAAATTAGCTGGAGCCAAAATAGTTAACTCAGCCTCAGAAGTTTTCAACTCCTCTAAATTAATCATTAAAGTGAAAGAACCGACAGAGGATGAATGTAGATTTTTGCATGAGAATCATACTTTGTTCACCTATCTTCATTTAGCAGGAGATCCATCACAGGCAAAAAAACTACTAGCCACCAATGTAACAGGCATTGCATATGAGACAGTCACTGCTGAAGATAATTCGTTACCATTATTAGCTCCGATGAGTTCAATAGCAGGTCAATTGAGTATTGTTGTTGGTTCATATCACCTACTTAAACCAAATCATGGACGAGGAACTTTGCTTAGCAATCTTGATCCAAGAATAGTTACAGTTATTGGTGCAGGTGTTGCAGGCAAAGAGGCAATATCTAAGGCAAGGGATAACAATGCCCAAGTCATAGTAATTGATCTGCACCAATCAAAACTAGATGAACTGAAATTAGCTTTTGGCGAAGAGGGTATGAAATATATAATTTCAACTCCAGAGTCTATTAGAGAGGCTGTATCTCAATCTGATTTGGTGATTGGCTCTGTATATGTCGTAGGCAAAGAAGCCCCAAAGGTTGTTTCAAAAGATATGCTAAAAGACATGATAGACGGAAGTGTATTGGTAGATATATCAATTGATCAAGGAGGATGTTTTGAATCTAGCAAACCAACCAATCATGATGAACCAACATTTAAGGAAAGTGGAGTATTGCATTACTGTGTAACTAATATGCCTGGGGCAGTTCCTTTGACTGCAACAAGGGCCTTAAATAAAGCAACTCTTCCATTCATTATGGAATTAGCAAATAAAGGAATATCAGCAGCTTTAAATGAAAACAAACATCTAAAGAATGGCCTAAATATCATGGGCGGAAAAATAGTTCATCCAGCAATAGCAGAAGCCCTAAACAATTAATTTTAGAGATTAATTACTGCCTTTCTTGCATCGGCTATGGCTCCGTGGATATAACCAACAGATGAACAGTCCCCTATTGTGGTAAGAGGAAGGTTCAGTTTATTCAGCTCATCCGCAAGCTCTAAATTGGCACTGGCTCCAATGGCAATAATTACTTGATCAGCTCGGAGCGATTTTTCAGTTTCCTCATGATCAAAAATTACTTTTTGATCACATATTTCTTTAATTATTACATTGGTCAAAAGATCCACACCGTGTTCTTTTAACATATGCACAACTCTAGATCTTCTAACAATGCTTAAGTTGGGACCAAGTGAGCTGCTTGGCTCGAGCACCTTCACAGTCCTGCCTCTCTCTACAAGAAATTCAGCTAATTCCAAACCAACCAAATCTCCTCCTATGACAATAATATTTTTTGATAGAGGCATCCAGATTTTACTAAGAAACCTTAGCGCAGAGATATTTCTTAATAACTGAGATGCTTTTCCAATTTTTAAAATTAATTGTTGAAATATTGAAAGTTTATTAATGGCATTTGCATCTGCGCCAAATAATAATCCTCTAAGCTGTTCTCCATCAAAAACATTCTTATTATTTTTTCCCTTTATTGATGGGGCATTTCTTTTAGCGCCGATTGCAACTATTACATGGTCAGGATTAAAGGCTTTAATTGACTCAGCCGTTGCTATTTTCTTTAGTTTTATTTTAACTCCTAGCTCATCTAGAGAATTCTTTAGGTAACTTATTAGACGACCATTTGGTTCGTATGCTAATGCTGCAATCCTAACCGTACCTCCAATGTCTTTATCTTTTTCCCATACCTCAACATGATGACCTCGCATTGCTAGAAGTCTTGCTGATTCCATGCCACTTGGACCAGAACCAACTACTAATATTTTCTTTTGATTGGCTGTAGAATGAATGATGTTTTCATTGCGATGCTCATTACCAAGTTGAGAGTTTACTGCGCACTTCATTGGTTTATTTATGAAAATTTGACTTACACAGACATAACAATAGATGCAGGGTCTAATAAGATGTTCTTGACCTGAAACAATTTTGTTTGGTAGGCCAGGATCAGCTAATACTTTTCTTCCCATGGCTAAAAAATCAAATTCATTATCTTTTAATCCTTTTTCTGCAACATCAAGTTCAATTCTGCCAACTGCAATGATGGGTATAGTTAGTTCTCTTTTAGCCATTTTTACAAAATTTAAAAATCCGCCAGGTTCATGAACAAGCGGCGCTTCGGTAAATGCTATGCCCTTACTTGTGTTACCGTATGCGCTTACATCAATTGCATCAGCGCCTGCATTTTGTGCCATCGAAGCAGTAATTAAAAAGTCAGCGGGAGTTATTCCGTTTTCTATACGGTATTCGTTAGCGTCAAGTCTAACTAGTATAGGAAAGTCTTCTACTTGTTTTTTTATTTGAGAAATAATTTCTACAAGTAGCCTTGCTCTATTTTCAACAGTTCCTCCGTATTCATCTGTTCTTTTATTAATTGCTGGAGAAAGGAAGCTCGAAATAAGATAGCCATGACCAGCATGAATTTCTACTGCATCAAAATTTGAGACTTTTGCCCGTTTTGCAGCATTCACAAAGTGCTGAACTTCTTTATGGATTTCATCCACTGATAGCTCGTGATAACGAGGACCTTTTCCATCAGGCCCACCAGCTTTAATAAAATTCATAATTTCATCTTGAGTTAGCAAGCCAAACATGTCACTTGGCTCAGATTTCGGTATTGAGGGAACTGGAATAGGTCTTCCGGCAATAACATCCTCTTGAGCTATTTTTCCACTATGATTAAGTTGAGCAGCTATTTTTGAGCCATGTTGATGTATGCGCTGGGTCAAGGATTGAAGACTAGGGATAAATTCATCTTTAGAAAAACCTATCATATTTGGCATGGACGTTCCTGCGGGCCAGGTGATTGCTGAGGTTTCTAAAATAATTAATCCGATTCCTCCTCGGGCCCTCTCTTCATAATAAGCGGTTAATTTCTCAGTGGTATAACCATCTTCTGAAGCAAAATTTGAACCCATTGCAGCCATAATCATTCTATTTTTTAATTCCAAGCTTCCAATCGAAGCAGGCGAAGCAAGAAGCGGATGTTTAATTTGCCTATTCATTCAGTAAATTTTCATATAGAAAAGTTTTCATTTATATTAAATTAAAGATTTAATTAAAGGTAATTAGTATGAGTGATATAGATAGTAAAATTCAAGAAATCCTTGATAAGGAATCAATCCGAGAATTAGTTGGCACATACTGCAGAGCAGCCGACCGTCATGACAATGATTTAATGCGTTCACTTTATCATGAGGATGCTTATGATGATCATGGATCTTTTTTTAAAGGCAAAGCTATGGAATTTATTGATCTTCTTCCTGAAATACAAAAATCAATGGGCATTTTGCATCACAATGTAACCACTCACAACATTAAACTAAATGGTGATAGGGCTGAAGGTGAAACCTATATTATCGCTTTCCATCAAGTTTTAACTGAAGAAGGAAATTATGATGTCTTAATTGGCGGAAGATATTTTGATGAATATGAAAAAAGAAATTCTGTATGGAAATTTTCCAGCAGGGCAGTTGATGCTGATTGGGTCTATGTAAATGATCCATCAAAAGTAAATTTGACTCATTCTATGATCCAGGGGGCCGATATTGGGAGCCCGAATAAAAAAGATCCATCTTATGAACGTTTAAAGTTATTTAAAAGAGGCATTCGTTATTAAATTAGCCTAGTTAACTCTCTAAAATGTTTTCTACAATAAACCTTATAAGTATCATTGCCTCCAATCTTAATCTGATCACCGCTAGTTACAACTTTTCCTTTTTCATCAAGCCGAACAACCATAATAGCTTTCCTACCACAATCACATACTGTTTTTAATTCAATCAAGTTATCTGCCAGAGCTAGCAATTCTGAACTTCCTTCAAAAAGCTTGCCCTGAAAATCAGTACGAATTCCATAGCACATCGCAGGAATATTTAACTCATCACTAATTTTGCAAACTTGCCTAATCTGTTCTTTTGTAAGAAATTGAACTTCATCAATTAAAATACAGCTAATGGTTTTTTTTATTTGTTCTTGAGAAACAAAATGAAAGAAATTGAAATCTACATCTACTGAATGTGCATCTTCTTTCAATCCAATTCTTGAGTGTATCTTTCCATCATTGCTATCAGCATCAATTTTTGGAAGAAACAGCAAGGTTTCCATGCCTCGCTCATGATAGTTGTAGTTTGATTGAAGTAATGCAGTCGATTTGCCTGCATTCATTGTTGAGTAAAAAAAATGTACTTTAGCCAATGATCAGTTTTGTATAGGTTCAGAGTAAAATTGACTAACCCATTTACGAAATTTATTAATTGGTCCATCGCCATCACATAGAATTGGATCAGCAACATAACTTTTGTTGTCCCAAATTGGCATGTCATCTAAGACACCATTCGCTATGCCGTCAATGATCGCCATTCCAAGCTCATCTTCAATATCTTTAGAGACTCTCATTGACCAGCGCAAGATAGAATTTGAATTATCAACTGGACACGAGGCGTTAACCATGATGAATTCTCCTCCGCTTGGTGGCAAATTAACCATTCGCAATCCAACTGTTCCTAGGCCCCAAGACTCTCTTGTGAAAGTAGTGGTAAACATCCCATGATCTTTTACTTTAAACTCTTCAGAAACACTATCATTGCTGGGATCCATTAATGTTTCAGCAATTGTCTTTTTGTATATTCCTTCCGTAATTGCTTCAGTTTCTGGCAGACTGGGAGATCCATGAACTTTTGGGAAGTGAGCTTGATCAACATCATTCTCAGCTATTTCTTGTAAGACAGTATTGATGTTGTAATCGTAGTGATATACTTTTCCCCATTTCTCGTCATCGCCATTAAAACCCTCTATTACAGGAACTTCCCAAGTTGGCTCTTCTTTGTGAAGATGATGCCAAGCCCAAATAAATCCATTCACTTCTACGACTGGATAATTAAAGATTCTTGTTTCCTTGGCTTTTGGGGGAAAATTTTTAGCATATGGAATCTCAGCACACGTTCCGTCTGCATTCCACCGCCATGCATGAAAAGGGCATTCTATGGTTTCACCACGCACACAACCTCCTTCACCTAAATGAGCTCCCAAGTGAGGGCAAAATGCATCTAATACAGTTGGAGCACCACTTTCAGTTCTAAAAGCAACTACCTCTTTTTCACAAAATTTTAAAGATTGCACTTCTCCAGCTTTTAGCTCATGGCTTCTGGTTACGCAAAACCACCCGTTTGGCATTGGAAATGGAAATTCTTGTTTTGGCATTTTTACTTCCTTGCTTTGTTAACAGCTCAAATCAAATTATATTAGTTTGAAGCTATTTTTGAAAATACATATTTATCATGATTTCATTATTAATTATTTGAATCAACACATTTTTTCATAAATGCATCATGTTAAATTACGAGTTATATTATTGTTAAATATAATTTAGAAAATGTATGATTAGGCAAACATAGGGAGAGAAAAAATTATGACACAGCTTAGATTTGTTAAAACACCTGAGCAGCTAATTGAGGCTGCAGAAAATAACTTAGAATTTTTTGATGCAAATATGCATGCCATAAAAGCTTGGTACAAAACTGAACCCGGCCTTATCGAGCAATTAATTCCATCGCCATTAGTTGCTCATGCTGATCCTATGGTAAGAATAGTAATTTCTAGGGTCTTTGTTGATTTGAATGGTGGAATGGATTTTGGAGCTGCAACCTTTGGCGTTAACTGCATGTATAAAGGAAAAGAGGGTATTTATGAAATTACTATGCCTATGGAAACTGAAGGAGTTGTTGTTGGAGGAAGAGAAACATATGGGGAGCCAAAGAAAATAGCAGATGTTACAGCATCAAAAGATGGTGATAATTGTGTTGCAACGGTAACCAGGCATGGCATTACATATATTGAATTAAAAGGCAAAACTAGCGATTCACTAGAGACATCTTCTTTTACAGATGACGTATACTGTTTTAAGGTATTCCCCTCATGCGAGCAGCACAAAGCAGTTGATCAAAATCCATTACTTGTAAAAATTAATATGCACAGAACACAATCTGTTCATACAAAGCTTGATGGGGAGATAATACTTAGAGAATCACCGGTTGATCCTGTTGTTGATTTACCAGTTAAAGAAATGGTTTCTTTAGTTTGGGAGGAAGGCACCTCATCTTCCAATGCATCAGTCATAGAAGAGGTAGATGCGATGTCATATGTTCCCTTTATGCATTCTAGGTATGACTCTGCCTAAGGATTAAATATGAAAGATTTTAATGGCAAATTGGCTGTCGTTACAGGAGGCGCATCTGGTGTTGGGTTTGCAATTGGCGAAGCTTTAGCAAAAGAGGGCGCAAAGGTAATTCTTACTGATGTGGAAAAAGAAAGTCTTGAAAGTTCAACAGCCTTACTTGCAAATAAATCGCTTGATGTTTGCTCTAAGGTTGCAGATGTTTCAAACATCGAGTCTATGAAAGACCTAGCAGGCTGGTGTGATTCGGAACATGGGCCAGTACATTTACTTTTTAACAATGCTGGAGTTGCCCCTGCAGAGTTGCTTCCAATTTGGGAAACAAAACCAAATGATTGGGAATGGGCTTATGGTGTAAATGTTATGGGGGTACTACATGGCATTCAAGCCTTTGTCCCTAGGATGTTAGCTCATGGGGAAGAGTCTAGAGTTATTAACACGTGTTCAGGTAATGGCGCATTTATTAATTTACCTTCTACACCTATATACACATCATCCAAAGCTTCAGTCTCTAGTATTTCGGAGGTATTGAAACTTCAACTTGAGCAGGCTGATGCAAATGTTAAGGTTTCAATTCTTTTTCCAGGCCCACACACAGTTAGAACAAAGCTATTTTCAGCTGAAAGGAACCGCCCTGAAGAACTTGCAAGAGACCCAAATGCTCCAGAACATCCAATCTCCTCCGTGGAAGATATGCTAGAAATGATGAGCTCAATGGGAATTGAAATGGAGACAACTGAGCCAGAAGAGGTTGCTTCATTCTGCCTTTCTCAAATTCTAGAAGGAAAGTATTGGATTAATCCTGTAAATGAAAAAAGTGAACAAGCATTCAAGGATCGCGTTGATTCTATTATCTCAAGAGGGGATTTACCCAACCCCAACATTTTCTAAAAAAATTTAATTATGAGCGTGCAAACTGTTGATCATTTTTTTAATCCTTCATCCAAGGATTTTATTCATGATCCTATCCCAACTCTCGAAAAATTAAGCTCTGAATTTCCAATTTCTAGATTTGATCAATGGCAGGCATGGTTAGTTACAGGACATGAAAATATTATTAAATGTTTATTGGATCCCAGACTATCAACAGATTTTAATTTGTGGGAATTCGCTCCAGAGAAAAAAGCAATTAAAGATATGGACCCTTTTGAAAAACTAATGAACAATAATCTTTTTTTCTTAGATCGAAAAAATCATTTGAGATTAAGAAAATTAGCATTACCTGCATTTTCTCCACGAATTATGCAGCAAATGAAAGAGAGATTTGCTATCTTGGTTGAAGAAAGATTTAACGAAATTGGGACCCCGGATTCCTTTAATTTTGCTGCAGAAATTGCTGAAATTATTCCAACCCAAGCCATAGCAAGTTTAGTAGGAATCCCAAGAGATAAATTCCCTATTTTTGATTCTTTAGCATATGGGGTGGTAAGAGGGATAAACCCAATGCTAACTCCAGAGGAAAGAAAGGACGCAATCAAGGGAGTTCCCGAGGGGCTAACCCTTCTCAATGAATTAATTGATGAAAGAAGAAAGAATCCTGGCGATGATTTTCTTTCAACTTTGATTCTGGCAGAGGATCAAGGTTCAAAGCTATCAAATTTAGAGATGTGTGCTCTTGTTGGAGCAGTTTTGGGAGCAGGCTCAGATACAGCCGTTGACCTTCATAGTTATTTAATAAAAACTTTATTACAGCATCCTGATCAGCTAGATGAGTTAAAAAATGATGAAAGCCTCGTTCAAGGAGCCATCTCAGAAACACTGAGATATGAATCATCAGGTAAGACAGGTTTAGCTAGATATGCTTCTGAAGATATAGAGCTCAATGGTCATGAAATTAAAAAAGGGCAAATGGTTCAACTTATTACAAGCACTGCAGGCATGGATCCAAAGATATATGAAAATCCAAGAAAATTTGATATCAGGAGAGATCATGATAAGAGCATTTCTTTTGGGCAGGGTCCTCATTATTGTATAGGCGTAACATTAGTTAGATCTCAAACAGAAGTAATGTTGAAAGAATTATTCAAACGGTTTCCAAATCTTAGTTTGGGCAATGAGATTATCTATGATTATGATCATCATAATGCAAGAAGAATGGATGTTATGACTGTGCAAACTAATATATCCTAGTCTTAATAGTTACATTTACTAAATTACTAAATGAAAACTTTTGTTGAGAGTGGAATAACTCATTTAGATTTGCATGGACTGAAGCACCATGACGTAGATAGTGAAGTTTTAAATTTTACCTATCAATTTCAAGAAAGGTTACCTTTAATTATCATCTGTGGGAATAGTAATAAAATGGTAGAAATAGTATCCAATATTCTCCAACAATCAAATATAGAATTTTCTTCGCCACGCTTTGGAATTATAAGAATTGAGGGAGTCTAAGGATATTTTTTTTGTAAAAAAACTAGACATATGCTCATAAATTCTGATTAACTGTATATTGAGTTACATTCATCTACGTATGGGGGATACTATGAATAAACTAAAATATACTTTTTTTGCTATTCCTTTAGCATGTTTTTCAGTCTTTTCAGTTGCCGACGCTGTTCTAGAAGAGGTAGTTGTTACTGCTCAAAAAACTGAGAAATCACTTCAAGATACACCTATTGCCGTTACAGCGGTAACTGAGGCAACAATTCAAGATTTAAACATTAAAAATGTTGTTGATTTGCAAGGAATTGCGCCTAATGTGATGTTATTACCGGCACCTGCTAACAATACGGGAGCCTCTTTGGCAATCCGTGGTGGTGTAGCCATGAACCCAGCTATTACATGGGAGCCTTCGGTTGGTACTTATGTTGATGGAGTTTATATGGGTAAAACTCAAGGTGGAATATGGGATCTCGTTGACCTAGAGAGAGTTGAGATTTTAAGAGGGCCTCAAGGAACACTTTATGGAAGAAATACTCTTGCTGGAGCGGTAAACTTTATAAGTAAAAAACCTTCAGGTGCTGGTGTGTCAGGTGCCGTTACAATTGGTAACTATGGCCTCAAGCAAGGTCGATTGATTGCAGATTATGAAATTGGACAAGATATTTTTGCTAAAGTTGTTCTTCATAATAAATCTAGAGATGGTTTCGTAAAAAACAATCCAGGACCATACCAACCTGCAACTCAACCTGGCGTGATTCCAAATAACATCAATCCGCCAACTAAAGAGTTAGATGTTATTGATTCAAAAGGTTTTAAATTTTCGCTCTATTATGCTGGTGAGAATACTCAGGTAGATCTGTCTTTTGATTGGACAGATCAAGATAATACTCCCCCTCATCCTCAGCTTGGAAATATGGCTGATTGGTGGGCCCCAGCTCTTGGGTTTGGACCATCTCCAGCCACAGGCGGTTTATGGGTAGCCCCTGTCCAGCTTTATGATCGTTTAGGCAGAGATAGATATACGTCACTTGACAATGAGATGTATGAGACTTCAGTAGTTGAAGGTGTAAATTTAATAATCACCCGTCAAACAGCTCTTGGCGAATTAAAGCTCACTTTAGCTGATCGAAAACTTGATTGGGATGATCAATTAGATATGGATGGAACACCTCATTATATTTTCCATACCGCAAGACATACCTCTTATTCGTCTAAAACACTTGAATTGCAATTGACTGGTTCAAATGATTTTATGAGCTATGTTGCTGGATATTATTCGTTTGACGATGATGCATTTACAGATAACCCGCAATCAGGATTCTTAGGAGGTTTCGCTATTGATCAAAAATATTCTGGTGGTGGCGATGCGAGTGCTTTATATGCTCAGGTAACTTTTGATATTGGCGATAGGACTGATATCACTGTTGGATCAAGAAGAACCGAAGAAGATAAAAAAGGTTATGCTTCATATTCAGGTTTTTGGACTGTTGATCAACAAAGAAGTGACAGTAATACCAGTAATACCTTTATTATTTCTCATCAGCTAAGTGAAACAACAAATATATACGCCAAAGCTGCAGATGGATTTAAAGCTGGAGGTTATAACACTGAAGCCTCTAATCCAGCACAAGCAGGAGCAGGTTATGGTCCTGAGCTTATTGAATCAGTTGAGTTTGGTTTAAAAGGGCGATACATGGATAACAGAGTTTCAATCAATGCTGCTTTTTTTGATAATGAGCATGAAGATATGCAAGTTGCATATTTTACAGCAGAACAAGCTGCTGCATCTGTGGTGCTTAATAATTCAGCTGAACAATCAGGTTTTGAGCTTGAAGCAGTAGCATTGCTTAATGATACAACTCAATTCAGCTTAAATTATGGAAGCTTAGATAGTAAATATACTGAATCAGTTATGGCTCCAGATGGATTTGCCCCTGAATTATTTCCATATGCTCCAGAAAGTATGATCTATGCTTCATTGGAAAAAGATTTTGGGAATTATCGTATTCGATTGGATCATTCTAGAGTGGGTGAACATAATGCTTTCCCATATAGCAGTAAAGATCCTAGATCTGCTTTAACTCATGTTGAGGCTAGGAATATTACTGACTTTAGATTGATGACTAGTCCAATGGATAATCTGGATTTAACATTCTGGATTAAAAACCTTAACGATGCGTCTTATGTAGTAAATATGATTCCTTTTGGACCTGGTTTTGGGCAACTAACCTTAGATTTTTATGGTCATCCAAGAACTATAGGAATGGATTTGTACTATAAATTCTAAATCTCGAATATAATTAAAAGCCTGACTTAGTTTCAGGCTTTTTTTTGGGTAATGATTTATGGAAAATAATTGGGAAGACATTTTTAAATTTGATGATCAGCTTTCTGAGGAAGAAAGAATGATTAGAGATAATGTTAGGGAATATTGTCAAAAATCATTGATGCCAAGGATTATAGAATCAAACAGAAATGAGATTTTTCATCCTGAAATTATGAGGGAGATGGGTGATCTTGGTATCTTAGGGGCAACTATTAAAGGGTATGGCTGTGCTGGGATTAATTACGTTGCTTATGGATTGATAACAAGAGAAATTGAAAGAGTTGATACCAGTTATCGATCTGCGTTTAGTGTTCAGTCATCGCTATCGATGTATGCAATTTATAATTTTGGTTCTGAGGAACAAAAAGAAGAATTGCTGCCAAAAATGGCTACAGGAGAGCTTGTAGGATGTTTTGGTTTGACAGAGCCTGATGCTGGCTCAGATCCAGGTAGCATGCTTTCAAGAGCTAAGAAAGTTGATGGTGGCTATGAATTAAATGGATCAAAAACATGGATCACAAATGCGCCTATTGCAGATGTTTTTGTAATTTGGGCCAAAGATGAGCAAGGAGTATTGAGAGGCTTCATTGCAAGAAAAGAGTTTAAGGGACTTGAAGCAAAACCAATGAGTGGAAAATTTGCACTTCGTGCATCTGTCACTGGTCAAGTATTTATGGAAGATGTTTTTATTCCAGATGATCATGTTCTACCCTTAGCACAAAGCTTTAGAGGCCCATTTACCTGTTTAAATTTAGCCAGATATGGAATTGCTTGGGGGGTCATAGGCGCGGCCGAGTTTTGTTGGCATGCAGCGAGACAGTACACATTAGATAGAGTGCAATTTGGTAATCCTTTAGCTAGCAAGCAATTAATTCAAAAAAAATTGGCCGACATGCAAACAGAGATTTCTCTTGGTCTTCAGGCAGCCCTCCGCGTTGGAAGGTTGATTGATGAAGATAAAATGGTCCCAGAAATGATTTCGCTTATTAAGCGCAATAACTGTGGCAAGGCCCTAGATATAGCTAGGATGGCAAGAGATATGCATGGAGGAAATGGAGTCATTGATGAGTATCATGTTGTCAGACATTCAATGAATCTCGAAGCTGTAAATACTTATGAGGGTACTCATGATTTACATGCGCTGATTCTTGGTAATTTTCAAACTGGAATAGCTTCTTTCGAATAAAGCTTAAGCACAAAGCATTATTCCTTCTAGCTAATAAGAATTATTAAAAACCTGTGAGCTTTTTATTGTATAGTTTTTAATGTAAAGTAAACTTTACATCTTTATAACCATGTCTGAAAAATATTCTACAAAGCAAGCTAAAACCGCGAAGCGAATGATTAAATATTTTGCTAAATTCCAAGCCTCTATATTTTTGTTTAGTAACGGCAAATTATGGAATAAGTGGCCGGGCGGCTTTCCAATTATGGTTGTAGAAACCAAGGGCGCTAAATCTAATAAAATAAGAAATATTCCCTTAATTTATGTTCATCAAGATGGTATGCCAATTCTGGTTGCATCTCTTGGAGGCATGCCAAAGAATCCTGATTGGTATTACAATCTTAAAGCTCACCCAGCAGTTAAGATCACAACCATTGATGGGCAAGGGAACTATCTAGCAGAAGAGGTGTCCAAAGAGAAGAAGGATGAGTTATGGCCATTAATTTGTTCATTTTATCCTAACTATGAAACCTATCAGAGTAATACCTCTAGAGAAATACCTGTATTTATATGTAAGCCAGCATGAATGTTATAGAAGTTAAAAATATTACCAAACATTACTTGCTTGGTACGCAAACCGTTGAAGCCTTAAGAGGTGTGAGTTTTGGTATTGAGCAAGGGGAATTTATAGCAATTATGGGTCCATCAGGATCAGGTAAATCAACGCTAATGAATATTATCGGGTGTCTTGATAGCCCAACAGATGGTACATACTATCTTAATAACCAAGAAGTTAGTTCGCTTGAAGGCGATGAGCTTGCAAGTATAAGAAATAAAGAAATTGGATTTGTTTTTCAAAATTTCCATTTGTTGGCACGCAACAGTGCTCTTGATAATGTCATGCTGCCTCTAAAATATGCAGGAGTAGGCAAAAACGATCAACTCAGAATAGGTAAGGATGTTCTCTGTCAGGTTGGGCTTGAATCAAGAATGGATCATCAGCCATCTGAGCTTTCGGGAGGGCAGCAGCAAAGAGTTGCCATAGCGAGAGCTTTGGTTAACAACCCTTCTATTCTATTTGCTGATGAGCCTACTGGAAACTTAGATAGCCAAACTGGGCATGATGTGATGCAGCTTTTTCATAATCTTCATCAACAAGGTCAAACTATTATTCTAATTACTCACGAGAATGAAGTAGCTGCAGAAGCTCAAAGAACAATATTTATTAAGGATGGTTTGATAGAATCAGACATTAGAAAGGAAAAATCATGAAGCACTCAATAATTAAAACTTTCAGCATTATTTTGTCTACGGCATTAATTGTTAGTTGTGGTGGAGGCAAAGAAGAAGAAGAATTTAAATTCTATGCCTTAAAAGAAGCGGCATCTCAACAACTAGAACTTACGGTTGAAGCTTCTGGAACAGTAGAGGCCATCTCCTCAATTGAAATCAAATCCAAGGCTTCTGGGCAAATTCTTTTTTTGGGAGCTGAAATCGGAGATTATGTTGATGAGGGCGTGGTTCTTGCAAGAATAGATCAAAGAACTCCAACAAATACTTTAGCTCAAGCTAATGCAGACCTTGAGGTTGCTAAAGTTCGTTTGAGTAATGCTAAAAATCAATTTGAGCGCTCTAAAAGACTGCATGATGAAGGGAATATTTCTGATAAATCATTTGAAGATGCTCAGGAGTCATTCTCCTCAGCAAGAGCTCAGCTAGTAAGAGCAGAAGTGTTTTTAGAAAATGCTCGAATAGCATTAGATGACACAAGTGTTAGGTCGCCAATTGCTGGGACTGTTATCAGTAGACCAGCTGAAGTAGGTCAAGTAATCACTTCTCCAACTTCGGCTGTGGGCGGTGGAACATTATTAATGGAGATGGCAGATCTAAATAAAGTTAGAGTTAGAGCATTAATCGATGAGATAGATATTGGAAAGATTACTATTGGTCAAGAAGTTACATTAAAGGTTTCTGCATACAGAGATAGAAAATTTGTAGGAGTTGTTTCTAAGATCGAACCTATGTCAAAAATTGATCAAAATGTTACAACATTTCCTGTGCTAATAGACATTGAAAATCAAGAAAATTTACTTCTGATTGGAATGAATACTGATGTTGAAATTGAAATCTTAAATGAAGAAGTTGCTCTAGCATTACCAGCAGGTTCTTTAAGAACAAGAAAGGATATCCGATCAGTTGCTCCATTGCTTGGGATTAAAGAAGATGAGCTAAATAATTTTTTGACTAAAAAAGTTGAAGGTGAAAATTTTGATGCTTACATAGTCCTAAAAAAAACTAAGAGGGGAGCAGTACCGATTTGGGTCAAGGTCGGAAAAACAGATCTGAACTATGTTGAGGTCAAACAAGGCATAGAGTATGACGAGGTTGTATATGTGCTTCCAAGCGAAGGTCTCATTAAATACCAACAAAAATTTTCTGAAAGAGTAAAAGGTAGGTTTGGTTAACTTATGGTATTGCAAGAATCTATTTCTACAGCCATAGATTCCATTAGGGCTAATCTATTAAGATCTCTTTTAACAACCATTGCTATTGTTATAGGTACAGCTTCAGTTATTGCCATGGTTGGAATTGGATCAAGCGCCCAAAGAGCAATCGATGATTCAATCACTAACTTATCTGCTCGCACATTGTCTGTATATCCATCTCGTGGCAGGGGTAGTCAAAAAATAAGTGCAGCACCACTCTCAATTTCTGACGCCGACGCATTAATCAAGGATGATGAGATAAAATGGAGGGTGTCGCCAGAAATTCGAGGCAGCAAATCTCTCAAATATAAAAATGAAAGTATTAGTATTTCAGTTATCGGCGCTAGAGAAACTTATTTGAGCATTCAAGGCTATGAAATTGACCAAGGAGCATTTTTTACTGAAAGAGATGATCTGGCTAGGAAAAGAGTAGCAGTCATTGGTTCAAGCGTTGGCACAGAGCTCAAAACATCTTCAAAGGCTTTGGTTGGGCAGGAGATTGACCTTGGAGGTGTGACTTTTAAGATTATAGGAGTGACTAAATCTGAGGGTTCTACAGGTTGGTCTAATCCCGATGAGCAAATTTACATACCACTTTTAACAGCTTCCGATAGGGTATTTGGAAGAGATAGAGTCGATTCAATTCGTGTGGAAGTCCCAAATACCTATACGCCTGAAGAGGCAATGATATCTATTGAAAGAGTTCTTCGAAGGGAGCATGACATAGGCCCAGGTGAGGAAAACAATTTTAGAATTAATGATTGGTCACAGTTTACTGATTTGCAAAAACAGGCAACGGCCATCTTTTCAGCTTTATTGATTGGCATTGCTGGTATTAGTCTTATGGTTGGTGGCATTGGCGTAATGAATATAATGCTAGTTTCTGTAACGGAGAGGACAAGAGAAATAGGCTTAAGAAAAGCTTTAGGTGCAACTCAACAAGCAATACTTTTGCAATTCATTATTGAGGCTGTAACTCTATGTATTATTGGCGGTATTATCGGCGTCATTTTTGGCTCTAGCTTATATTTTTTAGTAACAGTCTTTCAAGATTGGGTCTTTACCATACCTTTTTCAGCGATATTGGGCTCTGTCATATTTTCAGCATGTGTTGGGTTATTTTTTGGTATTTGGCCTGCAAGGAAAGCAGCACAATTAGACCCAGCTGTAGCGCTGCGATACGAATAATATATGAGAGTCGTGCAACTGCTGCCGGAGTTAAAAGTTGGTGGTGTTGAGCGCGGCACAGTAGATCTTTCTGATCATCTGATAAAACGCGGCCATGATTCTGCAGTTATCTCTGCTGGTGGACAACTAGTAGATTTATTGAATAACCATGGCGCAAAACATTATAACCTTCCCATAGCAAAGAAAAATATAAGAGCTTTATCGCAAATTCGTAATTTAAAAAAAATTTATTTGGAGTTTCAGCCCGACATAGTTCACGTCCGATCAAGATTTCCAGCATGGATAAATTACTTTGCACTAAAAAATTTTCAGGGTAAAAAACCCATTATCATCTCCACATTTCATGGCTTATACAGTAAACCTTTTTATAGCAAATCTATGTCTTATGCAGATGAAATTATTGCTATCTCTCAAACTGTAAAAAAATATATCCAGCAAAACTATTCTGTAGATGAATCTAATTTACATTTAATATATCGAGGATGCGATCTTCATGAATTTAATAGATCGCCTTTAAGTCAAGAATGGAAGGAAGCTTGGTTTAATGAGTTTCCTCAAACAAAAAATAAAATTATTCTCAATCTGCCCGGAAGAATAACCAGCTGGAAAGGTATAGAGAGTTTTATCGACCTTTTTTCTTATCTAGATACATCGCGGTTTCACGGCATTATTCCAGGCCCAGTTGCACCAAATAAAAGAAGCTATTTCAATTTTTTAAACAAACTAATAAAACAAAAAAATCTTACTGAGCATATTACTTTTTGTGGCGCTCGATCAGATATTGCCGATGTTTATAAAATTTCAAATATCGTAATGAATTTATCATCTAAGCCTGAACCATTTGGCAGGACCATTATTGAAGCGGCTGCTTGCGGGAGTCATGTTATGGGCTGGGATAGAGGTGGCGTCGAAGAATCAATTAACTCTATTAATCCAATTGGCTTGGTTGATTATGGAAATGTGAAGATGCTTGCTAAACAAATTGATCAAGTTTTAGTAACTCCACCGCCTGAATTTATACCCGAACAATTTACAAAAGAGTCTTTGGTCAATGCAACAATGAATGTTTATGAATTGGCTTTAAGCAAAGCCTCATAAATTTCTTTGGTTTTCTTAGCAGCACTTGCAACTGAATAATTTTCAATTAGAGCTGCCTTGATACCCTCCATATTTAATTGAGGTAACAGAGGGATCATTTCTTCTAACAGAATTTGTAAACTCTCTTGATTGCCAGGCTCTGATATACATTCGTTAGGAATCAAATCAGGAATGATTCCAACTCTTGATCCAAGAACTGGTATTTCATGATTAATGGCCTCTAGTACAACCCTAGGACCTCCTTCTCTGAGACTCGATACAATGAGTCCGCTGGCTGTTTTATATTTACTTTCAATATTGTCATAATCGCAATTTGTAATAATTTGAATACGATCCTGAAGATTTAAATCTTGGATGAGTTGATTAAGCGTAGCTTCTTCTGGTCCAGGTCCGATAATTTCTAGACATTCATTGATATTAATCCAACTTTTAACAAGTTGATCAAAACCTTTAACTTTTTCAAGCCTACCAATAGCAATAATGGGTCCACTGCGAGATGATCGCTTTCCTGCATGCGATGGATTAAACCAATTAGGGATATAAGTACTATTAGGAATATTTTTACCAAGCAACTCATTGACTCCTATAACAGCATCCAAATTTGTAAATGCACTGTTATTTTTTTTATGGCCGTGGATTGTTGATACAACCTTAATACTGCTAAAAGTTTTTACTCCCTTTCCAATGGTGCTAGATTTGGCTCCATGACAATGCAAAATAGAAACATTATTTTTTTTAAGAAAATTAATTAATTTGTATGTATTAAAAGGAGAATACCTTGATCCAATGTTTAAATCAGTAGTTGTAATTCGACCCATATAATGATGTATCTCCTTATCACAAATGATGACTTGATCAGATACATCAGACATGAATGATGACAGCTCATAAACATGCTGTTCAATCCCCGCAAAGATTTTGCTTGATAGCAAATGAGCAATTTTCATTCGTGATTATTGATAAATTTCATTATAGAAAATGATACCTTTTCAACTTCTGCTAAAGGCTCAAAATGCAGCGAAGGATTTTCAATTTTAGAAATATTTATCCCTCCTTTTTTATTTAATATGCTTACTACACCAACTCGCTTTAATTTAACTAACTCACTCATCAACTCTCTTATTTTTTTAGCGCCAAAAATCCTTCTGTATTTAGACCTTTCTATTTGTATTAAATAGGTATACCCCTGGGTAGATAATGCCTCAAATACAAGATTTGAACTATCAGGCGTGACAAACTTCAAAGCAGATTCATTTAGAGTTGCTTGAAATGTATTAGACTCTGGTGAATTCAAGTGAATAAATTTTACATTAGAGTAGTTATCAAGCTCATTCTTTAACTTTAAATTGAGGGCATCAGGGGTTCTACGAGAATTAAAAATTTTAAATTTATGCTTTGGATGCATGCTTAAAATATAGTGAAGCTGTTCAATTAAAATTTCTTGATCAAATTTATAATGCTTGCTTGGCCCTCCAATAGCTATTATTGCCTTATTTTCATCAATTGGAGTTTGAGACGTAGGTGCTAGAGAGCCCTGAAATGAAATAACATTTTTAGGAAGATTTCTTCTGCGAAAATCATGTTCTGGAGCAATAATTAAATCAAAAGAATTTATTTTATAGCTCGGACGAAGCACAGCAATTGAGAATATGTCCTGATCATTCAGTTTTCTTAAATATTTTTTCCCCTGAAGAATTTTTGAATAAACACCATGACCCGCACCTATTAGTATTGTCGGACCATCTAACTCATTTTTATTAGAAAGCATTTCAGGTAAACTTTTGTGATTGGAATAATTGATTGTGGTTATCGAGAGTTCTGTCTCTTTTTTAAGTTGATCTAAAAGAGCCTGCACTTGTTTTAGGTGCCCAGTTTTTGAATCTTGAAACCAGTAAACGTTCATAAAATTTTTACTTATAATTTTATAGGTTTAAAATACCCTGTCTATGAAGTCTTATGAAGGAAATACCTTCATAAAATACTATTGAAATGAATGCTCCGAACTCTAATTATCAAATTGCTATTGATCTAATTTCTCAATATGGTGCAGATGCTGAGTCTATAGCTATGTTGAGAGCTGCTGAATACGCTGCGAATCTAAACACCGAGGAGTGGCTCATTTGGGAAGGTGTCATCAAAGAGATACAAAATATTAGCAGCAATCCAAAGCTTCAATAGGGTAATATCTAAAAGGAGCAAGCGGGCATGGCTAACCCGCTCTAATTGGTCTTAGGGAAAAAATTTTAGAGGAAAATTTTTAACCAACTTACTAATAAGACAACTCAGTTTAAAAAAAGTTCGTAAGTATTATCTTTTATTTGCTTGATTTAATTTTTTTCATTAAATCAACGTAATTTTGAAAAAATAAAGTATATGTATATTATTAATTAATATATTTTTTAATTTTTAATGCTAGAGGTATTAATAAGATGACTGAAAATCTAATTCCATCTCCTGAAGAATTGTATAAAAGAGCTGAAGATATAAAGCCTGTGCTTGAAAGTCGAGCAGAGGAAACAGCTAAATTGCGAAGACTTACAGATGATACTATTCAGGATTTTAAAGATCTTGGTTTCTTTAAGATCGTACAACCAAAAAGATGGGGAGGCTATGAAATGGATCCAATAGTTTTCTACAAAGTAACTTCTATTATTGGAGAAGCTTGCATGCCATCAGCATGGGTCTATGCAACTGTAGGAGTACATAACTGGCAAATTTCTGTCTATGATGAGAAGGCTCAAGATGAGGTATGGGGTGAAGATAATTCAGTCCTGATCTCTTCATCCTATGCTCCAAAAGCTATGGCTCAGCCTAAAGATGATGGTTTTATGGTTTCTGGCGAATGGGATTGGTCTTCAGGCAGTGATCACTGTGATTGGTTTTTTGGTGGAGCAATTCTTGATCCTTCTAAAGGGCTTGATAGTTTTGTAACTTTGCTAATACCAAGAAAAGATTACGAAATTATTGATAATTGGCATACCTATGGTTTGAAGGGCACCGGTAGCAAAAGAATTAAAGTAGAAAATATTTTTGTTCCAGGTCATAGGATTCATTATTTAAAAGATGCTTTTCTGAATAATAATCCAGACAATTCTAATGACGGTCCTTTATACCAAGTTCCATTTGGACAAATTTTTACTCATGCAGTAGCCATACCTGCTTTAGGTGCTTATAAAGGAGCTTTAAATGCATTTATTGAAGGAGCAAAAGAGAGAGTCTCTAGCTTTGGGGTAGAGGCAAAAACAAATCCCATAACATTAACCTTAGCATCAGAAATTTCTACTGAAATAGATCAGCTGTGGCATAACATAGAGGCAAATATTAAATCTATGATGGATGCAGCCAATCAATCTAAAGAGATTGATATGAATGATAGGATTAGGTACCGGTATCAAGTTAGCACTGTAAATGATAGGTGTGTTGCTGGCGCTTTAAAGCTAGTTAAAGCAAGTGGCGGATCAACAGTTTATTTAGGCAATGAGATTACGAATAAATTTTTGGATATTATGATGACCCAAGTTCATGTTGCAAATATTTCTGATCCTTTTGCCATGGATTATGGCTCAAGTTTTTTGGGCATTGAGACAGAAAATTTAATGTTATAAATTGCATAAAAATGGGGGAGCATTTTGAGTAATAAAAAAATAAGAATAATAGATCAAACACCGCCACCAGATAGGTATGGTCGAGGTTGGCATACTTTAGGGCTTTCTGAATCCTTTACGTCCAAACCAGTTGGCGTTAATGCTTTTGGAACTAAATTAGTGGTTTTTCGGAACTCAAAAGGCGAAGCTTTAGCACTACAGGCAGCTTGTCCTCACATGGGAGGAGATCTCAGCATGGGCAGGGTTGATGGTGATATGGTTAGGTGTCCCTATCATGAATGGGGTTGGGGAAAGGATGGAGAATGTTTAGATATTCCTTATGCTAAAAAAATCCCTAAAGGTGCGTGTATTCAAAGTTGGAAAGTTCATGAAGAAAATAAATTATTGTTTGTATGGAATGACCCAGAAGGCGCCGAGCCATTAGACCATGAAATTATTCCTAGAGAAGAAGCATGCTTTTCTGACAAATGGTCAGATTGGGTGCTAGAGGAAAATGTTATAAATATTAACTGCAGGGAGTTAATAGATAATATGGCTGATATGGCGCATTTTAAAACCGTTCATGGGGTAACAGCAACTCGGTTTAAGAATATCTTTGAAGGTCACGTATTAACGCAAATAAATGAAGGAAAAAATTTAGAAGGTTCGGAGTATGATGAAGGCGGGATAATGAAATCAAAAGCTACTTATTTTGGTCCAGCATATATGATGTGTTGGATGACAAATGAAGGTCAAGGAATGAAGCAAAAATCAGTTCAATTGGTAAGTCATGTGCCGATCGATAAAGATAGTTTTCTTTTAAGGCATGGAGTTATTGTAGAAAAGAATGAAAGTTTTACAGATGAGCAGAATCAAGAAATGGTAGACATGTATACAGAAATGACTCAAATGTCATTTAAGCAAGATGTTGAGATATGGCATAACAAAGTGAGAGTTGATAACCCTTTATTATGTGATGGAGATGGCCCAGTGCATAAATTACGAGAATGGTACAATCAATTCTATTTAGATAGATCTAAGGTTTCACCAGCCTTATCTAAGGTTCTTGAATGGGAATCAAATCTTTCATAGGAATAATAATTGCAAAAATTTGATGAAACAGTAGATGTATTGGTTGTTGGAAGTGGTTGCGGAGGTCTCACTGCAGCCTTAACTGCAAATATTACTAATGCTTCTAAAGTTTTAGTTATAGAAAAAAATAAACTTATTGGTGGTACAAGCGCAACCTCTGGGGGCGTCATTTGGATCCCAAATAATCATCATGCTATTCAAGCTGGCGCTGATGACTCTTTATCAGATGCAAAAGATTATTTAAAAGCAACGATCCCTTCTGATGAGTTTAATGAGCCTATGATTGATGCATATCTTGAGAATGGACCCAAAATGGTAAAGTTTATGGAAGATAATACCGATGTAAGTTATACCAGTCTTGAGCATTATCCTGACTATTTTCAAGATGCTCCTGGAGTAAAATTAGGCAATCGAGCCTTAGAGCCATCCCCAGTTTCTGCAGATACACTCAAGGATGATGTAGATAACTTACACCCCTCAGGTCCACAAACAATTCTTTTTGGTCGTTATGGAGTTAATTTTGAAGAGTCGCATGCATTTACCACTCAATCACCTGGATGGCTTAAATTATTTTTAAAAATTTTTTTCAAGTATTGGCTTGATATCCCATGGAGGCTTAAACGCAAACGATCTAGAAGATTGGCTTTTGGTGCTGCCTCAGTTGCTAGGTTAATTTCTTCAGCAAAAAAGAGAAATATTCCAATATGGAGATCAACAGAATTAAAAGAATATATCGTTGAAAATAATAGAGTTATTGGCGCATTAGTAAACAAAGATGGTCAAATCTTGAGAATTAAAGCTACTAGGGGTGTCATCGTTGCCTCGGGAGGATTTGGGCAGAATCAAGCAATGAGAGAGGAGTATTTACCTAAACCAACAAACACTGATTGGGGTTGCGAACCAAAGACGAATACAGGTGACCCAATTAAAGCAGCAGAGGCAATTGGAGCACAATTAAAATTTATGAATAAAGCTTGGTGGGTAACAACACTAAAAGCGCCTGATGAAGATTTTCCGAGGCTGAGTGAAGTTGAAAAATCAATGCCAGGAAATTATACAGTTAATAAGTCTGGAAAACGCTTTGCTAATGAATCTCAGAACTACCTTACTTTTATGCTGGAAGTATTACGAAAACAGGAACAAGGAGAGTCCTTTACACCAATGTATATGATATTTGATTCTAATCATCGAAAAAACTATCCTGTAGGACCACTTATGCCAGGTAAGTTTTTTCCAGACCCTTTAGTAAAATTTGTCCATAGAAATTGGTTTAATGACGATTTTATTACCCGCGCAAACTCTATTCAGGAGCTCGCAGAAAAAACAGGGATAAATCCTGATGGTCTTGAGGATACAATTCAAAAAGTTAATAAGTTTTCTGAAACCGGAAAGGATATAGATTTTCAAAGGGGGGATAATGAAAGAGATAGATTCTCTGGCGATCAAAGCCTTATCAATCCATGTTTGGGTCCAGTCAATCAAGCTCCATATTATGCAATGAGAATTGACCCAGGTGAATTTGCAACTTGTGGAGGAATGGCAATTAACAAATATGGGCAAGTTCTTAATAATGATAATCAAGCTATTGGAGGTTTGTATGCAACTGGAAATTGCACCCCAGCCCTATTAACTACATATCCAGGGCCTGGAGCTACAATTGGTCCTGCAATGACGTTTGGATTTATTGCTGGTAAACATATTAGTGGGTCCAATACTATATAACTAACAATGGGCCTATTTAAAAGAAGAGATTTTTTTTTCAAAAGCTTCATTGGTCTTATAGGTACAGGTTTTCTCCTTAGCTTAAAAAAACCTCTTAAAGACAATAATTTTATATGGCATGGCGAAACTGATATTGTAGTTATAGGATCAGGATCAGGATTAGCTGGCGCTATTACAGCGCTAAAAAAAGGACTTAGAGTTGTTGTTTTAGAAAAAGCTCGCTCAGCTGGGGGCACAACTGCAATTTCAGGAGGTGTTGCTTGGGTTCCAAACAATCATGTTATGAAGAGGGAAGGATTTACCGATTCAAAAGACAATTCATTAAAGTATTTAAACCAACTTTCACAAGGACAGGCAGATCAAGAATTGATTGAGGCATTTGCTACAGAAGGTCCAAGAATGGTCAAATTTCTTGAGGATAACACCTCATTAAAATGGAGGGTCTCAAAAATTATGGGAGAGGCTTCAGAGTATCATACTGATTGGGAGGGGAGTGTTCTTAAGGGCCGCAGTATTGAGCCCGATACTGGAGGGCCAGATGGAGCTCATTTTGGAGGAATTTTAATCTCTCATTTATTAAACACTTTTAAGAATCTAGGTGGTGAAATGCTTTTAGATACTCCAGCCACAGAGTTAATTAGCAGAGAAAATGAAGACGGCTCTTCTGAAGTTCTTGGAGTCGCATATAGCTCAAAAGGAAAGTTATATAATTTAAAAGCAAAAAAAGGAGTTCTCATAGCAAGTGGTGGCTTTGATCACGATGAACAAATGAAAAAAAATTTTTTATCAATTCCTTCTTATGGGGTTGGAGTCAAATCGAATACCGGAGATGGTATAAAGATGGCGATGAAACTTGGCGCAGATTTAAGAAATATGAATGAGGTATGGGGAAGTGTGGTCTACAAAGGAGAGGCTGGAGCTTTAGGATCTTTGAATGCCGTGACTGAAAAAAAATATTATCCTAGCTGCATTTTAGTAAATCGTTATGGAAATAGATTTTCAAATGAGAAAGCAGATTATGACTCTTCATGGCGTTCATTTCATGCTAAAGAAAATTGGGGAGCATTAAAATATAAAAATATCCCAGCTTTTCAAATATTTGATCATAAAGTAAGAGTAAATGGCACACTGGGTGGCAAAACATTTGATCAGTCATTACCTAATTGGTTTGTTAAATCTAACACTATAGAGGAGCTAGCAAAAAAGTTAGGTATTAATCAAAATAATTTAAAATTAACCATTTCTAATTTCAATAAAAATGCCTTGTTAGGCATTGATCCAGATTTTCACAGAGGCGAAACTCATTACGATAGGATGGGTCTTAAGGACACTAGTTTAGCTCTTCAGCCACTCGACCAACCACCTTTTTATGGTGCAGAAATTGCACCTGCTCATTTAGGAACATGTGGAGGCCCTAGAGTAAATAAATTTTCACAGGTGTTAGATGTAAATGAAATTCCTATCAAAAGACTTTGTGCTTCTGGGAATTCTTCTGGAGTAGGCTCTCCAGGACCAAGTTATGGAGGAGGTGGAGGTACAATTGGTCCAGCACTTACCTTCGCATATATTGCCGGAAAAACCCTATCTTCCTTTGAGAATTGGGTATAACTAAATTTTTACGTAAAAATTTATATACCAAGATAAGCTTTAAATATCTTTTTTAGAAAAAAATGGATCAAGGGTTCTTCCTTCGGGGGGCCCAAAGTATGTTTGGACTTTGTAAACTTTTCCATCGTCATTTATCCAATATATTTCAATGCTATCAAGTTCTATTGGTTCATTTTCTACAGTTCCATAATTTTTTACATGAAGAGCTGCTTGATTTTCACATATTTGCATAAAAACTGGCTCTATTTTCCAATGATGCCCATCTTTAAAGCTATTTCGCCAGGTTTCTTCAAGGGCTATTTTTCCATTTTTATCAGGACCTCCTACAGGATCAAACATCACCACATCATCAGTCCAATTATCCATCCACTTTTCCTTCTCTTCATTATTCCAAGAATTAAAATGAATTTTCATTGTTGTTTCAATTTGTTCTCTTGTAGGCATAAATCCTCCTTATTTTTATATTAAATTCTGTAGCCTCCATCCAGATATAACGTTTGACCAGTTATATATTTAGCTCTATCTGATGCAAGGAAGATGACAGCATCTGCAACATCCTGAGCTTCACCTAATTTTTTAAGAGCGGTATTATTTTTTGCAGCTTCTATATATCGGTCATCATAATCTTTACCTTTTATTCTTAAGAAAATTCCCGCCTCTATGATTCCAAGTTGTATTGAATTGGCTCTAATATTATTTCGACCTTCTTCTTTTGCAATACCATTAATTAAGGCGTCAATTGCAGCCTTAGGTGCAACAGAAAGAACATCTTTTGCAGGCCATCTGGCTAGGCCAATGGAGCTTAGAGTTGTATACGAGCCTCCAAATTTTCTTAGAATAGGAAGACTATTTTTTATAATATTAAAAAATCCATCAGCATCTGTTCGCATGACATCATCCCATTCCTCATAGGACAGTTCATTAATCCATTTCATTCTTATATCTGATCCAGTTGCATTGACTATGCTATGAATGCGTTCGTCTTTTAAGTTCTTAAAGAAACTTTCTACTTCATTTTTTTCATTTATTGATAATCTCTGAGAGGAAGCAATTCCACCATAGTCTAAAATTTCTTTTTTAAGATTATTAGCTGCTGTTTCATTTCCATGATATGAGAATATTACTGGTACCCCATGAGCAGCAAATGTTTTACATATCGATGAACCTATACCTCCACTGCCTCCAATAACGACCGCGGAGCCTTCAGGAAACAGTTTTCTTTTTGTTAGATCATCCATTATTTATTTCGATTTATATTACTATGAGTTACTACTCTATTTATTTTGCATTTGTTATGTTAAAAAATATAGTCATAGTTAAATTTTTCATAGGAGAGTACCTTGAAGGAATTGCTTAAAAAATAAAGCTGCAATCGTTACAGGGGGAGGAAGAGGTATAGGAAGAGGTCACTGTCTTCACTTGGCCCAATCAGGCGCTTCTGTTTTGGTTAATGATATAGATGTTGAAGAGGCTAAAAAAGTTGTTTGTGAAATACAAGATGCAGGAGGCAAAGCTAAGATTAGTGCTCACGATATTTCTTCAAGAAAGGGTTGTTCTAACCTAATTGATCAATGTGCTGCAGAGTTCGGCAGTGTTGATATTCTTGTTAATAATGCAGGAATTTTGAGAGATAAATCTCTATTAAAAATGACCGATGAGGAATTCGACTCAGTTTGGAATATTCATGTTAAAGGCACTTTTTGGTGCTCTCAATATGCAGCATTAAAAATGAAAGAATCTGGTGGGGGAGGCTCAATTATTAATACTACTTCTGGTGCTCATTTTGGAAATTTTGGACAAACAAATTATGCCGCAGCAAAAGGGGCTATTGCCTCTATGACATATACATGGGCTATTGAACTTTCGAAATATGGGATTAGAGTAAATGCAATTGGACCAACTGGTTCTACTAGAATGTCGGCAACTTTTGCCTCAAGCAAAAATATGGACAATGATAATCTGTCATTTATTGACCCAACATCAAATGGCCCCTTAATTACATACTTATCCAGCCATTTAGCAAATAAAATTAGCGGTCAAATATTTGGATGTGGAGGGCAACGACTGGCCTTGATGGTTCAACCGCACTATGGCAAAACTTTACAAAAAGATGAGAGTTGGTCAATACAGGATATTGATGGAGTGATGGAAGGATTTATTGATGAATTTAAAAATTTGGGCATGTTATCTTTGCCATATCCATTTCACGAGGGAGTTTTTCCTCCTAGTCTTAAAGAAGATTAAATATAAATAAACATTAAGCAATAAACAATTCCGGCTAAGCCCAAGCCAAATCCTAATGGCAACTCTTTATCTTTATTCTTATTAAAAAGGTATAGGCATAAAGTAATGCTTGACCCAATCAATAGAATTGGCCCTAAAGCTGAAGCTCCAAAAACAGACCCAATTCCCCCAAGCAATAAAAAATCACCAGACCCAATTCCATCTATCGATCGCACCATTTTATGAAGATGATTAATGCAAAATAATATTCCGTATCCAAAAATTAATCCAAGTAAAGCATCTAAAGGAATGGTAAAAAATTCAGTTGATATATTAAGAAATAATCCAGTCATAACCAAAATAATGCTCAGGGGCTCAAATAAATGGAGAGTCTGGATGTCTATTATTGATTGAATATACAAACAAATCACAATTAAAACGATCAGCCATGATGAAAGAGCGGCAAATTCCATTTTATAAAATATTAATATAATAAAAGCAGTAATTAATACTTCATGAATAAAATAGGTGGGGCTTATTTTGGCATTACACGTTCGACAAGTTCCTTTGGCATAAAGATATCCTACGAATGGAATCAGCTGCATAATTGTTAGTTGATTTTTGCAAAGAGGGCAAAATGATCTAGGCTGTAAAATATTAATTTCACTGTTTTCTAATGGCAGCCGGTAAATTAACACTGAAGCAAAACTTCCAAGACAGCCACCAAGCGCTATCAATAATAAATTAGTTAAAACTAACTCCATTATTAATTAATTATTTTTTGCGTGAAATCAAAAAGCATACGACCAATAGACCGATCGTTGGGATAGCGTAGAGGGTAATTATTAGAAGCTTATCAAGCATACGTTATAGTCCTTTAGCTTTGGAATCTGGGCGTCTTGTATCTCCAAAGCCATAAAATAAACCATTTTTTATTTCTATGCTTTCTAATGCAGTTCCAGGCCCAGAAAAATATATCTTTTGGCCAAATGATTCAATTTTATTTGCATGTTGAATATCAAAGCCAGTTTCTAACATTAGAACATCTGGTTTCCACTGATGATGTATTCTAGGAACAACAGTTGCATCAGAGATTTCCATTTTAAAAACTAGGGTATTTAGCAGAAATTGAAGAACGGTTGTAATAATCCTAGAGCCGCCAGGAGAGCCAGTTGCATAAATAGGCTTGCCCTTTTTCAATACAATGGTTGGTGTCATAGAGCTTAAAGGTCTTTTAAATGGCTCAATTTTATTTGCTTCTCCGCCAATCAACCCAAATTGATTTGGCACTCCAGGTGCCGAGACAAAATCATCCATTTCGTTATTCATTAAAACACCAGTTCCATCAATCACCACGCCAGACCCAAAGCCAGAATTTAAAGTGTAGGTATTTGAAACAATGTTTCCATTTTTATCAGCAACTGAAAAATGAGTTGTATCCAAACTTTCGTGCCTCAACTCAGATCCAGGAAGAATCTTTTCAGAGGCTGTGATCGAATTAAGCGTGATCTTTTTAGATATCTTTTGCGCATACTCTTTGCTTATAAGTGATTGAACTGGAACATCAAAAAATCCTGGATCACCTAGGTATTTAGATCTATCAGCATAGGCATACTTCATTGATTCTGTTAGTAATGCTGTATAGGTTGGAGAGTTATGACCCATCTTAATTAAGTCAAAATTTTCTAGAATATTTAGCATTTGAATAATATGAACGCCACCAGATGAAGGAGGGCCCATGGTCAATATCTCATGCTCATTAAAATTACCTCTAAGTGTTTCTCGCCAAATAGGACGGTAATTTTTTAAATCTTTTTTTGTTATTAATCCACCATTTTGTTTCATATAAGTATCAATTTTTGTTGCTACTTCACCTTCATAAAAACCTTTTACACCATTAATGGAGATGGTTTTTAAGGTATTGGCTAGATCTGGTTGTTTAAGCCTTTGATGCATTTTTACTGGATAATTTGAGTAAAAAATGCTTTTAAAATTCTTAAATTTTGCAAGTTTTTCATATCGCTTATTGAGTGCATCAGCCATGAACGGAGAAATAAGAAATCCATCTTCTGCTAATTCAATTGCAGGAGCCAATAATGTAGACCAGGGCAAGCTTCCAAATTTCCGATGCACTTCCCACATGCCGTAAACTGTACCAGGAACTCCAATCGATAAGATTCCTTGAGTGGCTCTTTTCTTATCAACAGATCCATCCGAAGAAAGAAACATATTCTTAGTTGCAGCTTCAGGTGCCATTTCTCTGTAGTCAATGCTGAAGCTTTCTTGCGAAGCTTCATCAAACATGACCATAAACCCACCGCCGCCAATGTTGCCTGCTCTTGGCAAGACTACGGCTAAAGCAAATGCAACTGCTATAGATGCATCATAGGCATTACCTCCATCTGCAAGGATTGAATGACCTGCATTTGTAGCAAGGTAGTGCTGCGAAACCACCATGCCATTTTTACCAACTTCGGGATGAACAATTGCCTTTGAACTAAAAATAGTAGCTTGCATATTTAATGAACAGGCTAAAAGTAGAAACGATAAAAATTTCATTTTTATGTAAGCAGGCCTCCATCTACCCTCAAATCTATTCCATTGATATGTATTGCATCCTCAGAAGCTAAAAATGCGATGGTGCTGGCAATTTCATCAGGAGACCTGTTGACCCCATCAATTGGCATTATCTTTTTTAAGAGCCTAGTATCTATATCTTTAGGCATATTTGGATTTGTAGACATTGGAGTTTCAATTGAAGCAGGGCACACACAATTTACATTCAAGCCCTCCATTCCATATTCAACTGCAAGAGTTTTAGAGAAGGCGCTGATCCCTCCTTTTGATGCGCTGTAAGCAGCAGTCCAAGCATGAGAGCCAAGAGCAGCACTTGATGAAACATTTACTATTGCTCCTTTACTTCTAAGAAGCAATGGAAGAGCATAGCTACACATAAAAAAAGTTCCAGTAAGATTTACATTAAGAATTTTTTCCCAATCATCTATTTGAACTTCGTGAGAATTATCAAACCTTAAAATCCCAGCAACATTAATTAAAGCATCTAACTTATTTAGGTCTTTAAAAAATTTTTTAACATCGGCTATGGTTGAAATATCCAAAACTTTAGCTGTTGATTCTTTATTTTTTAACATAGATTTAGTTTTAATGAGTTCATCTTCATTGATATCTATAATTATCAGTATTGCACCTTCAGAATCCATTCTTAATGCAGTCGATCTCCCAATACCAGACCCAGCTCCTGTAACTAATACGACTTTATCTTTAAATCTTTTCATCGGTTGTGCCTGGGTATTTATTTGTTATGTTAATTGCTCTTCTGCAAAAGCTTTAGCCCATTTATAGTTTGCTTTTCCATTGGGAGCTCTTTGAACTTCATCCGTAAATAGAATAGTTTTAGGCAGCTTGTATCCAGCAATTATTTTTCTAGTATTTTCAATCAACTCAGCTTCATTAACTTGCCGATTATCTACAGTTGAGACCACTGCTACAATTTTTTGGCCAAATTTTTCATCTGGCATACCAACAACCAGACAATCAAAAACCAAAGCATCTTTTTTTAATGCTTCTTCAACTTCTTCAGGGTAAATTTTTTCACCTGCAGAATTTATGCAATTACTTCCTCTTCCCAGTAGAGTAATTGTTCCATCTGCCTCAAGTTTTGCATAGTCGCCTGGAAAACTATATCTGACACCATCAACCTCTCTGAATGTTTCGGCAGATTTTTTTTCATCTTTATAATAACCAACCGGAACAAGACCAGATGTTCCAATCAGACCTATTTTTTCAGATCCTGGAGAAAGAATTTCTCCATCATCCGCTAAAACAATTACACCTGGATTAAGAGAGAATTTAGCTGTGGCTGGGGGGTTGTCTCTTGTTGTTACAGAGGCACCCATTCCGCCTTCTGTGGATCCCATCGTATCCATTAACCTCATATCATGATGCTGTAACAGCCCCTGTTTCACTTCGGCACTCCACATAACACCACTTGAAATAATTACCTGTACAGAACTTATATCATAAGCATTACCATCTGATGCGGCTCTATTTAATGCATCAAGCATCGGTTTTGCAAATGCATCACCAACTATCACAATGTTCGTTGCCTTTTTATTTTGAACTTGAGTCCATAACTGATCTGGATCAAAACCAAGGTTGCTTGTAGTTATTGCAGTGCCACCGAGAAGCAGGGGCAAGAATGCACCCAGCCACATACCTGTTCCATGCATAAGAGGACATCCAACCACACTCCTTATGAATGCATTACTGGATTTTGATGCTTCTATTCTTGATTCTAGGTCACTTAAATCTTCAGGAACATCATAACCCATTGCCTTAAGTGTTCTAAAAAGATAAACAAGGAACTCTCCTTGTTTGTACATTACACCCTTAGGCATTCCAGTTGTACCCCCGGTATAAAGCATATAAATGGTTTCAGGATCTCGATGAATCCTTTTCATGGGTGAATGCTGGTTCAAGAGATCTTCATACTTTAAAGATTGATCAAATTTTGACTCTGTTCCATCTGAAACTTCAATCCAAGCCTTGATATTAGGAAGAGATCCAGCAATTTCCTTTATTCTTGAGCTATAGCATGCATGATAAAAAACTGCTTCAGCATCAGAGTTTTCTAGCAGGTAGATTAATTCTTCCTCAACATAACGGTAATTAACATTGATTGGGATTCCACCAACTTTAAAAATTGCATATTGAGCAATTAGGTATTCATTGGAGTTATTTAAATAGAGCCCAGCTTTTGAATTAGCACTAAGCCCTGCCTCACTTAATGCAGATGCAATTTTACTTGCTCTGTCATCATATTCTTTCCATGTAACAATATCTTCACCACATATTAAAGCATCATTTTCAGGCACTAAATCTGAAACCATTTCCCAAACCGACGCAAAATCTAAATTCATTTTTTCTCTCCTTTAATTAAGGTTTTGACCTATTCTTCTTCCTGAAAAGATACAATCGGCAACTGATAAACCCGAAACATAAATATTTGAGCAGATACCTACAGCAGTTCTTCCTGCAGCATACAAACCTGGGATCTCAACATTTGACTGATTTAATACCTCACCTGTTTCCTCATTAACTCTCAAACCCCCTAAGGTTAAACATGGTAATGGTGCCATAGCTGAATCTATTGAAATATCCATGATATAGAAGGGGGCTTTAAGCTCCTTCATATCTTTAGAGTTTTTTTGAAATTCACAGCTTGTTTCATTTCTAGCAGCAGCATTATATTTTTTTACAGCATCAGCCAGGCTTTCTTCAGGTATGTTATAAATTTTAGATAATTCTTGAAGGGTCTTTCTTTTTTTTGCATTAAAGTACATTAGTACTCTTGCTGAATCTCTTTGAAATGGGAGAGCTGCAGCCGCTTCTTCCTTTGCTTGAGCAAAAAGTTCTTGATCTAAAATTAAATAAGCTTTGCCATCATGATCCTCGCACATGGCATCTCCAAGGGTAGCTCCATAAACCATTTCATTTCCAAACCTTTCCCCCTGCTTGTTTACCACCAGGCCTTGCGCAAAAGCCATTGGAGGATTAATCATTCTCCATGCAGTTACTCTATTCATATGATCAGTTTTTCCACCCACACTTTGACCAAGTCTTATTCCAGAGCCAGTATCATGAGAAGTCCCTAAAGGCATTCCATCTTTATATTTAGGAGCATTATCTTCAACCATCTCTCGATTAAAGATAAATCCACCTGCAGATAGGCACACTCCTTTATTGGCTTTGATGTGAACAACTTCTCGGTAATTTCTTTCAATTTTTTGGGCACGATTAACATAAATTTTACCGATAAATTGAGGAATAAAAGCTCCTGGCATATTTTGCGGGATCAGCATTTGAAATGTCTCAGCCTTAGACATGAGTTTTTTATGTTTTTCTGCAATTTTTCCAGAAGGAAGCATTAACGCTTTTATTCCGAGCACTCTACCTTCTGTTGATATCACTAATGAGCGTGCTTCAGTTTGAGGGAATATTTTCAAGCCTTTTGAAATTGCTGATTTCTTTAGGGGATAAAATATCGTACCTCCTACACCTATTGGTTTAAATGGACCTTCCTCATACCCTCTATGACCCCTAGGAGCTGGAGTGGCTTTTTCCATATAACTTGGTACAAGGGAATTGTCAGAATGATAAAGAAAATAACCTGCACCTGGATAACTGGTTTTAGTTTGATAATATTGAGAGTTGAATTGAACACCATTATCCATTAGCCATTGCGTGTTTTCTGCAGAGGTCTCACAGAATTTTTTCAAGGTACTTTCCTTAACTATATCTCCTGTTTCTTGAATTAAATAATTGAACATATTCTCTACTGTGTCATCTACTCCAGCTTCTTTTTGAATAGGCGTACCTCCTCCTGCATAGAAAATCCCACCGCTGCGAGCTGTTGCACCGCCTCCTGAAGTTTTGTCAATTCCAATCACTGAATGTCCCTGATCCAAAGCCTCATTTGCCGCTGCAATACCAGCGCCACCAAGACCAACAATGACCAAATCAGCTTCATCATTCCAATTTATAACATCAGGGTTTGAAACTATCTGAGGAGCTTCTATTTCTGAGTGCCATTTTAAGTCATTAGGGGTTATTTCAGTTTCCAGCATTTAAATCTCCTGTCTTTCCACCATCAACCACCAAGCTAGCACCTGTAATGAAAGAAGCTTCAGAGCCAAGTAAGAAGACGATAGGATGAGCAAGCTCAATGGGTTGAGCAATCCTTTTAAGAGGAATAGTTTTGATTGTTTGATCCATCATTTCTTTAGCTGGTATTGCTCTTTCTGTTGCAGGCGTAAGGACAGCTCCGGGGATGACACAATTTACTCTGACATGGGGCGCAGCTTCAACAGCACTAGCTCTAGAAAAATTAATTAATCCTGCCTTTGCTGCCCCATATGCTGACATGTAGGCAACTCCTTTTAATCCAACTACAGAAGCTACATTTACAATCGCCCCTTTTTTTGCCTCAATCATCCATGGCAAGACTGTCTTTGTTGTTAAAAACACCGCATCAAGATTTGCTTTAAAGTTCGTTTTCCAAGCAGGTAGATCTAGATCAATAATTTTTCCTGTATGAATCGATGGGGCATTATTGACCAATCCATCAATTGTTCCACAGGATTTATATACATCTTCCAATGAGTTTATGATTTGGGACTCATTACTTACGTCAACGTTATGTGCAATAACATTTGATGATATATTTAATAACTGTTTTTCAGCATTTTTTAGGTTTTCCTTATCACGACCAGTAATAATTACTGTTGCACCTTTTCTTAAACATAGTTCAGCGGTCGCATACCCAATGCCCGCACTTGCGCCCGTAATATAAATGATCTTTTTATCAAATGTTTTTTCCATATCCCCCCTATGAAAAAAGTTAGATTTTTATATTAAAACCTAATGAGGCATACCAATAGTCATCCATAAATTTTATGTGATAAGGGTCTGATTTGTAACCTAAGGTTAAACCAAAACCAATATTTTTATATGCAGTTAAATAGTCTACTTTTGAATGAATTTCTCTTCCACTAGGATCAAGATTAAAACTTATTGAATTAAAAAGAACATTCTTTTCTTTGGTCCTGTAGGTAGGAACATTTAGTTGAAGTCTCCCAGATTCTAGTCGTATAGGTTGATCGATAGTTATTATCAAGGAGTCATTATTATTAAAAATAGATGATTTCAAGAACCCAATTCCAAAGGCAGATGAGTTTATGCTTGATAGAGATTTAATCATGCCGAGTTCATTAGAAATACTGCTAGATTGACCCCAGTAAAATGATCCAAACAGCTTGCCACCCATTGCATTGATTGAATTGGAAAGACCTATGAATGAAGTCAATTGATTATTGCTTCCATTAAATGCTCCTGACCCACTTAACCCTAAGCTAGAATCATTTTCTTTCATTAAGCCTAATTGCACCGAAGGCATATAGAATTTTGGTTGAATTTCTAAAAGAGCAGTGGTGCTTGCGTTTCTTTCACCAAAAATTTCATTTGTGTTAAATTTATTTCTACCTGATGAAAGCGCTAAAGCAAGATCAAATCTATCATTGCTTTTTAAGATTGAACCAAAAGTAGTCCCAGCGGCGCTGAAGTTTAACCATGGGTTGCTAAATTGAGACCTTAGGTTCCTTTTTGCCCTCAATTCTGGGTCTTGAAAAATTCCCATCGACCAACTTCCATTTATTCCATGGCTGAAAAATGAGTCACTAGAATAGTTGTAATAGGAAAAAAATTGATTTTTATCAGCTCTTGCATTCAGTAAATGATAAGGAGTAACTAGCTCTTGAGAGAGGTCTTGGGTGCTAAGCCCGCCAATTTCAAATTCAGCATCTTCAGAAAATAAAGTTTGAGAAATTGGAGTTTGCATACTATCAAATCCATCCATATTGATTATTTGATCTCTATAATCAGATACCAGACTGCTAAGCGATCTTCTGAAAGGCGCATTTAATTCATCAAAAAATATAACTGAATGGTTTCCTATTCCTTTAGCAATAGCATCACCAAAGGATGGGCTTGTTAATTGTATATTCGAAAATATTGCTGGCGTCATTGGGCCAGATAAACTTAGTGACATCATTGCGCTAACTTGGCCAACTGGTTCTGTAGCAGCATTGAGGTCCATAAGCCCTTGACCATAAATAGCTTTATCAGCATATATTCCTTTTTTATTTGCTGTGCTAAAAAGCCTTGAAACAATCTCTTGACTACCAAGCTGCCCTTCAAAGTGATCCGCTATTACAGCAAGACCCCCAGATACAAATGGAGCAGCAAATGATGTGCCGCTTGTTACTGCATAACAAGAATTATCTGTAATACAGTTGTTGTAATTATCATCATTCGTGTTGCCGACATATATCCCTGTATCTGATGTTGAGGTAGGGTAGGCAGCTGTAATTCTGCCTCCAGGTGCAGATATGCAGTAATCTTGCGCAACACCGCATCTGCTGGAAAAGTCGCTTATCTGTCCATTCTCATCAACGGATGCCACTGCAATAGAATGACCTTGAATTTCTGGAATGTGATGTGCCATTCCTGGTAATAATTCAGGGCTAGAATAATCAACCCCTTGATCAGCGTAACCTCCTGCATTACCTGCAGCCCAAACATAGATCGTTTTTTCTGAATCAGGAGTTCCAACTTGTGACATCTCGGCTATGGTTTTTGGGAAAGCATACCTAACTTGAGCTTCAGTATAATCATTGATATTCCCTGAATAACCATAACTGTTATTAACTATATCAACATCATAGTCATTATAAATTTCAAAGAGTTGACTAAAAAAATTATCAATCCCAGTAAAATCGGGTGCTCCAGATACATTCCCCGATCCATCATCATCACCAATATCAATTGGATCATAGTCTGGGTCTGGTTCAGCGAGCTGAATAGCAACAAATAACACATCTGCTTCAAAAGCTACTCCATGCATAGGGGTAAAATCTGTTTTGTCTTGTTTTCCTGCTGCGACTGAAGCAACCATGGTTCCATGTCTTTTTTGTCTGGTATTTGGTGTGTAATTTGAGTAATTTAGAGCACTATCGTTTGATAACCTCGTTGCACTGATTTCAACATGGGTGTTGTCTAATCCAGAATCAGTTATTCCAATCGTTATACCTGCACCTGTTGCTCCTCTAGCATATGCAGAGGATGCGTTAATCATATTCAAGCCCCATTGGCTTTGGTACTCATAGTAACCCTCGTATTGATCTTTCAGCTCATCAAATGAGAGGCTTGGAGGTGGAGTCGGTGGTGTTGGAGTTTGAGAGATTACAGGGGGGCTGCTAGAGCCTCCACCTCCACCTCCACCGCAAGAAATGAGAGTAAATAAAACTAATGCTAGAGTTCTGTTTTGCTTCATAATGGTTTAGGATTCTTTGACTGTAATTAAATTAAAAATATGTCTGATAAATATAACGAAGTTTTAGCCAATCTAACAGCAGAAGATCAAATTTATGCGTTTAAAGAAGTTACTCATTCCTCAGGAATTACTTACCGTGAATTTACAAACACTCCTAAAACTTTAGCAAGTTTTTTTGAGTTTGGGCTGTTATTTCCTGAATGGGAGTTTATTGTTTTCAATGATGAAAGATACAGCTTTCAAGATATACATAAGAAGGCAGCTCAAACAGCCAATGCGCTCAAAAATGCTGGCGTTAAAAAGGGCGATAGAGTGGCCATTTGTATGGCTAATAATCCTGAGTACATTATTTCATTTATGGCGGTGACCTCGATGGGTGCTGTTTGTGTTTTGCTCAATTCATGGTGGGTTCCTGATGAGATTACTTATGGGCTAGAAAACTCTGGAGCCACTGTATTAATTGGTGATGAGAAAAGATTAAAGGGTTTGGAAAAATTTACAGAACTCAGGAAGATTGTTGTCAGGCCACTCAATGACTCAAATGACTATGAGGATTTTAATGAGTTTATAGGCAGTCAATCAGAAATCTTTAATGAGCCCAGTTTAGATACCCATGACAATGCGACCATCTTTTATACCTCTGGTTCAACTGGCTTTCCTAAAGGAGTGCTATCAACTCACAGAAACATACTTTCAACATTGTTTAGTTGGGCTTTGGTCACAACTCTAAAAAGAGAGGTTGAAGATACAGATAATAATTCAGAATCCAAGTCTGTAGATGAGACTCCTAAACAACAGGCAGCAATTTTGCATTGTGTGCCATTATTTCATGTGACAGGAAGCCATTCAGGTTTTCTGATGAGCATCATTGCAGGAAGAAAAATGGTTATGATGTCTAAGTGGGATCCAGGTGCAGCACTGCAGTTAATTCAAGATGAAAAGATAGGAGCCATAACAGGCGTTCCAACTCAAACTTGGGATCTTTTAACGCATCCTGATAGAGATAAGTATGACCTTTCCAGTTTTAAAGAATTAAGTGGTGGCGGTGCGCCAAGACCACCTGAGCATGTAAAGAAATTAAAAGATGGGTTTAATGACGCAGAGCCTTCAATAGGATATGGACTGACCGAAACTAATGCGGCAGGGACTTTAAACTTGGGCAAAGATTATTTGTTGCATCCAGGCAGCTGCGGCAGAGCTATTCCTCCGGTAACCGATGTAGCAATCATTGATGAGAATTGGAATTTTATTGAAGAGCCAAAAGCCGTCGGAGAGATTGTTATCAAAAGCCCAGCCAACATGGTGGGTTACTGGATGAATCAAGAGGCCACCGATGAAGTCTTTAACGATGATGGCTGGTTTAAATCTGGAGATCTGGGATACATAGATGATGGCTTTGTGTATATCGTAGACAGGGTAAAAGATATGGTAATCAGAGGTGGAGAAAATATTTCCTGCATTGAGGTTGAGACAGCAATCTATGCACATCCATCAGTTCAGGAAGCAGCTGTGTTCGGTATCCCCGAAGAGCGCCTCGGTGAAACTTTGTGTGTTGCAATATGCCTAAAACCCTCAATGAAATTATCAGAAGAAGATTTAAGAGATTTTTTGCAAGATAAATTAGCTGCATTTAAAATTCCATCATTCATGCAAATAAGCCATGAAGAACTACCAAGAGTTGCTTCAGGTAAATTCTCTAAAACACAATTGCGCGACATTTTTGTTTCTATTGAGCAAAATTAACCTTAATTGAATTAAATCTCACAGCAATATAATGTATAAAGGGATATAAAATTTTTAGATATTTATGCCATCAAATGTATTAGTTATTGAAGACGAGCCTGATATTCGCAAAACGATTGACTATAATCTTTCAAAAGAATCTTTTAAAGTTATTCAAGCCGCGTCAATAGAAGAGGGTGAAAAAGCCTTAGCTTCAAATAAAATTGATGTGATAATTTTAGATCTCATGTTGCCAGATGGTTCTGGTTTGACTCTTTGTAGAGATATCAAGTCTGAACCAAAAACAAAAAATATCCCAGTCATTATCTTAACTGCAAAAACCGAAGAGGTTGATCGTGTTGTTGGTTTTGAATTAGGTGCAGATGATTACGTTACTAAGCCATTTAGTGTTAGAGAGTTAATATTAAGAGTTAAAGCTATTTTGAAAAGAGGCGCCTCAACAGAAAACAATACTGAGGATGCTGAATACTCATTTGGAGAACTCACAATCAATTTTGAAGAACATCAAGCTTATATAACTGGTGAAGGGATTTCTCTTACCGCTCTAGAGTTTAAATTGCTAAAACACTTAATCAAAAGAAAGGGTAGAGTTCAGACAAGAGATCAACTTCTGGAGGATGTTTGGGGATACAGTTCCAATGTTACTACAAGAACCGTTGATACTCACATCAAGCGTTTAAGGGAGAAGCTTGGTCTAGTTGGCGAACATATTCAAACCATTCGCGGTGTAGGTTATCGATTTTCTAGAAGCTCAGATTAATTAGTATGGGTATTCGAACCCGAATTTTCCTTATTACGCTCTCATGCCTATTTGTTGGCATTTCTCTTTCTTTTATTGTTGCTGAAAGAGATTTATCTATTAAGCTTCAAGCCCAAATTGAAACTGAGCTTTCAAGACAAGCCAAAATTTTAAGAAAATCTATATCAGGCTTAATAGATTCTGGTGACTTGGTTGCATTAAAATCTGAGGCCGATGAGTATGCTTCTGCCTCTGATTCCAGGATAACCATTATCTTAAAAAATGGTGACGTGATTGTTGACTCAGATATTGAAGCTAGCAGAATTAATGATCTTGATAACCACAGCGATAGACCAGAAATCATTTCAGCCTTCAATAATGGCTATGGATCAAGCAAGAGATTTAGCTCAACAGTCAAGAAAGAAATGTTTTATTTTGCACTTTTAGATAAAACTAATAACCAAGAAAGGGTAATTAGAATATCAGTTCCCTATGAGAGCTTAGATCAAGTTTTAGCATCTTTGGGTAATTCGATCACTCTTATAGTAGTTGTTGGTCTCATTGTTGCAATTTTAGCAAGCGTGCTTGCTGGAGATTATATTAGAGCTAGTTTTGTAGAGCTAGAAAAAGCTGCTGCTGAAATTTCTGCAGGTAGTTATAAGAAAAAAAACTTAGAGTCTTTGCCTACCAAACGCTCAGATGAAATTGGTTCTATGGCTAGGAATATATCAACTATATCTTTAAATTTAAAAGAGCAAATTTCCTTAATTGCGAAACAAAGAGACCAATTTGGCTTGGTCCTAGATGGTTTGGGGGAGGGGATTATGGTTCTTGATGAAGATGGGACTATTACTTTTCGAAACGATCAGATCATGCAAATTCTTGGCTTAGATGAAATCTTAAAAAAATCAATTTTTGATTTGAATATACCCCCCTTAAAACAACTTTATAAAAAGGCTTTAAAAAAAGGCCAACATGATAGTGAATTTGAGCTTGATACAGATGGTGATGATACGAGATGGATCTTAGCGCACATGAATAAAGCTAAGGCAACAAAGGAATTAATTTTAGTAGTGCATGAAACAACTCAACTAAGGGAGATGGATTCAATGCGAAGGGATTTTGTTTCCAACTTATCACATGAACTTAGAACCCCGGTAAGTGTTATTAAGGCAAATTCAGAAACATTATTAGATGGAGCCTTGGATAATTCGAAAGATGCTAAAACATTTTCTAAAGCTATTTTGCATAATGCAGACCGCCTAAGCGAGATGGTAACCTCGCTAATAGATTTATCACGAATTGAATATGGAGATTTAAAATTTGTAATAGAGCCAATAATTATAAATGAAGTAATTGAAACAGTTATTTCATCATTCCAAAGCAAAGCAAAAAGAAAAAATATTGACCTAGTCTTTAATCGCCAAACTGATATTGAGGTTCAAAGTGACACTAAAGCCATCGAAAGAGTTTTAAATAACTTAATAGATAATGCTTTTAAATATAGCCCTGAGAGCTCGCTTATTGAAATTAGAGCAAGAAAGCAGGCTGGTTTTTTACGCATCTCAGTTCTAGACTTTGGTGAAGGTGTTCCAGAGGAAGAACAAAAATTTGTTTTCAAGAGATTCTACCGAACCGCAAAAGCAAGAGCTAATACCAAGCAAGGTAGTGGCCTGGGATTAGCTATAGTGCGAAACCTTGTAAATAATTTACAGGGCGAAGTTGGTGTTGAGACAAGAAAAGAGGGTGGATCTGAGTTCTGGTTTACTCTTCCGCTATCATAGATAAACTATAAAATTGATCTAACCTTATGAATACTAATTACATTTTGATTAAAAAAGTCCTGATTGGTCTCGTGGTTCTGCTAGCGGGATATGTTCTATATCTATTAATCTTGTCTTTTGTTTCTCGACCTAGTGAAATTAATATAGATTTCAACTCAATTGAAGGATCTGCTCAATTTAGCTCTAGCATCGATGTGAATCAAATTGAATCAACCCCCTCATCAAATTTTGATTATAAGGTTATTGGATTTAGAGCCGGTCCTTCAAGAGCCTCAGTAATTGTTCAAAAAAATAATCAAACCTTTGTTGTGCAACAGGGTGCATTATTGGAAAATAAATATAAATTAGCCACTGTAAATAGTGAATATGCTACATTTGAATATAACGGAAATCTTTTTCAAATAAGTACAAATTTAATAGTAGATAATTAAAGTGATTCAAAAAATTAAATCCATAATTTTCATTCCTTTTTTTCTTTTTTCCATCCAATCTCACGCACAAGAAACTTTCTTGCTTAATTACCAAGATGTAGATATAGCAAAAGTCACCCAAGATATTTCTAAATTTTCTAAAAAAACTTTGATACTTGATCCAAGGGTTAAAGGTAGAATATCAATTTTTTCTGATTCAATTCTTTCGGCTGAACAAGTTTGGGATGTATATTTAAGAACTATTCAGGTGCATGGTTTTGCAGCTCTTTCAGACGGTGGAGTGGTTAGAATTGTCCCTGAAAATGAAGCAACCAGAGATTCAAACGAATCACTGAGCCAGTCTTCCATAGAAACAAAAATATTTACTCTCAAAAATAGAGCTGCAGGAGAAATTCTCAGTCAAATCAAACCTATCACTGGAAGGCAATCTCATCTGTCAAGTATCCCATCGATTAACTCTATACTTTTGGTTGATAAAAAATCAAACATTGAAAGGATTGGCCAGTTGCTTAAAAAAATTGATCAAAATGATAGCGCAGCGATCAAGATTATTAAGTTAAATAATCTTTCGTCAGTTGAGGCGGTAAGGATTCTTGATCGATTAAAAGCTCAGAATAATCCAACTATAAATAACTTTATAGCCGTTCCATTCACACCATCAAATTCAGTAATACTCTCAGCAGATCAGGTAGTTACAAATAATATTACCGAAACATTGAAGACGTTGGATAAAGATGCTTTAACTGGTGGATCAATTGCTGTTTTGTATCTAAAGTATGCAAAAGCAGAAGAAGTTGCCGCCATTATTAATGCTGTCTCATCTAGGTTTGCTGGCGAAGATAATGAAAAACCAATTGTTACTCACCACCGTGAAACCAATTCGTTGATTGTCTCTTCAGAAGAAACAAATCTTGAGGTTATTAGAAATTTGGTATCAAAGCTAGATATTAGAAGAGCGCAGGTGCTTGTAGAAGCAATCATTGTTGAGCTATCTGAAACAGCCGCAAAGAGTTTGGGCGTTGAAACAATTTTTGCCGGAGCTCAGGATGGAAATGTTCCAGTTGGTATTACTAGATTTCAAAATGGATCGAATCCTGATTTGGTTGCATTAGCAGGATCGTTGATCGAAGATGGTGAAAATGCCACATTAAGCAATGTTGCATCTTCTTCTTTATTACAGTCCTCTGGATTGGTTTCAGGGTTTGGAGATTTAAGCGGCGGAGATAGCTTTGCTGGAATTATAAGTGCAGTTGCGGATGATCAGAATTCAGATGTCTTATCAACACATACAGTCATTGCGATGGATAATGAGCCTGCAAATTTAGTAATAGGCCAAGAGATCCCAATTACAACTGGTGAAAGCCTTGGCTCAAATAATGCTAATCCTTTTCGCACAACTTCACGTCAAGAGGTTGGTATAAAACTTTCTATTACGCCACAAATTAATGAAGGTAATTCTGTAATTTTGGAGATAAAACAAGAGGTCTCTGGTGTGGTTGGCCCTTTAACAGGAACAGCAGATCTTATTACAAACAAAAGAAGCATTGAAACAACTGTCTTGGTTGATAACAATCAGATGATAGTTTTAGGAGGCTTAAATGAAGACGACCTTCAAGAAAGCGTCTCTAAAGTTCCACTGCTTGGCTCTATTCCGGTTTTTGGGAGACTCTTTAGTTCATCTGCTGAATCTAGAGTGCAGAGAAATCTTATGGTATTTTTAAGACCCACAATCTTAATGGACTCAGCTGATGTTTCTTCTCTTTCGGGAGAGAAGTACAATTATATCAATGCAGAAAAAATCATAGGATCATCTAACAAAAATATCTTAGACCTTACTCAATAGTTTATGACGAAGAATCAGGTTGTTGCCCAAAAGAGTCCCTTGCTACCATATGAATTCGCAAAAACTCAAAGAGTGATTGCATTTGAAAAAGATCAACGAGCTCAAGTTATATCAGAGCAGCCTCTTTCAAAAGATTTATTTCAAGAGCTCTATCGTTTTCTTGCTAATCATTTTAAATCTCAAACATGTACTCCAACTGAATTTGATCAATTATTAACTGAATATTATTCAGCTAACGATGATAGTGGATTGGGTGATGCAAGCCTTTCAGAGGACTTTGATTTGCAATCATTTGCAAATACATTAGCTCCAACTGAGGATTTATTAAGCGGAGCAAATGATGCTCCAATTATTAAACTGATTAATGGAGTAATAAGTCAAGCCATCAAAGAGAGAGCATCAGATATTCATTTTGAACCTTATGAAGAAAATTTCATTATTAGGTATAGGGTTGACGGTATTTTACGACAAGTCTTGACTCACGATTCTAGGCTTTCAGCTCCTATTATTTCGCGCTTAAAAATTATTGCTCGATTGGATATAGCCGAAAGAAGACAGCCTCAAGATGGGAGGGTCTCCCTATCACTAGGGGCAAAAAAAATTGATGTTCGAGTTTCTACTTTGCCATCATCCTATGGCGAAAGAGTTGTTTTAAGGTTATTGGATAAACAGGCAGCGCAAATCAATATTGGTGATTTAGGTTTGCCAGATTCAATCTTAAGAAACTATAAAAATGCTTTGCAACTTTCAGAAGGCATTATCTTAGTTACCGGTCCAACCGGCTCTGGGAAAACAACAACATTGTATTCCGGCCTAAGACACATAAGCGATACTTCACAAAATATCCTTACCGTTGAAGATCCTATTGAATACACTCTGCCAGGAATTGGTCAAACTCAAGTTAACAATAAAGCTGGATACGATTTTGCTTCAGGTCTAAGATCAATCCTGCGTCAAGATCCCGATATAGTCATGGTAGGAGAAATTAGAGATATAGAAACTGCTAAAATTGCTATTCAGGCAAGTTTAACAGGGCATTTAGTTCTCTCTACCATTCATACCAATAGTGCTATTGGAGCCATTGCTAGACTAAGGGACATGGGTATTGAGTCATATCTTTTATCATCAAGCATACGAGTGGTTATCGCCCAAAGACTTGTTCGAAGACTATGTGAAGATTGCAAAACCCCCGTGAAGCCGTCAGCCACAATCCAAAAAGAGTTTCAACTTGAGAAAAACGAAAATATCTATCAGGCTGTTGGATGTGCAAACTGCAATCACACAGGTTTCAAAGGCAGGATTGCTCTTGCCGAGTGCATTAATATCTCTGATGAATTAAAAGCCTTGATACATGACGAAGCCTCTGAGGCAAAGTTAGCTGAATCAGCTTTTAAAGAAAACCTATCCTTAGACTTATCCTCGTCACAACTTTTACGTGACGGTTTAACTTCATATGAAGAACTTTTAAGAGTTCAAAACCATCAAGATGCCAACTTATAAATACATTGCAATCAATGAATCTGGAAAAAAAGTTAATGGGATTTTAAACTCTGAATCAGAACGTGCTGCGAGACAGCAAATCAAAGCATCAAACTTAACACCATTATCTTTAGGTAAAACTAATAGAAATCAATTTTTAAAGGTTAGGGTATCCCAAAAACAATTACTGTTTGCTACTAGACAAATTGCAACTTTACTTGATTCTAGTATATCCATTGATGAAACTTTAAAATCTATTGCTCTTGAAGTTGAAGATAAGTCTCTTTCTGAAGCATTGCATGCAGTAAGAGATGAGATTCTTCAAGGCTCTAGAATTGCTGAAGCAATGTCCTCACATCCATCCATCTTCAATGAAACCTATAGATCGCTTGTTGCAGCTGGAGATGCTGCAGGGAACTTGCATATTGCTTTTAGCAATCTTGCAGATTACCTTGAAGAATCTGCATTGGTAAGACAGCAAGTCATTTCAGCATTAGCATATCCCATGATTTTAATGGTCTTTTCAGTGGGAGTGGTTTTTGCTCTCTTAACATTTGTCATGCCTCAAGTTGTTGATCAATTTGTTCGTGCAGGCGCGCAACTACCAACTTTGACGGCAGTCTTAATGGGTGTATCAAATTATTCTGTATTAATTCTATTATCATTTTTTTTGCTAATTTTAGGCGGCTTTTTTTTATACAAACATTTAATTCAAAATGATCAAAAAGCAATCATAATTCATAGAAGATTTTTAAAAATCCCCCTTATTGGTGCATTTATATTAAATGCAGAGGTTGAACGTTTTTCAAGAGTGATGCATCTGATGATGAAGTCAGGCTTAAACTTGGATGTTTCTATGCAGCAAGCTAGCGTTGTCATAGGCAACAAATACATCGCTAAATCTGTTGAAGATGCCAGGGTTCAGTTGGTAGAGGGCAAAGACTTCATTCAATCACTCAGAGAGGCCAGTATTTTCCCTTCCTTATTTTTACAACTTCTTTCAAGTGGCTATAAGTCAGGAAATTTAACATTCATGTTTGAAAAAGTTGCACAATATATGAAAGGCGAAATAGAAAGTAAAAGATCAACTGTTTTATCTTTACTTGAACCTTTGGTTATAATTTTTGGTGGCGGCATAATTTTATTAATTGTTTTAGCTATTTTATTACCCATCATGCAGATGAATAGCATGGCTTTAGGATAAATATGAAAAAAAACAAACCTGGTTTTACGTTAATTGAGCTTATGGCCGTGATAGTCATCTTAGGCATTTTAGCCACTATTGTTGCTGTCAATATCTCACCCTTTTTGCAAAGAGCTAATCTTGAAAAGATGCGCGCAGACCTCTCTCAAATTGAGAAAGCCCTTGAGTTGTATAAATTTAACGAGCTCACATACCCCTCAACAGATCAGGGGCTTCAAGCATTAATAACCCCCCACAATGAGCTTAAACGTCCTTACTTGTATCCTGAGAATGGGTATATTAATACAACTCCTCTAGATCCATGGGGTCGAGAATACTTATATATTCAACCAGGTCAAAAAACTAAAAAATATGATCTTTATAGTCTTGGTGCAGATGGTTTAGAGGGCGGCTTTGGAGACGATGCCGATATAGGTAATTGGATTTCAGAAAACTAAATTTCTCTCAAGGCTTCACTCTTTTAGAGCTTTTAGTTGTGTTAATTTTAATGGGCCTTATTTCCACTGTCATTATTACCAATACATCTTTTGTTGATAGATACCAATCCAATCAAGTCGAGCCCTATAAAGAATTTCTTAAATACCTCTCTGAAGAAAGCGCTTTAACTAAAAAAACTCTTGCATGGTTCATTGGAGAGAATACTCAAACTATTTATATTTTAAAAAAAAATGAGTGGCATTCACAGGATTTTGATTCTTCGTACTACCCAAATATAAGCAACCAAACTCTTTTTAAAAATGCTCGCGGTCAGACACTCTTATTTTCAGATGAAACTAAATTACCTTTTTTAATTTTTTATCCATCTGGCCAATCTTCAGGCGGTGAAATCCATTTTAATGAAGATAACTCAGGAAGAGTGATCACCATAGATGCCTCTGGTAAAGTCATAGATTCTAAAAATAATTATGTTTCTTCAAAAGGGTTTTAGTCTTCTAGAGGTTGGTGTAGCTCTGCTAATTCTTGGCTTGGCGGTTACTTCTATCTTTCAATTTATTTCATCCACTACATTATCTACTTTTGACCTAGAAGATAGAGCTTATGCAAGACAAATTGCAAACAATAGATTGGCGCTGGTCCAGACACTAGAGCCAATGATTGGAACTAATCAAAGAGATGGTCAAATAGATTTTGGTGGAAAAACTTTTTTTTGGTCAGAAACAATCAATCAAAGTTCTGATCGGATGAATGAAATTAGAATTTTAGTTGGCAAAAATCAGCAAGCAACATTATATGAATTGAGAGTATTCATTGAAAAAAAATAAGGACCACAAAAAAGGCTTTACTCTAATTGAAGTATTAATATCTATTGTCATTTTGAGCCTCATAGCAGTCATCACATCCAACTTTTTAAACTCTTCAATTCAATCAAGGGATTTAGTGTCAGGAAAATCTCAAGATATTTATGAATTTAATTTACTGACCAGTACTTTAACTAACGATTTAATAAATGCAGTAAACATTCCTTTAATAAATTTTAGAGGTGATATAGAAAAGGCTACTTTTATCGGTGGTGCAAATACTGATAGTTTTTCCTTTATAACCAAAGCAATTACTCAAGATATATCGTCCAAAGACTTAGTAAGGATTGAATATGTTTTAGAAAATCAATCATTATTGAGAAGGCAATATTATGCTGCCTCGCCAGCAAATCCCTTGGAATATATGGAAACTAAGTTGTTTGAAGATATAGATAATCTTCAATTAGAATTTGCTGACAAAACTCGTTGGTTTTATGCATGGCCTCAAGGGCCAATCACGCAAAGACAGATTCCTAACTTAATAAAAGTCTCTATAACCAACAATCAAGATGAATCATTTGTATGGATAGTAAACCCCAATATCAATACTGTTTATGAATAAGCCAGGCGTAGTACTGATTTCAACATTATTAATTGTGATGGTCATGGCTATTATCAGCACTCAGATCAGTAAAAATTTTTTTCTTTCCATTCAACGAGATTCATATATAGATTTTAAGAACCACAGTTTGCAACTCTTGTTGAGCTCAGAGAAAGAAGCTATTCAGTCTATTCAAAAAGAAATTGTCTCTTCAAATCAAAAGCTAACGAACAAAGATCCAGTTCTTAATCAGAGCTATTTCTTTTCAAATGAATTAGCCACCATTCAAGTGGACGTTTCCGATGCCTCTAATTGTTTTAACCTAAATAGTATTTTTATAAAAACTGGTGATGGTCTTCAAATTAAAAAAGACAATAAAGAATGGTTAGAGCGTTTATTAAGATTAAAAGGTTTTGATGCCCCAAAGATAGAATCATTTATTGATCAATTAATTGACTGGGTTGATCCTGATAATCAGCCATTAAATTTCGGTGCAGAAAACTATTTTTACATTGGACCCTTATCTCCAATCAATCAATATACTCCTAAAAGATTATTGTCCAATCTTTCAGAGATAAAAAATTTCCCCGTTTTAGATCAAATTGACTTCAACAAAATATCTAATAATTTATGCGTCTTACCAGGAATTTCAAATCAATTAATTAATGTCAACACATTAAATAATACTCATAAAAATTTGATAGCATCATTTTTTGATGAAGAAAATTTAGAATTTATTGAAAGCCAGATATTAGATGCTCCAGAAAATGGCTATGATTCTGCCAATGAATTTGCTAAGAAAATAACCCAATCAGTCTCTTGGCCATCACAGGTCCTCAGCATTAACTCAAAAACCTTACTTATTTCATCTAAGATATATAATCAAACTTTTTCCAATCAGCTGGATAGTCTTGTTATATTAGAGAATTCTAATTCAGCAAAAGTTTTGAATAGAGATTTTAGTTTCTAACACATATGATCAATTACTTTATTAAATTCGATGATCTATGCCTATCTACTGTTAGGCTTTTTACATATGACGAGAGTGGTGCAAAGCAAGTTAAGAAATACAGTGTAATAGAGGCTAATGAAGCACTATTACCTGGCAATAATCTTTATATCATGATCCCTTCTGCGCTATTCGGATTCAAGGTCACTCGCAACGAGATTGGATTAAAGAATGATATTTTAAAAGCAAACATTTTTAGTGAGTCTGAGGATGGTCTTATCAGTAATGTCTCAGATCTAAAATTCTTTTTTCAGCCTAGTTTAAATCTAGCAGCTTGGATTAATTACAACACCTATAATTCTATTGCCGAGCCTTTTAATGAGTATGAGGGAGATGTTTATTTTTATCCCGAACATTTTTTATTACCTGAGGGAATCAATTCTATTTATGTTGGTGAGCAGAACTTCATTTGTTCATTTAAAGATTTCACTGGATTTAGCGGCTCCAATGATTCGCTAGAAGATTATCTACAAATTTTGGTATCTGCCGGCATAGATTTAAAAGCGCTTCAAGCTTTAGGTGAGTCAGAGCCTGTACTTTTAAATAAATTTCAAGATTTAAATTTTAAAAAAATACAATTTTCTGACTTTCATATTAGTTTTATAAACACTCTTAAATTTAATAATGTAAATTTCTTTAAAAGAAAAATATCATTTCATTATATTAAACAGAAATTAAAATTTAATTTTTTTGAATTCTGGGCTCTAAATATCTCAGCTCTCATATTTTTGATAGCACCATTAGTTATTTCCTACAATTTAAACTCATCCGTGAATACCTACAAACAAAGCACTGTAAAAATCTTTGAACAACTCAACCCTAATTTTAAAAGATTGGTTAATGCGCGTGCTCAGATTGATGATTTAACAAGAAATATTCCTCAGCAAAATAATATTTCAAAGCAAGATTTTGGTGTGTTGAATTACTTGGATGCATTCAAGGATGATTCAATTCAAAGGATTGCTATTAATCTCAAAGAACAAGAAATTAATATTCGCTTGGAAGGGCTGCCGCCCTTGAAATTAAATCTATTAAAGCAAATATTGAAATCAGAAGAGCTCAATTTTATAGAGTCTGATCTGATAGAAAAAGATGAGGGTTTCTTTGGTAACTTACTGGTGCAATATGAAACTTAGCAAGCTAGCAGATTTTTGGAATGCTCGTGAGCGAAGAGAGAGATTCTTGCTTCTGATAGTTCTTGCAATTTTTATATTGGTGTTATTGGGCGTGTATTTTAATAATGCATATAGTTCTATTGCTTATCAAAGCAAAGCTCTGGAGAGGTCAAAAGATGATTTTTATTATGTGTTTGAAAAAGCTAATGCCGCTTTAATTTACCAAAATACTCAACAAATTATTAAACAGGCATCTTCAGTAGAGGATTTTATAAACTCTCAAGCGAAATTAAGTGAAATTTTTAATCTTAAAACTTTTGAAGACAATGAAAAGCAGTTCTTCTCTTTCACTCAGCAGAGTATTGAAAATAGCGCTCAATTTTTAGAAACAATTGCCAGTCATCCAAGCATAATAATTGACTCAATTGATATTGAATTTTCAGAAAATCGATATGAAATTATTTCTGTTTATAGAAACTTATGAAATAGTAACTTTGCTTGAATATAGTTCGTGGAATAATTTTATAGCTATTGAATCTGAAATCCCCCATTTAGTTGATGTGATTGTTTGAATCTCTAATTGTTCTGCAATAAATTTAAAAATGTGTAATGCATGATCGATAACATCAGCTCTATCTGGAGAAAATTTATATTTCTTTATTTTTTCCTTGGTATCGAGCTTCGACAGCCTTTCAGATTTTTTAATAAATTCATTCAGCGGCATTTCTTTTTGTCCCTGGGAATTGAGAAATGATCTAATATTGCCCCCAATACCAATTAATTTTTTCTTTGGCTTGATTGATTGAAGCCATTTTTCTAGGCGTTGCCATTCTTCTTTTTCATCTCTTTTAAGCATATTACGCACAGCTCCAAGTTGAAAAGATCGAATGATCGTATCTTTTTCATTACGAATAAAAAATTCAGTGCTTCCACCGCCCAAATCTACAAAAATCTTATTTTTGCCTGTATTACTTTTGGGATGAAATCTAATTAATTTTGCTTCTTCTAATCCAGATATTACATTTAGCGGATGATTAATCGCCGTTTCTATGTAACGTCTAGCATTTTCAGAGTTGGAGGTATCCCTGAAAGCTGATGTTGCGACTATCTTATAATGACTGATGGAATTTTCTTTAAATACTTTCTCATATTCTCGAATGGTTTCAATGACCTGATCTAATTTAGCTGTGCTGAGACTTCCTTCATTAAAAACATCACTTCCAAGTCTTATGGGCGATCTAATTCCTTGAATAAATTCAATTGATGCAGGTGTTGTTTTAAATATCTTAGATTTAATAGCATTGGTTCCAATGTCAATGGATGCAATTTTCATTTACTCATCATCCATGTATTTACTTAAAACCTTGTATTGCTCATAGTCCAAATTATTGAACTCAACTCCTTCTAACAAGACTTTATAGTTATTAATATTTTTAGACCAAGTCAGAGGTTTAAGAAGTTTTTTCTCCTCGTAATCTGTTTGGTTCAGCAAGAATCTTAATGCGGTTAAGCGCGCGATCATTTTATTATTTGCGTTGATTGCAATCCATGGAGAGAAATCAGGAGAAGTCTTCTCAAACATTTGTTCCTTATATAGTGTAAAAGCATCCCATTTAGTAACGATGCGTTCATCATTGGGGGAGAGCTTCCAATACTTTAGTTCAGAATGCTTGCGAGCCTTCATTCGTCTTTTCTGTTGATCCTGTGATAGTGAAAAATAAAATTTAATAATCTCAACACCATCATCAATAAGGTTTTGCTCCCATGGGATTACTCGATTCATAAAATCTCTATATTGCTTCTCGCTACAATAGCCCATAACTGGCTCTGTTAAAGCTCGTGTGTACCAAGATCTATCTAAAAAGGCAATTTCGCCTTTTTTAGGAATTACTTTTTTCCAGCGTTGAAACCAATGTGAGGATTCCCATTTAGTTGGGATGCCAAGATTCACATACTTAAAGTTTTTTGGAATTAAGTATTGAGTAAAAAATTTGTAGGCAGAGCTTTTTCCCGCAGTGTCTCTACCTTCTAAAACAATGCAAATTCTTCGTTTGTTTTTAATGACATCTTCTTGTAGTTTAAGCAGTTCAATTTGCAATCTTCTTTTTTCAAGTTGATAGGATTTATCGTTAAGTTTTTGATATTCCTTTTGATCAAACGAAATGAGCATAAAATTTGTTAAAGTCCTTATTTATAAAGAGTTTGCTTAGGGGGATATTGTATCTTGAGATTGTATTTATGAACCCAAGAATAATAAAAATTTATCATGAGATCATAAAAGTATTAATATATCCTAGTGAGTAAAGATCTAGAAAAACGTGTTCAAGAGCTAGAGGATATTTTAGCTATCCAACATTTAAAACATACATATCTTAATGCCTGTGATGCAAAAGATGTGCAAGCTATGATTGGAACCTTTGTTATCTCCGATTGCAAAATTGATTATGGACCAGTGGGCTCTTTTACAAATAGAGATGATCTAGCAAAAGTTTTTCAAGAGGCCGCATGCCATGACTACATGCTTGAATCTCATCATGCACACAATCCAATTATTCAAATCATTGATGCCACCCATGCATCAGGCCATTGGTCGCTTACCTATAATTTAATAAATACAGAAACCTCATCAATCACAACCTTGCAGGGTGAGTATCATGATGTGTATCAAAAAATTGATAATCAATGGTTAATCAAAGAAACCACATTTTTAGGGCGCTCCTCCTTGAATCTTCAAATAGAAGAAGAATTGCTTAAGGTAATTTTCGCAGGCAGCCCTTAAGCGGGTGTTGCAATACAACTTAAAAGATAGGCATTAGCAGCTCGAACTGCTTCATTAAGTCCCACATCCGTAAGCCCTGAATTTTCTTTGGTGTTCAATGAGAGGATAGAGACAATAATTTGAGTCACGACCAAAAAGACTCCTGATTTATTAAACATATTTGGCAGCCCAATAGATTGTTCTATGTGTTGCAATATTGTTTCTGCTATCTCATGCAGATCTGAACTCAAGATAGGAGGGGAGACAGTGTTTTCAAGGATTAGCTTTTGTGCGCCTATATTAGCTTGAAAGAATTCAATGATCGAGAGAACACATTCCCTTAAACATGTTGAATAATCACCCTCTGAATTTTTGGTTAGATTTTTTTTAAGATGTGTATTGCAATTCTGAACATATCTCTTAATTAAGGCCTGCTTGATTTCATCTGGAGTTTCAAAGAATTTATATGTAGAGGTACGTTTTAAATTTGCAAATTCAGAAATTTTTGCAATCGAGAGAGATTCAATACCGCCTTCATTCAAAAGATCATTGGACGCATCTAAGATCTTCTTAATCCGCTCTATACTTCTTTTTTGCTTGGGTTTTTGCATGATTTCTTATTATCGACATTTGTTGTAAAAAAAACAAATAAATGTAGCAATTATCAATAAGTTAGTGTATTGTGTCATTTGTGTGACATTAATGTGTCACAAAAGAAACTAGAATTATGAATACAAAAAAAGTACTTAAGCAGCAGGGTTTGCTTCCAAAAACATCCAAATTTAATGAAATGCAAATGTTTGGATTTCTATCAATGTGGGTAGTTTTATCTGCAGTTATTTATTTCTCATAAATAATAAAATTCCATCATAATTAGCAGTTACCAAGCTGTGAACCTTTGTGACAATTTAGAGTCATTATCTTCCTTGAAATGTTGCAAAAAAATATTAAATTGTTACTTAAAAGTAATTTAGCATTCAAATAAATACAGTCTAATAAATTCCATATTTTCACTAATTAAATTTTTTATATGGAAACTTTATTTTTAGAACCCTACACAATTTTACTTATAGCTGGTTTCATTGGCTTTTTCATGGCGTTTGGCATTGGAGCAAACGATGTTGCTAATTCGATGGGAACCTCAGTAGGTAGTAGAGCCATCACTATCAAACAAGCAATTATTATTGCAGCAATTTTTGAATTTCTAGGCGCTTTTCTTGCTGGTGGTGAAGTAACATCGACAATCAGAAAAGGGATTGTAGATCCTGAGTTATATGTTGATGAAACTAATATCTTTGTTATTGGTATGCTCTCGGCACTTCTTGCTGGCGGAACTTGGCTGTATGTTGCAAGTTTAAGAGGCTGGCCTGTTTCAACTACTCATACAATTGTTGGATCTATTGTTGGTTTTGTTCTAATTACCAAAGGGGTTGATGCAGTTTCATGGGGAAAAGTTGGTAATATTGCTATGAGCTGGGTTACTTCTCCGCTATTTTCTGGCACTTTAGCATTTGGTCTATATATATCAGCTAAAAAACTTATTTTAGACAGATCTAATCCTGGTGAAGCTGCGATAAGGTACATCCCTTTCTATAGCTTTCTTGTTGCTGTAGTCATTTCCCTGGTTACTGCAAGGAAGGGCTTAAAGCATGTTGGAGTTGAGTTCACAGATAATGAAGTCTATTTATTTATTGCAATATTCAGCTCAATAGTTGGGCTGGCAACAGCATTTTTCTTAAGAAGAAATAAACAACAGATCATGCGAGATGGGGGTATCGAATTTGCATTTGGATTGCTTATGGTTGTTTCAGCTAGTGCAATGGCATTTGCTCATGGTTCTAATGATGTTGCTAATGCAATAGGTCCATTAGCTGCAATTGTAAGCGTTGTTGATACTGGTGCAATTGGCTCAAAGGCAGCCATCAGCCCTTGGGTTTTATTTATTGGTGCTATTGGTATAGTTTTTGGTTTAGCTACTCTTGGATCAAGAGTTATTACAACTGTAGGTAGAAAAATTACCGCTCTTACACCCAGCCTTGGATTCTCAGCAGAAATGGCTACAGCTTCAACAGTTGTAGCTGCATCCTATTTAGGGTTTCCCATCTCAACAACTCACACATTGGTTGGGGGGGTAATAGGTGTTGGTCTAGCCAAAGGAGCAGAGCATCTTGATTTTTCATCTATCAGAAGAATCATTGCTTCTTGGCTTGTGACAATACCTGCTGGAGCTGCATTTACAGTCTTATTTTATGTTTTATTAAGAATTGTTTTTGGAGTATAAAAATTGAATATTAGATTTTTTAATCTTTTATTGTTTATATTCTTTGGAATTAACAATCAGCTTTATGCATCCCATGATTGGTATGGAAAGATATTTGTAGATTATCAGTCTATTTCAAATGATATAAATGGTAATAAAACCGATGTAAAAAATAATGCTTCAAGATTTGGCATTAAAGGTAATTTCTTATTATCAAATGACTCTAACCTTAAGCTGGTTTATCAAGCAGAGTATCAATTTGATCCCGTTGACGGAAAGGCGAGAGGCGATGATGGGACCTTAAAGCAGCGAAATACCTTTGTTGGCATTCAAACAGATTTCGGCATGCTTTTTGCTGGTACACATGATTCCGCTTTCAAAAAATCTCAATTAAAAATAGATCTATTCAATGACCTGGCTCCAGACATAAAAAATATTTTGCATGGTGAAAATCGTTTAGAAGATTTTATTGGTTACACGACCCCAAAGTATATGGGTAAGATTTCTGCAACATTCAATTCCATCAAGAATCCCTCATCTTCAGACAAGAAGTATAGATCTTACTCAGTCAATTTTTCTGGAAATCTGTTTCAAGCAGCTATTGGGGTTGACGACTCAATGAAGGGGTATGACGCCTCAAGACTCGCGATTTTAATCCCACTAGACAAATCAAAGCTCGGACTGCTAAATCAGAAGACTAAAAATCTTGCCTCGGGCATGACAAAGAATGGTCATGTTATTAGTTTCTCAAGAAGAATTGGTCCAAAAGGTACATTCAAAATTCAGCGCGCCTCATCAAGCATGAAAATTGATTCAGGCAAGCATACAACAATCGGCTACGATTATCAGTTAAGGAAATCATCCAAGATCTTTGCATTCTATTCTCAACTAGAGTCTTCTAATAAAAGAAAAGCTAAAGATATTTTTTCAATTGGTATAGAGCACAAATTCTAAAAATTTAAATACAAGAGCGTTGGAGTTACAATGCCAATATGTCTAAATTTCTAAAATTATCCCTAATACTAAATATTTTCTTCTTCGTGGGTTGTTCCGATAATAACTCTATCGTTGCGATTGCTGAGACGGATCCTGTTACAACTAGTGGCGATGCTGCAGATGACCCGGCAATACTTATTGATTATAGAAACCCAAAGGAGTCAATAATTCTTGGAACTGATAAGCGAGCAGGAGTTTATTCATATGATCTTTCTGGAAAAAAAATATCATATGATGCGCTGGGTGAAATAAATAATATTGATGTAAGACAGGTTGATAATAAAATTTATGTGGCTGCGTCAAATAGAACAGCTAAATCAATTGAGTTTTGGGAATTTAATCAGCAAGATTTTTTTAATAATCTTCCGCAATCAGGTAATCTTTTCGGTATTGGTGCTAGGTCAATGACCATTCAAACTAACATAGATGTTTATGGTATATGTGCCGGCTTGATTGATGGAGTTCCGATCGTTTTCATTACAGAGGATAAAGGTCCTCGAGTTGAGTTGTGGGTACCTCAGACTCGAACACTTATAGGTACTTTCAGCAATGGAGGTGAATCAGAAGGCTGTGTTTTTGATGATGAAAATAAGACGGTATTTATTTCAGAGGAGGAGGTGAATGGTGTTTTAAAAGCCTACAACTTAAATAATGAATTTCCATTTGAAAATCCCTTTATTGTGGATTCTCGAGAGGGAAATATTGGCGGTGATCCAGAGGGACTTACAATCTATAAAACTTCTGAAAAAGAGGGCTATATCTTACTTTCATCCCAAGGAGATAATAAATACAACGTTTATAATCGAATGTATCCTCACGAATTTATCTCAAGTTTTACCATTGACGATGACCCAAAAGGCATTGATGGCACATCAGAAACCGATGGCATTGACGTTACAAACTACAATCTCAGAGGAAAATTTTCTAAGGGTTTAATGGTCGCTCAGGACGGTTATAACTATGATGGAGAAGAGCTGAAGAATCAAAACTTTAAAATTGTTCCTTTTAATCCCATTCTTAAATCAATTAATAAAAGTAAGTAGTTTTTATTCTTTGGTTGATGATTCAATAAGTTCTGTTGAGTAACCTGAGTAAACTCCTACGAACTCTGGATGAGTCAATATCCAAAATTCATTGTTTTCAATTTTCTTAAAAACAATGGTAGCTAAGTCTTCAGGACTCATGCCTTCTTTAACACCATCAGCAAGCCATTGAGCATTATTCTTGGCGCTTTCGTGTTGGTCAATTGAGGATTCGTCAAGATCTAAGCCCAGGTGATCTCTTTCAATGATGTTGGTTTGAACTAATCCAGGACAAAGCACAGATACTCCCACTTTGTCATTGTCTGCTAGGTCCTCGTGCAAGGTTCGGGTTAAACCGACAACTGCATGCTTGGTGGTTGTGTAAGGAGCAAGGGCAGGGCCAACGATGATACCTGCCATGGATGATGTATTGATAATGTGACAACGCTCTTGGCTGGCAACCATTTCATCAACAAACAGATTTAAGCCATAAATGACACTCATCAAATTTACATCAATAATTCGTTGCCAGTTTTTTTGGTCTGCTTTCCAGGCTCGACCTTCTAAAAAGATTCCTGCGTTATTAAACAGGAAATGAACTGTGCCAAACTCACTTGCAATTTTTTCTTTCGCTTTTGAAAAGTCTTCTAAGTTAGATACATCGCAATGGATGATCATGGAAGGACACTCAGTCATCAGGCTATGCGTCTCATTTAAACCATCTGCGTTGAGGTCCATTAAGACAACATTCATTTGAAGTTTTGCAGCATGCAATGCTAGGCCTCTGCCAATGCCACTGGCAGCGCCAGTAATTAAAGCAGTTTTGTTGGTAAAAATATCAGCTTGCAAGATACCCACCATCAATAGGGTAGTAGGATCCAGTTATATAAGATGCTTCGGATGATGCTAAGAAATAAATTAAGTTGGCTACTTCGTCTGATGTTGCAACTCGATTCATGGGAATGCGTTGTAGCATGTATTGCATGATGTTTTCATCTTTCATTAATTCGGTATTCATGGGTGTATCAATGACACCTGGACCAATGGCATTGGCTCTGATGTTCATGGTGGCATAATCTTGAGCGATTGATTTGGTTAAACCCACCACTGCATGCTTCGATGCTGCATAGGGTGCTTGGGCTCCACTCGCTCTTACTCCCATGATCGAGGCAACATTTACAATTGCTCCTGCATCAATCTTTTGCTCAGTTGCCAGTTTTAAGAACTCTCGACAGGCATAAAAAGTACCATGCAAATTAATATCGATGGTTCTATGCCATTCCTCCACTGAATATTGATGCAATGGGTTCAAGGCGGGGCTGATACCGGCACAATTCACTAGTACATGGGCTGGACGATTGTTAGCATGCAAGTCGGCAAAAACTGAATCTATTTGAGCATGGTTTGTAATATCGATATGTGCAAAATTAATATTGCAAGTATCTGATTTAAGATTATTTACTGATTGCTCTCCCGCATCTTTATTAGCATCGAGTATCAGTACTTCATAGCCCTCATCTAAAAATCGCTTCACCGTACTTAAGCCAATGCCTGAGGCACCACCTGTGATTACAGCTAATGGCTGTGTGTTTTTATCTGCCATGATCTTTCTATATAAAATTTAGTTCTTTCATTGTATCTAATCAACTATAACGAATCATGAGTTCACGAACAATGTTGGAATATTTTTTAGAATCATTGACAAAAAAAATCTAGTTGATACTCGTTGATTGATGGATGCATTTATAAGATAGTAAAATCCCAATGATGCATTCTGACAAATATATACAAGCCCTAGTAGAGAGCCAATCTTTTTTTGAAATTCATCGAGAAAATGTTCTTGGTGTAGAAATGGATGTTTTTAAAAATCGACCTAGATCATTAGTGGATTTTATTGAGCTGTCAGCTAGTCATGGCGAAAAACCTTATTTGATCTATCAAGATAAAGTTATCAGTTTTACGCAACATCTAACATTGGTAAAAAAAGCAGCTCATATTTTGCAATCACAACATAATGTTAAAACTGGAGACAGGGTTGCTATTTATGCTGCTAATTGTCCTGAATGGATTATATTTTTCTGGGCTACTGTGAGCATTGGTGCGATCGCTTGCGGTTTGAATGGGTGGTGGAAAGGCTCGGAAGCTATCAAGGCCATAGATGCTGGTGATCCTAATGTTATAGTTTCTGATCAAAAACGATTTGATAGGATTGCTGATCAAGTAAAACATCCAACCTTAATTTTTGAGGATTTAGATTTAACTTCATATGAACAAGAACTAAAGTCTTTTGTTCGTATAGATGAAGATGAGTGTGCTTGTCTTTTATATACCTCTGGGACAACAGGAACGCCTAAGGGTGTGATGACCTCGCATCGATCCATGATCGCTAATTCAACATTACAGATGCTTCAAGGTGCAGCTGTTTCTCAACATTCATCAAGTTACGGGATTGATTGGTCAAAGAACACCCCAACCAACTTACTCACATCTCCTCTATTTCATGTTTCTGGTTTATCAGCCGGTGCTGTAACCAGCTTATTTGCAGGCTCTACAACCTTGGTGTATGACGGAAGATTTTTAGCAGATAGGGCGATTGAATTAATACAAAAATTTAGTGTTACCTCTTGGGGCGGGGCTGTTCCAACAGCGCTTAAGAGATTGTTAGATGAGGCTGAAGCAAAAAGCTTACAACTTGAAAGTGTCTTAGTTGTTGGTGGCGGTGGAGCGCCTATGCCTCCTGAACTGATCGAAAGGACAAAGGGAGTTTTCCCTAACTCAGAGTACAGTTTTGGTTATGGTTACGGGCTCACTGAATCAGGCGCTATAACTATTATTAATTGGGGGGAAACCCTCAAAGAGGAACCTTCTTCTCCCGGACAATCCATGCCGAGTATTAAAATTGAATTAAGAGATGAAGAGGGTAAGAAAGTTACAGCAGATTCTGTAGAAGGTGAGATATATGTCCAAAGTCCCTCGGTTATGCTTGGCTATTACAATAACCCAGAAGCATCTGCGGCTGCTCTTACTAGTGATAGGTGGTTACGCACTGGAGACTGGGGGCATAAGAGAGGCTCACTTTATTTTATCTCATCAAGACGGACAGATCTTATTTTAAGAGGTGCTGAGAATGTTTATCCTCAAGAGATTGAATTAATTTTAGATTCTCATAAAGATGTTGAGGAATCAGCTGTGATTGGTATACCACATGATGATTTGGGCCAAGAAGTTATGGCGATAGTATCAACTAAAAATTCTCAGTTGAGTGATTCCGAATTATCAGTATGGGTTGGTAAAGATTTAGCGGATTTTAAAGTACCTTCTAAATGGAAAATAATTGATACACCTTTACCAAGAAATGCTTCTGGGAAATTAATGAAACATGTTTTAATAGATAAATCTAAAAATACAATGGTTGAAGAAGATGAGTGATTCAAAAGATTTGCTAAGAGCCCCCTTTGAGCTTGCATACAACTACAAGCGCTCAAGCGGACCTGTTATGTCTAAATTCTTTGAAGCCCTTGGTCAGCAAAAAATTTTAGGAACAAAAAGTAATGCTGGTAAAGTTTTTTCTCCTGCCGCTGAATTTGATCCCGAAACTAATGAGCCCTTAAAAGAAATGGTTGAGGTTGGTCCTGGTGGAGTGGTTGAATCCTTTTCCTGGATTGAGAACCCTCAACATCACCATTTAATTAAAGAGCCTTTTGCCTTTGCTTTAATCAAGCTTGATGGCGCAGATACTTCTATGCTTCACATGGTCACTGATTGCAAAGAATCTGATTTAAGTATTGGTACCAGGGTGCAAGCAACTTGGTCTGAGACCCATGAACAAAGAATTACAGATATAAAATTTTTTAAGTTGGAATCATGAGCGCAGAAGAGAAACCAAAAGATTATTCAGAGTCACCTATTAATTTAGAGTATTTCTATACGGCTGGCTCAGCAACAACAAGATTTTTAAATCAAGTAAAAGAAGGCAATATTGTTGGGCAGGGTTGTCCAAAATGTAAAGCAGTTTACGTCCCCCCAAGAGGGAGCTGTCCCAGATGTGGAGTTGCAACTGATATAGAGGTTCCACTGACTGATAAAGGCTGCATAGAATCATTTACTGTGGTGCATATTCCTATTCCAGGAAATCCTATCGTGCCCCCCTATGTTTGCGCGATGATTAGATTGGACGGAGCAAATATTTCATTTTTACATCTTATTCAAGATGTTGATATTGAAAAAATAAGAATAGGCATGCGCATTCAGGCTGTTTGGAAGCCTAAAGAAGAGTGGACTCATTCTTTAGAAAATATTAAATGGTTTGCTCCTATCGATGAACCAGATGTAGATGTTGCAACTCTGAGGTTTCAAGAATCATGAAGAAAGTGGCTATCGTTGGGTATGCTCAACATCCAATATTAAAAAATGCAGGAGCTCTGAATGAAGTTGAGCTCATCATGCCAGTGGTGCATCAGCTCTTTAATGATTTGGGGATCAGCCAAAAGGACATAGATTTTACCTGTTCTGGCAGTTGTGATTATTTACAAGGAGCGGCTTTTGCTTTTGTCGAGGGTTTGTCTGCTATTCAAACTAATCCGCCAATTAAAGAATCTCACGTAGAAATGGATGCAGCATGGGCCATGTATGAATCAATGTTAAAAATTCAAATGGGTGATGCTGAGACGGCCTTAATTTATGGCTTTGGAAAATCATCCCCTGGAGATTTAGATGCAATTATTTCACTGCAAATGGATCCATATTATATTTCTCCTTTATGGCCTGATCGAGTGAGTTTAGCGGCTCTGCAAGCTAGAGTTCTACTTGATCAAAATATCATTACCCCTGAGCAAATGCTTGCAACAGTCATTGAAGCAAGAGCTAATTCAAAAAATAACAAGAACGCCTTAATCACTGACTTAATTGATGAGTCAGATTATCTAAATAATGCAATGGTATCTTCTCCATTAAATCAGTTAGATTGCCCGCCAATTTCTGATGGTTCTTCTGCGATGATTATTGCATCAGAAGAAAAAGCTTATGAATTTACAGATCATCCTATTTGGATAGAGGGCATTGATCACAGAATTGAATCATCAAATCTAGGCTCTAGGAATCTTGCTGCTTCTAACACTTTGCAAGCTTCAAT